>NZ_JBWKCY010000002.1:0-539005 GCF_056436245.1 Streptomyces sp. NPDC043812
CTACGAGCGCAAAGCCGAGCACTTCCTCGCCTTCACAAGCATCGCCTGCACCCTCATCTGCTACCGCAGACTCGCCAAATGAGATGACTTCTTAGGCAGCCACCATGGGGCGAGCCTCGAAGATCGGGGCCCACATCGGGCTGTTGCGGGCAGGTCCAGAGACTGCCCGAGTCGCGGGAAGCTTACGGGCCCCGATCTCTCGCCCCATGGCAGCTCCCGCCCAAAGCCGCTCCACCGCCCTTGACTGAACCACTCCGGCGTTTTGGACGGTCTGCCCCCGGCGCACCGAAGATGCGCCGGGGGCAGGTGGATGCGGGGTGTGCGTCAGGCCGGCACCCACGTGTTACTGGTGGTTGGGGCGGGGTTGGTGGTCGGGGACGTAGCCCTGGGGGCCCGGTCCGTAGTTCACCATCGCGATCGCCACCTCGAGCGGAGCGTTGCCGACGGTGACGGTGTCGACGACTGTGTTGGTGGTGGTGTCGATCACCGACACCGTGTCGTTGCCGTTGTTGGCGGTGTAGGCGCGGGTGCCGTCCGGGGACACCGCCACCGCGAACGGAAAGCTGCCGACGGTGACGGTGTCCACGACCGTGTTGGTGGTGGTGTCGATCACCGAGACCGTGCCGTCGTCGAGGTTGGTGACGTAGGCGCGGGTGCCGTCCGGGGACACCGCCACACCTCTGGGAGCGTTGCCGACGGTGACGGTGTCCACCACGGTGTTCGTCGAGGTGTCGATCACCGAGACCGTGTCGTTAGCGGTGTTGGTGACGTAGGCGCGGGTGCCGTCCGGGGACACCGCCACATCTCTCGGATCGGTGCCGACGGTGACGGTGTCCACGACCGTGTTGGTGGAGGTGTCGATCACCGACACCGTGCCGTCGCCTTGGTTGGTTACGTAGGCGCGGGTGCCGTCCGGGGACACCGCCACCCCGAACGGGCCGTCGCCGACGGTGACGGTGTCCACCACCGTGTTCGTCGAGGTGTCGATCACCGACACCGTGCCGTCGCCGTTGTTGGTGACGTAGGCGCGGGTGCCGTCCGGGGACACCGCCACCGCGAACGGAAAGCTGCCGACGGTGACGGTGTCCACGACCGTGTCGGTGGCGGTGTCGATCACCGAGACCGTGTCGTCGCCGTTGTTGGCGGTGTAGGCGCGGGTGCCGTCCGGCGACACCGCCACCCCGACCGGGAAGTCGCCGACGGTGACGGTGGCCACGACCGTGTCGGTGGAGGTGTCGATCACCGACACCGTGTTGCCGCCGCCGTTGACGACGTAGGCGTAGGTGCCGGGCGGGACGGCATGGGCGGACTGCGGGGCGGCCATGGTCAGGGCCAGCCCGGCCACCAGCACCAGCCCGGCCACCAAGCCCCGCAGCCCACCCCACCGCCGTCGACGCCCCCCGGAACCAGCCGGCACCGGCGACACGGGGTCGTCCTCCGCCCCCGGACACCCCTCGACATGACGAACAGTCATGAAATACCTCCCACGAAGCCATAGACCCACCCACCACACCGGCACCCCAACAGGCACCAGCAGAACGGATAGATCATGACATCTGAGGTCAATAAATATGATTATCGACACACTCGCTGGCATGCACCGTCCAGCGCCACCGGTAGTGGACCTGATGGCCGCGCTGGAGGAGGGCATGAGGACGGCGCGAGTCCCGCGCGGGATGCAGATTGCTTGCTTCCGAAATCGAACCGGTGCCCCCATAGGGCTTGCGGGGCCTCACTGCAGGCGGCAGCGACGACGACGGCGGCGGCGGGTCTGGCGGTTCGGCCCGGTGGTCAGCGGAGCTGCTGTACAGCAGTGGAGTGCAGCAACCATGACGAGCGCCGCCGACCTTCAATGCACCTATGGGGCTGAGCCGCCAGCCCGGCAGACCTCAGCGACCGCCCTGCCGATAGTTCGCATCGAGGGGGCACTCTGACATCTAGTGCTGACATCAACGACGGCGGACAGCAACAGCATTGAGCGGCCGTCAGAGGCTCCGTCGCCCTTGGCGCGTCCAGGCGCAACGGCGGCCCGATTGAACTTGTAAAGCGGGGGTCGTCGGTTCGAACCCGACAGGAGGCTCCAGCGAGAAGACCCCCAACCGATCATGGTTGGGGGTCTTCGACATCCACGGCCGACATGGCAGGTCTACGGGCCCCGATCCCTCGCCCGTGGCAGCTCCCGCCCAAAGCCGCTCCGTAAGTTGTTCAGCGGTCCGGGAGAGTCGGGTGTGGCTCTAAAGCCGCTTGCCCACAGGTGGCTCCGGTGGAGTGGCCGCCCGACTCTCCGGGACGCCCTGGCCGCTGATTGAGATGTGCGCATTGGTCGCTGTTTACGGAGCTGACGGCGGGTGTTCCTCGGACCGAACGGCATGCTGCCTGACGCTGAGGAGAAGCACATGGCCGAGCATCTGACCCGGCTCTGGGTCGGGATCGACGCAGGCAAGGCCCATCACTGGCTGGCCGCGGTCGACGACACCGGGGCAACGATCTGGAGCAAGAAGACTCACAACGACGAGACCGCGATTCTGACCGCACTCGGCGAGATCCTCGCCCTCGGCCCCGGACACCTCGTGTCCGGGGCCCTCGGTGCTCCCCGGGGGAGGACGTCAGTGGCGGCCCGAGATCTTGTCCGCCCATGTGGCGACGCGGTCCGTCGTCGGCATGTGGGCGGTGGCCTCGCGGTGGTCGGCCCTGCGGTAGGCCGCGTACAGCGTGTGGACGCCGAGCCAGCGCAGGGGTTCGGGCTCCCACCTGCGGACCTTGTGGTTCACCCAGGGCAGGGCCGTGAGGTCCGTGGGGCCGGACTGGCCGGAGTCCTGCTGGATCAGATCGCGCAGGGTGCGTGCCGCGAGGTTGGCCGTCGCGACGCCGGAGCCGACATAGCCGCCGGCCCAGCCGAGGCCGGTGGCGCGGTCGAGCGTGACAGTGGCGCACCAGTCGCGGGGCACGCCGAGGACACCGGACCAGGCGTGGGCGACGTCGGTGCCCGCGAGCTGCGGGAAGAAGCGGATGAGGATCTCGCGGAGGGCGTCGATCGTGGCGGGCTGGGTGCGTCCGTCGTTGTCGGTCTTCGAGCCGTAGCGGTAGGGCACGCCGCGACCGCCGATCGCGATGCGGTCGTCCGCCGTGCGCTGCGCGTACATGTAGGCGTGGGCCATGTCGCCGAGGGTCTCGCGGCCGTCCCAGCCGATCTCGGACCAGATGTGCCCGGGCAGCGGTTCGGTGACGATCATCGAGGAGTTCATGGGGAGCCAGGTGCGGTGCTGGCCCTTGAGGGACGCGGTGAAGCCTTCGGTGCAGCGCAGGATGTAGGGGGCGCGGACCGTGCCGTAGGGGGTGACGGCGTGCTTCGGTCTGATCTCGGTGACCGGGGTGGACTCGTGGATGGTGACGCCGAGCGCTTCGACGGCGTCGGCGAGGCCCTTGACCAGTTTGACGGGGTGGATGCGGGCGCCGTGCGGGGTCCAGCTGGAGGCGACGGCGCCGGTGATGCGGATGCGTTCCGCGGTCTCCCGCGCGCCGTACAGGACGCGGTCCTTCTCGCCGAAGGCGATGTCGACGGCGTGGAAGGCCTTGAGGCGGGCGAGCTGGGCAGGGGTGTGGGCGATTTCGAGGACGCCGCCCTTGTGGATGTCGGCGTCGATCTTCTCGTCGTCGGCCACCCGGATGACTTCGTCGACGGTGCCGTTCATCGCCTGTTGGAGGCGGACTGCGGCGTCGTGGCCGTGGAGTTTCGCGTAGCGGTCGCGGCCCGCGATGCCGTTGTAGAGCCAGCCGCCGTTGCGCCCGGAGGCGCCGTATCCGCAGAACCTGGCCTCCAGCACGGTGATGTTGAGGAAGGGGACGGCCTTCTTGAGGTAGTAGGCGGTCCACAGGCCGGTGTATCCGCCGCCGACGATGCAGACGTCGGCTGTGGTGTCGCCGGGGAGGGGTTCGCGGGGGGCGGGCGTGCCGTCCTGTGCGTACCAGAACGATATGCCGCCGTTGACGGTGCTCATGTGGGTTGCTGCTTCCCTGCCGGTGGGGTGCGGGCGTTGGCGGGAATTTACTGCTCCGAGCCCGTTTCCGCGACGTACGATCCCGGCGTGATCGACATTCCGGATGAGCTGGTCGCGTCGTTGGTGGGGTACGGGGAGGAATCCGGGCGGGCGTTCGCGGCGGCGCTGCCGGGGCGGGCGGCACAGTTCCTGGAGCGGTGGGGGCTGGAGGTGTCCGGCCCGTCGATGTACGGACAGTTGTCGCTGGTGCTGCCGGTGGTGCGTACGGACGGGACGCACACGGTGCTGAAGCTGCAGCAGCGCGACGAGGAGACCGACCGTGAGTGGCTGGCGCTGCGCACCTGGGGCGGGGACGGGGCCGTCCGCCTGCTGGCGCACGACGTGGACTCGGGGACGCTGTTGCTGGAGCGGCTGGGCCCGGGGCGCCATCTGTCGTCGATGGCGGACAGCCGTGCGGCGACCGCGGTGCTGGCGGGGCTGCCGGCTCGGCTGTCGTCGGTGGCGGCGCCCGGGGGGATGCGGAGGCTGGGGGACGTCGCGGGCCGGATGCTGGAGCGGGTGCCCGCGGCCGCCCGGCGGCTGGCTGCTGAGGACCATCGGCGGTTGCTGAGGGACTGTGCGGCGGCGGTGCGGGAGGTGGCGGGTGAGCCGGGGGACCGGCTGCTGCACTGGGATCTGCATTTCGACAACGTCCTGGCCGCGGAGCGCGAGCCGTGGCTGGCGATCGATCCGAAGCCGTTGGCGGGGGATCCGGGTTTCGAGCTGCTGCCGGCGCTGTGGAACCGGTCGACGCGGAGGAGACGGTGTGGCGTTTCGACCTGATGACGGAGGTCCTCGGGCTCGACCGGGAACGGGCGCGGGCGTGGACGCTGGGCCGGGTGCTGCAGAACGCGCTGTGGACCGTCGAGGACGGCGACGACGAGCTCGACGCGTGGCACGTGTCCATCGCTCGGTCGCTGCTGGCACGGTAGGCGGGCGTCAGGGCAGGCTGGGGGCATGATTCGTACTGCTACGCCTGCCGATGTGCCGGTGATTCACGAGATGGTGCGGGAGCTGGCCGAATACGAGAAGGCCCTGCACGAGGCGAACGCGACCGAGGAACAGCTGCGCGAGGCGCTGTTCGGGGAGCGGCCCGCCGCGTTCGCGCACATCGCGGAGACCGACGAGGGCGAAGTCGCCGGATTCGCGCTGTGGTTCCTGAACTTCTCGACGTGGCGCGGGGTGCACGGGATCTATCTGGAGGACCTGTACGTGCGGCCGCAGCTGCGGGGCGGGGGCCACGGCAAGGAGCTGCTGACGGAGCTGGCGCGGATCTGTGTGGCGCGGGGCTACGAGCGTCTCGAATGGTCGGTCCTTGACTGGAACACCCCGTCGATCAACTTCTACAAGTCGCTGGGTGCGAAGCCGCAGGACGAGTGGACGGTGTACCGGCTGACCGACGGGGCGTTGGCGGACCTGGGGGCCTAGGCGGCCGGGTGGGGGTTCCCGGAGGAGCCAGGGCCCCCACCATCTGCGATGCGTCCCCTCGGCCCTGGCGGGCCGGGGGGACGCATGCTTCTGACGCCGCTCTGATCCTCGAAATCGCCCGGACAGGGCCTGGACGTCAGCTATGGGGGATCAGGACGACCTTGCCGACGGTGCCGCGGGTCTGGAGGGCGTGGTGGGCCTCGGCGGCACGGTCGAGGGGGAAGCGGGTGACCGCGGGGCGCAGCCGGCCGGCGCCGGCCTCGGCGAGGGCGTGCGTCTCGAGCGCGCGCAGGCCGCCGGCCTTCTCGAGCATGGCCGGTCCGAGGACGCCTTCCGAGGTGATGCCGCGGTCGGCGAGTTCCTCGTCGGTGAGGACCGGTGGCGGGTCCGTGAAGCCCTGGCTGGACCATCCGAAGACGATGTTCCGTCCGCCCTTGCCGAGGAAGCCGGCCGCGGTGCGCGCGATGTCGCCGCCGACGGAGTCGTAGACGACGGTGGCGCGGCGGTCGCCGAGGTGGGCGCTGACCTGCTCGGGCCAGTCGGGGAGGGTGTAGTCGACAGCGAGGTCGGCGCCGTTGGCGCGGACGCGGGCGGTCTTGTCCGGGCCGCCCGCGAGACCGATGACGCCGGCGCCGGCGTTCTTGGCGTACTGGACGATCAGCGTGCCGATGCCGCCCGCGGCGGCGGGGACGATCACGATGTCGTCGGGGCCGAGGTCGGTGTACTGGAGGACGCCGAGGGCGGTGCGGCCGGTGCCGATCATGGCGACCGCCTCTGCGGGGTCGAGGTCGTCGGGGATCTCGTGGAGCCGGTCGGCCTCGGTGACGGCGAGTTCCGCGTAGCCTCCGGGGTTCATGCCGATGTGGGCGACGACGCGCTTGCCCAGCCAGCCCGCGTCGGTGCCCTCGCCGAGCCGGTCGACGGTGCCCGCGACTTCGCGCCCGGGGACGGTGGGCAGTTCGACGGTGACCGGGTAGGGGCCCTGCACGCCTTCGCGCAGCGCGGCGTCGAGGAGGTGGACGCCCGCGGCGGCGACGGCGATCCGTACCTGGCCGGGGCCCGGTACGGGGTCGTCGACGGTCTCGTACGTGAGGTTCTCGGCGGGGCCGAAGGCGTGCAGGCGGATGGCGTGCATGGTGTGGGCTCCCTCGTGATCGGGTCGTGGGGCCCACTGTTCAACCTCAAGTGTGCTTGAGGTCAAGCCGGTTGCGAACGGGCGGGCGGCTGCTGCCGCGCAGGGCGAGCGAGGCGGCCTCCAGGCCGCTGTTGAACGACACCTCGGAGAGCAGACCGGGTGCCGCGACCTGGTCACCGGCGAGGTAGGCGCCGTTGCCGCGGTCGATGGCCGGCCGGTCGCGCCAGGTGGTGCCGGGCAGGTCGACGGCCCCGGTACGGCCGTGGGCCAGTGCTTCGCGACGCCATTCGGTGCGCTCGCGCCAGTCGGGGAAACCGAGGTCGAGCAGGGCCTCGGCGTGGATGATCCCGTCCGCCTTGGACCGGTCGGGGGCGATGGGGAGTTGGCCCTGGATGAGCGACTGCCCGGCGGGCGCGAGGGACGGGTCCTGTGCCGTGAAACGTTCCAGCCAGCCGGGGGCGTCGAGGTCGGAGACGACGAACTGGTCGCCGCGCCGGGTGCGCAGGGCGAGGTCGATCAGCGTGGTGCGGCCGCCGGTCCAGCGCAGGGTGTCGTCGCCGAGGAGCCGGCGTGCGGCGTCGAGGGAGGTGGCGACGATCACGGGGCCGTGGCGCTCGGGCAGGGCGTCGACGCGGGACGTGGTCTCGATACGTACGCCGAGGTCCCAGGCGCGGGCCGCCATACGGTCGATGACCTGGCCCCAGCCGCCGCGCGGGTAGTGGGCCTCGGGCGGCAGTGCCGTCGCGCGGCGCAGCCGTTCCTGGACGAACGCGGCGGACAGGGAACCGGGGTCGTGGTGGAAGAGCGCGACGCCGACGTAGTGCGCTGCGGCGCGGGCCGCCTCCTCGCCGGCGATGCCGGTGGCCCAGCTCAGGAAGTCGCTGTCGACGGGGGCCCGCTCGGCGGGGCGGCGGGTGATGCGGAGCATGCCCAGCGGCGGGACCCTGCGCAGGGCGCCGTTCCGGCGGAAGCGGAACCTGGCGGCTTCCAGCGGCGGCAGCGCGGCCATCGGGCCGAGCAGATCGCGTTGTTTCAGCCAGGTCCAGTGGGGGCCCCGGTGGTAGAGCGCGTGAGGGCCGTCGTTGGTCCTGTACGGGCCCTCGGCGGTGCGGGCGCGGCCGCCGAGGGTGTGGTGCGCTTCGTACAGGGTGACCCGGGCGCCCGCTTCGGCGGCGGTGATGGCCGCGGTGAGGCCCGCGAGGCCGCCCCCGATGACCGTGATCTCCTGCATTGCTTCTCTCCTCGGAGCCGGGATCGTGCTCACTCACGGATGTGACGGATCGCGGGCGGCGATCCGTGACATCGATCGGGCCGAGGGGCGATGTCAGTGGTGCACGTCACTATGAGGACATGGTGAAAGCGCGTGGGAAGAAGACGGCGGCGGCACGGGTGACGGAGGTGCGGCTGCCGCCGCTGACTCCTTTCGGGGCCGGGGAGCTGGAGCCGGACGGGGACTACGACGGGGTGGAGTTCGCCGGACTCGATCTGGGCGATCAGGACGGGGCGGGGGCGCGCTTCATCGACTGCGCGCTGCGGGAGTGCGCGCTGGACGGTACGGCGCTGGTGCGGGCCCGGTTCGTGGACAGCGTGCTGGAGGGCGTCCGGGGGGTGGGGACGGATCTGGCGGGGGCGTCGCTGCGGGATGTGGAGGTGACGGACGCGCGGCTGGGCGGGGTGCAGCTGCACGGAGCGGCTCTGACGGGGGTGCTGCTGAAGGGAGGAAAGATCGACTATCTGAATCTGCGGGAGGCGAAGCTGACGGATGTCGTCTTCCAGGGGTGCGTGCTGTCGGAAGCGGACTTCTCGGGGGCGCAGTTGGAACGGGTGGAGTTCCGTGACTGTGTGCTGCGGAGGGTGGACTTCGGTGCGGTGCGGATGAAGGACGTGGACCTGCGGGCGGCGGCGGAGTTGGACATCGCGCGGGGTGTGGAGCGGCTCGCGGGCGCGGTGATCAGCACGACGCAACTGCTGGACCTGGCACCGGCGTTCGCGGCGCAGATCGGGGTGCGGGTGGAGGACGTGGAGTAAGGGGGCGTTCGACGGGGCCGGGGGTGCGGGCGTCCGGAGCGACCGGCCGGGCGTGGGACGGGGCGTGGGACGGGCGTGGGACGGCTTCGCCGGGTCAGGCCGTGCGCGGGAAGCGGGCCTGGAGGTCCCAGATCGCGGGGTTGTCGGCGAGCCCTTCGTGCATGTCGGTCAGGTCGGCGATCAGGTCGTGGAGGAAGTCGCGTGCCTCGCGACGCAGTTCGCCGTGGTTGAAGGTGAGGGGCGGCTCGTCGCCGGGCATCCAGTCGGCCTCGACGTCGACCCAGCCGAAGCGCCGCTCGAAGAGCATGCGGTCGGCGGACTCGGTGAAGTCGAGCTCGGCGTGCTGCGGCCGGGCGGCGCGGCTGCCGAGCGGGTCACGGTCGAGCTGCTCGACGATGTCGCACAGGGCCCACGCGAAGTCGAGGACGGGCACCCATCCCCAGGCTGTGGACACTTCCCGGTCCGCCTTGGTGTCGGCGAGGTAGACGTCGCCGCAGAACAGGTCGTGACGCAGCGCGTGCACGTCCGCGCGCCGGTAGTCGGTCTGCGGGGGGTCGGGGAAGCGGCGAGAGAGGGAGTAGCCGATGTCGAGCACGTAGGTGATGGTGTCATGCCCGGTGACGCCGGCAGTACGACCAGGTGACGGCCGTCAGCAGGGCAGGGACGGCGAGCAGCGGCGCGAAGGCGAAGCCCCAGACGGTGTTCGCGGTTGCCGACATGTACGTCCGGCTCTCGACGGTGAAGAGAACGACCACCTGCGACAAGGCGAAGACGATCGACAACACCGAAGCGGTCCGGGCGACCATGGCCAGGGTCCGGGGCGAAAGCGGCTGCCACCGGTCGGTGACGAGGAGAAGGGGGAACAGAGCGGCAAGTTCGGAGAGCACGGCAAGACCGACGACGTAGGCGACGCCCCAACCCGGGATGTCGAACACCTCGCGCAGCACCTGCTCGCTGTAGCCGACGTAGATCCCGCAGGCCATGGCGACGCGCCACAGACCGGAGGGCAGGGCGCACAGGGCGATGGCGTGCGCGGCCCGCCGGGCCCAACGGGGCGCGGGAGGGACGGCCGGTGCGCCGACGGTGGTCGATGTGTCCATGGCGTACACAGTGGCCGGGGCGGTGGGGGCTCCGCCTCGTCCGGTACGGCGGACCTGCTCCGCCGCGAGGCGGAGGGGGGCGGCCCTGGGGTCGCACAGCGCGCCCTTTGCGTTGCGCCCCGCCCGGCCCGGCCCGCAACGCAGCCCCGGGGTCGAGCGCCCCGGCCGTGGTGTGGCCGCGACGCAAGTCCCGCGCACGGGCCCACGGGCACGCAACACGCAGACCCCGGGGTCGCACAGAGCGCCCGGTGCCGAGCGCACCCCGGCCCGCGAAGTGGCCCGCAGCGCAGGCCCCGGTGCCGAGCGCCCCGCCCGGCCCGCGAAGTGGCCCGCAGCGCAGGCCCGAGGTCGAGCGCCCCGCCACCCGCAATG
Source organism: Streptomyces sp. NPDC043812 (assembly GCF_056436245.1). Lineage (NCBI taxonomy): Bacteria > Bacillati > Actinomycetota > Actinomycetes > Kitasatosporales > Streptomycetaceae > Streptomyces > Streptomyces sp. NPDC043812. The sequence continues at coordinate 10,101 of NZ_JBWKCY010000002.1, forward strand.
CAGGTCCCTGCCCCGCGACGCCGTCGCTCACGGCAGCAGCCGCTGCTCCTTCGCCACCGCCACCGCGCCCGCGCGGGTGTCGACGCCGAGCTTGGCGTAGATGCGGCCCAGGTGCGTCTTCACCGTCGCCTCGCTGATGAACAGCGCGCGGGCGATCTCCCGGTTGCCGAGCCCGCGGGCGAGCTGGCCGAGGATGTCCCGTTCCCGCTCGGTCAGCGAAGGGGCGGCCGCGCCCCGCATGCGGTCCATGACCCGGCCTGCGACCGGCGCGGAGAGCGCGGTACGGCCTTCGGCGGCCGCGCGGATCGCGGCGAACAGTTCCTCGGGCCGTTCGGCCTTGAGCAGATAGCCCGTCGCCCCGGCCTCGATCGCGCGGGTGATGTCCGCGTCCGTGTCGTACGTCGTCAGGACCAGCACATGCACCTGTGGCGAGGCGATACGGCGGGTCGCCTCCACGCCGTCGATGCCGGGTCCGAGCTGAAGGTCCATCAGGACGACGTCCGGTGTCAGTTTGGCGGCCATCGCGACCGCCTCCTCGCCGCTGCCCGCCTCGCCGACGACCTCGATGTCGGGCTCACTGCCGAGGAGCGCGAGCAGCCCCGCGCGCACGACCACATGGTCGTCGCAGAGCAGGATCCGGACCGTCATGACATCTCCAGGGGGATCGCGGCCGAGAGCACGGTGCCCTCGCCCGGCGTCGACTCGACGGTCAGGGTGCCGCCCAGCTGGTGGACACGTGCCCGGATCGCGGGCAGGCCGTGGCCGCGTACGCCCTGAGGGCTCTCGCCCGGCGGCTCGCCGGGTGTTTCACCGGGTGTCCTGCTGGTGTCGAACCCGCTGCCGTCGTCCGCGATGTCGAGGACGACCTGGTCGTCGAGGTAGGTCAGGGTCACGGCGGCGGTGGTCGCGTTCGCGTGCTCGCGCACGTTCGCCAGCGCGCCCTGCGCGATGCGGACCAGCGCCGACTGCACCCGGTCGGGCAGGGCGACCGCCGTGCCGTCCACCCGGAAGCCCGCGGACTCGCGCGCGGCGACCGTGCGCAGCGCCTCCTCCAGGCTGCCTCCCTCGGCGAGGTCGGCGGGAGCCAGGTCGTGCACGAAACGGCGCGCCTCGGCGAGGTTGTGCTCGGCGATCGACTCGGCGGTGCGGACATGGCGGCGCGCGGCCTGCGGATCGACGTCCCAGGTGCGGTCGGCGGCCTGCAGCAGCATCTGCTGGCTGGACAGACCCTGAGCGAGCGTGTCGTGGATCTCCATGGCGAGGCGCTGGCGTTCGGCGAGGGTGCCCTCGCGGCGTTCGGTGGCGGCCAGTTCGCGGCGGGTCCTGATCAGGTCGTCGATCAAGGCGCGCTGGCGGGTCACGAGCCGTTCGGCGTGGACGAAGACGGCGGTGGCGATGGCGGCGACGGCCGGCGGCGCGAGGACGAGATTGGGGTCGAAGCCGCCGTGCGCGAGTTCGAGCTGCGCGGCCACGACGAACACGGTGAGCAGCCCGACCAGCACGATCGCCGCACGCATCGGCAGCGTGCGCAGCCCGGTGTAGAACAGCGGCACCGCGCACCAGGCGAAGCTGGGCGCGAGGACGACCAGCACCATCCAGACCGTGACGACGGTGAACAGCCAGGGCCGGACGAACCGGCGGGGTGTGGCGCGCGGACCGAACACCGGCCCGAGGACGTACAGCAGGGTGAGCGCGGCGGACAGGCCGATGATCCAGGGGGAGCGGATCTCCCAGGGGTGGCGCAGCAGATAGCGGGCGAGGGACGCGCCGAGGAGGAGGAAGAACGCGGCGTGCATGACCCGGGCCAGCCAGCGGGCGTCGGGGTCCTGCTCGTGCACCGTGCACTCCTTCTCGCGGGGGTCCCAGCGGACCGTGGCCCGGGCGTACGCATCCATCGTGACCCGGCCGGACCAGGGCGGCATCAACCGATCGGTGGACACGCCCGTCGTCCGTCATGGGCGGCAGCCGCAGCCGGACCGTGGACCGTACGGGACCGGGGGCGGCCGGAGGATCGATGGCAGAGAGCGCAACACCTCCTCCATCCCCTTCCGGCCTCCCAAGGAGTCACCTCATGAAGAAGATCCTCGTCGGTGCCGCCACCGCCGCTGTCGTCGCCGCCGGTACGTTCGGCGCGGTCTCCGCCAGCGCGTCCGCCCCGGCCGCCGGGACGAAGGCGGCCGTCACCGCCGACGCCGCGGACCGCAACCTGCAGCAGTCCACGCATCTGACCGTCGCGGCCGCCACCAAGGCCGCGCAGGCGACGCTGAAGGCCGCCGAGCAGGAGAACCAGCGCATCACCGTCGCCGTCGTCGACCGCAACGGCAACACGATCGTCACGCTGCGCGGCGACGGCGCGGGCCCGCAGTCCTACGAGTCGGCGGAGAGGAAGGCCTTCACCGCCGTGTCCTGGAACGCGCCGACCTCCGAGCTCGTCAAGCGCCTGGAGCAGGCCCCGAACCTGAAGGACATCCCCGGCACCCTGTTCCTGGGCGGCGGCGCCCCGGTCACCGTCAAGGGCGCCCCCGTCGCGGGCATCGGCGTGGCGGGCGCTCCCAGCGGCGACCTGGACGAGAAGTTCGCGCGCGCCGGAGTGGCCGCGCTGAGCCGCTGAGCCCTGACCCCTGAGCCACGGCCCACGTCGGCCGGACCCGTCCGGCGTCCTATGCAGGGCGCCGGACCGGTCCGGCGCCCTGCATAGGATCACTGTGTGGATCCGCGCGCACATCCCCGTACCGCCGCCGCCCTCGCGACCCTGCTCCTCGCGGGCTGTACGGCCGGCGGCGGCGCGGGCGTGCAGGGCGAGCCGGGGGCCGCGGGGCTGCGGGACCCGTACTTCCCGAAGCTCGGCAACGGCGGTTACGACGTCGAGCACTACGGGCTGACCCTCGACTACGACCCGGCCACCGGCCGTCTCGAGGGCACCGCCAAGCTGACCGCACGCGCCACCCAGGACCTGAGCGCCTTCCATCTCGATCTGCACGGACTCACCGTCGAGAGCGCGAAGGTCGACGGCCGGGAGGCGGCGTCGAACCGGGCCGGCGACGAGCTGACCGTGCGGCCGCGCCAGGACATCGAGGACGGTGCCCGTTTCCGTACGGTCATCCGTTACGCGGGTGTTCCGCAGGCCCTCACGGACTCCGACGACTCGCGCGAGGGCTGGCTCAGAACCCCGGGCGGGGCCATCGCCGTCGGCGAGCCCGCCGGTTCCGCGGCCTGGTTTCCCGGCAACCACCACCCGTCGGACAAGGCCACGTACGACATCACGGTCACCGTCCCGCAGGGGGTCCAGGCCGTCTCCAACGGCGAGATGACCACCGAGCGGACCAGCGGCGGGCGCACCACCCGCACCTGGCGGACGACCGAGCCGATGGCCGGTTATCTGGCGACGCTCGCTGTCGGCGATCTGCAGGTGACGACGGGCCGCACCGCGTCCGGGCTGCCGGTCGTCACGGCCGTCGATCCCGAGGTGGCGACGAAGAGCGCGAAACTGCTCGGCGAGATCCCCGCGTACGTGGAGTGGTGCACGGAGAGGTTCGGACCGTATCCGTTCGCCTCGGCCGGGGCGATCGTCGTGCCGGACGACGAGCTCGGCTATGCGCTGGAGACGCAGACCAGGCCGGTCTTCCCCGTGGATCAGTTCGACGAGGCGACCCTGGTGCACGAGCTGGCGCACCAGTGGTTCGGCAATTCGGTCTCGCCCGCGTCATGGCAGGACATCTGGCTGAACGAGAGCTTCGCGACCTACGCGGAGTGGATGTGGCTGGCGGACCACAAGGACGTCCCGGTCGAGGAGAGCTTCGACGAGGCGTACGAGGACAAGGAGAACTGGGCCTTCCCGCCCGGGAATCCGCCGGGCCCCGAAGAGCTGTTCGCCGCGCCGGTCTACGGGCGCGGGGCGATGGTCCTGCACCAGGTCCGCAAGGCGGTCGGCGACGACGCCTTCTTCAGGATCGTGCGCGGCTGGGCGGCGGAGCACCGCCACGGCAACGCGTCGACCGACGACTTCACCGCGTATGCGGAGCGGGAGTCGGGCAAGGACCTGACCCGGGTGTGGGACGCGTGGCTCTACGGGGACGGGAAGCCGGACGCGGCCTGAGAACGGCGGGGCCCCGGCCGTGTCGGCCGGGGCCCGTCGTGCTGCTCCGTGGCGAAGTCCTCGTCAGAGGTTGACGCCGAAGTCGCGGGCGATGCCCTCGAGGCCGGAGGCGTAACCCTGGCCGACCGCGCGGAACTTCCACTCCGCGCCGTTGCGGTACAGCTCGCCGAAGACCATGGCGGTCTCGACTGCGGCGTCCTCGCTCAGGTCGTAGCGGGCGATCTCGGCGCCGCCGGCCTGGTTGACGATGCGGATGTAGGCGTTGCGCACCTGGCCGAAGTTCTGCGAGCGGGAGACCGCGTCGTAGATGGAGACCGGGAAGACGATCTTGTCGACGTCGGCGGGCAGCCCCGCGAGGTTGACGTTGATCTGCTCGTCGTCGCCGCCGCCCTCGCCGGTGCGGTTGTCACCGGTGTGGACGATGGTCTGGTCCGGCGTCGACTTGTTGTTGAAGAAGACGAAGTGGGCGTCGGAGGCGACCTTGCCCGCGGGGTTGACCCCGATCGCGGAGGCGTCGAGGTCGAAGTCCGTGCCGGTGGTGGTGCGGACGTCCCAGCCGAGGCCGACCGTGACGGCGGTCAGGCCGGGCGCCTCCTTGGTGAGCGAGACGTTGCCGCCCTTGGACAGGCTTACTGCCATTGGGAAGTCCCCTTCATTTCGTGTGTGCGGGCTCCGAGTCCTCCCGAAGCTACCGTCATCCCCCATAACGCGGGCAGGGGACTGTCAGGTTCCACGACGGAGGAAGACCGGGGAAACCGGGCCGCGGCCGAAAAGCGGGTGACGTCGTCCGCCCGGGCACGGGACCATGGGTGTCATGTCCGGGCCCTACATCATCCGCGGCTCGGTCTCCCTGCCGGAGGCCGAGCTCCTGTGGCGTTTCTCGCGGTCGTCGGGTCCCGGCGGCCAGCACGTCAACACCAGCGATTCGCAGGTCGAGTTGCGCTTCGATCTCGCGAAGACCGAAGCGCTGCCACCGGTGTGGAAGGAGCGCGCGCTGGAGCGGCTCGCGGGCCGCCTGGTGGGCGGAGTGATCGCTGTACGCGCTTCGGAGCACCGCTCGCAGTGGCGCAACCGCGAGACGGCGGCGGTGCGACTGGCGGCGCTGCTGGCGGAGGCGACCGCGCCACCGCCCCGCCCGCGCCGCCCGACGAAGATCCCGCGCGGGATCAACGAGCGCCGCCTGCGGGAGAAGAAACAGCGCGCGGAAACGAAGCGCGGCCGCTCCCCCCGCGACTGGTCCTGACGGGCGCGGAGCCCCGGCGTCAGCCCAGGTGGCGGTACCGGCCCTTGAAGTACGCCAGCGGGCCAGATTCGCCCGTCTCCAGGCCCACCTTCAGCACGCGCGCGACAACCAGCGTGTGGTCCCCCGCCTCCACCCGCTGTTCCGTGCGGCACTCGAGCGTCGCCAGTGCGCCCTCGATCAGCGGGGCTCCGCACACCTCGCCCCGTTCGAAGGGCAGGTCCTCGAACAGCAGTCGGTCGCTGATCCTGCCCTTCATCGCGAAGCGGCCCGCGATCTGGCGCTGCGTCTCGCCGAGTACCGAGACGCCCCACAGGGGCTGCTCCGCCAGCAGGTCGTCCATGCGCGAGCCGTTGCGCAGGCTCACCATCACCAGCGGCGGGTCGAGCGAGACGGACAGGAACGCCGTCGCGGTCATGCCCACGTCCTCGCCGCGCGGCCCGTGGTCGTCGTCGCGCGCGGTGACGAGCACCACGCCTGCCGCCAGGCGGGACATGGCGGCGCGGAACTCCTCGTTGCTCACCCCCTCAGCATGGGGGATGCCGGTGGCCGCGGGGGAAGGGGTCGTCTGCAACACACGAGGAACGCTAGACCCCGTGGTTCCGCCCGCACATCGGGCCGGGGGACCAGCCGGGTCCTAGGTCTCCCGGTCCGGGCCTCGCCGCGAGCACCGGCGTTCCGCAACGGATTTGCGCTACGTTCCGCAGTGGTTGTGCGTTCAAGAAAGCGACAGGTTTCCCGTGGCCGACGCATCTGACCCTTCATCACCTAATGTGACTTGAGTCACAGAGGCCAGTATTTGTTGACCCTGTGTACCGGGCAAGCTGCTCGCTGTGATTCAGTGGCCGGGATACCGCAACAAGGACGCCAATCAGAACCCTGGAGTTTGCTGTCGAGGTCTCGGGGAGAGCGAGCGATGGAGACCGAGTCGGAGCCCTACGTCCGTCTTGCGACCCTGAGGCAGCTGCACCAGGTGGTCGCGGACCTCAACACGGCCCGCAGCCTGGCCGACACCCTGCAGACCGTCGCCGACGGCATCGTGGCGGGACTGGGATACGAGCTGGCATGCGTCAACCTCGTACGCCCCGACGGTGACCTCGTCGTCGCCGCGTTCGCCGGCAGCGCCGCCGCAGAGGCCCTGATCACCGGACGCGTCGGCTCCCGCGACTCCTGGGAGCGCCGGCTGTCCATGGGCGAGGGCTGGGGCGAGCTCCGTTTTATCCCGCACACCGAGGGCTGGGTCCTGATAGAGGACGACGTCCCCCAGTGGCACACCGACGGCCCCGAGCCCCGGTTCGAGGACGAGTGGCACCCGCAGGACCGCCTCTACGCACCGATGTACGCGTCGGGCGGCGGCCGCGAGCTGCTGGGTGTGATCTCCGTCGACCGGCCGCGCAACGGACGCAGGCCGGGCCCGTGGGGCCAGGAGGCCCTGCAGATGTATGCCTCCCAGGCCGCCATCGCCATCAGCAACGCCCGGCTGCGCGCCAACATGCAGCGCGCGCTCGTCCGCCTGGAGCGCGAGCAGCAGGCGCTGCGTGCCAGCGAGGAATCCTTCCGCCAGGCGTTCGAGTACGCACCCAGCGGCATGGCCATCGCCGAGATGGGCGGCGACCAGCACGGGCGTCTGCTGCGCACCAACGACGCGCTGTGCCGGCTGCTCGGCAGGCCCGCCTCCGCGATGCGGCGCTACTCCTTCGCCGACCTGGTCCACCCCGAGGACGTCGGCACGCTGCTGCGGACCTCCGCCGAGGGCGGCAGGGCCGAGATCAGACTCGGCCGCAGGGACGGCACGTACGTATGGGTGTCGCTGCGGAACTCGGTGGTCGCCGACACCGCCGACGGGCCGCGTTTCCTGCTCACCCATGTCGAGGACATAGAGGACCGCAAGCGCCACGAGCTCCAGCTCGCGCACCGCGCCTCGCACGACGCGCTCACCGGCCTGCCCAACAGCGCCGAGCTGAGGGCGCGCCTGAGCGCCCGCCTGTGCGAGCGTCCGCACGCGGCGTACCCGACCGACGTCGAGACGTTGGACGCGGCGTACGAGGGCGACAGCGGCTTCCGCGGTGACGGGTTCGACTTCGACGCGGTGGGCGGCCGCCGCCTGTACGACCACCATGTGCACACGGTCGCTCCGGACGACGAGATCGACGACGGCACGAAGGGGCTCGCGGTTCTCTTCTGCGACCTGGACGGCTTCAAATCGATCAACGACCGCTTCGGGCACCAGACCGGTGACGCGGTACTGGTCGAGGTCGCGCGCCGGCTCACCACCGGCGTGCGCGACGGGGACACGGTCGCCCGCCTCGGCGGCGACGAGTTCGTGGTCCTCGCCGACGGCCTCGGCGCGGCGGACGCCGCGGACCTGGCGGTACGGCTGCGGAACGCGATCATCCTGCCCATCAGGGTCGGCGGCCGCGGGGTCCGGGTCGGCGCGAGTTTCGGTATCGGCTGGGCGAGTTGCGGGATGTCCGTGGAAGAAGTGCTGCAGTCGGCCGATCAGCGCATGTACATCGAGAAGCGGTCGCGTTCCAAGGTGCACCGCCGGGCGGGATGAGGCGTACACCACCCAATGGGGTGAGTGGAACCGGGTAGGCTCGCCTCGCGTCAGCGTTGTGCTGACGAGAGGTGAGGAGTGACCGGTATGACGGCCGCGAACAACGGCGCGAGCACGCCCGAGGACGACGACCCGTTCGGCTACCTGTACGAGGACGGGCAGGCCGCGGGCGCGACCCCGCCCGGGCAGGGTCGCGGCTACGGCTACCCCGGTCCCGCAGCACAGCCCGGGGTCCCGCGGACCTCGTACAACCAGGTCCGCACGGTGGGCGAGCGCCGACAGTACGCCCAGCAGGTACCGCAGCAGCCGGGCTACGCCGCCCAGCAGCCGACGCCTGCGTACGCGGCCCCCGAGACGTACCCGGGCGGTGCCCAGACCCGCCAGTCCCCGCTGCCGCCCCAGCAGGGCCACGGTGGCCGTGGCCGCGGCGGTGGCCCCAACACCCGCGGCCTGCTCATCGGCGCGATCGCGGTCGTCGCGGTCGTGGTGATCGGTATCACGGCGGCGCTGATGACGAGCGGCGACGAGAACGACAAGGCCGGCGCGACGCCCGGCGACACGGGCCCGACGGCGGCGGACTCGGTGAAGCCGAGCGAGGACACCCCGAAGGACCCGCAGGAGCCGGAAGAGCTCCCCAAGCAGGACGCGGTGACGCTGACCCTGGGTGGCGGTGCGACCGGGGAGAAGGTCGTCCAGGGTGCGCAGGGCACCGGTGGCGCGTACGTGACCGGATTCAACGCGGTCGGCGCCTCGGTCACCTGGACCGCCGACCTGAAGGAGGCGGCCGAGTACCGGCTGTACGTGCGCTACGCGATCCCGGCGAAGGACGCGAACGCGACGCTGACGGTCAACGGCAAGGCGAACAGCAACCCGCTCGGCCTCAAGAACTTCATCAACTCCTCGGACCCCAACCTGGAGAAGAACTGGCAGACGACGTGGGCGCCGGTCAACCTGGTCAAGGGTGCGAACGAGATCAAGATCTCGTGCGAGGCCGGCAACCAGTGCGATGCCCTCCTCGACTGGGTCCAGGTCAGCAAGGGCCCGCTCGACGACTGAGCCGTGATGCTCCGGTTGCCGGAAGCGCGTTGTGCGGACCGTGGTTCGCACAGCGCGCTTCTGCGTGCCGGGACCGCTCCTACGCCGTCGCCGGGCGTTCCGTCACCCTGACCCGGCCCAGCAGTTCCCCGTACGCCACCGCGTCGAACTCGCCCGCCGACGGGGCCAGGACCGTCGCGGCCGACAGGGCCACCGCGCGGGCCAGCAGGTCCGGCCAGGGGAGGGACTCGACCAGGCCCGACAGCAGGGCCGCCACCGCCGAGTCGCCCGCGCCGGTGGGGTTGCCCTTCACGGCGGACGGCGGGGTGGCCTGCCAGGTGCCCTCGGGGGTTGCCGCGAGGAGGCCGTCGGGGCCGAGCGAGCCGACCACCGCGTGGGCGCCGCGGCGGCGGGCGTCGCGGGTGGCGCGCAGCGGTTCGCGGGAGCCGGTGAGCTGGGCGAGCTCGTCGGCGTTCGGCTTGATCAGGTCGGGACGGGCCGCGATGCCCCGGCGCAGCGGTTCACCGCTGGTGTCGAGGAGGACGGGGACGCCCGCGGTGCGGGCGCGCCGCACCAGTTCGGCGTAGGCGCCGACGTGGATGCCGGGCGGCAGGCTGCCGCACAGGGCCACCGCGTCGGCGTCGGCGAGCAGCGAGTCGTACGCGGCGAGGAACGCGGTCCACTCCTCGGGCGTGACCGTGGGGCCCGGCTCGTTCAGTTGGGTGGTGTCGCCGCTCGCGGCGTCGACGACCGCGAGGGTGCGGCGGGTGGTCCCCGCGATGGGGACGAGCGCGTCGTGCGGTGCGAGGGGCGCGAGCATGTCGCGCAGCACGGCTCCGGTGGGTCCCCCGGCGAACCCCGTGACGACACTCTCGTGGCCGAGCGCGGCGAGCACGCGGGCGACGTTGATGCCCTTGCCGCCGGGGCGCTCGCCGACCTCGCGGACGCGGTGGCTGGTGTGCGGCGTGAGGGCCGGCACCGTGTAGGTGATGTCCAGGGCGGTGTTGAGCGTGACCGTCAGGATCACCCGTAACCCCCGGAGAGTGCGTTTGCCGTCCTCGTACGGGTCCTGATCATGCCAAACGGAGGCGGCCGACCCAAGACCCCGGGTCGGCCGCCTGCCGCAACGTGCGGCGAATTCACCCCACTTGGGGTTCAATCACCCATGCTCCCTGGCGCATCACGCCCTTGAGCGCGAAGTCCGCGTCCAGGACCACCAGGTCGGCGTCCTTGCCGGGCTCCAGTGAGCCGACCCGGTCGTGGAGGCCGAGCAGCTTCGCCGGGTTGGCGGAGATCGCGGCGACCACGTCCTCGACGGGGAGGCGGTCGACCGTCACCGCCCGCCGGAACGCGGTGTCCAGCGTCAGCGTGGATCCGGCGATCGAACCGCCCTCCACGAGCCGCGCGACCCCGTCCTGGACGTCGACCTCGAGCGGGCCGAGCTGGTAGCGGCCGTCGCCGAAGCCGGCCGCGTCCATGGCGTCGGTGATGAACGCGACCCGGTCCGCGCCCGCGCCGCGGAAGGCCAGCTCCAGCGCGGCCGGGTGCAGGTGCGTGCCGTCGTTGATCAGCTCGACGGTGACCCGCTCGTCCTCCAGCAGCGCCGCGATGGGGCCGGGGGCGCGGTGGCCCAGTGCGGGCATGGCGTTGAACAGATGGGTCGCGACGGTGGCTCCCGCGTCGATTGCCTCCCGCGTCTGCTCGTACGTCGCGTCCGTGTGTCCGATCGCCGCGATCACGCCGTGCTCGGCGAGCAGCCGTACGGAGTCGATGCCGCCGGGCAGTTCGGTGGCGAGGGTGACCATCTTCGCCGTCCCGCGCGCGGCGTCGATCAGCTTGCGGACCTCGGCGGGATCCGGGTGGCGCAGCAGGCCCTCGCTGTGGGCGCCCTTGCGGCACGGCGAGATGAACGGCCCCTCGAAGTGGATGCCCGCGAGGTCGCCCTGCTCGACGAGTTCGGACAGGAAACCGGCCCGGTGTGCGAGGAAGTCCATCTCGCCGGTGACGGTGGAGGCCACCAGGGTGGTCGTCCCGTGCGCGCGGTGCGTCCGTACGCCCGTGAGCACCTCGTCGGCCGTGCCGGAGGTGAAGGAGGCGCCGCCGCCGCCGTGGTTGTGGATGTCGACGAAGCCGGGGACGAGCCAGTGCCCGGACAGGTCGAGCACGGGGACGTCGGCCCTCGCGGCGCCGGCGATCCTCGTGCCCTCGACGACGATCCGTCCGTTCTCGACGATCCCGGTCGGCAGCACCACGCGGGCTCCGGCGAGAACGGTGGCTGAGGCGCGAGCGGCCATCAGGCGGATACCTCCGTGGCGAGTAGATCCCAGGCGAGCAGCCCTGCGCCCAGGCATCCGGCGGTGTCCCCGAGGGCCGCCGGGACGATGGAGGGCAGCCGCTGGAACGTGACGCGCTCCTCTACGGCCGCCCGGAGCGGTGTGAACAAGGTTTCCCCGGCCTCGGCGAGACCGCCACCGATGATCAGGGTGCGGGGGTCCAGCAGGGTGAGCGCGGTCACGAGCCCGTCGGCGAGCGCGGCCACGGCCTCGTGCCACACGCGGGCGGCGTTCGGGTCGCCCGATTCGACGGCCTTGGCGCAGTCGGCGGCGTCCGTCTCCGGGTCGCCGGACGCGGCCGCCCAGGCGCGGGTGACGGCGGACGCGGAGGCGAGGGTCTCCAGGCAGCCGCGCTGGCCGCAGCCGCAGTCGGGGCCCTGGGGCCGTACGACGATGTGGCCGATCTCGCCGGCGCAGCCGTGCGCGCCGGCCTCGATGGTGCCGTCGATGCCGATGGCGCCCGCGATGCCGGTGCCCAGGGGGACGAACAGGAACCGGTCGGTGCCGCGGCCCGCTCCGATGCGGCCCTCGGCGAGTCCGCCGGTGCGGACGTCGTGGCCGAGCGCGACGGGTACGCCGCCGAGCCGTTCGCCGAGCAGGGCGCGCATCGGGACGTCCCGCCAGCCGAGGTTGGCGGCGTAGACGGCGATGCCGTTCGCCGCGTCCACGATGCCGGGTACGGCGACGCCCGCGGCCTCGGCGGGTCGGCCGAGGTGTGCCATGCCGTGTGTCCGGAGGTCGCCGGCGAAGTCGAGGATGGACCGGACGACGGCGTCGGGGCCGCGTTCGCGCCCGGTGGCGCGGCGGGCCTCGTACAGCAGCGTCCCGTCCGCCCCCACCAGGGCGGCTTTCATACCGGTGCCGCCCACATCGAGGGCGATGACGTGTCTCACGAGGACAGTCTCGCGCGTGGAACCGGAAAAGGTCTAGTCCACTGCCCGAGATTGTTGCCACGCCATACAAACGGGGGATGCCCGGGTCGGCGCGCCGGGGTGTGCGAGACCGGCGGGATCCGGGCGAGGCTCTGGAGGGGTGCGTCGTGTGCGGACGTTGCGAAAGTGAGACCCCCAATGGTGTAGACCTCATGACGGTCCGTGGAACAATCGTTGCTCATCTCGCAGGACGTCACGGGGGACCGACTGGGACAAATCGACAAGCGACAGCAAAGGGTGGGGGAGAGCTGTGAAGCGGCCCTTCATAGGTCTGACCGCGGCAGTCGCCGCACTCGGCATGACAGCAGCGCTGACCGGCTGCGGCAGCACGGGCTCCGGTGACGTCACCCTCAAGCTCGTCGCCGCCGACTACGACGTCGCGGGCGGCGAGAGCAGCAAGACCTACTGGGCCGATCTGGCGGCTGCCTTCGAGGCCGAGAACCCCGGCATCAAGGTCGAGGTCCAGATCGAGTCCTGGAACGACGTCGACCGCAAGGTCGCCGAGATGGTCGAGGCCGGCGACGCCCCCGACATCGCACAGATCGGCGCGTACGCCGACTACGCCGCCGAGGGCAAGCTCTACTCCGCGGACCAGCTGCTCTCGATCCCCGTGCAGTCCAACTTCCTCGGCCCCCTCACTGAGGCCGGCGAGCAGAAGCGCACCCAGTACGGGCTGCCGTTCGTCGCCTCGACCCGGCTGCTCTTCTACAACAAGAAGCTCTTCGCCGAGGCCGGCATCACCGAGGACCCCGAGACCTGGGCGGACCTCAAGGCGGACGCGCAGAAGCTGAAGGCGAACACGGACGTCAAGTACCCGTTCGCGCTGCCGCTCGGGCCCGAGGAGGCCCAGGCAGAGACGATGATGTGGATGCTCAGCGGCGGTGGGGGCTACACCGACGCGGCGGACAAGTACACGATCGACTCGCAGGCGAACATCGAGACCTTCGAGTGGCTCAAGGACAACCTTGTCGACGCGCAGCTGACCGGTCCGGTCGCGCCGGGCAAGCTCAACCGCAAGGACGCGTTCGCCGCCTTCACCCGCGGCGAGGTCGGCATGCTCAACGGCCACCCGTCCCTGATGCAGGCGGCCGAGAAGCAGGGCATCGAGGTCGGCAAGGTCGCGCTGCCGGGCCGGGACGGCGAGGCCAAGTCGTCGATGGGTGTCGCCGACTGGATCATGGGCTTCAAGGAGAACGGCCACCGTGCGGAGATCGGCAAGTTCTTCGACTTCGCCTTCGACGACAAGAACGTCCTGGAGTTCGCAGGCCAGAACGATCTGCTGCCGGTGACGATCTCGGCGTCCGAGACGATGGAGGACGACCCGGAGCACAAGGACCTCAAGGAGTTCCTCGAGGAACTGCCCGGCTCGGTCCTCCCTCCCGTGGGCAAGACGTCGTGGGCGGCGGTGAGCGACACCATCAAGAAGAACATCGGCAAGGCCGTCGCGCCGGGCGCGAGCCCGTCATCGACGCTGGGCAGCATCGACCGCGAGGCCGCCGCGGCCGAGGCGGCGGAGTAGTTCTCCCACCCGGAGCAGCTCTCCCGCAGGGCGGGCGCGTTCTCCGGGCGGCGGGCCGTGCGGGCGGCGGTCGATGCGGGCAGTGGGCCGTGCGGGCAGCCACCCTGCGGGCGCCGGGCCCGCAGGGTGGCCTGGATGTCGCACTCTGGCGATAGGTTGGATCGTATGACCGACGAGCACCCGCTGTCCGAGCGGGAGCGCGCCGTCCTGGGGATGGAGAGCCGGTCCTGGGCAGGGCCCGGGGCCAAGGAGAGGGCGATCAGGGAGCAGTTGGGGATGTCCCCGGTGCGCTACTACCAGCTCCTCAACGCCCTCCTCGACGACGCCCGCGCCCTCGCCCACGACCCCGTCACCGTCAACCGGCTTCGCCGTGTGAGGGACGCCAGAAGAAGTCGCCGATAGGGTCGGTGCATGGGCAGCTCCCCGTACGCACACACCATGCCGACGCCGTCCACCCCTGCCGGCCGTGAAGGTCTCGCGGCGCTTCTCGAGCGGCCCGGCAGAGCCGTCGTCGCCCTCGACTTCGACGGCACACTCGCCGAGATCGTCCCCGACCCCGAGCAGGCGCGCGCCCATCCGGGCGCCGTTCCCGCGCTGGCGGCGCTCGCCCCCAAGGTCGCCTCCGTCGCCGTGATCACCGGCCGGCCGGCGGGAGTCGCCGTGCGCTACGGGGGGTTCGCCGGGGTCGCCGGACTCGACCACCTCGTCGTGCTCGGGCACTACGGTGCGGAGCGCTGGGACGCGGTGAGCGCCACCGTGCACGCCCCGGACCCGCATCCCGGCGTCGCAGCCGCGCGTGCCGAACTGCCCGGATTCCTCGACAGGATCGGCGCCTGGCACGGCACCTGGATCGAGGAGAAGGGCCGGGCCGTCGCGGTCCACACCCGCAGGGCCGACGATCCGCAGGCCGCGTTCGACGCGCTGCGCGAACCGCTCGCGACGCTGGCCTCCCGCCACGGCCTGATCCTGGAGCCCGGCCGCATGGTCCTGGAACTGCGCCCACCGGGCATGGACAAGGGCGTGGCCCTCGCGGAGTACGTACGGGCGGTGGGCGCCGAGGCGGTGCTGTACGCCGGCGACGACCTCGGTGACCTGGCCGCCTACTCGGCGGTCGACAAGCTGCGGTCGGACGGCGTCCCGGGGCTGCTGGTGTGCAGCGGCAGCGAGGTACCGGAGCTCGTCGACCGCGCCGACCTGGTCCTGCCGGGTCCGGGCGCGGTGGCCGACCTGCTGGCCGCCCTGGCGGAGCGCGTCGCGTAGGGCTTTGTCGCGATCTGTCCGGCCGTTGCCGTGAGGACGGCCGGGCTGCCGAGCGCGAAGGCGAAACTCGTGATCGCGCCATGGCTTGATCACGGTATCTTCCTGCTGCGGCGCGTCGAGCGTCTCTCCGCGCCGCGTCAGGGAGGGAACACATGCGCACGACTCTGCTCCGGCGTGTGGCCGCACTGGCCACGACGCTGGGGCTCACCTCGCTCGGGCTTCTCGGTGCGGGCGCGGCGCCCGCGCAGGCCGCGATCCGCGACTGCCCGTCGGGTTACTTCTGTGCCTGGAAGTCCGACAACGGCACGGGCACGATGTTCAAGACGAACACGAACAAGGCGACGCTGGGGAGCTGGGACAACACGTTCCAGTCCGTCGTCAACCACACGTCCAAGTTCGCCTGTCTCCACGACAACGCGAACTACGACAGGGACGGCGGCGTCTCCATCTGGGGTCCCGACCCCGCGGGCACGGAATGGGGCTACTCCCACCGCACCGTCAGCTCGGTGAGCTTCGTCCCCACCGAGCGTGAGTGCTGGATGGCGGCCTACCCCGAGTGGTACGCGGGCACCGCGCCCCAGGCGTCGGGCTTCGGCGACCTGAACGCCGACAAGCAGGCCGACGTCCTCGTCCGGGACAAGGCGGGCCGGCTCTGGTTCCTGCGCGGCGACGGCTCCGGGAAGCTCGTCGGCACCGGTGGCTGGAACGCCATGAACGCCCTCGTCCGGCACGGCGACTACAGCGGTGACGGCCGGGAGGACGTGATCGCCCGCGAGGCGTCCACCGGGAAGCTGTGGCTGTACCCGGGCGCCGGCACCGGCAGCCTCGGTGCCCGCAAGCTCATCGGCAACGGCGGCTGGAACACGATGAGCAGGCTCGTCGCCCACGGAGACCTCTCCGGCGACGGACGCTCGGACCTGCTGGCCGTCGAGAAGGCCACGGGCAAGCTGTGGCTGTACCCCGGCACGAGCACCGGCACCCTCGGCGCGCGCAAGGTCATCGGTGCGAGCGGCTGGACCGGCATGAGCGCCATGGTGGGGGCCGGCGACATGAACGGCGACGGCAAGGCGGACCTGATCGCCCGCAAGGCCTCGACCGGCGAGCTGTTCCTGTACCCGGGCGCCAACGGTGCCCTCGGGTCCCGGGTGCTGATCGGCAAGGGCGGCTGGAACGTCATGGAGTCCCTACTCGGACTGGGGGACGTCACCGGCGACGGCAAGGCCGACCTCATCGCCGTCACCAAGAGCACCTTCGTGGGAGAGAGCTGCCGCGGGGTGGGCTGCCAGCTCGTCTACCCGGGCACCGGCACCGGCGGCCTGGCGTCGCGCGAGGAGAGCGCCGGTGACTGGTACAGCCTGAACGGCTTCTTCTGATCCACCGCGAGGGCGGGATCCGCTGAACCGCGACAGGGCCTCCGCCTCCGGGCGGGGGCCCTGTCGTCGCGTCCGGCGCCGGGTGGCTCGCCTCACTCCGCCCGCAGAGCCTCCAGCTGGTCCAGGAACCAGCGGCGCGGCGGGAGCGCCACCGCCCCCGCGGCCAGTCGCTTCGTGCGCTCCGCGCGCTCCTCCGCGGGCATCGTCAGCGCCGTTTGCAGTGCCGCCGCCGTCCCGCTGACGTCGTACGGGTTGACCGTGATCGCGTCCTCGCCCAGTTCCTCGTGCGCGCCTGCCTCCCGCGACAGCACCAGCACGCAGCCCGCGTCGGAGACGAGCGGGATCTCCTTCGCGACCAGGTTCATGCCGTCCCGGATGGGGTTGACCAGGGCCACGTCCGCCAGCCGGTACGCGGCCAGCGAGCGTGCGAAGTCGTCCTTGACGTGCACGATGACGGGCGTCCAGCCAGGGGTCCCGTACTGCTCGTTGATCTCGTCCGCGAGGCGCGAGACCTCTGCCGTGTAGTCCCGGTAGACGGCGAGGTCCTGCCGCGAGGGGTAGGCGAGCGCGATGTGCACGACCCGTTCGCGCCACTCGGTGCGGGTCTCCAGCAGCTCCCGGTAGGCCAGCAGCCCGCGGACGATGTTCTTCGACAGTTCGGTGCGGTCGACGCGGACGATCGTGCGGCGGCCCTCACCGATCTCCGCGCGCAGTTCCTCGATCCGCTCGGCCACATCGGGCCGGTGTGCCCGTTCGCGCAGGAAGTCGGCGTCGGCGCCGAGGCCGTGGACGCCGATCGCCGTCGTGCCGGTGCCGCCGACCACGTGGGCGCAGCAGGCGGCGAACGCGTCCGCCCACCGCCTGGTGAGAAACCCGAGCCGGTCCGCGCCGAGCATCCCCCGCAGCAGTTCCTCCGCGATGTCGTCGGGCAGCATGGCGAAGTATTCGGGCGGCGCCCACGGCGTGTGCGAGAAGTGCCCGATCCGCAGGTCGGGGCGGAGTTCCCGCAGCATGCCGGGCACCAGCGCCAGGTGGTAGTCCTGCACGAGCACTGCCGCGCCCTCGGCCGCCTCCTCCGCCAAGGCCTGCGCGAAGGCCCGGTTGTAGGTCCGGTAGGCGGCCCACTGCCGCCGGAACTCCTGGTCGAACACCGGCTCCAGCGGCGTCTGGTACAGCATGTGGTGGACGAACCACAGCACCGAGTTCGCGATGCCGTTGTATGCGTCCGCGTGGACGGCGGCGTCGATGTCGAGCATCCGGATGCCCGGTTCGCCGACCCCGCGCCGTACGGCTTCGCGGTCGCCTTCGCCCAGGGCGGCACACACCCACAGCGACTGTGCGTCGGAGCCGATCGCGGAGAGACCGGAGACGAGTCCGCCGCCGCCGCGGCGGGCGTCGAGCTCTCCGGTCCCGGTCAGTGTGTACGAGACCGGGCCGCGGTTGGACGCGACGAGGATCTGTGCAGCATCGGTGACCATGTGCCGAACCTAGCCCGTACCGCAATCCCTCAAACGTGAGTACGCCTGCTCGCAGGTCAGTGATCCCGGCGACGGCCGCGGGCCGCGACGACGGCGACCACACCGGCGGCGGTGAGGCTCAGCGCGATGCCGCCGAGCAGCCACAGCTGCTCGGCGGTGGAGCCGGTGCGGGCCAGTTCACCGGTGCCGTCGGCCGACTCGGTGGTCAGGGGCATCGCGCCGTTGATCGTGTGCATGGCGATCACGAGGTCCATAGGGTCCATAGATAGGAAATGTAGACAAAATGGACGGCAGTTCCGGCTTATGCCGCGCGACGCGCCGCGTACTCACCGATCTCGCGCATCGGGGGCCGCTCCTCGGTGTCCACCGTGTGGGTCCGCGGCACGAATCCGCCGTCGCCGCGCTCGAACTGCGTGATCGACGGCCGGACCAAGTGACCACGGGCCAGGCGCAGTTGGGCCGTACGGTAGATGGCTGCGGCCATTCGGCCCAGCGCCTGGCCGTCCTGGTGGCGGTGCTTGCGCGTCCCCACGTCGACCTGCGCCAGCGCGTCCAGACCCACCAGGTTCAGCGCGTCTATCAGCATGCCCAGTTCCACTCCGTAGCCGACGGGGAACGGCAGTTGCTCCAGCAGGCTGCGCCGGGCCGCGTACTCGCCACCCAGCGGCTGGACGAAACCGGCCAGTTGAGGCCAGTGCAGATTCAGCAGCGGCCGGGCCACCAGCTCCGTCACGCGGCCCCCCTGCCCGGGCTCGTTGCCGAGCGGCCTGTCGTGCATCGCCTTGACGAACTGCACGTCCGGCTCGGTCAGCAGCGGGCCCACGATCCCCGACACGAAGTCCGCCGAGAAGTCGCGCAGATCCGCGTCCACGAAGCACACGATGTCCCCGCTGGTCACCATCAGTGACCGCCACAACACCTCGCCCTTGCCCGGGACGGCCGGAATCCGGGGGAGGATCGCGTCCCGGTGCACCACCCGCGCGCCGGCAGCCGCAGCCAGCTCGGCCGTACGGTCGGTGGACCCCGAGTCGACCACCACCAGCTCGTCGACGAGCGGCACCGCCTCCATCAGCTCGCGCCGGATCACCGTGACGATGTCACCGACGGTCGCCTCCTCGTTCAGCGCCGGGAGCACGACGCTGACCGACAGACCACGCCCGGCCTTGGCCGTGAGCAGCTGGTTCAGGGTGCGGTCGGCGGCTGACCACGAGCGTCTTTCCAGCCACCGCTCCACCTCATCGAGCACGGGTGCGTCTCCTTGACATCGGGTCCACCGTCGGTCCTGTGATCCATCTCGCGGTTCGGACGACTATCTCAACCGTCCGCGCCTTCGGTTACAGTCTTGAACAACGCAGGTGACCGGCGCATGCCGGGGTTGCCTCGCCGACAATCGAATACCGCTCATCCAGAGGGGCAGAGGGAACGGCCCGTTGAAGCCCCGGCAACCCTCCCGCCGACCGCGAGGTCACGGTGGGGAAGGTGCCAATTCCGTCTCGTGGCGAGATGCGTCACGAGGAAGATGAGGAGAAAGGGCCTCGCCACCATGGCTGCGCAGACTGTCGCAAGCACCACCACCCCCGCCACCGCGTCCGTCGATCTCGGACCCGCCGCCGCACTCTCGTGCCGCGAGTGCGGACAGCGCTTCGACCTCGGCCCCATCTTCGCGTGCGCCGAGTGTTTCGGGCCGCTCGAAGTCGCGTACGACCTGCCGAGCGGCGATCCTCAGAAGCTGCGGGAGCAGATCGAGGCCGGCCCGAACAACATCTGGCGCTACGCCCCCCTGCTGCCCGTCCCCGCCGACGTGGCCGACAAGCCGAACATCAACCCCGGCTTCACCAAGCTCGTCAAGGCCGACAACCTCGCCCGTGAACTGGGCGTCACCGGCGGCCTGTTCATCAAGGACGACTCCGGCAACCCGACGCACTCCTTCAAGGACCGCGTCGTCGCCATCGCCGTCGAAGCCGCCCGCGCCTTCGGGTTCACCACCCTGTCCTGCTCCTCCACCGGCAACCTCGCCGGTGCGGTCGGCGCCGCCGCAGCGCGGGCCGGCTTCCGCTCCTGCGTGTTCATCCCGCACGACCTGGAGCAGGGCAAGGTCGTCATGGCCGCGGTCTACGGCGGCGAACTGGTCGGCATCGAGGGCAACTACGACGACGTCAACCGCTTCTGCTCCGAGCTCATCGGCGACCCGCTGGGCGAGGGCTGGGGCTTCGTCAACGTCAACCTCCGCCCGTACTACGGGGAGGGCTCCAAGACCCTCGCGTACGAGATCTGCGAGCAGCTCGGCTGGCGGCTGCCCGACCAGATCGTGATTCCGATCGCCTCCGGCTCGCAGCTCACCAAGATCGACAAGGGTCTGCAGGAGCTGATCAAGCTCGGTCTCGTCGAGGACAAGCCGTACAAGATCTTCGGCGCCCAGGCCGAGGGCTGCTCGCCGGTGTCCACCGCCTTCAAGGCCGGTCACGACGTCGTGCGCCCCCAGAAGCCGAACACCATCGCCAAGTCGCTCGCCATCGGCAACCCGGCCGACGGCCCGTACGTGCTGGACATCGCGCGCCGCACGGGCGGTGCGGTCGAGGACGTCAACGACGAGCAGGTCGTCGACGCGATCAAGCTGCTGGCCCGCACCGAGGGCATCTTCGCCGAGACGGCGGGTGGCGTGACCGTGGGTGTGACCAGGAAGCTGATCGAGGCGGGCGTGCTCGACCCGGCGCTCACGACCGTCGTGCTGAACACCGGCGACGGCCTCAAGACGCTGGACGCGGTCGCCCCGACCACCGGTCCGACCGCGACGATCCGCCCGAGCCTGGACGCGTTCCGCGACGCCGGCCTGGCCCACTGACCACCCGAGACCGAAGAAAGGCTGCACCCATGAGCGTCAACGTCCGCATCCCCACCATTCTCCGCACGTACACGGGCGGCAAGGCCGAGGTCCCGGCCGACGGCGCGACCCTCGCCGAGGTCATCGCCAACCTGGAGAAGAACCACACGGGCATCGCGGCTCGCGTCCTGGACGACCAGGGCAAGCTGCGCCGCTTCGTCAACGTGTACGTGAACGACGACGACGTCCGCTTCGAGCAGGGCCTCGAGACGGTGACGCCGGACGGTGCGGGCGTCTCGATCATTCCGGCCGTGGCAGGCGGTTGCTGAATTCCCCGTCGCATTACCCAGAGTTACTGAAATTGCCCCCTCCGCGAGAGAAGCGGAGGGGGCAATTCTGTAGGGTTGAGCGCGGTAGAGTCTGGGAAGCCCCCTCCGCCGACCGCTCCGGAATGTGCCTCCGTGCCGTAAGAATGCGGTCAAAGTGTGCGATCGAAATGCCTCGGAAGTTCCACTTTGCCGGGCCCGACTTGCCCAGGAATTCCATGAATTCGCATGAATCGGTCGTTCGGTCCTGCCCAGATTTCTCGTCCGATTGACCTGTTGCAGAGGGCAGTTGGGCAGATACATTCAGCCGCGGTCGACGCGTTCCGGCGCACACCCCTCCTGCTGGGGTGAGGTCTGACCCGGGTCCGCGAAGTGCGGTCCTGTGCAAGGGCCAGTAATAGGGGAGTTAGGCATGGCTCAGGGCACCGTCAAGTGGTTCAACGCGGAGAAGGGGTACGGCTTCATCGCGGTCGACGGTGGTGCGGATGTTTTCGTCCACTACAGCGCGATCCAGATGGACGGGTACCGCACCCTTGAAGAAGGTCAGCGAGTCGAATTCGAGATCTCGCAGGGCCAGAAGGGTCCGCAGGCGGACATGGTCAAGCTCGCCGTCTGATCCAGGCGCGATCGGCCACCGACGCACTCACGCCGAGGGGCCCGCATCCCGGTCACCGGGATGCGGGCCCCTCGTGCGTGCGGGGGCGCGTGGCATCTCCGAAGCCGCTTGCACTCGGGGGGGTCGAGTGCTAATCATTGCGTTAGCACTCTCCCAGTGAGAGTGACAGAAGGACTGGGTCGGCGAGGCCCGCAGGCCGGGTGGGGCAAGGAACCACAGGCAGGCAGGCCGTCCGTCGCGGGCGCCACGCAGTCCGTCGCAAATCCACCCCAGTCCGGGAGGACCACTTCACATGGCCAAGATCATCGCGTTCGACGAGGAGGCACGGCGCGGTCTCGAGCGCGGGATGAACCAGCTCGCCGACGCCGTCAAGGTCACCCTTGGCCCCAAGGGTCGCAACGTCGTCCTCGAGAAGAAGTGGGGCGCCCCCACGATCACCAACGATGGTGTGTCCATCGCCAAGGAGATCGAGCTCGAGGACCCGTACGAGAAGATCGGCGCCGAGCTGGTCAAGGAAGTCGCCAAGAAGACGGACGACGTCGCCGGTGACGGTACGACCACCGCGACCGTTCTCGCCCAGGCGCTCGTCCGCGAGGGCCTGCGCAACGTGGCGGCCGGCGCCAACCCGATGGCCCTCAAGCGCGGCATCGAGAAGGCCGTCGAGGCCGTCTCCGGCGCCCTGCTCGAGCAGGCGAAGGATGTCGAGACCAAGGAGCAGATCGCTTCGACGGCCTCCATCTCCGCCGCCGACACCCAGATCGGCGAGCTCATCGCCGAGGCCATGGACAAGGTCGGCAAGGAAGGCGTCATCACCGTCGAGGAGTCCCAGACCTTCGGTCTGGAGCTGGAGCTCACCGAGGGTATGCGCTTCGACAAGGGCTACATCTCGGCGTACTTCGCCACCGACATGGAGCGTATGGAGGCGTCGCTCGACGACCCGTACATCCTGATCGTCAACTCCAAGGTCGGCAACGTGAAGGACCTCCTTCCGCTGCTGGAGAAGGTCATGCAGTCCGGCAAGCCGCTGCTGATCATCGCCGAGGACGTCGAGGGCGAGGCCCTGTCCACGCTCGTCGTGAACAAGATCCGCGGCACCTTCAAGTCCGTTGCCGTCAAGGCCCCGGGCTTCGGTGACCGTCGCAAGGCCATGCTGAACGACATCGCCATCCTCACGGGCGGCACGGTCATCTCCGAGGAGGTCGGTCTCAAGCTCGAGAACGCCGGCCTGGACCTGCTGGGCCGCGCCCGCAAGGTCGTCATCACCAAGGACGAGACCACGATCGTCGACGGCTCCGGCGAGAGCGACCAGGTTGCCGGTCGCGTCAACCAGATTCGTGCCGAGATCGAGAACAGCGACTCGGACTACGACCGCGAGAAGCTCCAGGAGCGCCTCGCGAAGCTGGCCGGCGGCGTGGCCGTCATCAAGGCCGGTGCCGCGACCGAGGTCGAGCTCAAGGAGCGCAAGCACCGCATCGAGGACGCCGTTCGCAACGCGAAGGCGGCCGTCGAGGAGGGCATCGTCGCCGGTGGTGGCGTGGCGCTGCTCCAGGCTTCCTCGGTCTTCGAGAAGCTCGAGCTCCAGGGTGACGAGGCGACCGGCGCCAACGCCGTGAAGCTCGCGCTCGAGGCCCCGCTGAAGCAGATCGCCGTCAACGGTGGTCTCGAGGGCGGCGTCGTCGTCGAGAAGGTGCGCAACCTGGCCGTCGGCCACGGTCTGAACGCCGCGACCGGCGAGTACGTCGACATGATCGCCGAGGGCATCATCGACCCCGCGAAGGTGACCCGCTCTGCCCTGCAGAACGCGGCCTCCATCGCGGCGCTGTTCCTCACCACCGAGGCCGTCATCGCCGACAAGCCGGAGAAGGCCTCTGCGGCCGCTCCGGGCGGCATGCCGGGCGGTGACATGGACTTCTGATCCGTTTCGGATCGGACCCGTCCTGACCGAGGGCGGCACCTCTCTCCCAGGAGGTGCCGCCCTTCGGCGTTCCCGCGGGCGGGGGTCATGTTGCGCACCGCGCCTCCTGCCGGCGCGTCCGGGATCAACGCTCCCCGGAGTGCTCGGGAAGGAAGTGCATGACGGGGCACGCGTCGGCCAGGCAGGCCACGAGATCCGCGCCGCCCGCGGTGTCGGCGGCGGGGAAGACCGCCCGGATCTCCTTGCCGCCGGCCAGGGCCAGCATGTGAAGGGCGCCGCCGGCCTCGCGCGCGAGACTGCCGACGATCAGCAGGCCGCGTCCGCCGTCCTGCCCCGGGTCGACCGCGACCGGGGGGTGGGGAAGGAAGGGATGCCGATCCTGGACGGCCAGCGCCAGCGTCGTCCCGGTCCTGGTGATCCTCACCGTGGTACTGATCGAATGCGGGACGGCGTGCCGTGCGACATTGCCGACCAGCTCCGAGATCACGAGCGAGGCCGTGTGCAGTCCGTCCTCGTGCAGACCCCAGCCCCGCAGCGCGCCGACCGCCCGCCTGCGGGCCACCGGAACCGCCGAGGCCGCCGCGGGCACGGTGAAAGCGTGCACGGCAAGGGCGTTGACCGGCCCGCTCGGGGAGGCTGGGACCCGGTGTGCGCTCATGGTTCGCCGGATCGTGGACGGGTTCGTGGCGGTGGTTCGCATAAGTAGTTCCCGGTGGTTTGCTCACAAGTAGTCCGGCGGACCGTGGGCCGCGCGCGAGAAGGAACAGGCCCTCTGACCAGTGACGCGTCATTTTGCGTCAACAACCGCGACGATCGGTCCACAGGGATGGAGTGATGGATCTCACCGACCAGCGTTCGACATTGCCGAACTCTAATCAGATATTCGCCAGCGGGACAAGTGGCAGTTCGGGAGGAAATGCCGGGGCGGACTGCTCGGCGGAGCGGCGGCCACCGACAGCTCGGCCTGCTTCGACCCGCTGACCAGGGCAGCAACGGTGGTGAAGCCCTCAGGGACGTCGAAGCGGCGGCGCGGCCGCTCCCACCGGAATCCCCCGGCAGCAGGCCCGCGTACTCCGGCAGCCTGCCGGTGGCGAGGGTGATCCCGACCGGTCCGGCAGGGCGGACTCGTCGCCGTACGCGTGGGTGCAGGCCAGGGGGTGGGCGCCGTCCTTGGGCTCGCTGCGGGCAGGAGAGCGGTCGACGCTCGGCACCCGAGCTCCGGGACGCGTCGCCCGGCTCCTCCGTCCGGGGGCAGGGCCGTAAGGTGACCCGCGCCGACGAGAGCTGCTGCGACGGTTCTCCGCCGCGTATGGAGGGCTTCGCGCCCGAGCAGTTGCTCGCGTACGCGCTGCGGCAGGTCTACGGCGACCTGCCCTGGTGCCTCCGCGAGCTGCCCGCGCGACCGGAGCGGACGCTGCCCGGCTCTGGAGGAGGTGTGGTCAGCCGCTGACCCCGCCGCCCTTCAGGTCCCCGATGAAGGCGGCCCATGCGGGGGCGGTGAAGACGAGCCGAGGACCGTCGATGTTCTTGGAGTCACGGACGGGGACGACGCCGGGGTGGCCGTCGGCGACTTCGAGGCACTCGCCGCCACTGCCGCCGCTGTACGTGGACTTGCGCCAGGTGGCGACCTCCACGCAGTTGCCGCCGCTGCCGTCGCTGTAGCTGGACTTGTGCCAGACGGCTGCCGTCAGGTCGTACTCAGGGCTGCTGATCCTCATGTGCGTAATCCTCCGCCACTGATGCGATCAGGGCCAAGGATGATTCCGGCGACAGTGCGCTGGCCCCGAGCAGATCGTAGGCCAGCGAGTGGCGGCTGACCGTGGCGGGATCGTCGTCCAGTTGGCCTGTTCCTGGGCCTTCGAGATACGCGAGCGGAGGGGCGCGCGTGCCCGCCTCCATCTGGCCGATGTACGAGCCGCTCACGAACAGCGGCTCGCCCAGTTCGTCCTGGGTGAAGCCGGCCTTTATGCGGGCGTGGCGCAGTTCCGCGCCGAGCAGCGCCCTGGGGGACGCGGACGGGTCGAGATCCTTGGGTCCGGGCATGGTGCAACTCCTGGATCAACAGGTCGCGTTGTTGGGCCGCCGCCACTTCCCAGGCTAGCGACCGACGGACACGCTGGGTGAGGAAAGCAAACACTCAGTGGTGGAGGTGCCGGTCATGGGGCAGGGGCAGGTCGTGCGTTCGGCGGAGCGGCTGCGGGCCGCGGAGGAGGTGGTGGCCCAGCTGCGGCACGGACTCGGCGTCGTCTCGGTGACGCTGCCGTCGTTGCGGGTGGACCTGGTGTCGCTCACGAGCGGGACGCCGTATCCGCTGGTGGACCTGGGGCGGTGCAACCTCGACACGGCGCTGCGGCTCGCGGCCGTGCTCCAGGGGCTGGAGAAGTGACCGCCGACGTCCCGGAGCCCGGGGCGTACGCCGTCGACGTGCGCGACGGGCGAGTGGGGCGTGTGATGGGTCGGGTCGGCACGTACGTACAACTACGCCCGCCCGGTGGCGGGCGGGAGTGGGACTGCCCGCCCGCCGACGTACGCACCGCGTCCCCCGCCGAGCTGCTGCGCGCCCGGTTGCGGCAGAGGAACGCGGAAGGGCGGCTCCCGTGACGTGCTGACGTCGGGCGGGAGCCGACGTTCCGTCACGACCCGGTGGGTGACGGGGAGGTGGTCTTGGGCGTAACGGGCACCGGGAGGTTGTACACGTTGTCGGGGGAGACGATGCGGGTGATCGCCTGGCCGAACAGGGTGCTGGGTTCGATCTCGCCGTGGAGTATGTCCGTGTTGAGGACGACGGCCACCGTCGCCTTCGCCTCGGGCAGGTAGATGGTCAGCGTCTCGTAGCCCGGCAGTGAGCCGTTGTGCCCGATCCAGCCCTGGACGTTGAAGATGCCCAGTCCGTATGCCGCGCCGGGAATGCCCGTCGGTTGGACCTTGAGGCGTTCGGCCTGCGTCTCGGGCTCGAGGAGGGTGCCGGTGGCGACGATGGGTGCCCACTTGCGCAGGTCCTGGAGGTCGGAGATTATCGCGCCCGCGGCCCAGCCCCAGGACGGGTTCCAGTTCGTGGCGTTCTCGACCTTTCCGGTGGCGGTCTGGTTGGTGTAGCCCTGGGCGTGCGGGCTGGGGAACGCGGCGTCGGTCGGGAACACGGTGTTGCGCAGCCCGGCCGGGTCCAGGACGTTCTGCTGGATGAAGTCGTTCAGGGGGAGGCCGCCGGCCTTCTCCACCACGAGTCCCAGCAGGATCAGATTGGTGTTGCAGTACTCGAACTTCGCGTCCGGCTCGAACTGCACCGGGTGCTTGAAGGAGTAGTCGAGCAACTGCTGTGGGGTGAACTGTCGTGTCGGGTCGGAGGTCAGCGCTTTGAAGAAGTCCTCGTCCATCGAGTAGTTGAACAGTCCACTGCGCATCCCGGCCAGTTGGCGCAGGGTGATGCGATTCCCGTTGGGGACGCCGTCGACGTACTTCCCGATCGGATCGTCGAGACCCACCTTGCCCTGGTCGACGAGTTCGAGCAGGGCGGTCACGGTGAAGGTCTTGGTCTCGCTGCCGATGCGGATGTGCATGTCCGGATCCATGGGGGCACGGGTGGCCTTGTCGGCGATGCCGAAGGACCGGATGTAGGCCCCCTTGCCCGGAGCTGACACCGCGACGGAGACACCGGGCACGCCGGCCTCGCTCATGACGTCCTGAATGGCTTTGTCCAGGCGGGCGGCGACGGCGGGGGTGAGCTCGCGGAATTCGCCGTCCGAGGCGGACGGCGAGGCGGGGACGGATGGCGCCGGGGTGGGGGTGGGAGCGGCTTGGGCGGCCCCTGTGGATGCCGGTACCGCCAGCATCGCGGCCGCTGCCAGACCCACACATGCCTTGTGCCATCTTGCGTGCGAGTACCTCACGGCAGCCTCCTGCCAGACGAGGAAAGATCCCTCCATCAGGCTAGGCCCGGCCGCGCCCGTCCGCACGACACCCGCTCCCGGCCCGGGTCGGAAGCCGCTTGCGGGGCCTGCGCTCCTGGTCAGGGGGTCAGGAGTCCCGCCAGAGCGGGGCCTTCTCCAGGGGTTGCAGAACCGTCGTACCTGTGCTGAAACCGGACATCGTCGGACAGCGCTTCTCGCGACGCGGCTCCGTCGCTCAGGCCCCGGCTGCCCCGCCCTGCGGGGGGTGGGGCAATCCCTTCTGGGGCAAGGGCAGTTGGTGACCGGCTTCCTGCTCACGGGGGAGCGGCCGGCCCGGGACGCGTACTGCCCACAGCCGTAAAGCAGTTGAAGCTGCCCGTCGGCCTCCCTACCGTCCCCGTCATGCTGCCCCTGGTGGAAACAGACGAAGAGTGGGACGCGGTCGTCCCCGACGAGACCGTGATGCGCCCCGGAGCGGAGGACCTCTGCACCCGGCTCGGCCTCGGCGGCGCACCGCTCGTCCGCTTCACCGCGGGCTCGCAGCCGGTGTACGCGGTCGGGGACGAGCACGTCCTCAAGCTCTTCCCCGCCGCGGCGGCCGAGGACGGCATCGCGGAGGGCCGCGTACTGGCGTATCTGGAGGGCCGGTTGCCGGTGCCGACCCCGCGGGTGCGGAGCTACGGCGCGTACGAGAACGACTGGCAGTACGTCCTGATGTCCCGCCTCCCCGGCGAGGACCTGTCCGTCGCCTGGGACCGCGTCCCGCAGACCGACCGGGAACGCATCGTCACCGAGGCCGGTGAGACCCTGGCCGCCCTGCACGCTCTCGACCCCGCCCCGCTCGCCGACTTCCTCGGGCCCGGCGACTGGGGCGCGTTCCTGGACAGACAGCGGGCGGGAGCGGTCGAGCGGCAGCGTGAACGCAAGCTCCCGAACCACTGGCTGGACCAGATCCCGGACTTCCTCGACGGGGTTGCGCTCCCGAGGAGCCCGCAACCGACCGTGTTGCACACCGAGTTCATGCGCCAGCACCTGACGGTCGCGCCGGAGGGATGGCGCCTCACGGGCGTCCTCGACTTCGAACCGGCGATGATCGGTGACCGTGCCTACGACTTCGTGGCCGTGGGGCTGTTCGTCACCCGCGGCGACCCGAAGCTGCTGGACCGCCTGCTGGCGGCGTACGGCAAGGCCTTCGAACCGGCGGAACTCATGGCGTACACGCTGCTGCACGTCTACAGCAATCTCCCGTGGTACCTGCGGGAACTGCCGGCGCCGGGGGACCAGGCGCTGGGAGCGCTGGCGGAGATGTGGTTCGGGAGGGGGTGAGGGCGGCCCTCACTCCGGCTCGGCGGGTTCGCCGCGTCCGATACCGGGCTGCCGCTGAATGCAGCCTTCCACTACTGGCGTTGGAGGTTGCGGGTCACTCCTGCGGCGACGGTCGTGGCCAGGGTCCAGCCGGCCGCGATGACGAAGTAGGAGAGCCATTGGTGGAGGCCGGCGGGGGCGAACGCCTTTCCCTGGCCGAAGTCGACGACGGGACGTCCCCGGAGATCGGGTCGGCGTCCCTGAGCGTGAACTGCACAGCCTCGCAACTGCTGATGCCCAGTGCGACGCCGCCCGGATTGTGCAGCCGGGCCTCCACGAAGGAGATCCACCCGGTGACCTTGGTGCCGGTGAGTCTGATCCGGCCCTTCGGCGGTGACTCCGCCCGCGTTGAGCCACGGTCCCGATGCTGAGGCGGGGTGCGTCGAGGGCATCACCTTCCGGGTTCGTGAGGGTGGCGTCCTCCAGGTTCAGGGAGCCCCCGACCCGGGCGGCTTCGAGCCGCATCCTTCCGTGGGAGACCAGCTCGGGAGCCCAGATGTCAGCGCCCACAGAGGCGTGGCTCAGCCGGAGCCCCCAGCCGCTGTCGGCGCCGAGACCAGCTCGGTCGAGGAAGAGGCTGCCGGAGATCTGGGCGCTCTCCAACCGGACGCCCCCGGGTATGCGGCAGTCGGAAAGCCGGAGCGCGCCGTCGATACGTATGGCGTCCGCGGCAAGAGCGGGGAGACGAGAAGCGCTGAGGTCGAGCCGGCGGGTCTGTGCCCCGCCGAGCCTCAGAGGTCGCTCGAAGTCGCAGGCCGTGATCCTGACCGGACAGGTGATCTCGGCGTACTGAAGGTCGAGATCACCGGTGATGCGGGCGCCGGTGAGGCGGAGGGCGGGCACGTCACCGCTTCCGGGCCGGTCGTTGATGAGGAGGGCGCGGATGACCTCTGCGCGGATCGTCCGCTCCGGGGCCCACGCACCGTCCTCCACGTCCGCACCGCCCCGGGGACGGACATCGATCGGCTCTCCGCGAGGGAATGCCTCCCAGACGCGACGCTCCAGCGGGGTCAGGTCTGCGATGTCCACCCGCGGGAGATTACCCCGCCGGTTCCGGGCGGACGCGAGGTGATTCACCCCGGCACGGGTGACTCGGGCTCGGCGGGTTCGCCGCGTCCGATGGTCAGGGACCAGCGCATCGCGGCGGGGGCTTCGACGTGGGCAGTGCCGCCTCGATGGGCATCCGAGACGGCGAGTTCGTGGTGGAACGTGCTCGGTTCCCCGGCCGTGCAGGGCTGCGAGGCGCCGGTCTCCCCGGGTGACAGCGTGATCTTGAGGGTGCCCTTGCCCTGGCACCGAAGGGCGATGATCAGCGCCTTGCCCTGCGTTCCGGCGGCGAACGGGACGTTGCGGTTGCCACGCGTCTCGTCCTGGCGTGCGGCGACATCGTCGTTCTGGTCCAGTGCCGGGGGCTCCAGCGAGGCTTCCTGAGGCGGGCTGGTGGGAGGCGGTGCCGGTGTCCGTGTCGCTGTCGGCCGGTCGTGCTCGGTCGACGCGGAGGAGCATGCGGTCAGGGGGAGCAGTGCGGCGGACAGCAGTGCCGCCGTCGCCATGAGTCCGTGGTGCGCCGGCGACTGAGGCATGGTCACTTCTCCCGGATCGGGGGCGTCGCCCGTGCGGCGCTGCGGTGATCGTGTCAGTGCGCGGTGAGCGGCAACAAGGCCGTCACGTGACTTCTGAGCAGAACCTGATCTTCCGTTCCCGGAGTACTCGCCTTGACATGCAGCCGAATGGCTGCCTATCGTTCTTATGCAGCCATTCAGCTGCATGTGTACGTGGGAGAGGGATCGGAGATGGACGAGGTCTTCAAGGCGTTGGCCGACGGCAGCCGGCGGCGGTTGCTGGACAGGCTCAACGACCGCAACGGGCAGAGCCTTCAGGAGCTGTGCGCCGGGCTCGACATGGCAAGGCAGTCCGTCAGCAAGCATCTGGCCCTGCTGGAGGCGGCCAATCTGGTCACCACCGTGCGTCGGGGCCGGGAGAAGCTGCACTACCTCAACGCCGAGCCGATCAACGCCATCGCCGACCGCTGGATCAGTCAGTACGACCGGCGGCGGGTGCACGCACTCGCCGACCTGAAGCGAGCATTGGAGACGGCCCCCATGGACGCCGACACCTTCGTCTACACCACCTACATCAAGACCACGCCCGAACGGCTCTGGCAGGCGCTGACCGATCCGGCCTTCACCCGCCGCTACTGGGGAACCGCCTTCGAGACCGACTGGCAGCCGGGGTCGCCGATGGTCTGGGAGGAGGGCGGCAGCAAGACCTCCCACCCCGACCAGGTCGTCCTCGAAGCCGACCCGCCCCGCAGGCTGTCCTACACCTGGCACACCTTCACGCCCGAGTGGGCAGCGGCGGTCGGGATCGGCGAGGACGTGCTCGCCGAGGTGGCCGCGGAGCCGAGGTCCAAGGTGAGCTTCGAGATCGAGCCCCTCGGCGAGATGGTCAAGCTCACCGTCGTCCACGACGGGTTCGAGCCCGGCAGCACGGTCCTGGAGATGATCGGCGGCGGCTGGCCGGCGCTGCTCTCCAGCCTCAAGACGCTGCTGGAGACGGGTGACGCGCTGCCGGAGCCACAGAGCGCGTGAGCGCTGTCGGTGCTCCCTCGCAGGCCGGGGGCCCGGAGCGCGGCATCCGGCAGGTCGTGTACACGGGAGCCGGTCCCGCCGGAATCCGCGTACACGATCCCGAAGGTGCGACGTCACGGCTCGCGGAGACGGAAGCGGTGCTCACGGCAGGCGCGTCGCGGCTGCCGTGAGCACCGGCGGGGCATCCGCCCGTGGCGTCAGGCCCGCTGTCGCGACGGCAGGATCGCGGCCACTCCGCAGATCAGCAGTGCGAGTATGCCGAGCCCCACCACTCCGAGGCACCCCAGGTGGAGGGCCGTCTCCCAGGACTCCGGTTCGCCGTAGGCGCGGTCGCCGAGTGCCTTCGCCTCGCCCGTGAACGACAGGTCGCCGTCCTCGGTGTTGTTGATGTCCTCGGCGTAGGCGTACAGCGTCCCGGTCTTCGACTGCCCGTCGGCCGTCCACTTCGTGTTTTCGCACGTGGCCGTGGTCTTGCCCTCGCCGCCGTTGCTGATGACGGTCTCGGTGCCGCAGGAGCTGGACAGTTCGACGGTGACGGGAGTGCCGAAGGCGTAGGCGGCCCCCCACCCGGTCGGCTTCTGGGAGGCGCTCCCGACGAAGAAGAAGACTCCGGCCGCAATGACGGTGACGATCAGGCTGAGAGCAGCCAACCCCTTGATCGTGTCCCGGCGTCCTGACATGACAACCCCCCACATGTAGTTGTGTGCACATCAAATGAAGGGGCGAACCGGGCCCTTGGCTGGCCGGAATTCGCCCCTGTGCGTTGCGTGTTTGTACCGCACCGGTGGTCAGGCGACAAGCGATCGCGCACACCGTGTGCTCAGTCGCGGGTGAACGTGCCCAGGCCGTTCCCGTCGAGGCTCTCGACCTTCACCTTCGACGCCTTGCCGTCGTCGCCGACGGTGAACGTGACGCCCGTGCGGCCGGACGCGTTCTCGCCGACCGTCTCGAAGCTGAAGGTGTTGCCGTCGTAGTGGGTCAGCGCGAACCGCATCGGCTTCGGGCCGAGTTCGAGCGTCAGCTCGCCGTTGTCGGCC
Source organism: Streptomyces sp. NPDC043812 (assembly GCF_056436245.1). Lineage (NCBI taxonomy): Bacteria > Bacillati > Actinomycetota > Actinomycetes > Kitasatosporales > Streptomycetaceae > Streptomyces > Streptomyces sp. NPDC043812. Next base: position 42,482 of record NZ_JBWKCY010000002.1, read on the forward strand.
GTGACGTTCAGGGGGCCGTAGAAGTCGTTGCGGTACGCCCCGGTGTATATGTCGTCGGGGCGGACGTCCGCCGCGTCCGCCGGGGGGTTCGCGTAATTCGTGGGGGAGCGGGCCTGCTGCTCCTCCTGCTCGTAGACCTCGCCGATCAGGGTGAGCCAGTCCTGGGTCGGCTTCCCGTACTGCGCGGTGTCGTAGAAGTCGAACGCGATGGAGTCGGCCAGGCCGACCGGGGCCCCGTTGGTGAGGACGACGATGCCCAGCTTCTCGCTCGGCAGCATGGTCACGTTGGTGTTCGCGCCGAGGCCGAAGGCGCCGGAGTGGCTCAGCTTCAGCCTGCCCTGGTCGTCGTACGCCACGTTCCATCCGAGGCCGTAGAAGCCGGTGCGGCCCGCCGGGTTGTCGGGCGGCTGGGAGACGATCTCGGGGAGGTGGGTGCGGGCGAGCGGCGCGGCGGGAATGATCCGGTCGCCGCCGAGCGTGCCGTTCGCGAGTTGGAGGCGCATCCAGGCCGTCATGTCGCGGGCGGTGGAGCTGACACCGCCGGCCGGAGACTGGGCGTCGGCGTTCCGTACGAACTTCGCCTCCCACCTGCCGTTCTCGGCCTTCACATGGGTGACCGCCTTGTTGCCCGCCCGCTCGTAGTCAAGGAAGCGGGAGCTGGTGGAGTTCATGCCGGCCGGGGAGTACAGGGTGTCCTCGGCGAGCTTGTCCCAACTTGTGCCCTTGGCGTTCGCGGCGGCTTCCGCGGCCGCCGTGACACCGAAGTTGGTGTACGCGTAGCTCGCGCGGAACGGTGCCAGGGGCTCGAAGCGCAGGTGGGACAGGATGTACTCCTGGTCGTAGCCGAGGTCTTCGAGCAGATCGCCCGCGTGGTCGGGCAGCCCGCTCCGGTGGGAGAACAGGTCGGCGACGGTGACATGGTCGGTGACCCAGGGGTCCTTGAGCCCGAAGTTCCGGAGATGGCCCTTGACGGGCTCGTCCCAGCCGATGGCCTTGTCGCCGACGGCCCCGGCGACGACCGTCGAGGCCAGGGGCTTCGACAGGGACGCGAGCTGGAAGACCGTGTCGGGGGTGACGGCGGCCGGCTCGCCGACCTGCCGCTCTCCGTAGCCCTTGATGTGGACGACCTTGTCGTTGTGGACGACGGCGACCGCGACGCCCGGGACGCCGGTCTTCTGCATGCCCTCCCGGACGATGCCGTCGAGCGCGTCGACGGCCCGGTCCACCTCGGCGTCGTCGAGCTGCGGCGGTGGCGGCGGGGGTGGATCCGCGGCGCGGGCGGTCGTGGCGGTCGTCGTGACACACGCCGCCGCGAGCACGGAGGCGAGACCGGCCGAGGCCAGGGCCCTGCCTCTGCGGTGCCTCCCGAGCCGTCGGAACCGTCGGCCACCCATGAGATCCATTGAACGCCCGGGGGCGTGCTCTGTCGCGTGGAGCGGCCGGTGCCGGGCTCGCGGCCATCGTGGCGGAGCGGCCGGGCCCGCTTCGCGGTCGAGCTGCAACATCACCACGTGCACGACGGGGCCCTCTGCATACCGGCCAGGACCCGTTGCGTATCGGTCCGGTCTCGACGGCAACACTCATCCGGCTCTCATCCGCGCCTTAACCCGCCATCACACCCCACGCCTACTTTCACGCCATGTTCTTCACCTACCTCCGGCGCGAGCTGCGCCGCCGCAGGAAAGCGGCGCTCGTCGTCGCCTCGGGGCTCGCCCTCGGGATCGCGCTGGTCATCGTCGTCAACTCGGTGTCCTCCGGCATGAGTCGGGCCCAGGACAAGGTCCTGGAATCGCTCTACGGACTCGGCACCGACATGACCGTCACCAAGGCCGCCGAACCGCCCGAGGAGGGCGGGACCGTGCGGCGGCCGAGGTTCGAGTTCGACGCCCAGGACGAGGGGGACGACGCCGAACAGAGCCAGGACATCGTCATGGTCCAGGGCTTCGAGACGCTCGCGTCGTCCACCGTCGGCAAGGTCGGTGCCCAGGACGGGGTCGCCGACGCGGTCGGCGGCCTGAACGTGCGCGTGATGAAGGTCGACGGGGAGTTCAAGCGCGGGGAGGTGCAGCAACTCCCCAAGCAGGACGGGCCCGGTGGCACCGGGGGCGGAGGTGCCGTACGCGGCGGTGGCGCCGCCTTCGACGTCGACTCCTACACCGCCTACGGCACGGACGTCGCCAAGCAGGACCTCGGCCCGCTGACATCGTCGAAGATCACGTCCGGGCGGACGTTCGAGGCGGGCGAGGCGAACGCGAAGGTCGTCGTTCTCGACAGTGCGTGGGCCAAGGAGAAGGAGCTCACCGTAGGCGAGTCGCTCACGATCTCCGGGAAGAAGTACGAGGTCATCGGCATCGCAACCGCCGACAGCGGTGACGCCGCGGCCAACGTCTACCTGCCGCTCACCCAGGCGCAGACACTGGCCGACGCCAAGGACAAGGTCACGACCGTCTACGTCCAGACCTCCGACTCGCAGCAGATCGACAGCGTCAAGCAGGCCATCCAGAAGAACATCTCCGGGACGACGGTGACGACGTCGGCCGATCTCGCCGAGACCGTGTCCGGATCCCTGTCCACGGCGTCCGACCTCGCCTCGGGCGTCGGCAAGTGGCTGTCGATCCTCGTGCTCGCCGCTGCCTTCCTGGTGGCGGGGCTGCTGACCTCGTCGGCGGTGAGCCGGCGGGTGCGGGAGTTCGGCACGCTGAAGGCGCTCGGCTGGAAGAGCGGGCGCGTCACGCGGCAGGTGGCCGGTGAGGCCGTGGTCAACGGGCTCGTCGGCGGTGCGCTGGGTATCGGTGTCGGGCTGCTGGGGGCGTGGCTCATCACGACGTTCAGCCCGACGCTGACGGCGGAGCTGGGTGGCGGCGCGGGCGGCGGCGGCGCGGCTGGGGGCGGGCTGCGCATGGCCGGGCCCGGCGGTGGCGGCGCGGCCGGTCCGGGCGCCTCGTCCCGCGCCCTCGACATCGCGCTCACCGCGCCCGTCTCGCTCACCACCATCGGCCTCGCCGTGGCGCTCGCCGTCGCGGGTGGCCTCGTCGCGGGCGCCTTCGGCGGCTGGCGCGCGTCCCGGCTGCGGCCGGCGGACGCCCTGCGCCGCGTCGAGTGACCCGCTTCCTTCTTCTTACGTGCAACAGGAGTTGATGATGTACCAGCTCAGTGGAGTCACCAAGCGCTACCGGCGGGGCAAGGACAGCGTGAACGCCCTCGACGGCGTGGATCTCACGATCGAGGACGGCGACCGCCTGGTGATCCAGGGGCCGACCGGCGGCGGCAAGTCCACGCTGCTGCAGATGCTCGGCGGCCTCGACCGGCCCACTCGGGGCAGCGTGCTGCTGGACGGAACCGACCTGGCGACCCTGCCCGAGGCCCGGCTCACGCGGGTGCGCGCCGAGAAGATCGGCTTCGTCTTCCAGGGCTTCAACCTGATCCCCACCCTGACCGCCCAGGAGAACGTGGAAACCGCCCTCGTACCGCTCGGCCTGCGGGCCGCTGAGCGGAGAGAGCGCGCGGCCGAGGCGCTGGAGTCCGTCGGGCTCGCGGAGCGGTTGCGGCACCTGCCCGGTGAACTGTCCGGCGGCCAGCAGCAGCGGGTCGCGATCGCGCGGGCGCTCGTGAAGCGTCCGGCGGTGCTGCTGGCGGACGAACCGACCGGAAACCTCGACGAGTCGATGCGCGACGAGGTGATGGACGTGCTGGAGGGCCTGTGGCAGGAGCACGCCTTCACCTTCGTGATGGTCACGCACGATTCGGCGCTGGCGAAGCGGGCGCGGAGGGTGGCGACGATCCGGAAGGGGCGGGTGGTGGTGCGGGACGGGCTCTCCAGCCCGTCCGGCGTGTGAGAACACGCCCGTAGGGCGTGCCGTGCCAACGGCACGCGGGCGCCGTTGGTACGGCACGGGCCGGGGTTCTGGGCGCTGCCCGAACCCCGGCGGGGCGGTGGCCGGTGGCCTACGCGCCGGTGGCGTTCGCGGGTCCTGATGCCGGCCCGCACTCCGCCAGCGCCGCGCGGAGGTGACCGTTCGACGCCGCCAGCAAGGCGCCCGCCGCCTCCGCGTCAACGCCCCCCAGAACGACCAGGATCGCGTTCTTCACCTCGCCGTCCGTCGACGTCAGCGCCGCCTCGATCTCCTCGTCCGACGCGCCCGTTGCCAGTGCCACGATCCGGCGCGACCTCGCCTGCAGCTTGTCGTTCGAGGCGCGCACGTCCACCATCAGGTTTCCGTACGTCTTGCCCAGGCGGATCATCGTGATCGTCGAGATCATGTTGAGCACCAGCTTCTGCGCCGTGCCCGCCTTCAACCGCGTGGAGCCGGTGAGCAGTTCGGGCCCGACCACCACCTCGATGCCGTGGTCCGCCGCCGCGCCCAAGGCGCTTCCCGCGTTGCAGGACAGGCCGATCGTCAGCGCGCCCCGCGACCGCGCATGCTCCACCGCGCCGATCGCGTAGGGGGTGCGGCCCGATGCCGAGATACCGACGACCGTGTCGTCCGCCGTGAGCTGCAGACCGTCCAGGTCGGCCGCGGCCAGCTCCTTGCTGTCCTCCGCACCCTCGATCGCCTTGACCATCGCCGTGAGGCCGCCCGCGACCAGGCCCACGACCTCCGACGGGTCCGTGTTGAACGTCGGCGGGCACTCGCTCGCGTCCAGTACACCGAGGCGCCCCGCCGTGCCCGCGCCCGCGTAGACCAGGCGACCGCCACGGGACATGCGCTCGGCGGTCGCGTCGATCGCGGCGGCGATGGCGGGCAGTTGCGCGGCGACGGCGGCGGGGACGGTGGCGTCCTCACCGTTCATGATCCGCGCGATCTCCTGCGTGGGCAGACGATCGATGTCGGCCAGCTCCGGGCGGAACGCCTCCGTCGTCAGCGTGGCGAGCTGGGCGCGGAGTTCACCGTAAGTAGAGGTCATGAAGGCGGCTCTGCTTTCTCGGTACGTACGGCACTGTGGGGGGTGTCGTCGGGGTCAGCGGATGCGCGGAGTGTGGCGGTGGGCCAACGCCTCGTACGAGGCGGCGAGGGCAGGGGCCGCCGACTCGTACGTGCGCTGAGCCACGCCGATGAACAGGCAGTCCACGACGAGCAGTTGGCTGGTCCGCGAGGACATCGCGGCCGGGCGCAGTTCGCTCTCGCGGGCCGTGGAGGTGGTCAGTACATGATCGGCGTACTGGCTCACGGGGCCGTCGGGGCGGCCCGTGATCGCGATCGTCGTCGCGCCCCGGTCGAAGGCCACCCGCAGCGGCTCGATCACGTCGCCCGTGGATCCCGAGTGCGTGATGGCGATGGCCACGTCGCCGGAGCGCAGCTGCACGGCGTTCGTCACGGCGAGGTGGGGGTCGGCATGGGCGTGCGCGATCAGGCCGATGCGCAGCAGCTTCTGGGCGAGGTCCATGCCGACGAGGGAGGACGCGCCGACGCCGTAGATGTCGATGCGGCGGGCGGTCGACGCGGCGGCCACCGCCGCGCCGAGCTGCACGGTGTCCAGGCCGGCGGCCGTATCGGCGAGCGTCTGCTGCTCGTCGTAGGCGAGCTTGGCGACGACGTCCCCGATCGGGTCGTCGACGGCGATGTCGGTGGTGAGGGCGGGCGCGCGGCCGGACTCCTGGTGGGCGGCGAGGCCGGCGAGCGCCAGGCGCAGATCGCGGTAGCCGGGGTAGCCGAGGAGGCGGGCGGTGCGGACCACGGTCGCCTCGCTCGTGCCCGTGCGCTCGGCGAGACCGGTGACCGTGAGGGCGGCGCAGCCGGCCGGGTCGTGGGCGACGGCTTCGGCGACCCGCTGCATGGAGCGGGTCATGGAGGGCGAGAGGGTGCGCACCTTCGCCGCGAGGGCGGCGGGTGGCGGGATGTCCCGTGCGGCGGCAGTGGGGGAGATCGGGGCGTCGCGACCACCGTCCCCGTTGAAAATTTCCTTCACTGAATCGGTCACATCTGAAAGATATTTTCGAATTTCGGGTGGAGTCAAGACCCGGCGACAATGGGTGCATGGAGGAGACGAACCCGCTGGAGCAGGCGCTGCATGCTGCCCGCGCCCTGGTCCTCGCCGACCTCGCGGCCCGTGACGTGGCCGATGCAGGGGTCGTATCGCTGGTCGAGGACGCGGTGACGCACCGCCGCTGGTGGGTCGAGCAGTGGCCCGACGGGATGGAGTACGTGGCCGGACTGGTCGCCCAGGACGTCCAGGACGCGTTGCTGGAGAGGTCCGGCCGCTGGCCGCTCTGCCCGGTATGCGACGCGGGCGACCCGCACGCCCTGGAGGTCGAGCCCGAGCTCGGTCCCGATCCGCACTGGGTCTGCGGCAAGGCGGGGATAGTGATCGCGCCGGTCGGCGGCCTCACGTGACGGTCTACATCGACCCGCCGAGCTGGCCGGGCCACGGCCGCATGTGGTCGCACATGGTCAGCGACATGTCGTTCGACGAGCTGCACACCTTCGCCGCCGGTATCGGCTGCCCGCGGCGCGCGTTCGAACGGGACCACTACGACGTACCGTCCCACCGCTACGCGGACGCGGTCGCGGCCGGCGCGGTGGAGATCGGATCCAAGGAGCTCGTACGGCGCCTGACCGAGGCGGGGCTGCGCAGACCCAAGGGACGGCCGGCTTAGCTCGCGCCACGGCTTCAGGCGAGGAAATCCGAGGTGTCCAACTCGCCGTCGAACGGCTCCGGCAGTGGGACCCGCTCGCCGAACGGCCTGCGGAGCCCGGTGCGGTAGCGGCCCTCGTGGGGCTCGGAGAAGAGGGTGACCGTCGGTCCCTCCTCGTCGAAGCGGTCGATCAGCAGGTAGAGCGGCACGTCGCCGTTGGCGTAGGCGCGCAGCTTCGCCGAGCGGTCGTGCGAGGCGTTGCCCCGGGAGGTGACCACCACGGTGAGAGCCGCCTCGGCGGCGGCCAACGGGGCCTTCTCCCTCTTCTTCGCGCGCTCGAAGATCACACCGCGAGACCGTTCCGGTCAGCGTCCCACCATCGGGTGAGCGACGCGCCGCGTCAGACCCGCGGGTGGTGGGCGACGTGCCCTGTCAGACCCGCGGGTGGTGGGCGACGTGCCGCGTCACACCCGCTGGGTGCGGGCCGCGGGCTCCGTCGTCATCGCGCCCGTCACCACCTTCGAGCGGCCGTGCAGCCGCAGCGACACGGCGACGAGCGCGATGGCCACGACCGTCATCGCCGCGCCCGCCCACGCCGTCGACGCGAAGCCGAGGTCCGCGTCGATGACCGTGCCGCCGAGCCACGGGCCACCCGTGTTGCCCAGGTTGAACGCCGCGGTCGTCGTTGCGCCCGCGAGCGTGGGGGCCGCGCCCGCGACGTTGAACATACGGGCGTTCAGCGCCGGGGCCGTGTAGAAGGCGGAGACGCCGAGCAGGAACGACAGCGCGATCACGGCCGCCGGGCTGCCCGCGAACAGGGCCAGCGCGGCCAGCAGCACGGTCGACGCGGTGATGCCGCTGAGCAGCACGCCGAACAGATGCGCGTCGGCGACGCGGCCGCCGATCGTCGTACCGATCAACGCGCCCACCCCGAACAACGCGAGCACGGTCGGCACCCAGCCGTCCGCCAGCCCCGCCACCTCCGTCAGCAGCGGCGCGAGATACGAGAACGCGCAGAACACACCGCCCGCCGCGAGCGCCGTGATCGCGATCGACAGCCACACCTGGCGGTCCCGGTAGATCGACAGCTCGCGCTTCAGCCGCGGCCGCTGCTCGGGCAGCGGGATGCGCGGGATCAGCGTCACCACACCGACGAGGGCAACGGCGGACGCGGCGCCGACGGCCCAGAACGCCGACCGCCACCCCAGGTGCTCGCCCAGGAACGCGCCCGCGGGGACACCGAGCACGTTGGCGATCGACAGCCCGCCGATCATCACGGCCATCGCCCGGGCCCGCGAGGTCACCGGCACCATGGCGATCGCGACGGCCGCGCCGACCGCCCAGAACCCGGCGCAGGCGAGCGCGCTGACGACGCGGGAAGCGAAGAGGATCTCGTACGAAGGAGCCAGCGCGCCGGCGACCTGGCCCAGGCCGAACAGCGAGATCAGCGAGATCAGCGTCGTCTTGCGGGGCAGCCGCAGCGTCGCGACGGCCAGCAGCGGCGCGCCGACCACCATGCCGATCGCGAAGGCGGAGATCAGCAGCCCGGCCCGGGGGATCGAGACGTTCATGTCGTCGGCGATGGGCGGCAGCAGCCCGGAGAGCATGAATTCGCTGGTGCCGAGCGCGAAGACGGACAGGCCGAGTATGTAGACGGCGAGCGGCATGCGGGTGCCGGCGGGGCGTTCCGAAGGGACGGGCATGACAGGTGCCAACAGGTGATTCGTCCCTGTCATTCCCTCGCGGGCCGGCGTCTCACGATGCGGCCAGCAGCTCCAGTTCCACCGTGAGGTTGTGGCGGGCGGGCTCCTCCCATTCCCGTGCGCCGTACGGGGTGTGGAACAGGCGCGGCAGCCGCAGCAACTGGCGCAGCACCGCGGCCCGCCCGTCGCGGAACGCTTCCTCGGGGACGAAGGCGTACTCCTCGCGCACCGCTGCCGCGTAGGCGGCGTACGCCTCCGGGGCAGCCGCCAGGATCGCCAGGTCGGCGTCGCACAGGACCTGGCCGTTGCTGTCGTCGCCGGCCGGATCGTGCGTGACGGTGAGGCGTACGAGACGGGCGACTTCGGCGGCGGCCCCGGCGCTCAGGCCGGCCTCGGGCAGGGCGCGCTCGGCGAGACGGGCGGAGCGCTCCTCGTTCTCCGAGCGGTCGGGCAGATAGACGGCGTCGTGGAACCAGGCCGCGAGACGCACGAGGTCGGGGTCTGCCGCGTGGTCGGCGAGGGTGTCGACGTGGTCCAGCACCGCGATCAGATGCGCCGTGGTGTGGTAGCGCCGCTGCGGCTCGGCCCAGCGGTCGAGGAGGTTGTCGGCGTACGGCACGGGGTCGGGCCCGTCCGCTCCCGCACGCGCGGCGACGAGGGTCCGGGTCCAGCGGGCGCGGAGATCCGCGGCGGCATCGGTCATGTGCCGACTCTAGGAAGCCGTTCTCGTACGGAGCAAGATCGCCCGGCTTGGCACGGCAAGGCCCGGCCAGGCACGGCCCGGCCAGGCCCGGCTCGGCTGCGGCTCGTCCCTGGACGGCGTGATCGCCATCGCCGCGGGCATCGACCACGGTCCGGCCGTCGCCGCGCCTCGTGCCGATCCGGTACGGAGTGCCCCCGGGGCCCGCGCACGCCCGCGGGTGCGTCACGCCGCCTTGAAGCCGCGCAGGCGCAGCGAGTTGCCGACGACGAAGACCGAGGAGAAGGCCATCGCCGCTCCCGCGATCATCGGGTTGAGCAGGCCGGCCGCGGCGAGCGGGAGGGCGGCTACGTTGTAGGCGAAGGCCCAGAACAGGTTGGTCCTGATGGTGCCGAGCGTCCTGCGGGACAGCCGGATCGCGTCGGCGGCGGCGCGCAGGTCGCCCCGTACGAGGGTGAGGTCGCCGGCCTCGATCGCGGCGTCGGTGCCGGTGCCCATCGCGAGTCCGAGGTCGGCCTGGGCGAGTGCGGCGGCGTCGTTGACGCCGTCGCCGACCATGGCGACGCTGCGGCCTTCGCCTTGGAGCCGCTTGACGACGTCCACCTTGTCCTCGGGCATGACCTCGGCGATCACGTCCTCTGCCGGGATGCCGACCTCGGCCGCCACGGACGCGGCGGCCGCCCTGTTGTCGCCGGTCAGCAGGATCGGGGTCAGACCGAGGCCGCGCAGCCGGCGGATCGCCTCGGCACTGGTGTCCTTGACGGCATCGGCGACCTCCAGGACCGCGCGGGCCTTGCCGTCCCAGGCGACGACGACGGCGGTGCGGCCGACGGCCTCCGCCTCGTGCTTGGCTCGGGCCAGGTCGGCGGGCAGGCTCATGGCCCAGTCCGCGAGCAGCTCCTCCCGGCCGACGAGGACGGCGTGGCCGGCCACGACACCCTGGACGCCCAGACCGGGGACGTTGGCGAAGTCCTCCGGGGCGGGCAGGGCACCGACCCGTTCGGTCGCGCCCGTGGCGATCGCCCGGGCGACGGGGTGCTCGGACGCGTGCTCCAACGCGCCTGCCAGCCGCAGCACTTCGGCCTCGTTCTCGCGGGTGTGGACCGCGAGCAGGGTCATCCGGCCCGTAGTGACGGTGCCGGTCTTGTCGAGCACGATCGTGTCGACCCTGCGGGTGCTCTCCAGTACTTCGGGCCCCTTGATCAGGATGCCGAGCTGCGCGCCGCGTCCGGTGCCGACCATGAGCGCGGTGGGCGTGGCCAGGCCGAGCGCGCAGGGGCACGCGATGATCAGCACGGCGACAGCGGCGGTGAACGCGGCGGTGAGACCGGCGCCGTTGCCCAGCCAGAAGCCGAGGGTGGCGAGCGCGAGGCCGATGACGACGGGGACGAACACCGCCGAGATCCGGTCGGCGAGACGCTGGGCCGCGGCCTTGCCGTTCTGCGCGTCCTCCACGAGCCTGGCCATCCGGGCGAGTTGGGTGTCGGCGCCGACGCGGGTGGCCTCGACGACGAGGCGGCCGCCGGCGTTCAGCGTGGCGCCCGTGACACTGTCGCCCACGGCGACCTCGACCGGGACGGACTCGCCGGTCAGCATCGAGGCGTCCACGGCGGAGGTGCCGTCGACGACGGTCCCGTCGGTGGCGATCTTCTCCCCGGGGCGCACGAGGAACCTGTCCCCGATCCGCAACTCCGCGGTGGGAACAATGATTTCGCGGCCGCCGCGCAGGACCGTGACCTCCTTCGCCCCGAGCTCCAGCAGCGACTTGAGCGCGGCACCGGCCTTCCGCTTGGAGCGGGCCTCGAAGTAGCGCCCGGCCAGGATGAACGCGGTGACGCCGGCGGCGGCCTCGAGGTAGATGTTCCCCGCGCCGTCGCTGCGGCCGATCGTCAGCTCGAAGGGGTGCGTCATGCCCGGGGTCCCGGCGGTGCCGAAGAACAGCGCCCACAACGACCAAAGGAACGCGGCCGAGGTGCCGACGGAGATCAGGGTGTCCATGGTGGCCGCGCCGTGCCGGGCGTTGGTGAACGCGGCCCGGTGGAAGGGCCAGGCGGCGTAGGTGACGACGGGGGCGGCGAGCGTGAGGCTGAGCCACTGCCAGTAATCGATCTGCAGGGCGGGGACCATCGCCATGGCGATCACCGGGACGGAGAGCGCGACGGCGGTGATCAGCCGCTGCCGCAGCGGCAGCAGTTCGTCCGTCTCCCGCTCCTCGGCGGCGGGGTCGTCCCCGTGCGTGGTGCGGGGCGGGGGCGGCTGGTGCGCGGTGTAGCCGGTGGCCTCGACGGTGGCGATCAGGTCGGCCACGGCGATGTCCTCGGCGAAGGTGACCTTCGCCTTCTCCGTCGCGTAGTTCACCGTCGCCTCGACGCCGTCCATGCGGTTCAGCTTCTTCTCGATGCGGGCGGCGCAGGAGGCGCAGGTCATGCCGCCGATGGCGAGCTCGACCTCGCGTGCGTCGGTGATGGCCGGGTGGGCGGCTGCGGTCGGCATTCCTGCTCCTCCTGACTTCATACCCCCTGGGGGTATCTCTCTTCCTCCCTGTATACCCCCTCCTCGTATGTTGCGCAAGGGAAGATCGAAGAGGGCGGATTTGTGCGGCTGCCTTCGCGCGAGATGGGTATTAGGCTGGATATTGGACTAGACCTGTCTGCCGTCGTCGTCTTCTGGAGGAATGGGCCCCATGAGCAACCGTGCACTCCTGGAGGTGATCGCTCTCGACGCGGAGGACGCGGTTGCCGCCCGGTCCGGAGGGGCCGACCGGCTCGAGCTGGTCACCGACATGGCAGCCGACGGTCTGACCCCGTCACGGGAGACGTTCGCCCGCATCCGGGCGTCGGTCGACATCCCGCTGCGTGTGATGCTGCGCCTCGCCGACGGGTTCGCGGCGGGCGGACCTGCGGACGTCGACGCGCTCGTGCGCGCGGCCGAGGGGCTGCGGGCGGAAGGGGCCGACGAATTCGTGTTCGGCTTCCTGGACGATCACGGCCAGCCGGACCTGGTGGCCGTGGAGCGGCTGGTGGCGGTCCTGGGCGGCTGCCGGTGGACGTTCCACCGGGCGATCGACCGTGCGGCGGACCGCGCCTCCCTGCGCAAGCAGCTGGCGGACGTACCGGGCCTCGACACCTATCTGACGGCGGGGTCGACGGCAGGCGTCGACGACGGGCTGCCGACGCTGCTGACGGAGGCTGCGCGTCGTAACGAACCGGGCTACGAACCCGCGTTGCTGGTCGGCGGCGGCCTACGGCTGTCCCACGTCCCGGCCCTGCGCGCGGCCGGCGTCACAGGCTTCCACATCGGCGGCGCGGCGAGGCCGGCCGGCTGGGACGCGCCGGTCTCGGCGACGGCGGTCGAGGAGTGGCGCGCGGCGCTGGACTCCTAGGCCCTGCCCGGGCGGATGCGACCTGGGTTCTGTCGGGGCCGGGGCCCTTGCGTGCGACGTCTTCGGCGTGATCGCGCCATGGCGGGATATTGCTACCGGCCCTTGCCCGGAACGATCTAGTGTCTGGAGAAATTGTGTTCGAGGGGGGATTTTTTCGTGCGCAGATCTCTGGCGACCATCGCCGTTCTTGCCTCCACCGTCGCGGGTGTCGGCGTTGTCAACGCTCCTGCCGCGTCCGCCGCGTCCTACGGGTGTTCGGGATCGCTGGTCGGCACCTGGCCGTTGAAGGGCCCTGGTCAGGAAACCTGGTCGAACGTGAACCTGTACTACTCCTCCGCCAACGGTGGCACGAACTGCGCTGCCCTTGTGGCGAAGAAGTACTACGGGACGAGCCACTACATGTCCGTCTCCATCAGGGTCACGGGCACCGCGACCCTGCCGGGCGACGAGAACGAGGGGCAATTCAAGTACTACGCCGGTCCGGTCACCCGGACCGGCACCAACGGAAAGTGCATTTCGATGACAATCACCGAAGGCGCCGGGTCCGAGTGGACGGTCGGACGAAGCGTCGACGGCGTTGCCTGCGGCTGACGTCCTGAACCGCTGTCACCCCAGTTGGGGTGGCAGCGGGGCCGAGTGGACGATCGTCAGGGCCGAGACCGCGCGGGTCAGTGACACGTACAGCCGGCGCAGGCCCGTGCGCTCGTCCGGTTCGGCCGCGACCACCGACGACGGTTCGTCCAGGACCACGTAGTCGTACTCGAGCCCCTTCGCCAACGACGCCGGGACGAGCGTCAGCCGGGATTCCGGCGTCGTCTCCTCGCCCGGCGCGAGATACGCAAGCCCCGCGGCGTTCAGCGCCTCGGCCAGGGCCGGGATGCGGGAGTCCGCCGCGATCAGGCCGATCGACCCCTCGTGCCGCAACGACTCGACGCAGGCCGAGACGACATCGGCGTCGAGGTCGCTGCTCGCACGGACGGACAGCGAACCCGGGTTCTCGCGGACCGAGGAGACCGGAGCCAGGCCCGGCGACATGTGGGGCAGCAGCCGCGACGCGTACGCGATCACCTCCCGCGGCACACGGAAGCCGGCCGTCAGCTCCTCGACCAGGGCCTCCGGCTTGCCGAGGTGGTGCAGTGCCTCTGCCCACGACACCGTCGCCCACGGTGTCGTGCCCTGCGCCAGGTCGCCCAGCACCGTCGCCGAACCCGTCGTGCAGCGGCGGCCCACCGCGCGGTACTGCATCGGCGACAGGTCCTGGGCCTCGTCGAGGACCACATGGCCGAGCGAGTGCGTCCGCTGCACCAGGTCGGTGGCCTCGTCGATCAGTACCGCGTCCGCCGCCGACCACTTCACCGACCGCACGCTGCGGGCCGGCTTCGCCCACAGGATCGCCGCCTGCTCGTCGGCCGACAGCAGCCCGTCCGCGTGTTCCGCGAGGAAGTCCGCGTCCGAGAGCAGCCGCAGCACGAGCTTCGCCGGGTCCACCGGCGGCCAGATCGCCTTGACCGCGGCCTTCACCGCCGTGTTGCGGGCGACGGAGTCCTGGACCCGGTCGTCCGGTGCCTCGCCGCCCTGCTCCATCCGCACCAGCACCGCGTGCGCGATCCGCTGCGGGAGGGCCTCGCGGGCGGCCCCGTAACGGATGTCCCGGTCGAGCAACTCGCTGACGATCTCCTGGAGTTCGTACGCCGGGATCCGCCAGCGCCGCGAACCGCGGACGACCATCACCGGCTCCGTCGGCAGCGTGACATGCGAACGGACCGCGCGTCGCAGCACAGCCGCCATCCGCGCGTCGCCCTTGACGACGGCCGCGCCGGCCGCGTCCGTGCCGCGCACCTCCACGTGCGACACCAGGTCGTCGACCGTGGACTGCTTGACCTCCAACTCGCCCAGCGCAGGCAGGACCTGCTCGATGTAGTGGAGGAAGGAACGGTTCGGCCCGATGACGAGCGTGCCCGTGCGGGCCAGCCGTTCCCGGTGGGCGTACAGGAGGTACGCGACCCGGTGCAGGCCGACGGCCGTCTTGCCCGTGCCGGGGCCGCCCTGCACGCACACCGTCCCGGACAGGCCGCTGCGGACGATCTCGTCCTGCTCGGGCTGGATCGTGGCGACGATGTCCCGCATCGGACCGACGCGCGGCCGTTCGATCTCCGCCTGGAGCAGCTCGGACGTCCGGTCGGCCTCGGACGGGTCGGTGAGGTGCTCGTCCTCGTACGCGGTCAGCTCGCCGCCCGTGTAACCGAAGCGTCGCCGCAGGGCCACGTCCTGCGGGTCCTTGCGGGAGGCGCGGTAGAACGGCTGCGAGACCGGAGCACGCCAGTCGATGACCATCGGGTCGCCGCCGGCGTCATGGACGTGCCGGCGACCGATGTAGAAGCGCTGGCCCTCCTGCGTGGTGTGCAGATAGTCGAGGCGGCCGAAGAACAGCGGGGTGTGGGACAGGTCGGCCAGCGCCTTGATGCGCTCCTCGATCTGCGCCCCCAGGACGACGGCGTTCACCCAGTTCGCCGTGACGTCCTTGATGTCGAGCGACTCGACGTCCTCCCGCATCGCGCGCAGCGCGGCACGGGAGGCGGCCAGATGCCCCCGCTCGCGTCCGAGCGGATCGCCGTCGGGGACGGCGGGGGCCGCGTCGGAAGGGGCGGCTGCGACGGATACGTCGGGTACAGGGGCGTGCGCGGGCACGGTCGACCTCCGGGCTGATGCTGCGTGATCACGACATGGCAGACCGGCCGGTTTCCGTCCGGGCGGTGGCGCTCCTCGAAGGAGGCGGGAGGGCCCCGGCCGAGCCGGGGGCAAGCCCGCGATTCTAGTCAGCGCCTCAGGCGGGGGCGAACGGTTTTCTCCGGGCGCGAGCCCGTGGGGTACCGGCGGCTCCTCCCCCTGAGGGTGCGGGGCTCCTCCCCGTAGGGGACGGGGTCTGTCTGGAGGAGGACAGGCGCCCGCACACGGTTCAGCCCCCAGAGCGATGCTCCGAACGGGTGACAAGGGTCACCATGGAGGTATGACCACAGCGACTTTCACCCCAGGCACCCACGCCGGTCGTGGCGCCACCGCCTCAGGCGCCGGACGGCACCCGCACCACCGCGTCGGGAACGCTCTGCGCGCGGTCAAGGTCTTCGCCGAGGCTGTGTTCTCCGTGGCGGTCCTCGGCGAGTACGCCGAGGAGGCGGGCGTCCGCCGCCACTGAGTCAGCCCGGTCGTGGCTGGCCACGGCCGGGGCCGTTGGTGGTTGCTGTCCGTGGTGGGTTTTCACGGGGTGTGTGTGGGCGCAGCCGGGTCGTGGTTGGCGACGGCCGGGGCCGTTGGTGGTTTCTGTCCGTGGTGGGTTTTCACGGGGTGTGTGTGAGTGCAACCGGCCAGGGCCGGTGAGGCCAGGGGCGCGGCCACGGGCCGCCTGCCTCAGCAGACCCCGGCCGCAGCCACGGGCCGCCCGCCTCAGCGGACCGGGTCCGCCGGACCTTCCGCGTCACCCGACAGCAGCTCGTCCGCGTCCACGATCCGGTACGCGTATCCCTGCTCCGCCAGGAACCGCTGGCGGTGCGCCGCGAAGTCCTGGTCGATCGTGTCCCTCGCCACCACCGAGTAGAAGTGCGCCTTGTGGCCGTCCGCCTTCGGGCGCAGCACGCGGCCCAGACGCTGGGCCTCCTCCTGGCGCGAGCCGAAGGTGCCGGAGACCTGGATCGCCACCGTCGCCTCCGGCAGGTCGATCGAGAAGTTCGCGACCTTGGACACGACCAGCACGCTGATCTCGCCGTTGCGGAAGGCGTCGAAGAGCTTCTCGCGCTGGGCGTTGGACGTCTCGCCCTTGATGACCGGCGCTTGAAGATGCTCACCCAGTTCGTCGAGCTGGTCGATGTACTGGCCGATGACGAGGATCTGCTGGCCCTCGAACTTCTTGACCAGCGCCTCGGTCACCTTCCGCTTCGTCGCCGTCGTCGCGCAGAAGCGGTACTTCTCCTCCGTCTCGGCCGTCGCGTACGCGAGCCGCTCGGAGTCGGTGAGATTGACCCGCACCTCCACACAGTCCGCGGGCGCGATGTAGCCCTGCGCCTCGATCTCCTTCCACGGCGCGTCGAAACGCTTCGGCCCGATGAGCGAGAAGACGTCCGACTCGCGGCCGTCCTCGCGGACGAGGGTGGCGGTGAGACCGAGGCGGCGACGGGCCTGCAGGTCGGCCGTGAACTTGAAGACGGGCGCGGGCAGCAGGTGCACCTCGTCGTAGAGGATCAGTCCCCAGTCGCGGGAGTCGAACAGCTCCAGATGCGGGTAGACGCCCTTCCGCTTGGTCGTCAGCACCTGGTAGGTGGCGATGGTGACCGGGCGGATCTCCTTCTTCGTACCGCTGTACTCGCCGATCTCGTCCTCGGTCAGCGACGTCCGGCGCACCAGCTCGTGCTTCCACTGGCGGGCGGAGACGGTGTTGGTGACGAGGATGAGGGTGGTCGCCTTCGCCTGCGCCATGGCACCCGCCCCGACCAGCGTCTTTCCGGCGCCGCAGGGGAGGACGACGACACCGGAGCCGCCGTGCCAGAAGCCCTCGACGGCCTGCTTCTGGTACGGGCGCAGCGCCCAGTCGGTCTCGTCGAGGTCGATACGGTGCGCCTCGCCGTCGACGTACCCGGCGAGGTCCTCCGCCGGCCAGCCCAGCTTCAGCAGCGTCTGCTTGATCTGCCCGCGCTCGGAGGGGTGCACGGCGACCGTGTCCGGGTCGATCCGGGTGCCCACCAGCGGCTGGATCTTCTTCGACCGCAGGATCTCCTCCAGCACCGGCCGGTCGGTGCTGGTGAGGACGAGCCCGTGGGTGGGGTGCTTGGAGAGGGTGAGCCGGCCGTAGCGGGACATCGTCTCGGCGACATCGACGAGCAGGGCGTGCGGGACGGGATAGCGGGAGTACTCGACGAGGGCGTCGACGACCTGCTCGGCGTCGTGCCCGGCGGCGCGCGCGTTCCACAGACCGAGCGGGGTGACCCGGTAGGTGTGGATGTGCTCGGGGGCACGCTCCAGCTCCGCGAAGGGCGCGATGGCGCGACGGCAGGCGTCCGCCAGCTCGTGGTCGACCTCGAGAAGCAGGGTTTTGTCGCTCTGGACGATGAGTGGACCGTTCACGCGGGCTGCCCTTTCTGCGGCACTCGGCCTGTCGGCCAAATCTCCAGTGTGCCGTATGAGTACGGGGACGGGACCGGATGAGTACGCGGGCTCTGATCCGCCGGGACGGCGCAGCGGTTGAGTAGGGCCATGGGAGATCTGCAGAACGGCCGCGCGCACCACGACCCGAGCGGATGGCCGGCGGGCCTGCGACAGGTGTACACGCCGCCCGCGCCGTACTGGGCACCGGTCGTGGTGCGTGCCTCCGTGCCCGACCCGCAGTGGTGGCGGCTGCCGCTGCTGTTCACGCCGCTGGTGGCGCTGCTCGCCTGGGCCGATGCCGTGACGTCGGACCTGCCGCTCGACACCGGGCTTGCGCTCGGCTACCTCGTACCGCTCGTCATGGTCGCCTTCACCTGGCTGCCGGACGGCACATCCGACCGGCGGCGGATGCGTGTCACCCTCGGCGCGACGGCATGCCTCTTCGCGCTCATGTACACGAAAATCGTCATGACCGTCGGGGTGGCCGTCTTCGTCGTGATGCTGTTCACCGGCAACGTCACGGTGTAGCCGCTCCGTCGTCCGCGAGCTCCGCGACGCCCGTGATGCGGTGCAGCGGGTACGTCTTCACCTCGTCCGCCGTGTGGTCGTACGCCGTCACATAGCCTCCCTCCACCCGGACCGGCGCGATCACGCGCTGGCTCGCCGCACCGTCCGCGTTGACGTAGCCGATCCAGAGCGACGCGCCGGTCATGGCGGCGGCCTGGACGGTGGCAAGGGTCTCGGCGGACGTCGTCCGGGGCAGTTCGCCGTTGCGCAGCGGCCGGGCGTCCTCGGTGACGGGCCTGCGTTCGACCGTGGCCGCGAGATCGCCCGCTCTGATCGCCTTCACGGCCGCGCCGAGCAGGATGCGGTCGGGCACGGGCGGACCGTCGGGAACAGGGGCGGGTGCCGTACGCGGCGGGGTGCGGCGGGCGTGGGCGCGGGCGATCAGCACATCGCCCTCCGTGGACTCGGCGGCCGGCGCGTACCCCAGGGAGCGCAGGCCCTCGAGGAGCGCCGCCGGGTCGGCCTGGGCGGCCAGGACGGTGGGCGCGAGGCGGCGCAGCCCCAGGTTCTGCGAGCGCTTGTCCGCCAGGATCTCGCCGAGGAGCGCGTCGTCGTCGCAGCGTACGTAGGCGGACGCGGCGCCGATGCGGAGATGGCCGTGGCGGCGGGCGACGTCGTCGATGAGGTAGCTCAGCGGCTGCGGCACGGGGGTGCGGGAGTGCCTGGCCAGGAAGGTGTGCAGATCCGACGCGGCGCGTCCGGCGTCGAGCGCCCGGCGCACGGACGCCGGTGTGAAGCGGTAGACGGTGGCGCCGCCCTTGGACTCGACGTCGGCGAGGACGGCGAGCGTCTCCGCGAGGGGGCGCTGCAGAGGGCCGGGAGCGACGGCCGTCAGGTCCGCCTGGAGGAGGACGTGGTCGAGCGGATCGGGAAGCAGCGGCGCGAGGAGGGCGGCGGCGCGAGCGCGGCGGGCGGCGAGTTCGCCGGGGGCGGGGTGCGAGGCGGCGCTCGGGGCAGGCGCGCCGGACGGCTGCGGGGCCGTGGGAGCGAGCAGCGCTCGCGCATGCGCGGCGAGCCCGCCGCGGCCCGTCATGCCCAGCAGCTCCGCCTCCGCGAGCGTCCAGGTCGCCGCCCGTGCCCGCAGATCCTTGGACGTGACCCCGGCGTCGCCGCGCAGCGGCCGTTCCCACCGCAGCCGTTCGAGCAGCGCCTCCGTGTCCGGGGCCGTACCCGCGGGGAGTGCCGCCATCAGTTCGAGGACACGGAGGCGGACCTCCAGCGCGGCCGAGCGGTCGAGGTCCGGGCCGAGCGCGGCGAGTGTGCGGCCCTTGGTGTCCTGAGTGCCCACCAGACCCGGTGTACGGGTCGCCGTCAGCCATGCGGTGGCCAGCGCGGCCCATCGTTCGGCGGCGGGGAGCTCCAGCCAATCGTCGTACGCGGGCGTCGGCGCATAGCGCTCGTCGGCCTCGCCGTCCGACGCCAACAGTCCTGCCGCGTAGGAGAGTTCGAGCCAGAACGCGGCGAGCTGCTCGGTCGTGTCGAGTGCGGCCGCGGTCCGCTTCAGATCCCGTACGGACAGACCGCCCGCGCGCAGCACCGCCGGGCCGCCCTCGTGCCAGTCCTTCAGCAGGTCCTCGACCGTGGCCAGGGAGGTGTACGCCTGCCCGGCGGCCGCACTGTCCACAACCTGTGGACTGCGTTCGACGGACGGCGCGACCTCGGGGGCCACCGGCTGCAGCCTGCGGTGCGCCCGCCCGCCCCGCAGATGGAGCGCCACCTCCCTCGGCAGCACCAGCGTCCGCGGCGATGCGGGCAGCAGCAGCCCGCGGTCCCGCAGCCACTGCACGGGTGGCGTCGGCGACGAGGTCACCTCCCCGTACGGCGGACCCCACACCAGCCGGTCGAGCACCGACAGCGCCTCCGGCGGAGCCGTGTCCAGCAGCAGCGCCATCCGCCGCCGGTCCGTGAACAGCCCGGTCAGCGCCGCAACCGCGGACACCGGATCGTGTGTGCCCGGCAGCCCGGCGGCCGTGAGGATCTCCTGCAGCCGGCCCGGCGACATGCCCGCGGTCGCCTCGACGACGGTCGGCCCGAGACCGGTCGGCGAGGGACGCGTCGGGGACGGCGCGAGCAGCTCACGCACGGTGCGCACCAGCCGCAGCCGGTCGTCGCCGCCCCACACCAGCGCCTGGCGCCGCAGCTCGTCGACGGCCTCCGGCAGCGCCGCCTCGACATCACGATCGCCGTCGTCGCCGGTCAGCAGCGTGAGCAGGCTCCCGTACGAAGCGGGATCCGGCGCGACGGCCAGTGCCTCGGCGG
Source organism: Streptomyces sp. NPDC043812 (assembly GCF_056436245.1). Classification (NCBI taxonomy): domain Bacteria; kingdom Bacillati; phylum Actinomycetota; class Actinomycetes; order Kitasatosporales; family Streptomycetaceae; genus Streptomyces; species Streptomyces sp. NPDC043812. The sequence continues at coordinate 62,800 of NZ_JBWKCY010000002.1, forward strand.
TCTGCAGCACGAAGCGGTTCAACCGCTCCAGCGCGCGGACGACCGAGGCGCGAGTGCCGGCACGGGTGGCGAGCTGGCCGACATCGGTCGGCACCGGGCTCAGCAGATCGGGACGGGCACGCAGCAGCGCGGCCAGTTCGTCGTCGGCGCGGGCGCGCAGCGCTTCGGCGAGTGTGCGCGGGCCGGTGCCGCCGCTTCGTTCGGGCATGGTCCCCATCCGCCCCACGTTAGCCCCTGGAGCGCTACCGTCGAGGGCAGGGCGGGCCCGGGACGACGGCCGCCTTCGCCGGGAACGTACGGGAACGTAGGGGAACGTCCGTGGGGATCGAGAGCGACCAGCTCGTCTACGACTATCTGAGCCGGGTCGGCGACCTGGCTCAGCAGGCCCAGCTTCCGTCGGGCACCCGTATGCGGCTCGTGACGTCGCTGCGCGGCGAGATCGACAAGCAGCGGGCGAAGGCGATGGGGGACACCCCGGCGGGCGTCCGCCGTATCCTCGGGCGGCTCGGCTCGCCGGACGAGGTGGTGGCGGCCGCGGGGTCGGGGACGGGGGAGTCCGCCGGGGCTCCGAAGCCGGCGTCGCCGACGCAGCCGCCGTCGGCCGTTCTGGGGGGCGACGTGCCGACGATGCCGCGGCAGCGCGGCCGCCGGCGCATCCCGCGCCCGCGCACCACGGACGCCCCGGCGCCCCCGCGGGCCGCGTCGCCCCCGCACCTCGCCGGCATGGACGAACTCGGCCCCTCGGGCTCCGAACCGGACTGGTGGCGCGTCGATCCGGGGCCGCTGGGGATGGCGGCGGGGGAGCGGGTCGGTGGGTTCGTCGGCGGGGTGGAGATCCCCGAGATACTGAAGCCGCCGCCGCTCTCGGACACGGCTTCGGAGACGGACGGGAGCGAGGACCCGGAGACCGATGCCCCGGAGGCGGAGGTGGAAGCGGCCTCGCGCCGGTGGCTGCCCCGTATGCGCCGCGGCGAGCCCGTGGCCACCGGCCTCGGCAGCCCGGTCCTGCTGCTGGCTGCCGCGCTGCTCGTCCTCGGAGCGGTCATCGGCTCGCTGATCGCGCTCGCGGGCGGATGGCTCCTCGCATACGCCTCGCGCCGCCTGACCCCGACGGAGACGAAGCTGGCGGTCATCGGCCTGCCGGCCGCGGCCGTGACCGGCGGCGTCGTATGGCTGTGGGGCCGGATCAACGGCCACTGGGGCACGACGATCCCCGAGGACGGCCTGCGGGACGCGCTGACGGGGACGTGGCCGTGGGTGCTGAAGGGGGCGGCGGTGGGGTCGGCGCTGTATGTGGTGTGGCGCGCGCGGAGGCGGGGGTAGTCGGCCGCTGCGCGGGCGATTCCCCTACCCGCCCTTTCCCGAAACCGGGGCAATCCCCGGGCCCCGTAAGCCGCTTCGCGCGTCGCTGTCCGCAATCGCCCCCTACGGCCCGGCGGCCGTGGGGGGCGGACGGAGTCCGGGTGAGCCGGGCGGGCTGAATTCGCTCCGCGAGATCCGGCCCCCGGCCCGGGGCCCATCCACCCGGCCGAGGGGCGTGGGTGGTTCGGGAGGCGGGTCCCCGTCATCCGGCCCCCGGCTGGGGGCACCCGCCCGGAATCCGCCCGGGTCACCCCAACCCACGGCCCCCGGGCCGTAGGAGGGTTCGGGGGCGGGAGTCCGTCGCACCCCCGGCTCGCTGGGGAGGTCACCCTCCCCCTGCGGCCGAGGGGCGTAGGCGGTTCGGGGGCGGTGCGGTGCGGTATCCAGCCCCCGTTGGGGCGGGGGACCCAACCCGCAGCCGTAGGGCCGGAGGAGGGTCCGGGGGAGTCCTCGACACCCAGCCCCGCTGGGGCCCTCACGCCGCGGCCGAACGGCGCAGAGGGTCCGGGGGCGGGAGCCCTTCGACATCAGCCCCGCTGGGAAGGCCGTTGGGGGGCGGCACCCCAACCCGCGGCCCCCGGGCCGTTGGAGGGTCCGGGGTGGGAGCCCTTGGACATCCGGCCCCGCTCGGGAAGGGCATAGGGGCCGGGGCGGGGCGACGGCCGGCCCCCAGGCCGCCGCACATCCACCCCCGCCGGCCGGAAATGGCCCGCGTGGGCGGCCATCTCCCCCGTCATCACCTCACTTCGTGAGGTTCGTCCGCAGCTCGTCCAGGATCTGTGACGCCGCCGTGTAGCCGATCCCCTGGATCCACAGTTCGTCGTCGACGCCGAACGCCCTGTCGTTCTTCACCGCCGACATCCCCTTCCACAGCGCGCTCTCCAGCGTCCCCGTCCGCTTCGCCTTCTGCGGGTCGCCGTACGTCGAGTGGAAGACCACGTCCGCGTCCGCCAGGTCGATCTTCTCCGGGCTCACGTCGTACGAGAAGCCGTCCTTGGCCTTGTCGGTGACGACCGGGCGGCCCAGGCCGACGTCCGCGAGGATCGTGGAGATGTAGTTCTGCCTGCCGTAGATGCGGATGTCCGCGCCCTCGACGAAACGGACCACGTTCACCTCGGTACCGGCCGCCTTCTCCTTGCCGCCGATCGCGTCGGTGACCTTCTTCGCGTGGGAGGCGTAACCGGCGACGGCCTTCTGCGCCTCGGCCTTCTTGCCGAGCGCGTCGGCGTGGAGCTGGAAGTTCTCCTTCCAGGGGTGGCCGGTCGTCTCGGTCATCACCGTCGGCGCGATCTGCCTGAGCTGCTCGTACTTGTCGCCGTGCCGGATCTTGGACGTCAGGATCAGGTCGGGGTCCAGCGCGGCGATCGCCTCCAGGTTGGGGGTCATCATCTCGCCGACGTCCTCGATGCCCGCGACCTTCTCCTCGGGCAGGTAGTCCAGGAAGCCCGACTCGACGCCTGCGTGGGTCGCGCCGACCGGCTTCACGCCCAGTGTGATCGCGGAGTCCAGCTCGGCGGTGTCGAGGACGACGACCCGCTTCGGGGCGTCGGGGACCTCGACATCGCCCATGGCCGTCTTCACCGTGTGCGTCCCGCCGTTCGCGGGCTTCCCCGAGGAGTCCGAGGAGTCCGAGGAGCCGCAGGCGGAGAGGGCGAGTGCCGCAGCCACGGCGACCGAGCCGGACTGCAGGGTGCGGTGGCGGAGAACGGTCATGAGGAAGAAACCCTTTCGGACGGAGACACGGGCGAGGGCGTGTACGGCGCACCGGGCACGACGAGCGGCGAGCCGGTCACCGGGTCGGGTATGACCACCGCGTCCATGCCGAAGACCTCGCGGACGAGTTCGGCGGTGACGACGTCCGCGGGGCTCCCCTCGGCGACGATCCGCCCCGCCTTCATGGCGACGAGATGATCGGCGTAACGGGCGGCCTGGTTGAGGTCGTGCAGCACGGCCACGACGGTGCGGCCGCGTTCGTGGTTCAACTGCCGCACCAGGTCGAGCACCTCGACCTGGTGCGCGATGTCCAGAAACGTCGTCGGCTCGTCCAGCAGCAGCAGATCCGTCTCCTGCGCGAGCGCCATCGCGATCCACACGCGCTGCCGCTGACCGCCGGAGAGTTCGTCCACCGGACGATCGGCCAGCGCCGTCACGTCCGTACGCTCCATCGCGTCGGTGACCGCGCGCTCGTCCTCGTCGGACCACTGCTTCCACCAGGCCTGGTGCGGCTGCCGCCCGCGCGAGACGAGGTCGCCGACGGTGATCGCCTCCGGCGCGACCGGCGACTGCGGCAGCAGCCCGATCGCCTGCGCGATCCGCTTCGTCGGGATCCTCGCCAGCTCCTGCCCGTCGAGCAGCACCGCGCCGCCCTTGGGCTTCAGCAGCCGGCCCAGCGCGCGCAGGGTCGTCGACTTGCCGCAGGCGTTCGGACCGACGATGACGGTGACCTGTCCGTCGGGGACGGCGAGGTCGAGCCCGTGGACGACGGTCCGGTCGTCGTAGGCGAGCGTCAGCTCGCGGGCCGTCAGCCTGCTCACGAATTGCCTCCAGCGGTACGGCCGGTGTGGCTGCGGACGATCAGCCAGATCAGATAGGGGGCGCCGACGGCGGCGGTGAGCACGCCGACGGGCAGTTCGGTGGGGGAGAACATCCGACGTGCCAGCAGATCGGCGAGCACGACGACGACCGCGCCCATCAGGGCCGAACACAGCAGCGGGATCTGTGCGGTACGGGTCAGGCGGCGGGCGATCTGCGGGGCCAGCAGCGCCACGAAGTCGACGGGACCGGCGGCGCCGGTGGCGACCGACGCAAGGACGACGCCGAGGAGAACGAGGCCGAGCCGCACGCGTCCGAGCCGCACGCCGAGAGCGGTGGCGGTGTCGTCGTCCATCGTGACCGTGCGCTGCGCGCGCGCCGCCCAGAGCACGGCGGGCAGGAGGGCGAGCAGGGTCCAGCCGAGGGGCGCGGCCTCTTCCCAGCCACGGCCGTTGAGCGATCCGGTCATCCAGATCTGGGCCTGCTGGGCGACGAGATAGTCCCCCTTGGTCATGAACAGCGTGGTGACCGACCGGAGTGCGATCGCGAAGCCGATGCCGATCAGGACGAACCGGGTGGCGTGCAGACCGCCGCGCCACGCGAAGACGTACACGAGCGCGGCGGCGGTGATGCCGCCGGCGACGGAGAGGTAGGGCAGGGCGGTGTACGAGGTGACCCCGAAGGTCAGCGCGGCGACGGTCACCGCGCTCGCGCCCTGACTGATGCCGATGATGTCGGGGCTGGCGAGCGGGTTGCGCGCAACGGTCTGGATGAGCGCGCCCGCGACACCGAACGCGGCGCCGACGAGCAGTCCGACGACCATGCGGGGCAGCCGCAACGTGCCGACGACGAGTTCGTCGGGGGACGGCTGCCCGAGGAGCACCGTGATCACTTCGCCGGGGGCTACGAAGCTCTCGCCGACGCAGAGGTAGGCGACGGAGGTGGCGGCGAGCACGAGGGCGAGAACGCCGGCGACGAGCGCCGCGCGGCGGTGGAGCAGGAGACTGCCCCGGCCGGCGCGGATGCGGGCGTAGCCCGCGGGGCGGACGGTCGTCAGGGTGTCAGCGCTCACGCGGCGCCCTCCTCGTGTGCGGAACGCCGCCGTCTGTGCCCGTCGGGTGTGGGAGGTGCCGCCGCCGGGACCGACGCCGAAAGCGCAGCGCTCACGCCGGCACCGCCTTGCGGCGGACCAGCGTCACCAGGAACGGCACGCCGATCAGCGCCGTCATCACCCCCGCCGGGACCTCGCTCGGCGGGAAGACGATCCTGCCGAGCACATCCGACACGAGCAGCATCACCGGGCCGACGAGCGCCGCCATCGGCAGCACCCAGCGGTGGTCGCCGCCCACGATCGCGCGGGCGATGTGAGGGACCGCCAGGCCGATGAAGGCGATCGGGCCCGCGGCCGCCACGCCCACTCCCGTCAGCACCGTCGCACCGACGCCGCCGACGACCCGGACCGTCGCCACGTTCTGGCCGAGGCCCTTCGCGACGTCCTCGCCCAGCGCCAGGGCGTCCAGGCCCCGGGCGACCGACAGCACCAGCACCGTGCCCACCAGCAGGAACGGCCAGACCTGGCCCACGATCTCCGCGTCGCGGCCGGCGACCGAGCCGACCTGCCAGAAGCGGAACTCGTCCAGTGCCGCCGCCTTCGTCGTCAGGACGCCCATCGTCACGGACACCAGCAGAGCGTTGATCGCCGCGCCGCCCAGCGCCAGTTTCACCGGTGTCGCGCCGCCGCGGCCGCTGGAGGCGATCGCGTACACCGCGACCGAGGCGAGGGCCGCTCCGGCGAAGGCGAACCAGACGTACCCCGTCAGTGTGTGGATCCCGGCGAACGCGATCGCCAGCACCACACCCACGGATGCGCCTTGGCTGATGCCGAGGATGCCGGGGTCGGCGATCGGATTGCGGGTGATGCCCTGCAGCGCCGTCCCCGCGAGCGCGAGCGCCGTGCCGACCATGACACCGATCAGCGTGCGCGGTACGCGCAGTTCGCGGACGACCTCCGCGTCGGGTCCCTGCCCGCCGGCGAACAGGGCGTCGATCACGGTCGTCGGCGCGATCGCGCGCGCCCCGACGGCGAGGCTCAGCAGGACCGCCAGCAGCAGTGCCGCCACGGCCGCCGTCGTCCACCCGAGGCGGCGGACCGCGACCACGCGTCTGGCTGTCATGGGGACCTATCGAAGCAGGACTGGTAAGGGTTGGCTAAGTCTATGTGGCCGGAATGAGACGCTCCGAGGGGGGCGCCCCCCCACCCGGGCACAATGGCGCCATGGCTTCTGTGTCCTCCTCGCGCTCGAACACCGCGCCGCATCCGCCCACCGTCGGCTTCGACCTCGACATGACACTCATCGACTCCCGCCCCGGCATCCATGCCGCCTTCCGAGCGCTCTCCGCCGAGACCGGAGTGTGGATAGACGCCGATCTGGCGGTCAACCGCCTCGGGCCGCCGCTCGAACAGGAACTGGCGCACTGGTTCCCCGACGAGAGGATCCAGGAGATGGGCGACCGGTACCGGGAGATCTACCCGGAGCACGCGATCGGGCCGACGCTCGCGATGCCCGGTGCCCGCGAGGCCGTCGCCGCCGTCCAGGAACTCGGCGGCCGGGCGATCGTCGTCACCGCCAAGCACGAGCCCAACGCCAGGCTCCACTTGGCGCACCTGGGCATCACCCCCGACGAGACCATCGGCTGGCTGTGGGCGGAGGCCAAGGCGGAGGCGCTGAGTGAACACGGCGCGAGCGTGTACGTCGGCGACCACATCGGCGACGTGCGGGGCGCCCGGGTTGCCGGCACGCTGTCGGTCGCCGTGCCGACCGGGCCGTGCGGCCCGGACGAACTGCGCGAAGCGGGCGCGGACGTGATCCTGACGGACCTGACCGCGTTCCCGGACTGGCTGAAGACGTACTACGACCGGGCGGATCCGGCCTGACGGCGCTGCGCGGCGATCGACCGCAGCACCCCTGCCGCGGCGATCATGAAGCCGACGCCCATCAGCATGCAGACGGCGTACGCGATCGGCGGAAACGGCTCGGTGCCCAGGAACAGCGGGGCGACGGTGACCAAAGTGGCCACCGCTCCGACGATGAACACGATCGCGCCGACGCGCACCAGCCCGTCGCCCGGGGCGGGAGGAGTAGCAGTCATTCGGCCAGGGTAGTTCCCTTGCGCGCAGGAACCGACCGGGGACGTCTTGTCACCAGCCTCTGGACCATTAGCCTTGGGGGTGGCGGGTCAGGCGACCCGCTGTAGTGCTATCAAGAGCCGTTTTTCGGCGCCCCGCATGGCGGCGCCCAACGAGTACGAGGACGAGGACAGACGTGCCCACCGGCAAGGTGAAGTGGTTCAACAGCGAGAAGGGCTTCGGCTTTCTCTCCCGCGACGACGGCGGCGACGTCTTCGTGCACTCCTCCGTGCTCCCCTCCGGAGTCGATGTTCTCAAGCCCGGCCAGCGCGTCGAGTTCGGCGTGGTCGCGGGTCAGCGCGGCGACCAGGCGCTGTCGGTGACCCTGCTCGACCCGACCCCCTCCGTGGCCGCGGCCCAGCGCCGTAAGCCGGACGAGCTGGCGTCCATCGTGCAGGACCTGACGACCCTGCTGGAGAACATCACGCCGTCACTGGAGCGTGGCCGCTACCCCGACAAGGTCCAGGGCGCGAAGATCGCGGGCCTGCTGCGGGCCGTGGCCGACCAACTGGACGTCTAGGCCCTGCTCAGACGAACGACAGCGCATCGCGGCCGAGGGGCGGTACCAGCCCCTCGGCCGCGGCGCGTGTCAGCAGTCCGCGCACGGCCGCGTAGCCGTCGTCGCCGAGGTCGTGGGTGAACTCGTTGACGTACAGGCCGATGTGCTGGTCGGCGACGGACGGGTCCATCTCCTGGGCGTGCTCCAGGACGTACGGGCGCGAGAGAGCGGGGTCGTCCCATGCCATGCGGACCGAGGTGCGCGCGGACTCCGCCAGCAGCCGCAGCATGTCCGCACCCAGCGAACGCTTGGCGATGATCGCGCCGAGGGGGATCGGCAGCCCGGTCGTCTGCTCCCAGTGCTCGCCCATGTCGGCGAGCGAGTGCAGCCCGTACTGCCGGTACGTGAAGCGTGCCTCGTGGATGACCAGCCCGGCATCGACCTTGCCGTCCCGCACCGCCGGCATGATCTCGTGGAACGGCATCACCAAGATCTCGCCGACGCCGGCCGGGACGACGTCCGCGGTCCACAGCCGGAACAGCAGATACGCCGTGGAGCGCTCGCTCGGCACGGCCACCGTCTTCCCGGTGAGGTCCGCCCCCGCCTCGCGGGTGAGGACGAGCGGGCCGCAGCCCCGGCCCAGCGCACCGCCGCACGGGAGCAGCGTGTAGTCGTCGAGGACCCACGGGAGCACCGCGTACGAGACCTTGAGGACGTCGAACTCGCCGCGCTCGGCCATCCCGTTGGTGAGGTCGATGTCCGCGAACGTGACGTCCAGCTCGGGCGCGCCCGGGATCCGGCCGTGTGCCCAGGCGTCGAAGACGAACGTGTCGTTGGGGCAGGGGGAGTACGCGATCTGCAGGGTCACGGTGACTCCTTCAGGACAGGGGTGAGCAGCTCGAAGCCCCGCCGCAGCGCGGCGAGCGCCTCACCGATGCGCCAGGAGGCGCGGTCGCGGGGGCCGACGGCGTTGGAGATCGCGCGGATCTCGGCCACCGGTACGCCATGTGCGGTGGCGGCCTCGGCGACCCCGAAGCCCTCCATCGCCTCGGCGGCGGCCCGGGGATGACGCGTCGTCAGTTCGGCGGCACGTGCGGCGGTGCCGGTCACCGTGGAGACGGTCAGCACGGGCGCGTGGACGGCACCCAGGGCCTCGGCGATACGCGCGGACAGCCCGGCGGGCGGGCGGTGGATGCTGCGGCCGAAGCCGAGTTCGTCGACGGCGAGATAGCCGTCGGGGGTGTCGGCGCCGAGATCGGCGGCGACGATGGCGTCGGCGACGACGAGGGAGCCGACGGGAGCGTGGGCGGCGAATCCGCCGCCGATGCCGGTGGAGACGACGAGTCCGTACCGCCCCGCGGTGAGCGCGGTGGCGGTGCCCGCCGCCGCGGCGGCGGGGCCGACACCCGCGACGAGGACGTCGAGGCCCGACGGGGTGCGGGTGAGCTCATAGCCGCCCGGGAGGGCGACGGTGTCCGTGCTCGTGGCGGCGAGGGCTCCGGCCTCCGCCGCCACGGCGGTCACGACGAGTACGCGCACGGCACGGTCCTCCGGGTCAGGAGGCCTTCTCGAACTGGAAGCGGTAGATGCCGATGACCTTGCTGCCGTTCGTCTCCATGATGTTGACGTCGGTCTTCTTGGTCGGCTCGCCCGTGGCGGAGGTGAAGAAGGCGTTGGCCGGAATGGTCCGGTACGACTTCTTGAACGGCTCCTGTTCGACGGGCTGCGCGCCGAAGAGCAGCGTCCAGCCGTTCTCGGCGATCTCCGGGTCGACACCGATACGGACCTTGTCCTCGGCGGCCACCGTGATCTTCTTCGGGGTGCCCTTGGTGAGGCACGCCTGCACCTCGGACTCCTTGAGGGCCTTGCCGTCGTTGTAGCAGACGGCCTCGGTGTGGACCGAGTCCGAACCGACCGTCACGGTCGCGAGCGGGGTCGGCTTGTCGCAGGCGGAAAGGACGAGGAGCCCGGCGGACACGGCGCCGAGAGCGGCAGCGGCCCGGCGGTGCTTGCCGGAGAAGAACGCAACGGTCATGGCCCGAAGGCTATCGGGCCTCCCCGGCCGCGCCACGCGGGGGTACGGCGCGGCGCGCGTTTGCCCCCACGGGGGCGTAAGCCTTTCGGCCCGTCGGGCGGAGCCGGCCGGCCTCTCGGCCCTCCGACGTTCGAGGACACGGCCGCGGGCCGTGCTGCGCGCACCGACGCGCGGCGGGGCACGACCGCGGAGCCGCTATGCCACCCGCGCCCGGGGAGCGTTCCCGTGCCGTGCCGCCGTCAGCAGGCCGCGCCAGGCCAGCGCCGCACCCGTCGCGACGATGCACGCCGCGACCGACATGCCCACAGCCCCGTTCAGCGGCAGCGAGATGCCGATCGCGCCGCCCAGCACCCACGCCATCTGCAGCAACGTCTCCGAGCGGGCGAACGCGGACGTACGCACCTGTTCCGGTACGTCGCGCTGGATCAGCGCGTCCAGGGACAGTTTCGACAGCGCCTGCGAGAAGCCCGCCGTCGCGCCCAGCACCGCCACTATCCCCGCCCCGAAGAAGACCGCCGCCAGGATCGCCGCGGTCAGTACCAGCGCCAGCATCGTGGCGATGATCAGTTCAGGGCCGCGTGCCCGCAGCCACGCCCCCACCGCCGTGCCCAGCGCGTTGCCCACGCCGGCGGCCACGCCCACCATCCCCAGCGACACCGCGGCCGACTGGCCCGCCAGCGGATGGTCGCGCAGCAGGAACGCCAGGAAGAAGATCAGGAACCCGGAGAGCGCACGGTGCGCGGCGTTCGCCTGGAGACCGTGGAGCACCGAGGGCCCCACCGTCCTCAGGCTCGGCTTCTTCTCGCCGTGCGTCAGCATGTGCGCCTTGCGCTCGCCCTTCGCCGAGTCGACCTTGGGCGGCATCGTGAACGCCCAGTAGGTGCCCAGCAGGAACAGCGCACACGCCCCGTACAGCGGCCACTGCGGACCGATCCGCTGCAGTCCCACCCCGATCGGCGCCGCGATCCCCGTCGCGAGCAGGCCCGCGAGCGTGACGCGGGAGTTCGCCTTCACCAAGGAGAACCCGGGCGGCAGCAGCCGCGGCACGACCGCGCTGCGGACCACCCCGTACGCCTTCGACGAGACCAGCACACCCAGCGCAGCCGGATACAGCTCCAGACCGCCCGTGGCGACCGCGCCCGACATCAGGATCGCCAGCAGCGCCCGGGCGAGCATCGCGCCCGCCATCGCCGCGCGCCGCCCGTGCGGGACGTGGTCGAGCAGCGGGCCGATCACCGGTGCCAGCAGGATGAAGGGCGCCATCGTGACGGCCAGGTAGAGCGCGACACGGCCGCGCGCCTCGTCCGTCGGCACGGAGAAGAACACCGTGGACGCCAGCGCCACGGTGATCATGACGTCGCCGGCCCCGTTCACGGCGTGCAGCTCGATCAGTTTGCCGAGACCGGATTCGCCCGCGCCGTGCGCGTGCGTCGCCTTGCGGATACCGCGCGCCGTGCCTGTGAACGGCAGGTGCAGGGCACGCCCGAACGTCCGGCCCGCTCGTCGGAGCGGCCCGGCTGCCTCGGACGACCTCTCGGCTGCCACCCCGTCATAGTGCCCCAACCCCCGCCGACACGAACCGTGATCCGGTCCGGCGGTACGGCGTGTCCGTCCACGTCGGCCGTGTCCCGAGCCCGCTTCCGGACCCTCCCGGGCGCCGTGCCGGTCCCCTCGGTTCATCCCGTGTTGGGACGGGCAGGTGGGCGGGGAGCTGTGAAGGGGGTAGCGTGCGTAGCGCGCCACCGGCGGTTGTTCTCGGCCGCGCGCCTCTTCGGCATCCCGCAGAATGGATGACGTCAGGTGTGCCCGGAAACGGATCGGTACGGGCGTGGACGTCGATGCGGCCCCCAGGTCCGCTCCGCCCACGGCCCCGTAGCTTCCCAGCCGGCAGGTGCACCCGTGAGACGGCGTAGGAGAGAAGCGAGACCTGTGAGTGCTGCGACGACGCGAAGCCGTACCCCCGACCGTCTGTGCGCCGAGGCGGTAGACCTTGCCCGGGAGGCGGCCGAGGAGGCCGCGTTCCCCGGAGTGGTCGGCGAGCATGTGTCCCTCGTGTCCGAGGGGGACCGGGTCGTCACCCACTTCTTCGAAGCCAAGGAACCCGGATACCGGGGCTGGCGCTGGGCCGTCACCGTGGCCCGCGCCTCCCGCGCCAAGTTCGTGACGCTCGACGAAACTGTCCTGCTGCCCGGCCCCGACGCGCTGCTCGCCCCGGAGTGGGTGCCCTGGAGCGAGCGCCTGCGGCCCGGCGACATGGGACCCGGCGATCTGCTGCCGACCGAGGCCGACGATCTGCGTCTGGAGCCCGGTTACACCGGCGAGGACGTGCCCCCGCCGAATTCCGCGCTCGCCGAGCACCCGCCCTCGCACGACCTCGCCGAGCGGGTCGACGCGGAGGACGCCGAGCTCACCGACCGCCGCCCCGCGATCGAAGCCACGGCCTCCAACGGCCGCGGCCAGATCGCCGCGCTCGCCGAGGAGCTCGGCATGCGCCGGGCCCGTGTCCTGTCCCGGTACGGCCTGCACACCGCGGCCGACCGCTGGGACGAGTCCTTCGGCTCTAGGACGGCGATGGCCCAGGCGGCCCCGGCGGCATGCGTGACCTGCGCCTTCCTGGTGCCGATCGCCGGCTCGCTGCGGCAGACGTTCGGTATCTGCGCGAACGAGTACTCGCCGGCGGACGGACACGTGGTGTCCCTGGCGTACGGCTGTGGTGGTCACTCCGAGGCGGCGGTCATGCCGAAGCCGCCGGTCCCGGCCCCGCCGGTGTTCGACTCGATGGCGACGGACGAGTTCCCCCTGCGCCCCGCGCGGGACGGCGGCTCGGTCTCCCCGGAGACGGACACCGAGTCGGAGGACCTGGGCCACTCGTAGCCTGACCGGCCGGTCCGCCCTCACGGGGGCGATCCTGGGCCGGGCACCCTCACCCACGCCCGCAGGGCGTCCTGCGGCCACGGGCGCTGCGCCCGGGAAACCTGGCCCCGTCCCACGGCGGCCCGGCCGTAGGGGGAGCGTGAGGACACGGCCGTGGCCGGGCTGCGACCACCGGCACGGGGCCGGGATTCGAGACCCCGGCCGGGTCATGCCGGGCGCTGCGCCCGGGAAAACCGGCCCGGTCGGAGACCTCCGCCGCCAGGCCCGGCAACCGCCCCGCATCCGTACGCGGTACCTTCGGCCCCGTAGGGCATACGCAGGCAACGGGGCCGGAAGAGCGGAGTCACAGCGTGGGCGTCAGGACGACCGAGTGGGCCGACCCGTTCGGGACGGCGCGGCTGCGGCGCGGTGTGCTCGACGCGTGGGCAGCGAGCCCGGCCCGTTTCCGTGAGGACGCGAACGCCGAGGAGGACCTCGCCCTCGGCGGCTACCGGGACCGCCTCGTCGTCGAGCTGGCGCAGAACGCCGCCGACGCCGCCGCCCGCGCCCGGGTCCCCGGCCGACTGCGTCTCACCCTGCGGCCCGGGACGGACGGCGAGCCCACCGTGCTGGCCGCCGCGAACACCGGCGCGCCGCTGGACGCCACCGGCGTCGAGTCCCTGAGCACCCTGCGCGCGTCCGCCAAGCGAGAGGGCCATGAATCGGCCGTCGGCCGCTTCGGCGTCGGTTTCGCAGCCGTCCTCGCGGTCAGCGACGAACCCGCGGTCGTCGGCCGCCACGGCGGCGTGCGCTGGTCGCTCGCCGAGGCGCGGGAACTCGCGTCGCAGGCGTCGGCGGGCAGCCCCGGCCTGGGCGACGAGCTGCGCCGCCGCGACGGCCATGTGCCCCTGCTGCGGCTGCCGTTGCCCGCCGAGGGCACGGCGCCGGACGGCTACGACACGGTCGTCGTGCTGCCGCTGCGGGACGGCGCCGCCGTGGACCTGGTGGAGCGGCTGCTCGCCGGGATCGACGACGCGCTGCTGCTGACCCTGCCCGGCCTCGCCGAGATCGTCGTCGAAACACCGGCCGGGGTACGAGAGTTGCGGCGCAGCGTGGACGGGCCGTACGTCCTGGTCGACGACAGTGCGCGCGGCGAACGCCGCTGGCGCGTCGTCAGCCACGCGGGCGACGTCGAGCCCGCGCTGCTCGCGGACCGGCCCGTCGAGGAACGGCTGCGTCCGCACTGGGCCGTCACCTGGGCCGTGCCCGTCGACGCGGAGGGCACTCCGGCCCGGCCCGGCACCGCACCCGTCGTGCACGCGCCGACCCCCACCGACGAACCCCTGGGCGTCCCCGCCCTCCTGATCGCCTCGCTGCCCCTGGACACCACCCGCCGGCACCCGGCGCCCGGACCGCTCACCGACTTCCTCGTGGAGCGCGCGGCCGACGCGTACGCCGAACTGCTCGCCGGCTGGCAGCCGGTGACCACCGGCACGATCGACCTGGTGCCCGGCGCGCTCGGCAAGGGCGAGCTGGACGGGGCGCTGCGCGCGGCGATCCTGCAGCGGCTGCCGCGCACGGCGTTCCTGGAGGCGGCGGTGCCGCGCGAGGGCGAGCTCCCCCAGACTTCGTCCGGGGATACCCCCACCCACGACCGCCTGGGTGCAGGGGGAGTCATGGCGGACGACTCCGGCCTGCCGGGCCGTGAGGCGTCCCCGGCGCTGCGGCCCATCGAGGCGGAGGTCCTGGAGGGGGCGGGCGCGGAGACCGTACGCGTACTGGCCGAGGTGCTGCCGAGCCTGCTGCCCGCCGGCCTGGAGCGCCGGGTCGAGCTGCGCACTCTGGGGGTCGCGCGGGTGCCGCTGACCGAGGCGATCGACCGGCTGGCCGGTCTGGAACGCGAACCGGACTGGTGGCGGCGGCTGTACGACAGCCTGGCGGGCGTGGACCCCGACCGGCTGTCCGGCCTGCCGGTCCCGCTCGCCGACAACCGCACCACCATCGGCCCGCGACAGACGCTGCTGCCCCTTGCGGACACGCCGCCGAGGCTGGCCAGGCTCGGCCTGAAGGTCGTGCACCCCGACGCCGCGCACCCGCTGCTGGAGAAGCTCGGCGCGCTGCCCGCGACACCGCGGGCCGTGCTGACGACGCCGCAGGTGAGGGCGGCCGTGGCGGCCTCGCTCGACGAGGGCGAGATCTGGGACGAGGACGCGCTCGACGCCGAGGAGCTCGCGGAGACGGTGCTCGCGCTCGCCCGGGACGCGGAGCTGGAGCCGGGCGACGAGCCGTGGCTCGGTGCGCTCGCTCTCCCCGACGAGGACGGGGAGCTCGCGCCCGCCGGTGAACTCGTCCTCCCCGGCAGCCCGTTCGCCTCCGTGATGCGCGAGGGTGAACTCGCCCTCTGCGACACCGAACTGGCCGATCGCTGGGGTGAGCAGCCGCTCGCCGCCTGCGGAGTGCTGGCGGACTTCGCGCTCGTCCGCACCACGGACATCGTCCTGGACCCCGACGAGCTGGAGCCCCGCGACGGGGACTTCGCCGAACCCGACGACGTCGGACTGCTCGACGCGGTCGACGTCTGGTGCGAGGACGTGCTCGACCGGCTGCCCGAGACACCCCTGCCACCGGTCGCCACGGAGATCGTCGCGGTGCGCGACCTGGACCTGGTGGACGACGACTGCTGGCCGCAGGCGCTGGCGCTGCTGGCACAGCCGCCGCTGCGGGACGCGCTGACCCAGCCCGTACGCGTCCTGCTGCCGGACGGCACGACGGAGACGGTGCGCCCGTACACGGCGTGGTGGCTGCGCGACCACCCCGTACTCGACGGCCGTCGCCCCGCCGGCCTGCGCGCCTCGGGCGCGGACCCGCTGCTGGAGGGCCTGTACGAGTCGGTCGACACGACCGGCTTCGACGACGCCCAGGTGCTGCACGCCCTCGGCGTCCGCACGTCCGTGGCCGCACTCCTCGACGAGCCGGGCGGCGCGGCGGAACTCCTGTCCCGGCTCGCCGACCCCGACCGCCCGGTGCGCGCGACCCAACTCCACGCCCTGTACACGGCTCTGGCCGACCTCGATCCGGATCAGGTCACGCTCCCGGACGACCTGAGGGTGGTCGTGGACGGCGAGGTGCGGGTGGTGGACGCCGCCGACGCGGTCGTCGCGGACACTCCCGACCTCCTCCCCCTCACCGCCGGCATGCCGCTCCTCCCGGTGGCACCGTCGCGCGCGGCGGATCTGGCGGAGCTGTTCCAGGTACGCCGCCTGAGCGAGAGCGTCACGGCGGAGATCACGACCGAGGGCGAGGAGCACGAGGTCCCGGATTCGGTCCGCGTCCTGCTCGGCCCCGCGACGCCGACGTCCTACGTCGAGCACGAGGAACTGGTCGTCGACGCCACCGAACTGGACTGGCGCCGCACCCCGGACGGCGTCCTCCACGCCGCCACGCTGGAGGGCGTGGCAGCGGCCCTCGCCTGGGCCGCGGGCCAGTGGCCCCGCCGTTTCGAGGTGGCGGCACTGCTGGAGGACGCGTCACGGACGGCGGAGCTGGAACGGGACAGGTGGTTCGACGCATAACCCGCAGTGTGTTGAGGGCTTGCGGACAGTACCTGTCCGCAAGCCCTCCTACTTTGGGGACATGGAAAAGAACAGCTCCTCGCAGGAGATCCGTCCCTTCCGTATCGAGGTCCCGCAGGCCCAGCTCGACGACCTGCGCAGCCGTGTCGCCGGCACCCGCTGGCCGGACGAACTCCCGGACGCAGGCTGGGCCTACGGCGCCTCCGTGCCGTACATCCGCTCGCTCGCCGAGTACTGGGGAGGCGGATACGACTGGCGCAAGCACGAGTCCCGGATCAACGAGTACCCGCAGTTCCTGACCGAGATCGACGGGGCCCAGGTCCACTTCCTGCACGTGCGCTCGCCCGAGCCGGACGCCCTGCCGCTGATCCTCACCCACGGCTGGCCCGGTTCGATCGTCGAGTTCCTCGACGTCATCGGCCCGCTCAGCGATCCGCGCGCCCACGGCGGCGACCCCGCCGACGCCTTCCACCTGGTGATCCCCTCCATCCCCGGCTTCGGCTTCTCCGGGCCCACCGCGGACAAGGGCTGGAACGCGGCGCGCGTGGCCCGCGCCTGGGCCGAGCTGATGCGGCGACTCGGCTACACGAAGTACGGCGCCCAGGGCGGCGACCTCGGCGCGCTGATCTCCCCCGTGCTGGGCAGGACCGATCCCGGTGCGGTCGTCGGGGTCCATGTGAACGCCGCGTCCGTGGGGTTCATCCCGCTGGGTCCGGTGCCCGATGACGTGGTCGGGGAACTCACGGACGTGGAGAAGGCCCGCGTGGCGGCGATCGGAACGTTCACCACGGACGGCTTCGGCTACAACGTCCTGCAGTCGACCCGCCCGCAGACCCTGTCGTTCGCCCTCACCGATTCACCGGTCGGCCAGCTCGCCTGGATCCTGGAGAAGTTCAAGGAGTGGACCCACACCTCGGCCGAACTCCCCGAGGACGCCGTCGACCGCGACACCCTGCTCACCAACGTGATGCTGTACTGGCTCACCGCCACGGCCGGGTCCGCGGCCCGCATGTACTACGAGAACGCCCACGTCATGGACTGGTTCCCCGCCACCAGGTCCGAAGTGCCCACGGCGGTGGCCAACTTCGCCGAGGACGTGGCCATCCGCCGCTTCAGCGAGGAGCTCAACAACGTGGTGCGCTGGACGGATTTCGACCGCGGCGGTCACTTCGCCGCCCTGGAGGCGCCGGACCTGCTGATCGGGGACGTCCGGGCCTTCTTCGGCACGCTGCGCTGAGTCACGTCGACCCGCCGGCCGTGCCGGCCCCTCGGGCACGGCCGGCCTGTCGTACCCCGACCTGCCGTGCGTCCGTGTCGGCGACCCTGTCGCCGACACGAACACGGCACGGGCGGGCAGAGTCAGTTCGCCGAGGCGTGGACGACGGCGAACCGGCCGCGCCGTTCGTCGCCTTCCGGCGACTGCCAGCCGGCGGTGACGTATCCCCGGAGCCCGGTCGCCTCGGTGTCAGGAACCTGGTCCACCTGGTCCGGTCGGAGGACGCGTGTCACCGCGACCGTCGTCGCAGGGTCGGCGTCCACCACCACGTCGGTGCCGTGCGGCCCGTTGGTGACGGCTGCCGACGCGATCGCGGTCGGAAGGGCGGCGCCGGTGAAGTGGCCGGTGACGGACGGGTCGGGCGTGTTGCTCACGCTCTGCGCCTGCGCCTCGGCGTGGCCTTGGAGCAAGGCGAGCAACTGCGCGACGAGAACGGGGTCATGGATGCCGTCGTACACCCACCGCCGTCCCAGTACGCCGTGCTCGGACGTGCCGATGAGGGCCGACTCATCGGCTCCGGCCAGCGGCGCACCGCGGTAGCTGAGCGGTACGTGGTACGCGACCGGCCGGTCGCCGGACGTGTCCGTGACGACCATGAACTCGATGCCCACCTCGCCCTTCGGGTCGTCCAGGCGGAAGCCGCCGGCCCTGGTCAGTTCCGGCGCACGCGCCGTGCTCACGTACCACGGCTGCGTGGGAAGCCACGCAGCGAGCAGTTCCAGCTTGCCGGGCGACAATGTCGTGTTGTGGATGAAGGCCATACCCCGTGAACTGCCCCTGACGGCACATGATTCCCGAAGGGCGGGGCCGCCCGGCGCCCGACGGTCAGTGCCCGCCCTTGGGCTCCATGCAGCCGCCCTCCATGTAGGGGCCGTGCGCCTCGACCGTCACCGGAGTGCTCAGGGTGCCGGTGATGCACGGGCCGGCGTCGGGGACGCCGAAGGTGAAGCCGAGAGCGCCTTCCGTTCCGTGGACCTCGATCGTGTCGCGCGGATACCCGAGCTTGTCCAGGGCGGACAGCAACGCGGCCCGGTCGTCGACACCTTCCAGTGCCGGGACGATGCGCCGTGCGTGGGCGTCGCCCCGGCAGCGTGCGTCGGCGTTCAGGCGTACCTGCTGCTTGAACGCGTGGTTCTCCGCGTACTTGGCGGCCTCGGGGTCAGTCGGGCTCGACGAGGCGGCAGGCTCGGCCGGCGGGCTCGCGGGAGTGTCCGAGCAGAGGGCTGCCACCTTCGGGAACTTCCGGTTGTGCGCGGCGACCGCCGCCTTCGCCCGGGCCTTGTAGTCGACGCCGGGTGACGACGGCGTGTCCGGGGCGCCGCCGACGGTCTCGGTCCCGCAACCGGCCAGGGGGAGGGCCAGCAGTGCGACAAGTCCGGCTATGGCAAGGGCGGGACGCTTCACAGGACGCTCCGGTGCGGATTCGGCGGTCGGTGGTCGGGATCGTAGCCGTCGATCATCCCAACGGGCCGGTGTGCGGCCGCCGTCGGGTCTCCGGGAACCGCGTTGCCCCGGCCCGGGCCGGCGGCTAGGGTCGGCCGGGTGACTGCCGGGTCGGCCATGGGCCATGCACGAGTGGGGCTCCCGGCCTCGGCGTGAGCGCGAGGCGGGCCAGAGCCCCGCCGTTCCCTCTCCAGCTTCTTCCTGTCCCCTCGGAACCAAGACCTGGAGAGTCACCACACATGCCGCAGGACCAGCTGCACCCGGACGGGTCCGTCACCTCCGTCCAGCTCGACCACACCGCCGTGTACGCCGAGGACCGGCAGCTGTCGGCCGAGTTCCTCGCCACGATCCTCGGCCTCCGGGTCGGGGCACCGTTCGGCCCGTTCCTCCCCGTCGATCTCGGCAACGGCGTGACGCTCGACTACTACGAGCTGCGCGACGAGCCGATCCAGTCGCAGCACTACGCCTTCCAGGTGCCCGACGACCGGTTCGACGCCATGATCGCCCGCCTGGAGGCGGTCGGGGTCACCTACTACGCCGACCCGAACCACACCGAACCCGGAGCGATCAACCGCCTGTTCGGCGGCCGCGGCGCGTACTTCGCCGACCCGTCCGGCCACAACATGGAGATCATGACCCGGCCCTACGCACGGCCTTGAGTCCTGTCCGGGCGACCCACATGGGTCGCCCGGACACGACCTCGGCCCTGGCGTCCGGTCGCCGAGGCGTCCGGATGCGTGAGCGGGGCGCCGGAGAGAAGGTTGAGCCCATGAGCATCCGGGGGGAGACCGAGAGGGAGACATGGACACCGACGCCCTGACCCCCGCGCTGCTGCAGGAACTGCGGACCCCGAAGCCCTATCCCGCCGTCTCGGTGACGATGCCCACCCACCGCAACGGCCGGGAAAGCGACCAGGACGCCGTACGCCTGCGCAATCTGGTGGCCGAGGCCGGGCGCAAACTGGACGACGACGGGGTGGACCGACGGGCACGCGCCGGAATCACGGCCCAGCTGGAGCGGGCGGTGGCCGAGCTGGACCTGCGCCGGGCCCTCGACGGCCTGGTGCTCCTCGCCGACGCCGAGGAGCACCAGCTGTGGCGGCTGCCGCGCGCCGTGCCGGAGCGCGTGGTGCTGAGCGACAGCTACCTCACGCGCAACCTGGTCTCGGCGAAGGCGCAGGCCCGGCCCTTCTGGGCGCTGATGGTCGCAGGTGACCGGGCCACCCTGTGGAGCGGGTCGGGTGACGAGCTGCACGCACACATGGGCGACGGGTTCCCGCAGTCGAAGCCCGAGGAGCCGGCCGATCCGCAGCGCGAGGAGCGCCGTGGCGACGTGGCCGGCACCTTCACCGACGAACGCACCCGCCGGTTCCTCCGCGAGGTCGACACCGCGATCGGAGCCGTGCTGGAGTCCGACCCGCGCCCGCTGTTCCTGGTCGGTCTGCCCCCGGCGCTGAGCCTGCTGGAGAACGTGGGCACCGTCGCGGCGTCGGCAGCCGGAAAGGTGGCCAAGGGCGGTCTCACCGACGGCCCGCCGGCGGCCTTGTTCGAGGAGCTGCGCCCGGCGATCGAGGAACACCGTACGGCGGCCGCGGCGGCGACCGAGGCTCGCCTCACATCGGCCCGGGGACGGCGCGTGTTCGCCGCGGGCCTGGACGAGGTCTGGGGAGCGGTCCGGGACGACCGGGCCGCGCTGGTCGTCGTGGAGGAGCACTTCCAGCGCACGGTCCGGGTCACCGGTGACCATCTCCAGCCGGTCGACCCGGCCGGTCCCGCCGCACTCGAGGTCCGTGAGGACATCGTCGACGAACTGGTCGAGAAGGCGCTCGACGGCGGCGCGGACGTGATGTTCGTGCCGGACGGCGAACTCGCGGACCACGGCGGTCTGGCGGCGGAGCTGCGCTACTGAACGCTGTCCGGCGGACCCGCAGGTGGGGCCCTGCGTCGCCCTGATCGTCACCCATGCGGAACCCCCTTGGGATCGCCGCATACCGCATGCGAAGATCTCGTGAATTCCACGCAGCCCTGGGGGGGCCATGCCGAGATCGGCTCCGACGCGCCCACGCGTTCGAAGATCCATCACAACCACCGCCGTGACAGCGGTACTCACGACACTGCTGTCGCTCCTGATGCCCGTGACCGCCGCGTACGCGGACGAACCCGCCGCGGCACAGGAACCGGCGCCGTGCTCCGCACTGGACCTGGCGTCGTTCGGGGATCCGGGCGACGACGCCGTTGCGAGCGGCACGCTCGCCGCCGGCGAACAGCAGTGCTTCACCGTGCAGGCCGAGGCCGGCGAGCACCTGTTCATGATGCGCGACAACAGAAACGTGATCACCGGAAGGATCGAGGGCCCGGACGGCGACCTCGACTGCTACGCGAGCAGCTCGAATGTCGGCCGGTGCAACGTCCCCGCCGACGGCACCTACACCGTCCGCCTGCGCAACGATCAGGTGGACCCCAGCGACTTCCGTGTCTTCGTCGTGCCGCTCGCCGAGGCGGAGCCATGCGCGTCCGCGATCGGTACCTCCTGGGACCAGCCGGTACCGGTCCGCACCACCGCGGAGGACTTCCAGGTCGACTGCCAGCGGATCGACGCGAAGCCCGGCGAACGGATCATCACCTATGGCAGCACGGTCGTCTATGGCGGCGTGTCCGAGTGGATCACCGACGAGACGGGCAAGGAGATCTGCGAGAGGGACTTCGACAAGCCGGGCTGCGTGCTGCCCGGTGACGGCCCGTACCGGGTGTTGTCGTACGCGTCCTCCGATGAGGAGCCGGTCGACTACCAGCTCCAGGTCGCCCGGCTGAACGACCCCAAGGGCTGCCCCACCGTCGATGTCGGACAGTACGGTGCCGCGCCCGCTTCCCCGTCCGGCGCGGTCCGTTGCCGCATCATCGAGGTGCCCGCCGCAGGGCGCTACCTCGTGACGCCGACCGACGAGCGGAACAGCATCTACTGGACATACGTCTACGACGGTGACGCGGCAGAGGCATGCCGGGGCGGCTGGTGCACCTTCCCCGCCGCCGGCTCGTACACCCTGGTAGTGGGCGACCCGAACCGGGTGTTCGAAGGAAGCTACGCGACCGCGTTCCTCGACCGGGCCGGATCCGAGGGGTGCGTACCGATCGGGAACGGGCTGTACGAGGGCGAGCTCCGCTGGTCCGGTCAGTACGACTGCCTCGAACTGCCGAGCCCGACCGGCGCCCACATCGCCGGCCAGGTGCGCAGTGGTTCCGGGCCGGCCATCGAGGTGGAGGTCGTCGACGCCACGGGGGCGACCCAGTGCGGCGAGAGCGAACTCGGTCTGGGTGACTGTGAGTTGAAGGGCGTCGCGCCGCACCGTGTGCTGGTCAACGCGGACGAGGGCGAGGAGCCCGGTACGTACGCCATCAACTTCAACCGTCTGGACACCCCTCCGGACGGCTGTGACGTGATGCCGCAGGGCACGTTCACCGACGAGTCGGCGACCACGCTGACCACGGGTGGCGGTGTCTTCGCCCACTGCCTGACCATCCCGGCCGCCGACCACTCCCCGGCGGAGGTCGTCCAGCTCCGGACACTGTCGGGCAACGCCTACGCCTACATCGGCATCGTCGACTCCGACGGGAAGCAGGTGTGCGAACGCAGCGCCGTCAAGGACGGCTGGTTCGTCTGCGGCCTCACCCCGGGCAAGGCCCACACCGTCCTCTTCACTGGCAAGGACACCGCGGCTTCGTACGCGCTGTCCCGCAGGGACGTGACCGACGCGGCGAAGGGATGCGCGGCCGGCGAGGCCACGAACGTCGGCGGCCCGTCCCAGGCGGGCGAGTCCGGCGCCGTCGGCGAGCTGCGGTGCCACCGCATCAGCACGCAGGCAGCCACGGACCGACTGCACCTCGACGTCCGTGACGCCGAGGGGACGATCAACATCATGGCGCTGGGCTCCGAAGGCCAGGGCACCGACTGCTCCTTCCGCAACCGGGCCTGCGTCGTGACCGGATCGACCTCCTACCAGGTGCTCACGCAGGTGCCGCTCGGGCTGAAGGCCGCCGGTACGTACCGCATGGACGCGTGGCGCGTCGCCACCGCCGACGGTCCGGCCGCCGAGTGCGCCCGTCCGGCCTCGATCGCCTACGGGTACGGCCCGGTGACCGGGACGCTGACCGAGGCGAAGACGGGTGTCTGCGCCGTGCTGCCGACGGTGGAGTACGACTCGTTCGGCGTGAACGTGGCGGACACCTCGGGCGGTACCGGCCGGGCCAACGTCGCGTTCTACGGCCGTACATGGACGAACACCTGCACGTACGGCACCGACGGGTACAGGTGCAGTGCGCCGAGCAACGAGACGGGCAGCGCCTCTCCCGGCATCATGACCGTCTCCCTGCCCGAGAAGATGTCGGAGCTGCAGTACCGGGCCGAGGCCGTCTGCGCGTTGTGCGGCGGTGAGAAGTTCCGCGCGGAGTCGGTGACTCCGGGTTCGGCGCCGTCGGGAACGACCGCCGAGCTCACCGTCCGCGGTACGGCCCTGCACAAGGACGACCGGGTCGAGCTGCTGGTCAACGGCAAGCGCCACCCGTCCACCGTCACGTCCGTCTCGTCGGACTGGCGGACCCTGAAGGCCGACATGGACCTGACCGGTGTTCCGGCCGGGACCTGGACCGTGAGCGTCATCTCCCATCGGGGGCTGGAGATGCACCCGAGCACCCTGACGGTCACCCCTCCGCTCACCAAGCCGACCGGCACGTTCGAGCCGGTGCAGCCGGTGCGGTTGATGGACACGCGGGCGGGTCTGGGCGTGCCGAAGGCGAAGGTCGGTGCCGGGAAGACGGTCAGTCTTCAGGTGGCGGGCAGGGGTGGTGTCCCGGCGACGGGTGTCACCGCGGTCGTGCTGAACGTGACGGCGACGAACCCGACCGCGCTGAGCTACGTCTCGGTGTATCCGGACGGGACGACGCGTACGAGTGCGTCGAACCTGAACGTGGTGGCGAAGCAGACGCGGCCGAACCTGGTCGTGGTGCCGGTGGTGAACGGGAAGGTCGCGTTCTACAACAACGCGGGTTCGGTGGATCTGGTCGCGGATGTGTCGGGCTACTTCACCTCCGCGGATTCCGGTTCGACGTACGAGCCGGTGCAGCCGACGCGGTTGATGGACACGCGGGCGGGTCTGGGTGTGCCGAAGGCGAAGGTCGGTGCCGGGAAGACGGTCAGTCTTCAGGTGGCGGGCAGGGGTGGTGTCCCGGCGACGGGTGTCACCGCCGTGGTCATGAATGTGACGGCGACGAACCCGACCGCGCTGAGCTACGTCTCGGTGTATCCGGACGGGACGGCCCGTACGAGTGCGTCGAACCTGAACGTGGTGGCGAAGGAGACTGCGCCGAACCTGGTGATCGTGCCGGTGGTGAACGGCAAGGTCGCGTTCTACAACAACGCCGGCTCGGTCGACCTGGTTGCCGACGTCGCCGGCTACTTCACGGAGGCCGACAGCGGTTCCACCTACCGTCCGGTGCAGCCGGTGCGGTTGATGGACACGCGGGCGGGTCTGGGTGTGCCGAAGGCGAAGGTCGGTGCCGGGAAGACGGTCAGTCTTCAGGTGGCGGGCAAGGGTGGTGTCCCGGCGACGGGTGTCACCGCGGTCGTGCTGAACGTGACGGCGACGAACCCGACCGCGCTGAGCTACGTCTCGGTGTATCCGGACGGGACGACGCGTACGAGTGCGTCGAACCTGAACGTGGTCGCCGGGCAGACCGCGCCGAACCTGGTGATCGTGCCAGTGGTGAACGGCAAGGTGACCTTCTACAACAACGCCGGCTCGGTCGACCTGATCGCCGACGTCGCCGGCTACTACACCGACTGACCCCGGACCACCCGGTCGAAGGCCCCGTCGCCCGCCACGCCATGGCGGGCGACGGGGCCTTCGTCACGCCGGGAAGCGCCGCCCCACCACCCGCCACGAGACCTCCAGCAGCACCGCCCCCGCCGCCGCGATCCCGACCGCCGCCCACGGCATCGTCGTGCCCACCAGCTTCAGCGCGAAGAACTCCTGGAGCCACGGGACCGTCAGCACCAGCAGGAAGCCCAGCCCCATCGCCGCCACGAGGCCGACCCGCCACCAGGTGTACGGGCGGGCGATGATCACCAGAACCCACATCGCGACCAGGAACAGCGTCAGTGTCGCGACGCTCGTCTCGGCGTCCAGTGCGCCGGCGCCCGCATAGTGCGAGCGGGCGAGCAGATACGCGGTGAACGTCGCCGCTGCCGCGATCACGCCCGCCGGGACCGCGTAGCGCATCACCCGGCGTACGAAGTGGGGCTTGGCGCGCTCCTTGTTGGGGGCCAGGGCCAGGAAGAAGGCCGGGACACCGATGGTCAGCGTCGAGAGCAGGGTGAGGTGGCGGGGGAGGAACGGATACTCGACCTGGGAGCAGACCACCAGGATGGCCAGGAGGACGGAGTAGACCGTCTTCGTCAGGAACAGCGTCGCCACGCGCGTGATGTTGCCGATCACCCGGCGGCCTTCCGCCACCACCGACGGCAGCGTCGCGAAGCTGTTGTTCAGCAGGACGATCTGCGCCACCGCACGGGTGGCCTCGGAGCCCGAGCCCATCGAGACGCCGATGTCCGCGTCCTTGAGTGCCAGGACGTCGTTCACGCCGTCGCCCGTCATCGCGACCGTGTGGCCCCGGGCCTGCAGCGCGCCCACCATGTCGCGCTTCTGCTGCGGGCTGACCCGGCCGAAGACGGCGTTCGCGTCGATCTCCGCGCCCATGGCCGACTGCTCCGACGGCAGGCTGCGGGCGTCGAGTGTCGAGGACGAGCCCGGCAGGCCCAGCTTGCCCGCGACCGCCCCGACCGCGACCGCGTTGTCGCCGGAGATGACCTTGGCGGTGACGTCCTGGTCCGCGAAGTAGCGCAGCGTCTCGGAGGCGTCGGGGCGCAGCCGCTGCTCCAGGACCACGAGTGCGGCCGGTTTCGCGCCCTCGGCCACCGCGGGTGCGTCCAGATCGCGCGCGGCGCGGGCCAGCAGGAGAACCCGCAGGCCCTGCTGGTTGAGGGAGTCGATCTCGGCGAGGGACGGATCCCCGTCGGGGAGCAGCACGTCGGGCGCCCCCAGCAGCCAGGTGGAGTTCTCCCCGTTGCCCTCGCTGAAGCTCGCTCCGCTGTACTTGCGGGCGGAGGAGAAGGGCAGGGACTCCGTGCAGCGCCAGTCCTCGCTGTCCGGATACGCCTCGATGATCGCCTGCAGCGAGGCGTTGGGCCGCGGATCGGACTCGCCGAGCGCGCCCAGGACCTGGCGTACGTACTGCTCGTCCGTACCGCCCAGCGGCCGCACCTCCGTGACGTCCATGCCGCCCTCGGTCAGCGTGCCCGTCTTGTCGAGGCAGACCACGTCAACACGGGCCAGGCCCTCGATCGCGGGCAGTTCCTGGACGAGGCACTGCTTGCGGCCGAGGCGGATCACGCCGATCGCGAAGGCGACGGAGGTGAGCAGCACGAGCCCTTCGGGGATCATCGGCACGATGCCGCCGACGGTCCGGGCGACCGAGTCCTTGAAGTTGTTGTCCCTGACGACCAGCTGGCTGATGATCAGGCCGATCGCGGTCGGGACCATCATCCAGGTCACGTACTTGAGGATGGTGGAGATACCGGAGCGCAGCTCGGACTGGACGAGCGTGAAGCGCGACGCCTCCTCCGCGAGCTGGGCGGCGTACGCCTCGCGCCCCACCTTCGTCGCGGTGAAGGCGCCGCCTCCCGCGATGACGAAGCTTCCGGACATCACCTGGTCGCCGGGCTGCTTGAGTACGGGGTCGGCCTCGCCGGTCAGCAGCGACTCGTCGATCTCCAGGTTGTCGGCCTCGACCATCTCGCCGTCGACGACGACCTTGTCACCCGGTCCGAGTTCGACGAGGTCGTCGAGGACGATGTCGGATGTGGAGACCGAGGAGGCGACCCCGTCGCGCCGTACGCGCGGCTTCGCCTCGCCGATGACGGCGAGCCCGTCCAGGGTCTTCTTGGCGCGCAGCTCCTGCACGATGCCGATGCCGGTGTTCGCGATGATCACGAAGCCGAAGAGGCTGTCCTGGATCGGCGCGACCAACAGCATGATCGCCCACAGCACGCCGATGATTGCGTTGAAACGGGTGAAGACGTTGCCGCGGACGATGTCGACGGTGGAGCGCGAGCTGCGCACGGGCACGTCGTTGACCTCGCCGCGCGCCACGCGTTCGGCGACCTGGTCGGTGGTCAGACCGGTCGCGGGCGCTGCCGTGCGGCTCGGCAGCTCGTGGGGATGTACGGGATCCAGCTCGGCACCCGCGTCGATGACGGGTGCGCGGCCCCCCGGCTCGGGGCCGTCCTTGTCGGTCTCCGCCCGCTGCGTCATGGTTCCGACGGTACGGCGGGCGTGGCCGCTTCACCCCCTGAGCGGACGGAGGATCAGACCGGAGGAGGACACAGATGGTCCTGCGGTGCTACACGAGCCACTTGCTCCTGCTGGGCCCGCGCTCGTCAGGCCGAGTGATCCGCCTCCGGCGCTCCCGGCGCTTCTGCCGCCTTCGCGCGCTTGATCGCCGTGTCCCGGCTGCGTACGTACCAGATGCCGATCAGTCCGAGGCCGGCGCCGGCCAGGCAGGTCCACACCCACCAGGTCAGATCCCGGTCGGCGAACCAGCCGTAGAAGGGGATCTGGACGAGGAACATCACGAACCACAGGATCGTGCCGCCGACGATGGTGGGGACGATCGGCCCCTCAAGGGGTTCGGGTGCCTCGTGCCGGGGGGTCCACTTCGCCATGCGGACAGTGTAGGCGCGGTGCCGGTTATGCCTCGGAGGGCGGGTCCCGCAGGGGTCTACGCGCGGAGATACCGATCTTTCATTTATATGTTCATACTGAACGAGTTTGCGTCCGACCGGTTTCGTTCGTATGAATCTCCAGGGAACCGGCAAGAAATCAGCCACGAGGTCCTGCATGTCCACCACGGCCACCGCCAAGGTCGATTCCCCCGGCCTGCCGCCCGCGCCCCAGCAGCCCACCGGCAGCCTGGACCGCTTCTTCAAGATCTCGGAACGTGGCTCCACAGTCGCCCGCGAGGTCCGGGGCGGTTTCGCCACCTTCTTCGCGATGGCCTACATCCTCGTGCTGAACCCGATCATCCTCGGCAGCGCCAAGGACATGTACGGGCACCAGCTCGACGGCGGGCAGCTCGTCACCGCCACCGTGGTCACCGCTGCCTTCTCCACACTCCTCATGGGAGTCATCGGCAACGTCCCGATCGCGCTGGCGGCCGGACTCGGCGTGAACACCGTCGTCGCCCTCCAGCTCGCCCCCAAGATGTCCTGGGCGGACGCGATGGGCATGGTCGTGCTGGCAGGTGTCGTGGTGATGCTGCTGGTGGCCACGGGGCTGCGGGAACGTGTGATGAACGCGGTGCCGCTCGGTCTGCGCAAAGCCATCGCGATCGGTATCGGCCTGTTCATCATGCTCATCGGCCTGGTCGACTCGGGTTTCGTCACCCGTATCCCCGACGCCGCGCACACCACCGTCCCGCTGCAGCTGGGCACCGGCGGTCATCTGCTCGGCTGGCCGGTCCTCGTCTTCGCCCTCGGCACGCTGCTCACGCTTGCGCTGATCATCCGCAAGGTGCCGGGCGCGATCCTCATCTCGATCGTCGTGATGACGGCCGCGGCGATGGTCATCCACGCCGTGGCGGACGTCGAGTCGTGGGGTCTGACCACGCCCGAGTGGCCCGGCAATCCGGTCTCGACGCCCGACTTCGGCCTGATCGGCCAGGTCAGTCTGTTCGGCGGCTTCGGGAAGGTCGGCCTGCTGACGGGTGTGCTGTTCGTCTTCACCGTGCTGCTGTCGTGCTTCTTCGACGCGATGGGCACGATCCTCGCCGTCGGTGACGAGGCGAAGCTCATGGACAAGGACGGCAACTACCCGGGCATCAACAAGGTGCTGGTCGTCGACGGCCTCGCCGTCGCCGCGGGCGGTGCCACCTCGTGCTCCGCCAACACCTGCTTCGTGGAGTCCACGGCGGGCGTCGGCGAGGGTGCCCGTACGGGCCTGTCGTCGGTCGTCGCCGGTGCGCTGTTCTCGGTCGCGCTGTTCCTCACGCCGCTCGCCACGATGGTCCCGTCCCAGGCGGCGACCCCGGCTCTGGTGGCCGTCGGTTTCCTGATCCTCGCCGGTTCGGTGAAGGACATCGACTGGAGCGACTACACGATCGCCGCCCCGGCGTTCCTGGCCATCGTGATGATGCCGTTCACGTACTCGATCACCCATGGCATCGGTATCGGCTTCATCGCCTTCAGCGCGCTGCGGCTGGCCGCCGGGCGGGGCCGTGAGGTGCCTGCCGCGATGTACGTCGTGTCGGTGGTGTTCGTCTTCTTCTACGCGATGCCGGCTCTCGGTCTCACCTGATCAGGGCCGATCACGGAACGCCGTAGAACTTCTCCGTCTCCTCGACGGCCACCTTGAAGCGCTCGTCGAAGTCGTCGCGAATGAGCGTCCGGACCACATAGTCCTGGACGCTCATTTGTCGTCTGGCGGCATGCTGCCTGAGCCGGTCGAGCAGCTCACCGTCCATCCGAAGGCTGAGCACTGTCGATCCCATGCCACTCAGGGTCGCGGTGCGCCCACCGCCCGCGCGTCACTTTCTGGTTCCGCCTCACTCGTATGAGTGATACATCGATCCCGCCCGTGACGGAATCGGATACGACTGGTCTTTAGGCAGGGTAATGAGTTACGCTAAGAAACATGCCTGACCTGTCCCACGGCACTGACGCCGACGTCGCCGCCGTGAACTCCCTGCGCTCGGCCGTCATGCGGCTGGGCCGGCGCCTGAAACACCAGCGCGTCGACGAATCGCTGAGCCCGACCGAGATGTCCGTGCTCGGCACGCTCGCCCGTTGCGGTTCCGCCACCCCCGGTGAGCTGGCCCGCAAGGAGCATGTGCAGCCGCCGTCGATGACCCGCATCGTGGCGCTGTTGGAGGCCAAGGGGCTCGTCCGGCTGGAGCCGCACCCCGACGACCGCCGGCAGAAGGTGGTCAGCCAGACCGAGCAGGCCGAGGCCATGCTCGAAGAGAGCCGCCGCAAGCGGAACGCCTGGCTGGCCACGCTCGCCGACGGCCTGGACGAGGACGAGTGGGCCAAGCTGCGCGCAGCCGCCCCCGTGCTGGAGAAGCTCGCCCACCTGCCGTAACCGCCGACGCCGAGGAGGCGACCCGATTGAGTACGGGATCCGGAGCAGACTCCGCCCCCGCACCGACCGCCACCGACACCCCGCCCACCCGCAAGCAGACCATGTTCAGCTCGCTGAAGATCCGTAACTACCGGCTCTTCGCGACCGGACAGGTGGTCTCCAACACCGGCACCTGGATGCAGCGCATCGCCCAGGACTGGCTGGTACTGAGCCTGACCGGATCCGCGTCCGCCGTCGGCATCACCATCGCGCTGCAGTTCCTTCCCATGCTTCTGTTCGGCCTGTACGGCGGGGTTCTCGCGGACCGGATGCCCAAGCGGCAGCTGCTCCTCGTCACCCAGTCCGCGATGGGCCTCACCGGACTGGCGCTCGCCGCGCTCACCCTCAGCGGCCACGTCCAGGTCTGGCACGTGTACCTCACGGCGTTCCTCCTCGGACTCGTCACCGTCATCGACAACCCGGCACGCCAGTCGTTCGTCGCCGAGATGGTCGGCCCGGACCAGCTGGCCAACGCGGTCTCGCTGAACTCCGCGAACTTCCAGTCCGCACGGCTCGTCGGCCCCGCCGTCGCCGGTGTCCTGATCACCGCCGTCGGCAGCGGCTACGCCTTCCTGCTCAACGGACTGTCCTTCCTCGCACCCATCGCCGGACTGCTGATGATGCGCGCGACCGAACTCCACAAGGTGGAGCGCGCGCCGCGCGGCAAGGGCCAGCTGCGGGAAGGTCTGCGTTACGTGGCCGGACGGCCCGAGCTGATCTGGCCGATCGTGCTCGTCGGCTTCATCGGCACGTTCGGCTTCAACTTCCCGATCTGGCTCGCCGCCTTCGTCGACGACATCTACCACGCCGACGCCGGCACGTACGGCCTGCTCAACACCCTGCTGGCGGCCGGCTCGCTGACCGGCGCCCTGCTCGCGGCCCGGCGCGGCGCCTCCCGGCTGCGGACGCTGGTCGGCGCGGCGGCGCTGTTCGGCGTGCTGGAGGTCGTCACGGCCTTCGCCCCGACGTTCTGGATCTTCGCGGCGATGATGGTCCCGATCGGGATGTTCGGCCTCACCGTCAACGTCACGGCGAACTCCAGCGTCCAGATGGCGACGGATCCGCTGATGCGGGGCCGGGTGATGAGCCTGTTCATGATGGTCTTCACCGGCGGCACCCCGCTGGGCGCCCCGCTCGTGGGCTGGGTCACCGACACGTACGGCCCGCGGGTCGGCTTCGCGGCAGGCGGCGCGGTGGCCGCGGTCGCGGCGGCCGGGGTGGGCGTGATGCTGGCGCGAGTCGGCGGGCTGCGGCTGTCGGTCGGCTGGCACGGTGGGCACCCGCGGGTGCGGTTCGTACCGCGGGAGGGGCTGGTGACGGCGGCGTAGCGCACCGCTGCCTGTCCCCTCCCCGCCCTTTCCCGTAATCGGGCTCCGCCCGGGCCCGTGACCGGGCTCCGCCCCCGTGCCCGGCACCGCGCTCCGCGCGGTGTTTCGGGGGCTCTGCCCCGGACCCCCGCGCCTCAATCGTCGGCGGGGCTTGAACGGACCCCCGCGCCTCAATCGCCGGCGGGGCTTGAGTTGCAGGCAACGTCAGGGGGAGATCGAGGACACCGCGCGGAGCGCGGTACGGGTCCGGGGCCTGGCACCGGTTACGGGAAAGGGCGGGGAGGGGAGAGACTCGGCTCATGAGACTCTTCGCCGCCGTCCTTCCCCCGCCCCCCGCCGTCGGTGAACTCGCCCTCGCCGTCGAGCGGTTGCAGGGACTCCCCGGAGCTGACGGGCTCCGCTGGACCGGGCAGGCCGGGTGGCACTTCACCCTCGCCTTCATGGGGGAGGTCGACGACACCCTCGTCCCCGAGCTGCACGAGCGGCTCGGCCGGGCCGCGCACCGGAGCGAGGCGTTCCCGCTGCGGCTGCACCAGGGCGGGCGGTTCGGGCGGCGGGCGCTGTGGATCGGGGCGGCGGGCGGGATCGAGGGCATGCGGATGCTCGCCGAGCGGGCCGACGCCGCCGCGCGGCGCTCCGGGGTCGACATGGAGGAGCACCGCCGCTACCAGGCGCACCTCACCATCGCCCGTGCCCGCGAGGACACGGACCTGCGCCCGTACGTCGAGGCCCTCGACGGTTTCGAGGGCACGCCCTGGCAGGTCGGGGAGCTCGCCCTCGTCCGCAGCAACCTGCCGGTGAGCGGGGTACGCGGCGAGCAGCCCCGGTACGAGGTGGTCGGTTCCTGGCCGCTGCAGGCCACGGGTTAACCTCGACGGGTGAATCCCAAGACCCGCAACCAGATCATGGCCGCTGTCCTGGTGCTGCTGTTCCTCGTCATCGCCGTGGCGGCCGTGGCAGGCCAGTAGCCCGCCACCGCCCCACCGGTCGTACCACCAGGATCACCAGGCGAATGCCTCCGGCGACGGCCCCGGTCCCGGGAAGATCTCGTCCAGTGACGTGAGCACATCCTCGGACAGCTCCAGTTCGACCGCCCGCAGCGCCGACTCCAACTGCTCGGTGGTGCGCGGGCCGACGATCGGTCCCGTCACCCCCGGCCGGGTCAGCAACCAGGCCAGAGCCGCCTCGCCGGGCTCCAGGCCGTGCTTGTCGAGCAGGTCCTCGTACGCCTGGACCTGCGCCCGGACAGCCGTGCTGGCGAGCGCGTCGGCGCTGCGGCCGGTCGCGCGGCGCGAGCCCTCGTTCTCCTTCTTGATCACGCCGCCGAGCAGTCCGCCGTGCAGCGGCGACCAGGGGATGACGCCCAGGCCGTACTCCTGCGCGGCCGGGATGACCTCCATCTCGGCGCGCCGCTCCGCGAGGTTGTACAGGCATTGCTCGCTGACCAGCCCGTACGAGCCGAGCCTGCGCGCGGTCTCGTTGGTCTGGGCGATCTTCCAGCCGGGGAAGTTCGACGAGCCCGCGTAGAGGATCTTGCCCTGCTGGATCAGGACGTCGATCGCCTGCCAGATCTCCTCGACCGGCGTGCGCCGGTCGATGTGGTGGAACTGGTAGAGATCGATGTGGTCGGTCTGCAGCCGCTGGAGCGAGGCGTCCACGGCGCGGCGGATGTTGAGGGCGGAGAGCTTGTCGTGGTTGGGCCAGGGGTCGCCGTCGGTGGCCATGTTCCCGTAGACCTTGGTGGCGAGGACGACCTTGTCGCGACGGCCCGCGTCCCCGGCGAACCAGTTGCCGATGATCTCCTCGGTGCGGCCCTTGTTCTCGCCCCAGCCGTAGACGTTGGCCGTGTCGAAGAAATTGACGCCCGCGTCGAGGGCGGCGTCCATGATCGTGTGGCTGGTGGCCTCATCGGTCTGGGGCCCGAAGTTCATCGTCCCGAGGGCGAGTCGGCTGACCTTGAGTCCGGTGCGTCCGAGCTGCGTGTACTCCATGGCGCCCAAGCCAACGCCTTCGAGCGTGCTCGAAGCAAGGGTGACGGGCCGGTCACAGCACGCGCCGGCCGGTCTCCACGTCCGCGCAGTACAGCTCGGACCATGTGCCGTCGTCGGTCCTCGACCGGCAGGTCACCTCGGGAGTTGCGTGTCGCGGGGGCCCGACGACGAGGACCGCCCCCTCCGCCCCGGTGCCGGAGCGTAGGAGGCGACGCAGCACTCCCGGGGTCTACGGCGCGAGTTCGCTCGTCCACTCGGGGAAGCTGTCCGGGGTGATGCCGGTGTCGCCGGCTCTCAGGTAGTGACCCGACGGCTTCAGCCCCGACGCGCTTCCGGGGAGGAACCAGAGAGCTCCCTCGTAGCGGAACTCGCCCGGGGCGCCGGCCAGCAGATCGGCCTTGCCGTCCCCGGTCATGTCCACGAGGCGGACCGTCTGCCCGAAGGTGTCGCCGTCCCCGGCCGCGCCCGGAACACCCGAGGTGTCCTGGCTGATCGCGTAAGCCCCGGTGCCGTCCGGACCTGTCGTACGCCCCGGGATGACGAACACGGCCCCTGCTGTCCCCTTGCCGCTCACCGTCCTGCCGGGTGCGCCGACGGCGATGTCGTCGATGCCGTCGCCGTTGATGTCACCCACGGCCACGTCCTTGCCGAACACGTCGTGCTCGCCCGGGGATCCCGGCACGCCAGGGCTGTCCTGGTGGAGGATCCGCGGCGCGGCATCGGCGTCGATGCCGCTCGCGCTGCCGAACCAGATGGCGATCTGGCCGCCGCGGTGGATCGTGAGGTCGTCACCGGCGTAGCTGGACGGTGCGCCTGCCACCAGGTCGTCGAAGCCGTCGTTGTTCACGTCGCCCAGGGCGGCGTTCGTCGCGTCGTGGCGGAGCGGCCGCGGCACGCCCGAAGAGTCGCCAGGGTTGACGAAGACCGCGCCACCCCTGACGGCGGGGATCAGCACGTGGTCCGCCCTGCGGTCGCCGTTCAGGTCACCGGAGGCTGCGCCGATGACGGAGGCGGTGCCGTTCTGCGGGCGGACCGAGGCCGGCTTGCCCGTCCTGGTGAACGGGCCGACCAGTGCGGCTCCTGTCCCGTTGCCCGCGATCAGCAGTTCGGGGCGGGTGTAGGCGCCGCCGCCGGTGCCGGCCATGTCGATGCCCAGCCATGCGTGACTAGTCGTGGGCCTCGGCGGTGCCGGGGAGGCCCGGCGAGTCCTGGTGCAGGATGGCGCGCCGGGCGCCGGACAGTCCGTTCGCCGAGCCGTACAGCACGACCACGGCGCCGGCGTCCGTCTTGGAGCCGACCTCGGCGAACGGCGCGCCGACGACGAGGTCGGCGTATCCGTCGCCGTTGAAGTCCGCCTGCGTGCCGGTGGGCAGCGCCTGGGGCACGGCGGCGGCCGCCGGCCCGGCGGTGGCGGACAGCAGGCCGCCGGCGAGTGCGGCGACGAGTACACCGGTCGTGACGAGGCGGTGTGGCGGTGGCATCGGGACCCTCCTGAGCCTGGCGAACGGTGAGTTCGAGCGCGCGTCGAGCGGGCGCAGATCGCTCGCGTGGAGACCGAACGCGCGGAGATCACGTGCGTTCGACAGCCAGATCGTCGGGGGAGGTGCCGGGTTGGAGGGGTGAGGCGTTCCGTTACGGCAAGGTGATCTTCGGGCGGACGGAGGGGGAACGGGGCGGGCGGAACGGGTGCCACGCCGTGTGATCACGCGCCGCCCAGCCAGCCCGCCGCGTCCAGGCGGAAGCTCTCGGGTGGGGTCACCGTGCGCAGATCCGCCTCCAGTTCGCGCAGCCGCTGCGGTCCGATGGCCCGCGCCCACTGGGCCCTCAGCTCGTCGAAGACCGTCGCCGAGCGGGTCAGGGCGTCGAGGCCGTGCGCGGTGAGCCGGATCAGTTTGCGGCGGGCGTCGGCGGGATCTTCGGTGCGTTCCGCGTAGCCGAGGGCGATGAGGCGGTCGACGGTCTTGCCCGCCGCCTGCTTGGAGACGCCGAGCCGGCGGCCGATGTCGCTGGCGGTCGCGCCTGCCGGGCCGATCGCCTGCATGGCGAAGCCGTGCGCGGGGCGTACGTCGGGGTGACCCTGTTCGGCCAGTTCGGCGTGCAGTTTGTCGATCAGCGACCGGAATCCGGCGAAGAGCAGCAGGGGCAGCTCATAGCCGGGTGCGTCCGGAAGTGCCTTGCGGACTTCGACAACCTGGTTTACGTTTTTGGGGTCGTCAACCATGTTGTCCATTGTAGGAGCTGCCCCGTGACCGTGTTCGTCGAGCACACCCTGGAATCCGCCCCGCAGGCGTCCCGATCCGCCATGGAGACCGCGGCCCGCCGCCTCGGGCATCTGCCGCCCGCCGTGGCGCGGCTGGCCACCTCGCCGCATCTGCTGGACGGCTTCCTGAAGCTGAGCGCCGCCTTCGAGCGGACCACTCTCGACCCGCTCGCGCGCGAGACCGTCGTCCTGACCGTCTCGGCGCGCAACGACTGCGGGATCTGTATCGCTATGCACAGCGCCGCCCTGCGCAGGCTCGGCGCGGACGAGGAACTGATCGCCGCCCTGTGCGAGCAGCGGACGCTCCCGGACGAAAGGCTGGAGGGCGTACGGCGGTTCACGCTGGAGGTGTTCCGTACGGCCGGCGGGGTCGGCGACGACGAGCTGCACGCATTCCTCGCCCACGGCTTCACCGCGCAGAACGCGCTGGAGGTGGTCATGGGCATCGGCGCGTACACGATGTCGACGTTCGCCAACCGCCTGACACACACGTCGGGGAATCCCCGGCGATGAGTTCGCGGCGCGGCGTGGGTCCCCCCTCCGACCGACACTTGAGAGGGTGGGCCCCATGGCCGAGCTGCGCGACACGCTGGAGACGCACGTCAGCAAGGGCTCCGTGCCGGGAGCCGTGGGCCTGATCGCCCGCGGCGACCGGGTCGAGGTGGCCACTGTCGGATCCGTGGACACCGAGGGCACCTTCCCGATGGCCAGGGACACCATTTTCCGGGTTGCCTCGATCACCAAACCCGTCGTGGCCGCCGCCGTGATGATGCTGATCGACGAGGGCCGGCTCCGGCTGGACGACCCGGTCGGTGAGTGGCTGCCGGAGCTGGCGTCACCACGCGTCGTCCGCACGCCGTCGAGCCCGGTCGACGACGTCGTCCCGGCGGTCCGGCCGATCACCGTCGAGCATCTGCTCGGCTCCCGCGCCGGGCACGGGTTCCCGTCCGACTTCTCGCTGCCCGCCGTCGCGCCCCTGGTCAGCGAGCTCCGGCAGGGGCCGCCGCAGCCGCTGAACGTGCCCGCGCCGGACGAGTGGATGGCGAGGCTGTCCCGTATCCCGCTGCTGCACCAGCCCGGTGAGGGCTGGCTGTACAACCTGAGCTCCGACATTCAGGGCGTGCTGATCGCCAGGGTCACGGGCACGTCGCTGCCCGAGTTCCTGGCCGAGCGGATCTTCGAGCCGCTCGGCATGGTGGACACCGCCTTCTGGGTCCCCGCCGAGAAGCTCGACCGGTTCACCGGCTACTACCGGACCGACCCCGAGGGCGGCGGTCTCGAACTGCTCGACGCCGCCGGCGGGCAGTGGAGCAGCCCGCCGCCGTTCCCCTCCGGTGCGGGCGGGCTGGTCTCCACCGTCGACGACTGGCTCGCCTTCGGCCGGATGCTCCTCGCCGAGGGCACGGCGGGCGGCCGCAGGCTGCTCGCGCCCGACTCGGTGCGGCGGATGACCACCAATCATCTGACCCGGCCCGAGCGGAAGTCGGCCGGGCTGTTCCTGGAGGGGATGGGCTGGGGCTACGGCGGCGCGGTGGACGTCGAAGCCGTCGAACCGTGGAGCATACCGGGCCGCTACGGCTGGGTCGGCGGCACCGGAACGGCGGCGCACATCACGCCCTCCACCCGCAGCGTGACGCTCGTGTACAGCCAGCTGCAGATGGGCGGGCCCAGCTTCCCCGAGCTGATGAGGGACTTCTGGCGGTACGCGGCCGACGCGAGATGATCCGGCCCGGCGACCCTCAGTGCACGGTGTCCAGCCGTGCCCGCTGGTCCTCCGTCAGCTCAAGGTCCACCGCCGCCAGGTTCTCCTCCAGCTGTGCGACCGACGAGGCCCCCGTGAGCGGGATCACCGGCAGCCGGCCGCCCATCTGCCAGGCCAGCACGACCTGGTTGACGCTCGCCCCCGTCTCGGCGGCGATCTCACGCAGCACCGCGAGCCGGGCGGGCGTGCCAGGGTGGTCGTAGTCCGACGGGACGGGCTTGTCGGGGCGGGTGTACGCGCCGGTCAGCAGCGGGGAGTAGGCGACCAGCGTGAGCCCGGGCTCGGCCCGCAGATAGCCGATCAGCTCGGGCCCGGCGTGGCCGAGGCTGCCGTCCTCGAAGAGCGGGCTCGGCACGTCGAAGCGCGGGCGCAGATGGCTGTGCTGGTACTGCAGCACCTCGTAGCCGGGCAGCCCGGCCGCGGCCGCGAGGGCGCGGGCGCGTTCGACGCGCCAGATCGCGTGGTTGCTGACGCCGAGCAGTCCGACGGTCCCCTCCG
Source organism: Streptomyces sp. NPDC043812 (assembly GCF_056436245.1). Lineage (NCBI taxonomy): Bacteria > Bacillati > Actinomycetota > Actinomycetes > Kitasatosporales > Streptomycetaceae > Streptomyces > Streptomyces sp. NPDC043812. Next base: position 100,622 of record NZ_JBWKCY010000002.1, read on the forward strand.
CCGTCAACTCGCCGAACGCCTCGACGGTTTCGCGCAGTGGCACGGTCCGGTCCTCGATGTGCGCGTAGAGCAGATCGAGCCGGTCCACCCCGAGGCGTTCCCTGCTGCGCTCGGCGGCCTCCCGGATCGCCTTGGCCGACAGCCCCTCCGGGTTGTCGACGAATCCCGTGCCCGGCGCGAGCGGCTCGGCGCCCAGCTTGGTGGCGATGACGATCTCGTCGCCGACACCACGGCTGCGGCGCCACTTCCCGAGCAGCCGCTCGCTCTGTCCGCCGAGGCCGCCGTCTACCCAGTACGCGTAGTTGTCGGAGGTGTCGATGAACGTGCCACCGGCCTCGACGTAGCGGTCCAGCAGGGCGAACGACGTTTTCTCGTCGGTCACCGAGCCGAACAGCATGGCGCCGAGCGCGAGGACGCTCACCTCGCGGCGGGTGGCCGGGTCGGTTCCGATGGTGCGGTACTTCATGGCTGTCCCCTCCGGGTCGTCCGGCCCGTGGAGTCCGGGCCATGAGGGGGAGTGTGGTTGTTGAAGTGCGCTTCAACACAAGGGCCGGAAAGGGGCGATGGGGAGGACGGGTTTCGGCCGTTGTGTGTGAGCCGGGTGGTACGGGTCTTCCAATCTTGAGGTGTGCATGCCGCAATAGCGGACGTCCGACCAGCCCGTGACCCCCACACGAAGGCGGATCCCCCCATGAAGTACTCAACCGTCACAGCCCTCACCCTCGGAGTGCTCGCCGCAGGCACGCTCGCGATGGCGCCCGTCGCCCATGCGGTGACACCCGAGACGGCAACGTTGTCATTCGACTGCGGCTCGTTCGGCTCCGGTACGGCGACGCTCAAGGCCACGCAGGACGGCACGGCCGCCACCATCGACGTCTCCACGGAGGCCATCACCGCCCCCATCCCGATCGGGGCCAACTCGGCCCGGTCCACGCTCACTCTGACGAAGAACGGCTCCGGCACGACGACGTTCACCGGCAACGCCAACCCGGCGATACCCGCAGGCGGCGCGGTCTCCACCGGCCCGCTGGACGGCACGGTCGCTGCGGGCGACAGCCTGGAGGCGGCGTCCCTGACCGTCGTGGTGTTCGGCGTCACGGCCGAGTGCACGGCGACCTCCCCGCAGAACCCGGGGCCGTTCGTCTTCTGACGGCGCTCCTGCGCCACGGCCCTACGGCCTCCCCGGGTCGACGAGGCCCCGGCCCCCTCCGCAGGCGAGGGGGCCGGGGCCTTCCGGCGGGTGGGCCGCCGCCCTGCCGCGACGCGGGCACAGGAATGCCGCATCGGCGCGCGCTGTTGCGACGTTCATGACCTTCTTTGTGGATGTGACGGTGCGTGGCTACGAACTCGACACACAGGGGCACCTGAATCAGGCCGTCTATCTGCAGTACGCCGAGCACGCGCGATGGGAGCTGCTGCGCGCCGCCGGACTGTCGCAGGAAAAGCTGCTCGCCAGTGGCGTGGGACCGGTCGCGCTGGAAGTGACACTGAAGTTCGTGCGGGAGTTGCGCGGCGGTGAACGGGTGCGGGTGACCTGCCGGTTCGACTACGGCCAGGGCAAGACGTTCAGGGTGGTGCAGCAGATCCTCAAGGAGGACGGCACGGTTGCCGCGGAGGTCAGCGGCGTGGCCGGGATGCTCGATCTGACGACGCGACGGCTGATCGCCGACCCGGAGGGACATCTCGCCGCGCTGGCCGACAGGCCGGAACTGCTCAGCGGCTGAGCGAAGCCCCGCCGGCCGGTCCGCCCGCCGGGTGCATCGAGCCGCTTCCGCCAGGTCAGCCGGCCTGGGCGGTGAGCGCCGCGCGATAGGGGGCGCCGAGGCCCCACGCCTGGTGCATCGCGTCCGCGAAGGTCCCCGCGAGTTTGTGCTCGCCCGTCGGGCCAGGGTGGGTGCCGTCGTACGTGTCCGTGTGGATGTCGTACGCGCGCGGCCGGGACGCCAGCAGGATCGGGGACGCCGCCGTGTCCAGGTCCGCGACCGCCTTGGCCAGCAGCTCGTTGAACCGGGCGCATTCGGCGGCGAAGGGCGCGTCGGACTCGGCGCGGATATTGGGGATGACGGGGAGCAGGACCATCCGCACGTGCGGGTTGGCCGCGCGGGCCTGGCCGATGAACTCCCTTGCGTTCACGGCTGTTTGGACGGCGTCGGTGTAGAAGCCGAGGTCTATCAGGCCGAGGGAGATCAGGAGGACGTCGGCCTGTTCGGCGTCGACCGTCCCGCGGATCACCGGGGCCATGTGCAGCCAGCCCTCGCCCCAGCCCGCGAGATGGCGGCGGGCCGCCGCCGGGAAGGCGGGGTCGGCGTACTCGGTGGACATGGGGGCGTTCGTGTCGGTGTCGTACAGCCCGGTGCGCGGGCCGACGATCTCGTACGGCATGCCGAGGGATGCGAGGTGCTGCCACATCCGGTAGCGCCAGCTGTAGTCGCCGGCGCGTCCGATGGTCATGGAGTCGCCGACGAACATGAAGCGCATGGGCGACATCATCGCCGAACCCGTCAGTAACACGGCAGTGATCGTCGATGTGAGGCTGGACACGGCCGGGGGCCCGCCGGGCAGGATGGCCCGATGGCGACGGAGACAGTGGTGCACCGACTGGACCTCGGGTACTTCGTGCGGCCGGCGGAGGAGGCGGGCGGGCCGCATCCGCGGGTCGAGCCGGTACTCGCGTATCTGGTTCGCAGGGAAGGGGAGTTGATCCTCTTCGACACGGGGATCGGCTCGGGCGACGCCGAGGCGGAGGCGCACTACCGGCCGCGCCGCCGCCCGCTCGCGGAGGCGCTGAGGGGCGTCGGGGTCCGGCCGGGCGACGTGAGCCTGGTCGTCAACTGCCACCTGCACTTCGATCACTGCGGCGGCAATCCGCTGCTGCGCGGGGTGCCCGCCCTGGTGCAGGGCGTCGAGCTGGCCACCGCCCGGCGCGGCGACTACACGATCGACGCGCTGGTCGACTTCCCCGGCGTCCGGTACGAGGAGGTGGACGGGGAGGCGGAGATCCGGCCCGGGCTCTGGATCGTGCCCACTCCCGGCCACACCGAGGGGCATCAGTCGCTGGTGGTGGAGCGCCCCGGTGGCGCGCTGGTGCTGGCGGGGCAGGCGTACGACACGGCCGCCGGTTTCGGCGCGGGCATGCTCGCCCTCAGGGCCGCGCTCGACGGGGTGGCGCCGCCGCTGCCTCCCCGTCCGGCCTGGGTGGAGCGGCTGGCCGGTTTTGCACCGAGCCGGGTGCTGTTCGCGCACGACAACGCGGTGTGGGAGCCCTCGCAGGGCGAGTGAAGGCGAGTCGTGTACGCCGATGCCGGCATGGCCGGTATCCCCGTACACGACCCCGTGTCGGCGGAGGTGGCAGTCTTGGGGCATGCGTTCGCTTCCCTACGTCACCGGCCTCGCCGCCGCCCTCGTGCTGGCTGTCGCCGTGCCCGCAGCCGCCGACGACGAGTCCGCGTTCACGATCAAGGATCCGCGGGTCACCGAGTCCAGCGGGCTCGCGGCGAGCCGGGCGCACCCGGGGATCTACTGGACGCACAACGACCAGGACCAGCCGCGGATCTTCGCGGTCGACTCGGAGACCGGCGAGACCGTGGCGACGATCACGTTGCAGGGTGTCGGTGAGCCGAGGGACATGGAGGCGATCTCGGTCGGGGCCGACGGGAACATCTACGTCGGCGACATCGGCGACAACCTCGACGGCGGCTGGGACCACGTCTGGATCTACCGTCTCCCCGAGCCGCGGCAGTTGCGGGACCAGACCGTGCGCGCCACGCAGTTCACGGTGAAGTACGCGGACGGGCCGCGCAACGCCGAGGCGATGATGGTGCATCCGAAGACCGGCCGGGTCTACATCGCCTCGAAGAACGAGGACGGCGGCGGGCTCTACGAGGGCCCCGCGACGCTCAGCGCGTCCGGGACGAACACCTTCCGCCGGATCGGCGAGGTGCCGTGGGTGACGGACGGCGCGTTCTCGCCGGACGGCAAGGAACTGGTGCTGCGTTCGTACTTCAGCGCCCGCGGCTACGAGTGGAAGAACGGTCGCCTCGGCGCCGACCACCGGGTGCGCGCCCCCATCCAGGGGCAGGCGGAGTCGGTGACGTACACGCCGGACGGCAAGGCGCTGATGTTCGGCACGGAGGGTGAACAGAGCCCGGTCGAACGGGTGGAGGTCGAGTCCCGTTCGGGCGACGACGCCGAGGGCTCGGGCGGCAGCAGTACCGGGGACGCGGCGGGCGACGGTGCCCTCGACGGCACGTCGGGCATGACGACGTACGGCCTGCTGGTCCTCGGCGGCGGGGCGGTGCTGGTGCTGGCGCTGCGGCGGCTGACGCGCCGCCGTTAGGGCCTAGCGGGCGGCCGAACGCTGGGCCACCAGCGTCTCGAAGCCGTCGATCAGGCGGGCGAGGCCGAAGCCGAAATGGTCGAAGTCGGGGGCGAACGCGTCCTCCGACAGGGCGGCGAGGCGGGGGTAGTCGCCGGTCGCCATCGCCCGCTCCAGGAACGGTTCCTGGCTCTTCCAGAAGTCCTCGTTGCTCTGGCCGGTCTGCTGCGCGGCCTCGGCCGTCTCCTGTTCCATGCGGGCGATGCCGCCCGCGAAGGCCGTCACCGCGATGATCACCGAGATCAGCTCGGGGTCGCGCAGCCCCATGCCCCCGAGGGCCTGCAGCGACGTCTCCAGTCCGCGTACGGCGCTGGGGCCGAGGACCGTCCGGGACTGGTTGACCTTGAGCAGCCAGGGGTGGGCGCGGTAGAGCGCGAGGTGCGCGCGGGCCATGGCGTCCACCGCGGCGCGCCAGTCGGGGGAGTCGGCGGGCTCGGGGGCGTGGGCCTCCAGGGGTTCGCCCGTGACGCGGTCGAGCATGAGGTCGAGCAGTTCGGCCTTGCCGGGGACGTACCGGTAGAGCGACATCGTGCCGGTGCCCAGCTCCGTGGAGAGACGGCGCATCGAGACGGCGGCCAGGCCCTCGGCGTCGGCGACCTCGACGGCGGCCGTCACGATCCGGTCGAGGGTGAGGCCCGGTTTGGGGCCGCGCGAGGGACGCTCGCCGGTGCCCCACAGGAGTTCGAGGCTGCGCGAGACGTCGCCGCTGCCGCTCGTGTCGGTCGTCGTCATGGCCTCACCCTAAGCCCGCGAACAGAAACTGAGTACGGTGTACTCTCTTGCGGGTACACTGTACCCAGTTAGCCGTTCGCGAGGGGTGGAGGAAACATGACCGCGGCCGAACACGCCGTAGTGGCCGAAGGGATCGAGAAGCGGTACGGGGACAAGCGCGCGCTCGCGGGCTTCGACCTCTCCGTCCGCAAGGGCACCGTGCACGGCCTGCTCGGGCCCAACGGCGCCGGGAAGACCACCGCTGTCCGCGTCCTCGCGACGCTGCTGCGGTTCGACGCCGGCCGGGCGGAGGTGGCCGGCACCGATGTCGCACGCGACCCGCGGCAGGTGCGCCGCCGTATCGGACTCACCGGCCAGTACGCCGCCGTGGACGAGGTCCTGACGGGCCGGCAGAACCTGGAGATGTTCGGCCGCCTCTTCCACCTCGGCAACAGGCGAGCCGCACGCCGCGCCACCGAACTGCTCGAGCAGTTCGACCTGGTGGAGGCGGGCGACAAGGGCGTCGGCAAGTACAGCGGCGGCATGCGGCGCCGGCTGGACCTCGCCGCGTCCATGATCCTGGCGCCCGAGGTGCTGTTCCTCGACGAGCCGACCACGGGACTCGACCCGCGCTCGCGCGGCGAGGTGTGGGAGGCGGTACGGCGGCTGGTCGCGGAAGGCACCACCGTGCTGCTCACCACCCAGTACCTGGAGGAGGCGGACAAGCTCGCCTCCCGTATCACCGTCATCGACCAGGGACGGGCCATCGCCGACGACACCCCCGACGGGCTGAAGAACCGCGTCGGCGGCGACCGCATCGAGGTCGTCGCACGCGACGCCGCGGACCTGCCCGCCGTCGCCAAGACCCTCGCGCGCGTCTGCGGCGACGCCGAGCCGACGACGGACGACCTCGAACGGCGGGTGCACGCTCCGGTGACCGACCGGGTCGCCGCGCTCACCGAGGTGGCGCGCACGCTTCAGGACGAAGGGATCACGGTGGAGGACATCGGACTGCGCAGGCCGAGCCTCGACGACGTCTTCCTGCGCCTGACCGGCCACGGCACCGGCGACCTGGAGGAGGCGGCATGACCACGCTCGACACCCTGGACACCGTGGACCTGAAGGCACCCGAGACGCACGGGCGCGCCTACTGGGCGGTCGTCGACTGCTGGAACGTCGTACGGCGCGGGCTCACCTACTACCAGCGCCAGCCCATCCTCATCGCCTGGCAGCTCGGCTTCCCGATCGTCTCCGTACTGCTCTACGGGTATGTCTTCGGCGGCGCGATGAAGTCGCCCGACGGGGGCAGCGTCACCGACTTCCTGATGCCCGGGATGTTCGCGATGACCATGGCCTTCGGCTTCATGAACACCGCGATCGCGGTCGTCACCGACGCCTCCAAGGGGGTGATCGACCGGTTCCGCTCGATGCCGATGGCGCCCTCCGCCGTCGTCACCGGCCGCGGCGTCAACGACCTCATCGTGGCCTGCGCCGAGCTCACGATCCTGGCGGCCACCGCCTTCGCGATGGGCTGGCGCTCGGACGGGAACGTCGGGGAGACCCTGGGCGCGTTCGCGCTGCTGCTGCTCCTGCGGTTCTGCCTGATCTGGGTCGGCATCCTGCTCGGCCTGATCGTGCCGACCCCGGAGGCGGCGGGCGGCCTCTACGCGGTGGCGTTCCCGCTCACCATGATCTCCAGCGTCTTCGTCCCGCCGTCGACGATGCCGGACTGGCTCGGCACGATCGCGGCGTGGAACCCGATCTCGTCCACGGCCGCGGCGGCCCGTGAACTGTTCGGCAACCCGGTCGCGAGTGACGGCAGCTGGGTCCAGGAGAACGCGCTGCTGATGGCGGTCGTGTGGCCGGTCGTGATCACGGCCGTCTTCCTGCCGCTGGCGGTCCGGCGCTTCCAGCGGCTCAGTCGCTGACGGTCCCTGTCCGGTGCTCGCCGGCCTTCGGCAGCTCGGCCACGTCGAGCTCGACCTCGGCCCCGATGCGTGAGTGATCAACGGCTCGGGGCGCCGACCACCTGGTCGGCGCCCCGAGCCTCTCGCCGTACGGTTCGCCGCTACAGCTTCTCGATGACGTAGTCGATGCAGGCGGTCAGCGCCTGGACGTCCGCCGGGTCGATCGCCGGGAACATCGCCACGCGCAGCTGGTTGCGGCCCAGCTTGCGGTATGGCTCGGTGTCCACGATGCCGTTCGCGCGCAGCGCCTTGGCGACCGCCGACGCGTCGATCTCGTCCGCGAAGTCGATCGTGCCGATGACCTGCGAGCGCTTCTCCGCGTCCACCACGAACGGGGTCGCGTACTTCGACGCCTCGGCCCAGCCGTAGAGCGTGCGGGAGGAGGCGGCCGTGCGCCCGGTCGACCAGTCGAGGCCACCTTGGCCGTTGATCCACTTCAGCTGCTCGTTCAGCAGGAACAGCGTGGACAGGGCCGGGGTGTTGTACGTCTGGTTCTTCAGCGAGTTGTCGATCGCCGTCGGGAGCGAGAAGAACTCGGGGACGTGGCGGCCCGAGCCGTGGATGCGCGCGGCGCGCTCCAGGGCGGCGGGGGAGAAGACGCCGATCCAGAGGCCACCGTCGGAGGCGAAGGACTTCTGCGGGGCGAAGTAGTAGACGTCCGTCTCGGCGATGTCGACCGGCAGGCCGCCCGCGCCGGAGGTGGCGTCCACGAGGACGAGCGCGCCCTCGTCAGCGCCGGCGACCCGCTTGATCGGAGCCGCGACACCCGTCGAGGTCTCGTTGTGGGTGAAGGCGTAGACGTCGACGCCCGCCTCCGCCTGCGGGTCCGGGTGCGTGCCCGGGTCGGAGGAGATCACCGACGGCTCGGCCAGCCACGGCGCCAGCTTCGCGGCCTTCGCGAACTTGGAGGAGAACTCGCCGAACGACAGGTGCTGGGACTTGTTCTCGATCAGCCCGTGGGTCGCGATGTCCCAGAAGGCGGTGGAGCCGCCGTTGCCCAGGATCACCTCGTAACCCTCGGGCAGGGAGAACAGGTCGCGCACGCCGTCGCGGACCTCGCCGACCAGGTTCTTGACCGGGGCCTGGCGGTGGGAGGTGCCGAGGAGGGAGGTGCCGGTGGCGGCCAGGGCGTCCAGCGCCTCCGTACGCACCTTGGAGGGGCCCGCGCCGAAACGGCCGTCGGCGGGCTTGATGTCAGCGGGAATCTGGATATCAGCCACGAGCCGGAGCGTAGTCGCTCCGGCGGCCGGGCGGGGACGCGGTCCGGACGGTGAGACGGGCCTCATCGCCCCCTGAGCTGCGGGATCGGGCCGTACTGCCGCGCCGCGGAGGTACCCGGGTCAGGTGACACTGCCGGCGGCCGGGGCGTTCAGATGGTCCATGAGGGCGATCAGCACGAACTTGCTGGAGGAGTGGTCGCGGGCGTCGAACTCGACCATCGGCACCCCGGCCCCGAGCGCCAGCTCGCCGCGGATCTCGTCCTCCGAGCGGAACGGTCCGCCGAAGTCGTTGACGGCGACGATGAACGGCGTGCCGTGCCGCTCCAGCCGCTCGATCGCGAACCGGGCCTCGTCGAGGGCGCGTGTGTCGACCAGGACGACCGCGCCGATGGTGCCGTCCAGCAGCCGGTCCCACAGAAAGCGGAATCGTTCCTGTCCGGGGGTGCCGAACAGATAGAGGACGCTGTGCTCGTCGATGGTGATGCGGCCGAAGTCGAGCGCGACGGTCGTCGCGGTCTTGCCGGCGGCCGGAGCGAGCACCGGCTCGCTCATGATCTCCTCCGTGTGCAGCGGGCGGATCTCGCTGACGGAACGGACCATCGTCGTACGGCCGGAGCCGAAACCGCCGACCACGACGATCTTCATCGCGCCGAGGGCTTCCCCTGCGGGGGTCATCGCTGCTCGTCGGTGACGGTCATCGAGTGGTGCCTTCCGGGGGTGCGGTGGGCGCAACTGGAGCCGCTGCTTCCTGATCAAGTGGTGGTCACTATAGGGGTGTTCCACGGTGTTCCGCAGGTGTGACGAGTGGCCCGTGGGGTCATCCTGGGACACATGGCGCAGCACACGGCCCGGCAGGGCGGGAATCGGTTCGGACACACAGGGGATACGAAGGAGCTCGCGCGATCGCTCACCGCGGCCGTGAGAGGTGATGTCGACTTCACCACCGCCGCCCGCGCACTGATGACCATGGACGCGTCCAACTACCGCCGTGTCCCGGCCGGAGTCGTCGCGCCGCGCGACGCGGACGACGTCGCCGCGGCGCTGGAGGTGTGCCGGCGCCACGGGGTGCCGGTGGTTCCGCGGGGCGCCGGTACGTCCATCGCCGGGCAGGCCACCGGGACCGGTGTCGTACTGGACTTCACCCGCCACATGAACGCGATCACGGCCGTCGACCCCGAGGCGCGGACGGCCGTCGTGCAGCCGGGAGTGGTGCTGGACACGCTGCGCACGGCGGTGAAGGGGCACGGGCTGACCTTCGGTCCGGACCCCTCGACACACAGCAGGTGCACGATCGGCGGGATGGTGGGCAACAACTCCTGCGGGGCGCACTCGGTCGCCTGGGGGACGACGGCCGACAACATCCACCGCCTGTCCGCCCTCACCTACGCCGGCGCACCGGTCGTGCTCGCCCGCGGCGACGCGTCCACCGGCGCGCCGCCGGGCCTCGCCGACGTCGTCGCGTCCCGTCTCGCCCTGCTGCGCACCGGCTACCCCGACGGACTGCCGCGCCGAATCTCCGGCTACGCCCTCGACGCGCTGCTCCCCGAGAACGGCGTCGACCTCGCGCGCGCGTACTGCGGCAGCGAAGGCACCCTCGCCGTCATGACCGAGGCGACCGTGCGGCTGGTCGAGGCCCCTGCCGCCCGCGCTCTCGCCGTACTCGGCTACCCGGACGAGAGCGCCGCCGCGGAGGCCGCGCCCGCCCTGCTGCCGCTGCGCCCCCTCACCGTCGAGGGCATGGCCGACGACCTGGTCCCCGACGCACACCGACTGCCGCGCGGCAAGGCGTGGCTGTTCGTCGAGACCGGCGGGGACACCGCCGCCGAGGCACGCGCCCGCGCGGCCGGGATCGTCCGGGCCGCCGACGCGCTCGACGGCGCCGTCGTCGTCGACCCCGCGGACATGCGCGCGCTGTGGCGGGTGCGTGAGGACGCGGCCGGCACCGCGACCCGCACCGCGGACGGTGGCGAGGCGTGGCCCGGCTGGGAGGACTGTGCCGTACCCCCCGCTCGGCTCGGCGCCTATCTGCGCGACTTCCGGGCCCTGCTCACCGAGCACGGCCTGCGCGGCACCCCCTACGGCCACTTCGGTGACGGCTGCATCCATGTCCGTATCGACTTCGACCTGATGAGCCGGGACGGAATCGGGGCCTTCCGTACCTTCTCCGAGGAGGTCGCCGAACTGGTCGTCGCGCACGGCGGCTCGCTGTCCGGCGAGCACGGCGACGGGCTGGCGCGCGCCGAACTGCTGCCGAAGATGTACGGCGAGGAACTCGTCGCCCTCTTCGGTGCGGTGAAGGATCTGTGGGACCCCGACGGCGGGCTCAACCCCGGCATTCTGGTCCGGCCCGACCCGCTCGACGCCAATCTCCGTTTCGACGTGCTGCCCCGGCGTCCGGTCGACGTCGCCTTCGGCTACCCGCACGACGGCGGCGACTTCGCCGGCGCCGTACGGCGCTGTGTCGGCGTCGCCAAATGCCGTACGGAACAAGCCCCTTCGAGTACGGCCGTGATGTGCCCGTCGTACCGGGCGACCGGCGAGGAGCAGCACTCGACCCGCGGCCGGGCCCGGCTGCTCCACGAGATGCTCGCGGGCGAGATCGTCACCGACGGCTGGCGTTCGACGGAGGTGCGGGACGCGCTCGATCTGTGCCTGTCCTGCAAGGGCTGCCGCAGCGACTGCCCGGTGGGCGTGGACATGGCCACCTACAAGGCGGAGTTCCTGCACCACCACTACGCGGGCCGCCGCAGGCCGGCCGCCCACTACGTGATGGGCCGACTGCCGCAGTGGCTGCGGCTCGCCGCGCCCCTCGCGCCCGTGGCCAACGCGCTCGCCCGGGTCCGGCCGATGTCCGGGCTGGCCAAGCGGGTCGGCGGGATCGCGCCGGAGCGCGAACTGCCGCGCCTCGCCCGTCAGACGTTCCGCGGCTGGCTCCGCGAGCACATGGGCGGGCGGACCGAGGTGCTCGCCAGGAGCCGTACGACGGTGCTGTGGCCGGACACGTTCACCGACCACCTCTCGCCGGAAGCGGGGCGGGCGGCGGTGCGGGTCATGGAGGCGGCGGGCATCGGGATCGTGCTGCCGCCCGGGCGGGTGTGCTGCGGGCTGACCTACGTCTCGACCGGGCAACTGGACCAGGCGCGCAAGGTCATGCGGCACACGCTGGACACGGTGGAGCCGCTGCTCGAACTGGGCGCCCCCGTCACGGTGCTGGAGCCGAGCTGCGCGGCCGCGCTGAAGACGGATCTGCCGGAGCTGCTGGGCGACGATCCACGGGCGGCCCGGCTCGCCGCCTCCGTGCGGACGTTCGCGCAGACGCTGGAGGAGTGCGCACCCGACTGGACGCCGCCGCGTGTCGACCGTCCGGTGGCGGGCCAGACGCACTGCCACCAGCACGCGGTACTGGGCGACGCGGCGGAGCGCAGACTGCGTGAACGGGCGGGGTTGGAAGGCGAGTTGACCGGGGGCTGCTGCGGCCTCGCGGGCAACTTCGGCTTCGAGGCGGGACACTACGAGGTCTCGGTGGCGTGCGCGGAGGACCAACTCCTGCCCGCGGTGCGCGCGGCACCCGAGGGCACGGAGCTGCTGGCGGACGGCTTCTCCTGCCGTACACAGCTCGACCAGCTGGCGGGCCGCCGGGCCAGGCACCTGGCGGAGGTCCTCGCGGAGAGGCTCGACCGAGGCGTGTGACGAGGGTCAATGCCCCGCCGGTCGGGTGAACGCTACGGAGGGGGGCGGGGTGTAGCCCAGCTCCGCCAGCCGAGCTGCGACTTCGGCGGGGAGTCGTCCTGTGGCCGCTGCCACGCGCACGATGTGCGAGAGGCGTACCGGTTCCTCTGCTGTCAACCATTCATGGGGGTTGCGGTCGGAGACTGTCAGGATCACCGCATCATCCGGATGAGGCTCCTCCGGCAGCGGTGTTGCGTTGGACGGCCGATAGCCGAGCTCGTTCAAGCGGGCTACGACGTCCGAGGGAGACCGTGCAGTGATGGCGGCGGCACTGAGGATGTGGCCCAGTGGAACCGGATGATTATTGGCCAACCACTGGTCCCTGCGGTCCAGGTCACGGCTCATCAGGAGGAGATCGTCTCGCTCCACTGCTTCCGGCACTCTGAGCTCGGCCGGCACTCGCAGCCCGAATTCCTCCCAGCGCTTCATGACCTCGGTGGGGGAGCAGCCGACTCGCGCGGCGGCCACGAGGACGTGCCGTGCGGTCACGCTCTCCTCGGCGGACAGCCACAGGGCCCGCCCGTCGCCTTCCTGGCTGAGCAGGGTGAGGTCTTCCGTGCGAAGTGGTGGCTCGGTCATCGCGGTCGCAGGGGACGGGCTTTCCGGCTGGAAGCCGAGCGCCGTCAAACGCTCGGCGACTTGGCTAGGCCGACGCCCCAGCCGGTCGGATGCGGCCAGCACATGCCCCCACGGAACAGGGGCGTCGACATCGAGCCACGGGGCGAGACCGTCCACGTCACGACTCATCAGGCGCAGGTCGTCGTGGCTGATGTCGTCGATGCTCACGGCACAAGCCGGAAGTCGATAGCCGAAAGCCTCGAAGCGTTTGGCCAGTTCCCGTGGCTGGCATCCACGCATCCGCGCGGCGTCCACCACTCTGCCGACCGATACAAGTGGTCCGGATTCGATTCCGTGGACCACTTCGAGGTCAGCTTCCTGCCCGTCACCGGGAAGCGCGAACCAGTCGGGAAGCCGGAATCCGTAACCCTCTAGGCGCTCGGCCACCTCTCCCGCTCGGCAGCGCAGACTCTGCGCCGCGACGAGCACGTGATCTGGACGAATCGGCTCACCACTCTTGCGGGGTGTGAGGATCCCGTCGTACGTCAGCAGAATCATGTCATCCGCTTGCGGGACCTCCGGCACGGACACATGGGCAGGTAGGCGGTGACCGAGCGCCGCGAGACGCTCGACCGCGTCTGCGGGACGCAGTCCGTACTCGTGTGCCACTCGCACAGCGCTTCCCGCGATCGACAAGTCGTTGGCAACGAGCCAGTTGCTGACGAGACCATCAGGCTGAGCGATGGCTCCGTTGACGGGGCGATGAAGGAGGGCGTGATCGACGGGGCGTGCCAGGAGGACTGCGTCCGGTGCCGTGACCAGGACCCCGGGGTAGGCACCGGCTTTTGCCCACGCCAGGACCCGCCACTCGACGATGTGTGGGGGCACCGCTGTGTTCCCGTCCTTGGGGAGGGGCCACGCGACCGAAGCATTGGGATCGAAAATCGCTGAATCCGCGGGGAAGCACCCGACAGCCTCTACCCTGCCGTCGAACTTGTGGACCCCCCAAGGGCGGTAGTCGACGGCCATCGCTTCCGCCATGACGGCGTCGGCCAACTCCAGCTCATTGCGTAGCGCGAGTTGGGTCAGCCACTGCGGGGTGAGGATATTCGTCCCGCTTCGGACGAGCGCGGGTACTTCGGCGTGCAGAAGACGCCGCACATACGCCTTGTCGACCTCGAGGCAGCGCTTGCGGTCCACGGTCAACTGCGGTGCCCACTCGTCAGTGAGATTGACCACGGCGCCGAACAACGACGTGCCGGACCACAGACCGTCGGACAGCAAGGCCCCTTGAGTGCTGCACCACCACACTCGCTCCGATGATGTCCTCGCCACCACCACATCGGCGTTCCGGTCGGCCGTGTCCGTGTAGGCATCGTCCGTGCCCAATGGGGCCGCGTCGGAGAGGTCCCCGGGCAGCCACGTCAACGGACTCTCATCGGGCCCGGCCATGAGGTCTCGCGCAGTCACGCGGTACTCGGAGATCCAGAGCAATCGGCGAAGCAGGTCCTTGGCGGAGGGGGCCGAGTTGGAATCGCGGAGGTAGAGGCGGACGGTGGTGCCCGCCTCGTGGCCCCGGCCCAGGTCCTGGATGTGAAACAGTGCACCCGGTCCCGCGATGTCCACGCGCAGCCGTCGGCCGGGGTGTCCCTCATGGTCCAGCCGACAGGTGGTCACCTGGATGTCGTCCGCGATCATGAAGTAGCTCAAAACCCCGATGCCGAACCGACTGTTGGGATAGAGCTCGATCCCCTCGGCCCGCCATTTCGACAGCTCCTCCAGATACTCCGGCAGGTCGGCGAAGCGCATACCCGCGTGGGAGAACACCTCCCGGAGTTCCCGCTCGCCCATCCCGATCCCGGTATCGATGCATTCGATATACGGCCGGCCACCTGTCTGTCCTTGCGTGAATTCGATTGCGCCGGTCCACTGTCCGGCATAACCGGTGTCCTTCACATGCAGGTACCGAGTCCTTGCGTCTCGATATCGGCAGGCGTCCAATGCGTTCTGGTACAGCTCCCGGATGGCCAGTGCCGGGTCTCCGTAGAGTTCCTTGCCCATGAGCAGTTCCTGGATACGGTCGTCCGCCAGCCGGAATCGCAGGTCGGTCGACTCGTATACTCGCTTGCCATCCGGTGTGAGGGCCGCGAGGACCTGGTCGGCCGTGGCATGTGCGGGAAGATCTTCGAGCGCAGTCAGTTGCGGTTCGCTCTCCGCCAGTACGTCGATCGTGCCGAGCACGGCGTCCAGGGCACCGGCCTGTTGTTGCAGGGCGAGTCCTACAGCGGGATGTCCGCACACGGCGTGCAGAACGCGGGTGCGGCCACGGGGGTCCCAGCGAGCTTTCTCGAGGGTGTCGTGCAATTCGCCGAGTGTGACGGAATAGCTGATGCCTACGTGGTCGACGACCACTTCTCCCAGCATGCAGGGATCGATCGCCGATCGGTGTGCGACGGTCAGCAGAGTGAACACGAGTTGCTGCCGTAGCCCTTGCTCGAATCCGGATGAGCCGGCGACCTGGCGCACAGGCCGATCGGCCCCGAAGTTGGGAGAGGACTGCAGAGCGCGTAGCAGAGCAAGCAGGTCGCTCTGCCCGAACACTTCCGAGGCCAGTCTGGCTTCGGCGGGCGAGGCGGTACCGGAGAGTGCCGCCACAGGCGTCAGCAACTCGCTCAACGCGCCGTGCTGTTCCTCCGGTGTCCGGCGTACGAGCCAGCGGTGGAAGAGCCACCACGCGATGCCTGCCGCTCCGGCCGAGTCGTTTGCACCAGCTGCGCGGGCAGCCCTCCGCACAAGCCGCGAATGGCCGGCAAAGAACTGTTCATAGTTCCCTCTGGCTTCAGACGGGTCCTTCACCCGCTCCAGCCGCATCGGCTCCACGTCCAGTGCGCGGGCGGCCGACCGCTTCCAGTACGCGTAGTGCAGAAACGGGAAGGTAACCAGGAGCGCGGCTTCAGCCGGCGACAGCTGCAGTTTCTTCGGATTGAGAATCTTGGACAGCAGCCAGCTCACCCGCTCGGTCATGCGCTCGGCGAATCCCGGGGGTGACCACGGGTCGTCCCTGAGGAGCCATTCGTCTGCCGTGGCACATGCCGCCAGGTGCTCCACCAGCCTTGTGGTGGCTTCTTTCAGAATCTCCGCGCCCGGGCCGTCCTCGACCTGCTGCCAGGCGGGATGCTCCCTGACCAGAGCGGTCCACGGTGACTCACCCGGCACCAGGGGTGCAGCACGCTCCGGTCGAGCAAAGACGACGAAGTCGTCGATGTCCGACTCCGTGCGGACGCGCACCTGCTGCCGCTGACACTCGTGCTCCGACGTGAGGGCATCGAGCGTCATCTGGAGCCGGTCCTGGATCTCGCTCAAAGTGCCGGGGCCCGACTCGTCCGCCACCAGGGTGCTCAGAGCTCGGGAGAAGAGACTGAAGGTGCTGTGGCCGGCAGTCGCGTACCGCGCGAACTCGCCCTTGGAGCAGGCGTATACGTGGCAGTAATGTCGATTGCCGACGCGTCGCACCTGGACGTCCGACCAGCGCATCACGTTGGTTACGGACTTCTCCCGCAGGTCGATGCCCTCGCGGCAGGCATCGACGAATACGACGACATTGCCGGCGGAGCTCCGCTCCGCATACTCGCCGAAGTCGATGGCGACACACTTGCCGGGGAAGTCGTGCACACGGGTGAGTGCACCGCGCGGCACCAGGTAATCCATGTCCTTGTGGTGGATACCGTGTCCGCTGATGAACAGCAGCAGCGTCTGCTCCGGCGAGGCCTCCTGGAAGAAGATCTCCACGGCCGACTCGATTTCGTCCCGACCGGTCTGGACGACGTCGTGGACCTCAACCGCGTAGCCGACCTTCTCCAGAGCGTCGGCCAGTTCTGACAGGTCGTCCTCGACGAAGGGCAGGTCCTTGATGTTCTCGTCCTTGTATGACGGTACGCCGATCAACAAGGCACGGAACGACGGCTGCGGCATTCCGGGACACCGTTCTGTCAGTCGCCGAAGGTGAGAGTGATGGCACCCTTGGCTGCCACCTGAGCCGATGTCCCCACCAGAGCGATCCCGCCGCTCGCGGTCACCTCGAAGGACACTTGCGCCTGACGCAAGGGCATGCCGTCTTCCGGCACGGTGATCGCCCCGATGACCTGTTGGAGACCCGTGACCGCCCGCTGGAGGTTGTCACGGAGCACTGCTACGGGAATGTCCCGCACCGAACGGTCGCCCTCCTCGCCGCCGCGCCGGCCGAAGATCCCCTTGTCGCCGGTGCGGTCCTCATCCAGGGCCGCTTCGCTGTCGTCGATCGACACGAGGAAGGGCAGTGTTTCCAAGGACGCATCGGCTGCTGTGGCGCTCGTCTGACCGTTGTTGAACATCGTCCCCCCAGAGACCGTCGCGACGAGCGTCATCGTAGGGGCAAATAGGCTGCCATGTACGGGCGTTGGGGCGAGGCGCGGCAGAGCGTACGGCGGTGCCGCACGGCTCCGCCTCCCGTATCAGCTTCCCTGTGGCTGTCCCGCCACCTCGCGCGCCAGCGCCACCAGGCCCCCGATCGCCGGGTGCGGCGCGCCCGACCGCCAGGCGAGGAGGACCCGGACCGGCGGGGCGTCGGCGAGGGGGCGGTAGGCGACGCCCGGATTCGTGTGCATCTTCGCCGTGGAGGCCGCGGACACGCCCGCGCCGCGGCCCGCGGCGATGGCCGTGAGCCAGTCGTCGGTGTTGCCGACGGTGAGCGTGGTGGTGGGGCGGCCCTCCGGCGGCCACAGGTCCAGGGTCGTCATCCCGGAGACCGTGTTCAGGACGACGGGCTCGGCCGCGACGTCGGCGAGCGTGAGCGAGCGGCGGGCCGCCAGCGGCCCGTCCGCCGTCACCGCCGCCACCCGCGCCTCGAGGAACAGCAGCTCGGTGACGAGTCCGGGTGTGTCCACGGGGCCGCGCAGGACGGCGGCGTCGACCCGGCCCTGGGTGAGTCCGGCCGTGCGGTCGTCGATGCGCAGCAGTTCGAGCGGGGTCTCGGGGTGCTCGTGGCTCCAGCGACGGAGCAGCGGGGTGGTGTACGGGCCGAGCGCGGACCAGGCGTGGCCGATCCGCAGGGGTGCGCGCAGCAGCCTGCCCGCGTCGAGCGCCTCGTCGAAGGCGGCGACGGCGACGGCCGCCTTGTCGCGGAACGCCCTGCCCTCGGCGGTGAGCGCCAGATGATGCGTGGAGCGGTCCACGAGCCGGGTCCCGAGGTGTTTCTCCAGGGCGGACAGCGAACGGGAGACGCTGGGCTGGGTGAGATGCAGCCGGGCCGCCGCCCTGGTCACGCTCGACTCCTCGGCGACCGCGAGGAAGCAGCGGAGGTGCCGCAGCTCGATGCTCATACGTCAGGAGCATAACCGCACGGAAATCGGCATTTCACGGGTGGCGCTGCAGTCCGTAGCGTGGAGGGGGTGAGCCGAGTGACCCGTTCGGCCGGGGAGGTTTTGGTGAAGAACGCGCACGCCACGAAAGCCGACTCCCTTTCGCCGGGGCCGGCGGGTTCTCCGGGGTCGGCGGGCGTCGCACCTGCCGCGCAGGCCGGTGCGGCGGTGGCGCTGCCCGAGGCGGCGGGCGCCCTCGGCCAGGACGGCAGCGGAGGGCGGCGTTCGCTCGGGCCCGTGGCGCTGGTCGTGGCCGGCGCGCTGTCCGTGCAGTTCGGGGCCGCCATCGCGGTGATGCTGATGCCGCGTACGGGTCCTCTGGGTGTGGTCACCCTGCGGCTCGTGCTCGCCGCGGTCGTCCTGCTGGCCGTCTGCCGGCCGAAGCTGCGCGGTCATTCGCGTGCGGACTGGGTCACGGTCGTCGCCTTCGGCACCGCGATGGCGGCGATGAACGTGCTCTTCTACCAGGCGGTCGACCGCATCCCGCTCGGTGCGGCCGTGACCCTGGAGGTGCTGGGCCCGCTCGTCATGTCCGTGGTCGCCTCGCGGCGGCTGATGAACCTGCTGTGGGCGGGTCTGGCGCTGGGCGGCGTGTTCCTGCTGAGTGGCGGCGGCTTCGACCGGCTCGACCCGGTGGGAGCGCTGTTCGCGCTGGCCGCGGGTGCGATGTGGGCGGCGTACATCGTGTTCAGCGCCCGCACCGGACGACGGTTCCCGCAGGCGGACGGCCTGGCGCTGGCAATGGGTGTCGGTGCCCTGCTGAGTCTGCCGCTGGGGCTGGCCGAGGCCGGTTCCGCGCTGGCCGTGCCCTCCACGCTCGGTCTCGGCCTGGCGGTGGCGCTGATGTCGTCGGTCCTGCCGTACACGCTGGAGCTGCTGGCGCTGCGAAGGCTGCCGGCGGCGACGTTCGCGGTGCTGATGAGCCTGGAGCCGGCGATCGCCGCGACGGCCGGCTTCCTCGTCCTGCACCAGGCGCTCTCGGTCGCCGAGGTGTCGGCGATCGCGCTGGTCGTGGTGGCGAGCATGGGGGCGGTGCGGACGCAGGTGGGGAAGAAGCGTCCCGGGTGACGCCGGGGGGAACAGCCCGCCGCCCCCGCGGCGGGCTGTTCCCCCCGGCGACAGTGCCGGGAGAATTTCAAAGCAAGCATGCTTGCTTGTTTTCTCGGGCGCTGCCATGCTCCAGGGCACGAACCGTCGTGCCCACAGGGGAGCGTCACGTGTCCGACCCTGCCGTCGTCCTCGACGACCTGCGCAGCGAAAGCGATGAACTCGACCGGCTGGTGGGCGGATTGAGTCCGCACCAATGGGCGGTTCCGACGCCCGCGAAGGGCTGGAGCGTCGCCCACCAGATCGCACATCTCGCCTGGACCGACCGGGCGGCGCTGATCGCCGTCACCGACCCCGAAGGCTTCAACGCCGAGGTCGAGAAGGCCCTCGCCGCCCCCGACGCCTTCGTCGACCAGGGCGCCGCCGAGGGCGCGGCGCTGCCGCCCGCCGAGCTGCTCGCCCAATGGCGCAAGGGCCGCGAACAGCTCCGGCAGGCACTGCGCGACGCCCCGTCCGGGACCCGCTTCCCCTGGTACGGGCCGCCGATGAGCGCCGCGTCGATGGCCACCGCCCGGCTGATGGAGACCTGGGCGCACGGCCAGGACGTCGCCGACGCACTCGGAGCCGTACGGGAACCGACGGCCCGGCTCGCGCAGATCGCGCGTATCGGCGTGCGCACCCGGGACTTCGCGTACGGGGTGCACGGGCTGACGCCGCCCGCCGAACCGTTCCGGGTGGAGCTCGCGGGACCCGGCGGCGAGCTGTGGACGTACGGCCCCGAGGACGCGGCACAGAAGGTCACCGGACCCGCACTCGACTTCTGCCTGCTGGTCACCCAGCGCGCGCACCGCGCCGATCTGGCCCTGCGCGCGCAGGGGGAGGACGCCGATCGCTGGCTGGACATCGCCCAGGCCTTCGCCGGCCCGGCGGGCGCGGGCCGCGAGCCGAAGGGGGCAGGTGCATGAGTGGGGACGTGCTCCGTGTCGGGAACGCGTCCGGGTTCTACGGGGACCGGTTCGACGCCATGCGCGAGATGCTCACCGGCGGACCGCTCGATGTGCTCACCGGTGACTATCTCGCCGAACTGACCATGCTCATCCTCGGCCGCGACCGGCTGAAGGACCCGCGCCTGGGCTACGCCAAGACCTTCCTGCGGCAGCTGGAGGACACCCTCGGTCTCGCCCACGAGCGCGGCGTCCGCATCGTCGCCAACGCGGGCGGCCACAACCCCGCCGGACTCGCCGCCGCGGTACGGGAACTGGCGGAGAGGACGGGCATCCCCGTGCGCGTCGCCCATGTCGAGGGCGACGACCTGTCCGCCCGCTTCCCCGACGCGCTGACCGCCAACGCCTACCTCGGCGGCGCCGGAATCGCCGCTGCGCTCGGCGCCGGCGCCGATGTCGTCGTCACCGGCCGCGTCACCGACGCCGCCCTCGTCACCGGACCCGCCGCCGCCCACTTCGGCTGGGGGCCCGAGGAGTACGACAAGCTCGCGGGCGCGGTCGTCGCCGGCCATGTCCTGGAGTGCGGCACGCAGGCCACCGGCGGCAACTACGCCTTCTTCACCGGCCACGACGTGCGCCGCCCCGGCTTCCCCGTTGCCGAGATCCACGCCGACGGCAGCTCCGTGATCACCAAGCACGACGGCACCGGCGGCCTCGTCGACGTCGGCACCGTCACCGCGCAGCTGCTCTACGAGACGGGCGGCGCCCGGTATGTCGGCCCGGACGTGACCGCCCGGCTCGACACCGTACGGCTGGAACAGGAAGGCCCCGACCGGGTGCTGGTCTCCGGCGTGCGGGGCGAGGCCCCGCCGCCGACCCTCAAGGTCGGCCGGTGCAGGCTCGGCGGCTGGCGCAACGAGGTCGTGTTCGTGCTCACCGGCCTCGACATCGAGGCCAAGGCCCGTCTGGTGCAAAACCAGTTGGAGGACGCACTCGGCAAGCAGCGTCCCGCAGAGGTGCGTTGGGAACTGGCCCGTACCGATGCGGCCGACGCCGACACGGAGGAGCGCGCCGGCGCCAGTCTGCGGCTCGTCGTGCGGGACCCCGACGCCGAGCGCGTCGGGCGGGTGGTGAGCGGTGCCGCGATCGAGCTGGCGCTCGGCAGCTACCCCGGCTTCCACGTCACGGCCCCGCCCGGCAAGGGCGCGCCGTACGGGGTGTTCGACGCCGCGTACGTGCCGGCCGGCACCGTCCCGCACACCGCCGTGCTCCCTGACGGCGAGCGGTTCGTCGTCCCGGAGCCCGCCGACACCACGGCAGTTGCCGACGTGCCGGGGCCCCCGCTGCCCGAGCCGCTGCCGCCCGGCCCGACACGCCGCGCGCCGCTCGGCCTCGTCGTCGGCGCCCGCAGCGGGGACAAGGGCGGCGACGCCAACATCGGCGTGTGGGCGCGCACCGACAACGCCTGGCGCTGGCTCGCCCACGAACTGACCGTCGACCGGCTGCGCGCCCTGCTGCCGGAGACCGCCGAACTGACCGTCGTACGCCATGTGCTGCCGAACCTGCGCGCCCTGAACTTCGTCGTCGAGGGAATCCTCGGCGAAGGGGTGGCCGCGCAGGCCCGTTTCGATCCGCAGGGCAAGGCGCTGGGCGAGTGGCTGCGCGCCCGGTACGCCGACATCCCGGAGGTACTGCTGTGACCGTGCTCGCCTCGGCCGTCGATCCGACGAGCCCCGAATACGCCGCGCACCGCGAGGCGATGCTGGCCCGGCTCGCCGAGCTGGACACCGAGCACGCCAAGGCGCTCGCGGGCGGCGGAGAGAAGTACGTCGCGCGGCACCAAAAGCGCGGCAAGCTGCTGGCGCGTGAGCGCATCGAGCTGCTGGTCGACCCCGACACCCCGTTCCTGGAGCTGTCGCCGCTCGCCGCATGGGGCAGCGACTACCCGGTCGGTGCGTCGATGGTCACCGGCATCGGAGTGGTCGAGGGCGTCGAGTGCCTGATCACCGCCAGCGACCCGACGGTGCGCGGCGGGGCGTCCAACCCCTGGACGCTGAAGAAGGCGCTGCGGGCCAACGAGATCGCGTACGCCAACCGGCTGCCCGTGATCTCGCTCGTCGAGTCCGGAGGCGCGGATCTGCCGTCCCAGAAGGAGATCTTCATCCCGGGAGGGGCGCTGTTCCGGGATCTCACCCGGCTGTCGGCCGCCGGGATCCCCACGATCGCCGTGGTCTTCGGGAACTCGACGGCGGGCGGGGCGTACGTGCCCGGCATGTCCGACCACACCGTCATGATCAAGGAACGGTCGAAGGTCTTCCTCGGCGGTCCGCCGCTGGTGAAGATGGCGACGGGGGAGGAGAGCGACGACGAATCGCTCGGCGGCGCGGAGATGCACGCGCGCACCTCGGGCCTCGCGGACCACTTCGCGCTCGACGAACCGGACGCGCTGCGGCAGGCCCGGCGGATCGTCGCCCGCCTCAACTGGCGCAAGGCGCAAGCCGATCCGGCGCCGGCTGAGCCGCCGAAATACGCGGCGGACGAACTGCTCGGCATCGTGCCGGAGGACCTGAAGACGCCGTTCGACCCGCGGGAGGTCGTGGCGCGGATCGTGGACGGCTCGGACTTCGACGAGTTCAAACCGCTGTACGGGCCGAGCCTGGTGACGGGCTGGGCGTCCCTGCACGGATACCCGGTCGGGATCCTCGCCAACGCACAGGGCGTGCTGTTCTCCGCCGAGTCGCAGAAGGCCGCGCAGTTCATCCAGCTCGCCAACCAGCGCGACGTGCCGCTGGTCTTCCTGCACAACACCACCGGCTACATGGTCGGCAAGGAGTACGAGCAGGGCGGCATCATCAAGCACGGCGCAATGATGATCAATGCGGTGTCGAACTCGAAGGTGCCGCATCTTTCGGTGCTGATGGGCGCGTCGTACGGCGCCGGGCACTACGGCATGTGCGGCCGTGCCTACGACCCGCGGTTCCTGTTCGCGTGGCCGAGCGCCAAGTCGGCGGTGATGGGACCGCAGCAGCTGGCGGGCGTCCTGTCGATCGTGGCGCGGGCGTCGGCCGCCGCGAAGGGGCAGCCGTACGACGACGAGGCCGACGCCGGTCTGCGCGCGATGGTGGAGCAGCAGATCGAGGCCGAATCGCTGCCGATGTTCCTGTCCGGGCGGCTGTACGACGACGGGGTCATCGACCCCCGCGACACCCGGACGGTGCTCGGTCTGTGCCTGTCCGCGATCCATACGGCACCGGTCGAGGGCGCGCGCGGCGGCTTCGGCGTCTTCCGAATGTGAGGCCCTGATGATGCGGACCCTTCTGGTCGCCAACCGTGGCGAGATCGCGTGCCGGGTCTTCCGCACGTGCCGTGAACTGGGCATCGCGACCGTCGCGGTGCACTCCGACGCCGATGCCGGCGCGCTCCACGTACGGGAGGCCGACGCCGCCGTACGCCTGCCGGGGGCGACGCCCGCCGAGACGTATCTGCGCGGCGACCTGATCGTGAAGGCGGCGCTGGCGGCGGGCGCGGACGCCGTGCATCCGGGATACGGGTTCCTTTCCGAGAACGCCGATTTCGCCCGGGAAGTGCTGGACGCCGGCCTGATGTGGATCGGCCCGCCGCCCGCCGCGATCGAGGCGATGGCGTCGAAGACGCGGGCGAAGGAACTGATGGGCATCGCGCCCCTGGCCGCGTCCTCCGTGACCGAGGCCGACCTCCCGGTCCTGGTGAAGGCGGCGGCGGGCGGCGGCGGCCGGGGCATGCGGGTCGTGCGCACGCTCGACGCGCTGGAAGGGGCCCTGGCCACGGCCCGATCGGAGGCCGCGTCCGCGTTCGGCGACGGAGAGGTCTTCGTCGAGCCCTACGTCGAGAACGGACGCCACGTCGAGGTCCAGATCCTGGCCGACGCGCACGGGACGGTGTGGGCCCTGGGCACGCGGGACTGCTCGTTGCAGCGCCGCCACCAGAAAGTCGTCGAGGAGTCCCCCGCACCGGGACTCGCCCCCGAACTGGTCGGCACGCTCCACTCGCTGGCCGTGGAGGCCGCGCGCGCGGTGGACTACCGGGGCGCGGGCACGGTGGAGTTCCTCGTCTCGCCGGACGGCCGGGCGCAGTTCCTGGAGATGAACACCCGGCTGCAGGTCGAACACCCCGTCACGGAAGCCGTGTTCGGCGTGGACCTGGTGGCGCTCCAGCTCGCGGTCGCGGAGGGCACCGCGCTGCCCGCGGAGCCGCCGGAGGCGAACGGCCACGCGGTGGAGGCCCGTCTCTACGCGGAGGACCCGTCGTCGGGCTGGACCCCGCAGGCGGGGGTGCTTCGGGAGCTGTCGTTCCCGACCCGCCCGGCCGACGACCCCCGGGTGCGCGTCGACGCCGGATACGCGCAGGGCGACGTCATCGGGGTCCACTACGACCCCATGCTCGCCAAGGTCATCGCCTGGGCACCCACCCGGGACGCGGCCCTGCGCCTGCTCGCCCACACGCTGCGCAGGGCGCGCGTGCACGGGCCCGTCACCAACCGGGCGCTGCTCGTCGCGTCGTTGGAGCACCCCGACTTCGCCGCCGGGCGGTTCGACACCGGCTTCTACGAGCGCCACCTCGACGAGCTCACCGCGCCGGCGCCCGGGGAGGCGTACGCCGCCGTCGCCGCGGCGGTCGCCGACGCCGCTGCGCGACAGGGGGGAGACACCCCCGCCGGTGTACCGCAACGCCTCGGCGCCTGGCGCAACCTCCCCTCCGGGGCACAGGCCAAGACCTACGGCGACCACGAGGTCCGCTACCGGCCCACCCGGGACGGGGGCTACGAGATCATCGGCGTCCCCGGGGTCCGGGTCGTGCACGCGTCCGCACGCCGCGTCGCGCTCGAGGTCGACGCCGTCGTACGGAACTACGACGTCGCCGATCACGGGGACACCGTGTACGTCGACTCACCCGCCGGGACGTACGCCCTCACCCCCCGCCCCCGGTTCACCGACCCCACCGACCGCGCCGAACCCGGTTCGCTGCTGGCACCCATGCCCGGGACCGTCGTCCGGGTCGGTGACGGCGTCGTCGAAGGCGCCCGCGTCGTCCAGGGGCAGCCGCTCGTCTGGCTGGAGGCGATGAAGATGGAGCACAGGATCGTCGCTCCCGCCTCCGGCACGCTCACCGCGCTCCACGCCCGCCCCGGCCGCCAGGTCGAAGTGGGTGCACTGCTCGCCGTTGTCACCGAGGAAGCACAGGAGGCCCAGCAGTCATGAGCACCATCGAGAGCCAGGAGATCAAGGACCTGCGGGACGCCGTGGCGGCGCTCGCCCGGCGCCACGGCCGCGACTACGACCGGGCCACCCTGTGGGCCGAGGCGGGCAAGCTCGGCTACCTCGGTGTGAACCTCCCCGAGGAGTACGGCGGGGGAGGCGGCGGCATCACCGAACTCTCCGTCGTGCTGGAGGAGTCCGGCTCCGCCGGCTGCCCCCTGCTCATGATGATCGTCTCGCCCGCCATCTGCGCCACCGTCATCGCCCGGTTCGGCACCGACACGCAGAAGCAGACCTGGCTGCCCGGCCTCGCCGACGGCACGCTCAGCATGGCATTCGGCATCACCGAGCCCGACGCCGGGTCGAACTCGCACCGCATCACCACCACCGCCCGCCGCGACGGCGACGACTGGATACTCACCGGCCGCAAAGTCTTCGTCTCCGGCGTCGACATCGCCGACGCGACACTGATCGTCGGTCGCACCGAGACTGCATCCTCTCCGGGGGCCGCACCGGTGCTGAAGCCCTGCCTGTTCATCGTCCCCCGTGACGCCGAGGGCTTCCAGCGCTCGCAGATCGACATGGAACTGGCCGCCCAGGAGAAGCAGTTCGAGCTCGTCCTCGACGACGTGCGGCTGCCTGCCGACGCGCTCGTCGGCGACGAGGACGCAGGTCTGCTCCAGCTGTTCGCCGGCCTCAACCCCGAGCGCATCATGACCGCCGCGTTCGCCATCGGCATGGGCCGCTACGCCCTCGCCCGAGCCGTCGAGTACGCCAAGGAACGCCAGGTCTGGAAGACGCCCATCGGCGCCCACCAGGCCATCGCGCACCCCCTCGCCCAGGCCCACATCGAGCTGGAACTCGCACGGCTGATGATGCAGAAGGCCGCCGCCCTCTACGACGCGGGGGACGACATCGGCGCGGGCGAGGCCGCGAACATGGCCAAGTACGCGGCGGGCGAGGCGTGCGTGAAGGCCGTCGACCAGGCCGTGCACACCCTCGGCGGCAACGGCCTCACCCGGGAGTACGGTCTCGCGCACCTGATCGCCGCGTCGCGCGTCGCCCGGATCGCCCCCGTCAGCCGGGAAATGATCCTCAACTACGTGGCCCACCAGTCCCTGGGTCTCCCCAAGTCGTACTGACAGACGACATTCTGGCCGTCCACACCCACGCCGAGGGGGCTGTCATGGTGTTCCGCAGCAGCTACGCAGATGTTCCGGCCGTCGTCGAACCCATCCACGAGGCCGTACTCGGCCGGGCCGCCGAGTACGGCGACACGGTGGCCCTCGTCGACGCGGTGAACGGCACCACCGTCACCTACAACCAGCTCGACCTCTTCCACCGGCGGATCGCCGCCGCACTCGCCGCCGCCGGGCTGCGCAAGGGCGACGTCCTCGCCCTGCACAGCCCGAACACGGTCGCCTACCCGGCCGTGTTCTACGGCGCCACACGCGCCGGCGCGTCCGTCACCACCGTTCATCCGCTGGCCACGGCGGAGGAGTTCGCCAAACAGCTGCGGGACTCCTCCGCCCGCTGGATCGTCACCGTCTCCCCGCTGCTGGAGGTCGCCCGCAGGGCCGCCGAACTCGTCGCCGGGATCGAGGAGATCTTCGTCTGCGACCGCGCCGACGGACATGTCAGCATCACCGACATGTTCACCTCGGACGCCCCCGAGCCGGATCTCGTCATCGACCCCTCCGAGGATGTCGCGGCGCTGCCGTACTCGTCGGGCACCACCGGAGTGCCCAAGGGCGTGATGCTCACCCACCGGTCCATCGCCACCAACCTGGAGCAACTGGCCCCGCTGATCCCGATGGGCCCCGGCGACCGCATCCTCGCCGTGCTGCCCTTCTTCCACATCTACGGGCTCACCGCCCTGATGAACGCCCCGCTGAAAAAGGGCGCGACCGTCGTCGTCCTGCCCCGCTTCACCCTCGAAACGTTCCTCGGCGCGATCCAGGAACACCGCATCAACGGCCTGTACGTCGCCCCGCCGATCGTCCTCGCGCTCGCCAAGCATCCCGCCGTCGACGGATACGACCTGTCGTCCCTGGAGTACATCGTCAGCGCCGCCGCGCCCCTCGACGCCCGCCTCGGCGAGGCGTGTTCGCGCAGGCTCGGGCTGCCGCCGGTGCGGCAGGCGTACGGCATGACCGAGCTGTCGCCCGGCACGCATGTCGTCCCCCTGTCGGCCGAGAACCCGCCGCCCGGTGCCGTGGGCCTGCTGCTGCCCGGCACCGAGATGCGGATCCTCGCCCTCGACGGCTCCGGCGACGACGCCGGGCCGGGCGAGGAGGGTGAGGTCGCGATCCGCGGTCCGCAGGTGATGAAGGGCTACCTCGGACGGCCCGATGCCACCGCCGCGATGATCGACGCCGACGGCTGGGTGCACACCGGCGACATCGGGCGCGTCGACGAGGACGGCTGGCTGTTCGTCGTCGACCGCGTCAAGGAACTGATCAAGTACAAGGGTTTTCAGGTCGCCCCCGCCGAACTGGAGGCGCTGCTGCTCACCCACGAGTCGATAGCCGACGCCGCGGTGATCGGGGTGCACGACGAGGACGGCAACGAGGTACCGAAGGCGTTCGTCGTACGTCAGCCCGCCGCCGGCGACCTCACCGAGGACGACGTCACCGCCTTCGTCGCCGCACGCGTCGCCCCTTACAAGAAGATCCGCAGGGTCGAGTTCACAGGCGGCATCCCGCGCGCCGCCTCGGGGAAGATCCTCCGGAGGGAACTGCGGGACCGCGAGCAGGGCTCCAAGGAGTGACACATGACCATCGCCACCACCCATGACCGGGGCATCGCCACCCTCACGCTGGACTCACCGGCCAACCGCAACGCGCTGTCGGCGCGGCTCGTCGGCGACCTGGCCGACGCGCTCGGCGACTGCGCCAAGGACGAATCCGTACGGGCCGTGGTCCTCACCCACACCGGCACCACGTTCAGCGCGGGCGCCGATCTGAGGAACCCGCCCAGCCCGTACACCTTCGTGGCGCTGCTGCGGCAGATCGTGACCCTGCCCAAACCGGTGGTGGCGCGGATCACCGGCCATGTCCGCGCCGGCGGCCTCGGCCTGGTCGGCGCATGCGACATCGCGGCGGCGACGACGGACTCCGACTTCGCCTTCACGGAGGTGCGCATCGGTGTCGCCCCCGCCGTGATCTCGCTGCCCCTGCTGCCGCGCATGGACCCGAGGGCCGCCGAACGCTACTACCTGACCGGGGAGCGTTTCGGCGCGTCGGAAGCGGCCCGCACCGGGCTGCTCACCCTTGCGGCCGACGACGTGGACGAGGCACTCGCGCCCCTGCTCGACGGGCTGCGCAAAGCCTCGCCGCAGGGGCTGACAGCATCGAAACAGCTGGTCACGGCTAGGGTGCTGGAGACCTTCGACCGGGACGCCGAAGACCTGGTGCAGCGCTCGGCGACGCTCTTCGCGTCGGCCGAGGCGCGCGAAGGGGTGACGGCATTTCTCGAACGACGGGACCCCGCATGGGTGTTGTGACATCACCTACGGCGACGAAGGCGCCGAAGCAGGACCGCAGCCGGGCGACCCGACAGCGGCTGCTGGAGGCCGCCGTGGCCTGCCTCGCCGAGGTCGGCTGGGCCGGCTCCACCGTCTCGGTGGTCGCCGAGCGCGCCGGTGTCTCCCGCGGCGCGGCGCAGCACCACTTCCCCACCCGGGAGGATCTGTTCACGGCGGCGGTCGAGTACGTCGCCGAGGAACGTTCGCAGGCGCTGCGCCAACTGCCCTCGCAGAACCGTCCCGAGGTCGTCGCCGCCCTCGTCGACCTCTACATCGGGCCGCTGTTCCGTGCCGCGCTCCAGCTGTGGGTGGCCGCGTCGAACGAGGAGCAGCTGCGGCCGCGCGTCACGGAACTGGAGGCGAAGGTCGGCCGGGAGACCCACCGGATCGCCGTCGGCCTGCTGGCCGCGGACGAGTCCCGCCCTGGCGTGCGCGAAACCGTCCAGGGCCTGCTCGACATGGCCCGCGGCCTCGGCCTCGCCAACGTCCTCACCGACGACGCGGCCCGCCGCCGCAGAGTGGTGGCCCAGTGGGCCGCACTGATCGACGAGGCACTGGGCTGAGAGCCGTCGTGCGTCGGACACCGCCCGCCGCGCGGGGCGGCGGGCGGTCCCTCCTCAGCCGACCAGGTCCGCGATGTCCTCGTAGCCCACGATCTCGCGCGGGTCGCGCCCGGCCGGGCCCACGTAGCGCGCCGACGGGCGCACCAGCCGGCCCGTGCGCTTCTGTTCCAGGATGTGCGCCGACCAACCCGCCGTACGGGCACAGGTGAACATCGACGTGAACATGTGCGCCGGGACCTCGGCGAAGTCCAGCATGATCGCCGCCCAGAACTCCACGTTCGTCGCCAGCACCCGGTCAGGGCGACGGTTGTGCAGCTCCTCCAGCGCCGCCTTCTCCAACGCCTCGGCCACCTCGAACCGCGGCGCGGCGAGCTCCTTCGCCGTGCGGCGCAGCACGCGTGCGCGCGGGTCCTCGGCGCGGTAGACGCGGTGACCGAAGCCCATGAGCCGCTCGCCCTTGTCCAGGGCGCGCTTCACATACGCCGTCGCGTCGCCGGTCCGCTCGATCTCCTCGATCATGCCGAGGACGCGGGACGGCGCACCCCCGTGCAGCGGACCGGACATGGCGCCCACGGCACCCGACAGCGCGGCCGCCACATCGGCGCCGGTCGAAGCGATGACGCGGGCGGTGAACGTGGACGCGTTCATGCCGTGCTCGGCGGCCGAGGTCCAGTAGGCGTCGACAGCCTTGACGTGCCTCGGGTCCGGCTCGCCACGCCAGCGGATCATGAACCGCTCGACGACGGACTGCGCCTTGTCGATCTCGCTCTGCGGCACCATCGGCAGCCCCTGGCCGCGCGCACTCTGTGCCACGTACGACAGAGCCATCACGGCCGCGCGCGCCAGATCGTCACGAGCCTGCGCCTCGTCGATGTCGAGCAGCGGTTTCAGGCCCCACACCGGCGCGAGCATCGCCAGCGCCGACTGCACGTCGACCCGGATGTCACCCGAATGGACCGGGATCGGGAACGGCTCCGCGGCCGGCAGCCCCGGATTGAACGCCCCGTCGACGAGCAGGCCCCACACGTTGCCGAAGGAGACATGACCCACCAGGTCCTCGATGTCGACGCCGCGGTAGCGGAGCGAGCCGCCCTCCTTGTCGGGTTCGGCGATCTCCGTCTCGAACGCGACGACTCCTTCGAGTCCAGGTACGAAGTCGGACATCAGGCGGCTCCTCGAGATGTGTACGACACGATGTGTACGACGGGGTCGGTCACCCCGGTGATGCCCCGTGCGGTCGGTGGTCACCCAACCGTCGGGGAGCAGGCACGATATCCCCTGCTGTATAGAGGCCACAGTGGCCCGACCCAAGATTTTGGCGGGTCCGCCCGGTGCGGGGAAGCGTGACATCCGGCACACTGCCTCACTTTCCGTAAGTGGGTTGAGGGCACTGCGTGCCGGGCAAACTGGGCCCTGCGGCAGGATGTCCCCGTGACCGACCACGCCGCCCACGAGCCCTCCGCCCCGGACGTGACCGTCTCCGGGCTCCCCCTGCCCGACCCGGCCGACACCGAGCTCGTCGTCCCGGACCCCGCCGTGATGCGCGAGCAGTACCGCTCCACCCCGCTCGACGAGACCACGCTTGCCGCGGGGCCCATGGAGCAGTTCGCCCACTGGTTCGCCGAGGCCGCGGCCGCCGCGCTGCACGAGCCCAACGCCATGATCATCGCCACGGCCACGCCCGACGGCCGGCCCTCCTCGCGGACGGTCCTGCTCAAGCAGTACGACGAGCGGGGCTTCGTCTTCTACACGAACTACG
The DNA here is from genome assembly GCF_056436245.1 of Streptomyces sp. NPDC043812. Lineage (NCBI taxonomy): Bacteria > Bacillati > Actinomycetota > Actinomycetes > Kitasatosporales > Streptomycetaceae > Streptomyces > Streptomyces sp. NPDC043812. The sequence continues at coordinate 131,651 of NZ_JBWKCY010000002.1, forward strand.
ACTCCCGCAAGGGCCGCGAGATCGCCGCCAACCCGTACGTCTCGCTGCTCTTCCCCTGGCATCCGCTGGCCCGCCAGATCATCGTCACCGGGACCGCGTCCCGCATCGGCCGCGACGAGACCGCCGCGTACTTCCGCAGCCGTCCGCACGGCTCCCAGCTCGGCGCCTGGGCGAGCGACCAGTCGACGGTGATCGACTCCCGCGACGAACTGCTGCGCCGCTACGAGGAACTGGCCGGGCGCTACCCGGAAGGCGAACAGGTCCCGGCGCCCGCGCACTGGGGCGGCATCCGGGTCGTGCCCGACGCGGTCGAGTTCTGGCAGGGCCACGAGAACCGGCTCCACGACCGCCTGCGCTATGTGCGCAACGACGGCGGCTGGACGGTGCAGCGCCTGGCGCCCTGAGGCGCCGGGAACGCAGACGACCCGTGGGCCTTGGTCCCTCCGTCCGGACGGAGGAAGCCGGCCGGACTTACCGGCGGCCCACGGGTCGGGTGACTGCTTGGGTGTTCGGCAGGCGGCCTGCCGAGGTGCACAGAGTGCGACGGCAGGCCGTTAGCCCGCAGTCACCTCGCTTGTCCGGTAAGAAATCACTTCCGGATCACCTCCTTTCTGAGCGTGGCACAGACGATAGGCGCCACTGCAGGGGGGATCAACCCGTTTTATCGGATCTCTCTTTCTTCGCTGTACGAGTAACCGTCCGCACGCTGGATGAGCTGCAGATTCTGATGTGAAACGTTGACGCGGCCCGGTGGGATCGCCACGCTGTGGCGGCCCGAAGCGCGGACTGCGACCCGCCCGATCCACATCCCTTTCCAGCGGCCGTTCGGCACTGCGGCGCGCACCAGGTCACCGGTGGCGAATCCGTGGTGCCGCTTGTTGCGCGGGCGCTGCAGCCGGGGGAAGCCGAAGCGGTCAGGGGTCGTGCGGGCATACACTCCGCGCCCCTGGGCTTTGACGACGCATACCTGTTGGGGCACCCGGACGATGGTGTCCCCGCTTGCCTGCTCCAGGAGCCCGACGGACAGCGCGTCGAGGGTGTGGGACTTGGGCAGGCCCGTGACGCTGCGGTTCCACTTCGTGCGCGCAGCGGTCCATCCGTGCAAGGTCGGCCCGAGCGTGCCGAGAGCGCGGATCAACTGTGCTCGCGTCGCGTTCATCGCCGCTGCATCGGACAACGGACTACGGGCCTGTCGCAGGACACTTCTCAGCCGCTCCCACCGACGCTTCAGGAAGTCCTCAACGGGGCGGGATCCTTTGGCTTCGTTGCAGCTGACACAAGCGAGCGTCAGATTCGACAGGCGATCGGAACCGCCACGGCTTCGGGATCGGATGTGTTCGATGTTCAGCGGAACGCCGGTGACCCGCAGTAGGAGCAGGAGCGTCCCCATTTTGCAAGCAGATATTCACGGATCTCGTAACCGGCGAGAGTGCCGTTCCTGTATTCGGCTGCGCTCAGGCTCCGTCCCTCACTCATTGCGTGGGTGTCGAAAGCAACCTGCTCGATGTGAATCTCGGTGATCGGTGCGTAACGGCACAGACGGCCCACGACCGAGACTGTGCTGTCGACACGGTGCCTGAGCGACGGGGGCAACCAGCCCTTGGGGCGGCTGCGGTTCACGTATCTGGGTGCTCGATAGCGGCAATTCGCAGAACGCCGCCTTCGGCGGTATCCCGCACGCTTCGTCATGGCGTTGCGGATGCGGTCTCCGCGGTGCCGGAGCTCGACGGCGACGAGCCCGCGCCGAACGGTGACTACTCCTCGGGCAGCGTCCCGCTCCGCCTTGGTGTCGGTGATCGACATGCCGGTGTACCCGGAGCCGGGGTCCAACCGCAGTTGCACGCCCGCGACCTCGGAGTGGGCGCGTGTGCGGGTCCTCAGGTGAATGGTGAACGGCGCATACCGCGCAACCACTGCCGCCCCCCTCCTCAGCAGTTCCCGTGCACGGGCCGGATGGCATGGCATCAGTGGGGATCCATCCCTGGCGAGGACGAAGACCCGCCCGGATCGGTACGAGGGAGCGTCACCGCTCCTGGTCTCTGCCTGTACGGCGTGACGCCGACGGGACTCGGTGCGTCTCCCGCCGGTCTCCCCTCGCCCATGTCCCGTGCCGGTGTCCCGCACGCGTGCGGGGCGTCCGTGAGCCGTTTCGTCCCTGCTCCCAGGGTTGTCTGCTCCCACGGATTCCAGAGCAGGCTGCTGAGGAAGCACAGCCTGGTGGGTCTGCTCACCTACAGGAAACGTAGCCATCACGCGCACCTCGCCGATCTTGTGATCACGATGACTGGGGCTGGTCACTCCGAGCGCTCGAAGAGCGTGTCCGGCTCGAGCCGGGGAGCGAGTGACCTCACGAGTCCGAAATCACCATGACGCTAGACGCTGTGCGGCGCGGCGGATCGGCGGATGAGAGAGCTTCGCTCCATCGCATGACTCTGGAACAGCCGTGCGACGCTCGACCGGTTCCCGTGCCGGCGATCAAAGTCGCGCTTGCGTGAGCAGCTCCTCCATCGCCTCCACGGGCAGTGCCGGGGAGCTCGCCGCCGCTCTGACCACCGACTCGTCCTCGTCGTCGTCCGCCAGCAGCGCACGCAGTGCCGCGACCGGCAGGTCGGGATGGGTCGCTGCCTCGCGGCGGATCCGGACGTCGTCGTCGGCCGCCAGACGCGTCGCCAGGTCGGGCGCGAGCGAGGCTGCGAGGTCCGGCGGGGCCGGGTCGGTGTCGGGGCCGGCCGTGCGGGAGGCGATCGTGTCCAGGGCGGCCCGGCACAGCAGGTCGTCCTCGGTGACCGCGAAGGCGGCGTCCGCGCGGGCCGCGCCCGCCGTCAGGCCGTTGCGTATCTCCGCGTGCACGTCGGCGGTGGTGTCCGCGCGGAGCAGGATCTCGGCGCGGACCAGCGGCGAGCTGTCGCGGGCCAGGGTCGCACGCAGCTCGGGGGGCAGGCCGGGGTGGGCGGCGAACGCCCTGCGCACCGGCTCGTCCTCGTCGGTCGCCAGCTCCTTCGCCAGGGCCGGGTCCGGCGCGAGGTGGCGGACGACGGCGGCTCGGGTCGCGGGGTCGGCGAGCAGGGCCGGGTGCAGATCGGGCGGCGGGGCGCAGGCCGCCTCGCAGGCCGCCGCGCGGACGTGCGGGTCGTCGTCGGTCAGCAGATCGCGGCGCAGCTCCTCCGGGGCGCCGGCCCAGGTGCGCGCCGCTTCGGCACGCACGTGCGGGTCGGGGTCGTGTGCGAGGCGGGTGCGGAGGGTGGCGGGGGTGCGGTCGTCGGCCGCGATCCTGGCGCGTACGCGTGGGGACGCGTCCTCGGCGAGGAGGGCGACCGCCTCTTCGGGCAGGTCCCGGATCCGGGCGGCGAGGGTTCCGCGGACCAGGACGTCGGTGCTGCGGGCGAGGGCGGTACGGGCGGACTGCGGCAGGTTCTCGTTGCCGGCGAGGCACAGGGTGCGCCAGTCGTCGTCGAACGCGAGGATCTCGGCGACGGTCTCCTCGGTCAGATCGGCGCGCCACCGCGCGACCTCCCCGCATGCCTCCCGGTGGTGCAGCAGCCTTCGCAGCAGGTCGGCAGGGAGGGCGGGGTTGCGGGCCAGCCCGCGCAGGGCCTTGTCGATCTGCATGGGCGGTCATGTTAGGGCCTGTCCGGCGCGACCCGATTTCGGGCGGGGGTGATTTCGGGGAACCGTATGTGTCCTGGGTCACGTTGAAGTTGAATGGGCTCAGGTCTTCAGCACACGTGGACGCGTCCGGCAGGGGGTCCCGGAATGAGTGCTTCCAGGAGTGAGATCACCGACGCGGTCGGGGCCGGGGATCCGGAGCCGGGTCCGCGGCCGACCGCGCCGCCCGACGCCGATCTGCTCGCGGCGCTCCTCGACGGCATGGATGCCGCGTTGTGCGCGTTCGACGCCGATGGGACGGTCACGCACTGGAACCGCGAGGCGGAGCGCATCCTCGGCTGGTCCGCCGGGGAGGCCGTCGGCCGGCGCGGGTTCGCCGGGTGGGCCGTGCGCAGGGCGGACGCGGGCGAGGTGCAGGGGCGGCTGATGGCCGCGATGGACGCGCCGGGGCGGCAGGTGCACGAGTTCGCGCTGCTGCGCAAGGACGGCGGCCGGGTGCTGGTGCGTACGCAGTCGGCCCGGGTGCTCGGCGCCGACGGGAAGCCGGCGGGCGTGTACTGCGCGTTCAGTGAGGTGCATGCACAGATCGATCTGGAGCGGTCCATCGCACTGAGCGAGGCGCTCTTCGACGACGCTTCTTGGGGCGTGGTCCTGGTCGACGTGGATCTGCGCCCGGCCGTCGTCAACGGCGAGGCGGGTCGGGTGCTCGGCGCGGGCCGGGCGTCGGTGCTGGGGCGTCCGCTCGGGGAGGACGTCGTGCAGGGCATCGAGGAGCTGGAGGGCGCGCTGCATCATGTGCTGGCCGAGGGTGCGCCGCGTGGGCTGGTCGACCTGTGGGTGAGTATCGCGACGCCGGAGGGCGAGCAGCGTCGCTGTCTGCGCAGTGGGTTTCTGCGGCTCGCCTCGCCGCTCGCGGAGGAGCCGGTCCCGCTGGGTGTGGGGTGGCTGTTCCACGATGTGACGGACGGGAAGCTCGCGGAGCAGGAGGCGGACCGGCAGCGGTTCCGTTCGAGTCAGCTGCACCGGGCGGGGCGCGCGGCGGCCGAGTGCGAGGATCCGTTGGAGGCGGCGACGGTCTATGTGGACTTCGCGCTGGCGGGGTTCGCCGACCATGCGCTGATCGACCTGGCGGAGGAGGACGGGCAGCGTCTGGTGCGGGCGGCGGCGTCGCCGTCCGGTGAGCCGGGGCCGACGGCGACGACCGGGGGCGGCGGACTGCCGGTGCGTTACGCGCCGGGCCACCCGGCGTTCCAGGCGATGGACCGCATCGGTTCGGTACGGGCCGACGCGGGTGCCGAGGGCACGGCGGGGGACTGGGCGGCGGGCCGCCAGTGGCCGCGGGACGCGGTGCACGCGCTGTGCACGGCGCTGCGGAGCCGGGGCCGCACGGTGGGCGTCGTGACGTTTCTCCGCACGGCGAACCGCCCGCCGTTCGAGCGTCCGGACGCGGTGTATGCGGAGAGCCTTGCGGTGCTGGTGGCGGCGTCGCTGGATCTGGCGCGTTCGGCGGGCGGCGGGAGCTGAGTCTCGCGGGTGCCCGAGCAGGTCGGGGGCCCGTGGGCCGCGTCTGCCTCAGTGGCGGAAGAAGATCCGGTCGCGGTATTCGGTCATCACGCGGCCGTTCCATTCGTGTCCGCCGTCGACGTTGCCCGAGCGGAGCAGCGGCGGCTCGATGCCCCGCTCGACGAGCTGTTCGGCCGCCGCGGCCATCGTGGCCTGCATCAGTGCGCTGGTGACGACGGTCGACGCGGGTGCGAACGGCGCCTCGATGCCCTCGTGGGTGAGTTCCGCGTCTCCCATGGAGATCCTGGAGTCGAGGACGACGTCGCAGTGGTCCTTGAGGAAGGTGCCGGAGGCGTGGCGCGATGTGGTCTCGTGGGCGTAGGCCACGGAGGTGACGCCGATGACCGTGAGTCCGAGGGCTCGGGCGTTCATCGCCATCTCGACGGGCAGGGCGTTGCGCCCGGACAGCGAGATGATCACGAGTAGGTCGCCGGCTGCGGCGGGGCTGGAGTCGAGGACCGCGCTCGCCAGTCCGTCGACGCGTTCCAGCGCGGAGCCGAGGGTGGCGGGCATGACGTCGACACCGACGGTGCCGGGTACGACCAGCAGGTTCATCAGTGCGAGGCCGCCCGCGCGGTAGACGACGTCCTGCGCCGCGAGCGAGGAGTGGCCCGCGCCGAACGCGAAGAGCCGGCCGCCCGCGGCGACGGTGTCGGCGATGGCCGTACCGGCGGCCGCGACGTTCGCGGACTCCTCGTCCCGTACGCGCTGCAGCAGACCGATCGCGGCGTCGAAGAACTGACCGGCCAGCTTGCTCTCGCTCATCGCCGAGCCCTTTCCGGAGGTGGCTACGGAGGATTTCCGGCGCGGGGGAACATCCGCGTCGCGGATCACGTTGCGGTCTGGACCATTGCGCTGTCAATACGGGCTCGGGCGCGAACGGCACGGTTGTCGGCGGGATGCGCAAGAATTGAGCCGGGGCCAGCGCACGACTGCTTTTTCACGTCACAGCATCGAGGGGCACGTATGTCCGGACTGATCGACACGACGGAGATGTATCTCCGCACCATCCTCGAGCTCGAGGAGGAGGGTGTGGTGCCCATGCGGGCCCGTATCGCTGAACGGCTGGACCAGAGTGGTCCGACGGTCAGCCAGACGGTGGCGCGCATGGAGCGGGACGGCCTGGTGACGGTGGCGGGCGACCGGCACCTGGAGCTGACCGACGAAGGCCGGCAGCTGGCCACGCGCGTCATGCGCAAGCACCGTCTCGCCGAGTGCCTGCTCGTGGACGTGATCGGCCTGGAGTGGGAGCAGGTCCACGCGGAGGCGTGCCGCTGGGAGCACGTGATGAGCGAGGCGGTGGAGCGGCGGGTGCTGGAGCTGCTGCGCCACCCCACGGAGTCGCCGTACGGGAACCCGATCCCGGGCCTGGAGGAGCTGGGCGAGAAGGCGGAGGCCGACCCGTTCCTGGACGACAGCATGGTCTCGCTGGCCGAGCTGGACCCGGGCACGGACGGCAAGACGGTCGTCGTGCGCCGGATCGGCGAGCCGATCCAGACCGACGCCCAGCTGATGTACACGCTGCGCCGGGCGGGTGTTCAGCCCGGTTCGGTGGTGAGCGTGACGGAGTCCGCCGGTGGGGTGCTGGTGGGCAGCAGCGGTGAGGCTGCGGAGCTGGAGGCCGAGGTCGCCTCGCACGTCTTCGTGGCGAAGAGGTAGTCGGCGGCGCAGACGCCTGTCGCCCCTGGTTGACATGGTCGGGCGGTCCTGGAGCGCGGATGCTCCCGGGCCGCCCGAGCGCGTTTCGGTGCGCGCGGGTCCCGCCTCGGCGCAGGGCGATTCCATCGGACCGAAATCGTTTTCCGTCCGGAATGGCAGCGGCCGGGCGAATCGCGTGCCACCCTGAAGTCGAGGCATATGACCACTGCCGGGGAGGGGACAGGGTGATGCGCCTGCCGTGTGCTCCGCATGTCCTGACATGGAGGAGTCCCGGCGCCTATCGGCGCCGGGACCTGTCCTCCCCGGTGCTGACCCGGAGCCCCGAGCTCCCAGGGTCAATCCCCTCGGACCGTCATCCCCGAGCGGCCCGCCTCCCGCTGAAAATCTCCCCACGGCAGCCGCCGTCAATCCCCGGACATGGTCACTCGATTGAGGGGTGTTGCACGGCAGAACGACGTTTTCGAATACAGGTTCGATAGTCTGGCCTGACTCGACACGAGCTACTCGACCCGGGGGAGAGAAGGGGGTGCCAGGCCAGATGGTGCGGCGCATCGATGTGACCGGAGCCGGCGGCGTACGCCTGGCTGCCTGGGAGTTCGCGGACCCGCCCAAGGGCCGCGGAGAGCATGAACGTGCTCCGGGGGTCTTACTGCTCCACGGGCTGATGGGCCGTGCCTCGCACTGGGCCCCCACGGCGCGCTGGCTCGCGGAACGCCACCGCGCGGTCGCGCTCGACCAGCGGGGCCACGGCCGCAGCGACAAGCCGGCCGACGGCCCGTTCACCCGCGAGGCGTATGTGGCGGACGCGGAGGCGGCCGTCGAGCAGCTGGGGCTGGCCCCGGTGACGCTGATCGGCCACTCGATGGGCGCGCTCACCGCCTGGCAGCTCGCCGCGAAGCGCCCCGACCTGGTCCGCGCCCTGATCATCTGCGACATGCGCGCGTCGGCGCTGGGAGGGGCGTCCCAGCGGGAGTGGGAGGACTGGTTCCGCACCTGGCCGGTGCCGTTCGCGACCCTGGCGGATGTGCGCAAGTGGTTCGGCGAGGACGACCCCTGGGTGGAGCGCCCGAATCCGGCGCGGGGCGAGTTCTTCGCCGAGGTGATGGCCGAGCGCGCGGACGGCTGGCGCCCGGTGTTCTCGCGCCGCCAGATGCTCACCTCCCGGAAGACCTGGGTGTTCGACGCCCACTGGGAGGAGCTGGCCCAGGTCCGCTGCCCCTCGCTGGTGGTCCGTGGACTCGACGGCGAACTGGGGCGCGCGGAGGCCATGGAGATGGTCCGGGTGCTGCCCCGCGGGGAGTACGGCGAGGTCCCCGACGCGGGGCATCTCGTCCACTACGACCACCCGGACGGCTGGCGCACGGCGATCGAGCCGTTCCTCGACGGAGTACTGACGCAGTGACGGGCGCGACGCCGCACGGCGAACTGCACATCCACACCGTGGAGTCGACCGCTTTCGGCACGGCCGTGTGCGTCGCGCGGTGCAACGAGGGGATCGTGCAGGCCGGGCAGACGTACGACGGAGGGACACTCGTCGTCGAGTGGGTCGAGAAGTACGGCAGGCTCATGGACTTCATGGATGCGCCGCACAGCGTGCGCGTGGCGCTCGCGGGGGACGGGGTGCCCACCCTCGCCGAACGGACCGTCATCTCGACCGACGGGCCCCGCCGGTTCGGTTACGTCGGCCCGCCGGAGGTCTGGCGCGCCGCGGCGGACGCGCCCGGGGGCCGGGTGATACGCACCGCCGACGACTTCGAGGCGTGGGTGGAGCAGCAGCATCCGGCCGATCTCGCCGAGCCGTTCACGTATGTCGTGGACGCCGACGCGTTCCTGCGACTGGCTCCCCGGCGCACCGAACATGTCGCCTGCGGCGTCCGTGCCGCGGTCGCGGGCGCCGGTGAGATCGCCTTCCGGCACAGTGGCACGACCTGGGAGACGGTCTACGTCAGCAACCAGTCCACGGGCTACTGCCCCGACCTCCACTCCTGGCACGCCGTCGCCGCCGCCCTCGACCGGGCGGGCATCGACCGGCCCGGTGAGGGCTTCACGCACGAGGTCGTCTTCCGCCGCTGCGAGAGCTGCCGCGAGCTGAACGTGGTGCGCGAGGCGGACTTCGTGTGCGTCTTCTGCGGCGACGACCTCCCGGCCGCGTGGAACGTGCGGCGCGTCAGCTGATCGGTGTGCGCATCTCCGACCGGACCTCGGCGGTCGTCGCGGCTGCGGCAGCCAGGTCGATGTCCTCGGGCGACTTGGTGGCGGTCTCCGGCGTGACGACGGCGACGGAGGCGGCCGTGTTGTCGTCGGCCCAGACACAGATGGGGAGTTGGCCCTTCGCTCCGCCTGCCTGGTCGGCGGTCACGACCTGGCAGCTGATCTCCACATCCGATCCGGGCGGCGTGAAGTCCTCGGCGGGCCTGGCGAGCGTGGAGCCGTCCGCGGTGGCCGAGCCCTCGAGCATGTTGTCGCGGATCTCGTCCGGGTCCTTGATGCGGCCGGACAGCCCGGAGACGACCAGGACACCGCCTTCGGGGGTGGAGGTGTACTGGGCCACGGTCGCGCGCGCATCCCGGACGTCGGCCTGGCTCACGTCGGCAGTGGCCTCGGCCTGGTGCTCCTCCGACTGGTCGTCGGCCAGTTCGTAGGCTCCGTCGAGCAGGTTCTTCGGGACGGTGAGTTCGTGCGTCGCCCCGGGGAAGCCCGTGTCCGATCCCGGCAGGCCGTTGTTGCCGATCCAGGACAGCACCAGCAGGCCGACGACGGCGCCGACGGTGATGCCCACGACCTTGCCCGCGCTGGTCTTCTTCGGCGGCCGCGGCGCGCCCCAGCCGCCGGGCGCGCCGCCGTGCGGCGGCTGCCCCCAGCCCTGCTGCGGCTGAGGCCCGCCCCAGCCCTGCTGCGGGTGAGCCCCGCCCCAGCCCTGCTGCGGGTGAGGGGCCTGCTGGGGCTGCCCGTAACCCTGCTGCGGATACGCGGGGAGCGGCGGCTGACCGTACGGGTTCTGCGGTGGCGTGGACATGATCGCCAGGTTACGGGACGACCACTCTCCGTCCCGCCCCCGATCAGCCCTTGCTCACCGCCGTCAGGATCTCGGGCAGCCGCATGGCGGTCCGGGGAGCCGCCAGCCGCAGACCCACCCAGGCGATCAGCGCACCGTACGCCGAGCCCGCCGGCAGCAGCAGCCACAGCGCGCCCGATCCGGAGACATGCAGCCAGATCGTCAGCGCCAGCACCGGGGCGCACAGCAGCGCCGACAGCAGGATGCCGCCGAGGACGGACATCCAGGCGAGCCCGCCCTGCCCCGGCGCCACGTTCTTGTACGCGCTGTCCTGCGGGATGGAGTACGGGAAGAGCGCCGATGTCACCGCACCCGTCGCCAGCATCGCGCCCAGCAACGCGAAGGACAGACCCAGCACCTCCGGCAGGTCCTCCCAGGTGCCGAGCACGGCGACGGTGACGACGCCCACGAGCGTCATGAACGGCAGGGTGATGAGCAGCAACGCCAGGGCGCGGGCACGCAGTTCGGCGTACGCGTCGCGCGTCGACGAGATCGTCAGCGCCACCATCCAGAACGCGGACGTGTCCTGGCCGAACTGGTTGTACATGAGCAGGCCGAGCATGCTCGCCGCGAAGCAGGCGAGGTAGATCGAGCCTGCACCCTGCAGCGCGTTGAAGACGGGCACGATCAGCCCGACCGCCAGCGAGGTCACCCACGCACCCTTCGTCTTCGGGTCCCGCCACACATAGCGCAGGCTGCGCAGCATCACCGTGCCGGTGCGGCCCTCCGGCAGCAGCCGGTGCAGACCCGTGGCCGACTCCTTGCGCGTCGGCTCCGACGCCGCGGCCAGAGTCGAGCCGTCGGGCGTCGTCATCAGCTTCGTCAGGCTGTGCTGCCACCACCACAGCAGCGCGGCCAGTGCCAGTGCGGACAGGGCGAGTTGGGCGGCGGCGACCCCGTAGGAGCCCTCACCCGCCGCCGCCACCGCGGCCGCGGCGGACGCCGGCGGGATCCACCGGACGATGTCGGCCGCCGGGTCCAGCGCGGACAGACCGCCCGCGTCGCTGATGCGCTGCGCGCCGAAGTTCACGAACTGGAAGCCGATCGCGACCACCAGGCCGCTCAGCACCGCGAGGTCCCGGCCCTTGCGCGAGGTCAGCAGCCGGATGTTGGCTGCCGCGACCGCCCGCGCGAGCGCGACGCACCCCAGCAGCGTCAGCGGCACGGCGAGCACGGAGACGATCACCGCGGCCGCTCCGTGGGCCAGCGCGAACGCCGAACCGATCGCCAGGCACAGCGTGAACAGCGGCCCGATGCCCACCACCGACGCACCCAGCAGTGCCGTCACCAACGGCCCCGGCCGCAGCGGCAGCATCACCAGTCGCGTCGGGTCCAGCGTCTCGTCACCGCTGGGGAAGAACAGCGGCATCACGGCCCAGCCCAGCGCCAGCACTCCCGTGAGCAGCACCACGACCGACGCGGCGTGCGCATCGCCGCGCAAAAGGATCAGCCCGGCCAGTTGGCCCGCGGCGAACAGCAGCGTGAACACGATGGAGGCGATGTAGGCGGTACGGCGGCCGCTCGACTGGCGCAGCCCGTTGCGCAGCAGCGACAGCTTCAGTGCGACGAAGACCCGGGTCAAGGAAGCGGTACTCACCGCGCACCGCCGCCGAGCCAGTCCAGCGACTCGCCCGTGTCCCGTCCCTGCGCACCTACGAGCTCCAGGAACGCGCTCTGCAGCGTCGGGGCGTCTCCGCGGACCTCGGCGAGAGGTCCCTGCACCCGGATGCGGCCCGCGGCCATCACCGCGACCCAGTCGCACAGCGACTCGACCAGCTCCATCACATGGCTGGAGAAGACGACGGTCGCGCCCGAGCCGGTGTAGCGCTCCAGCACGGCGCGGATCGTCTGCGCGGAGACCGGGTCGACCCCTTCGAACGGCTCGTCCAGGAACAGGACTTCGGGATTGTGCAGCAGCGCGGCCGCGAGACCGATCTTCTTGCGCATGCCCGTCGAGTAGTCGACGACGAGCTTGTGCTGAGCGCCCGCCAGATCCAGGACGTCCAGCAGCTGGGTGGCCCGCTTGTCGACCTCGTCGCCGGGCAGGCCGCGCAGCCGGCCGTTGTACGCGAGCAGTTCGCGGCCGGACAGCCGCTCGAACAGCCGCAGTCCTTCCGGCAGTACGCCGATGCGCGATTTGACGTCGACCGGGTCACGCCACACGTCGTGACCGGCGACGAGCACCCGCCCCTGGTCGGGGCGGAGCAGGCCGGTGACCATGGACAGTGTCGTCGTCTTGCCCGCCCCGTTCGGGCCGACGAGTCCGATGAACCTGCCTGCCGGAAGCGTCAGATCGATCCCCTGGACGGCGATCTGCTCGCCGAACCGCTTCCACAGGCCTTCCACCTGGACGGCGGGCGGCGCCGTGCGCACACCGCTCGCCTCGTCAACTGCCTGCTCCGGCATGTTCACTGCCTCTCGCCGTCCCCGTGCTTACGGAGACAGCCTACGGACGCGCCGCGCCGGGCGCGCCCGATTGATCCGGCAGTATGCGCTGGTCAGCCTTGCCGGGACCGGGCAGCAGCGGCCTCCCTGCCGCATGCGTACGCGAGCGGGCTGATCAGCTCGTCCGCGTCCGGCAGCCAGCGGTTCGCCGGTGTGGGGCGGCGAGCCCACTGCACGGCGCCGCGGCCGCCGATGCGGGTCGGCGGCGCCGCGATCCAGTGGCCCTCGCCGCGGGTGACCAGATCGATCGCCGAGGGCATCCAGCCGAGGTTGCGGATGAGTTCGGGGGCTTTGACCGAGGCGCCGGGGAGGACGAAGAAGAGCATCCGGCGGTCGGGGGTGCAGGTCACCGGGCCGAGAGGCAGATCCATCCGCTCCAGTCTGGCCAGCGCCAGGAAGCCGGCCGACTCGGAAACCTCCAGTGCGTCGAAGGCCCGCCCGGTCGGCAGCAGGATCGAGGCCCTGGGCTGCTTGGACCACAACCGCCGGGCCGCCGTCGCACTGCCGGTCGCCTGGTTCGCCCAGTCGGGCCGGGCCGGGTGGGCGCCGGGCGCGGCGCAGTCGGCGTCGGCGCAGGAGCAGCGTTCCGCGCCGTCGACAGGCTCCAGCCAGGTGCCGGGGACCACGTCCCAGTGCCGCTCTTCCGCGTACCGCACCGCGTAGTCCAGCGGCTGCTCGGCTCGCTGTTGGGGGATCTGTGCGGCTTCCGTGACTCCGATGGTCTCATCCACGACACACTCAACTACCGCCACAACCTCGGGTTACGGGCCGTTCGCGGGAGCCGCAGGAGCATCGATCCTGCATGCGGGGCGCACGGGTGCACGGCCGGGGGCGCGTGCGGGGCAGTGCCCGCAGGGGTGGGTACGCAGTGCGGGGGACGCGTGCGGTACCGGCCGGAACGGGGGTCCGTACGGCAGTAAAAGGAACCAACCCGACCAACTCTGCATTCTCCGTATATCAGCCGGGCAGTGATCAACTCATTGATCATCGCGGCATCAGGGGGTAGTTCATGGCAGCCAGGCCTCTCGTCGCCCGACAGCCGAACGAACGGTTGCAGGCGCTCATCCAGGAAGCCGGGTGCTCCAACGCCGGCCTCGCCCGGCGCGTCAACATGGTCGGCACCGAGCGGGGCCTCGACCTGCGCTACGACAAGACGTCGGTCGCCCGCTGGCTTCGCGGCCAGCAGCCGCGCGGCCGGGCACCCGGCATCATCGCCGAGGCGTTGGGCCGCAAGCTCGGGCGCACGGTCACGATCGACGAGATCGGCATGTCGAACGGCAGGAATCTGGCGACGGGCGTCGGGCTGCAGTTCTCGTCGACCGTCGTCGGTGCGATCGAGCAGGTCTGCGAGCTGTGGCGGTCGGACGTGGGCCGCCGTGACTTCCTCTCCGGCTCCGCCGTCGCCGCGTCCGCCCTCGTGGAACCGAGCCGCGACTGGCTCATCACGGGCGCGGACAGTCAGGTGGCGCGCACGGCAGGGGCACGGGTGGGGCCCTCGGACGTCGAGGCGGTGCGTGCCATGACGGCGGCCATGACCGAGCTCGACCACCGCTTCGGGAGCGGGCATGTCCGCCCCGTGCTCGTCCACTACCTGAACAGCGTGGTGTCCGGGCTGCTCGGCGGGTCGTACCGGGAGGCCGTCGGCCGTGAGCTGTTCGCGGCGGTCGCCCGGCTGACCGAGCTCGCCGGATACATGGCCGTCGACACCGGCCAGCCCGGCCTCGCCCAGCGCTATTACATCCAGGCGCTGCGGCTCGCGCAGGCGGCCGGGGACCGCGGCTACGGCGGCTATGTGCTCGCCGCCTCGATGAGCCACCTGGCCGCCGAGCTCGGCAACCCGCGCGAGATCGCCCAGCTCGCCCGGGCCGCGCAGGAGGGGGCGCGTGGGCGGGTCACGCCGCGGGTGGAGGCCATGTTCCACGCGGCCGAGGCCAGGGGGCACGCGCTGCTCGGCGACGCCCGCACCTGCCACGAGGTGGCGGGCAGGGCCGTGGCGGCGCTGGAGCGGGCCGAGCCGGACGCCGGCGACGACCCGGCGTGGATCGCCCACTTCGATCACGCCTATCTCGCGGACGAGCTGGCCCACTGCTACCGCGACCTGGGCGAGGCGGACACCGCCGCCCGGCACGCCCAGGACGCTCTGTCCGCCCACCCCGCGTCGCGCGCGCGACGCCGTGCGATCGGTCTGGTGCTGCTCGCCTCGGCCCAGGTCCAGCAGCGTGAGGTGGAACACGCCTGCCGCACGGCCACCCAGGCGGTGGATCTGCTGGACACACTGCGCTCCAGCCGGGGAGCGGAGTATCTCGATGATCTCCAGCTGCGTCTGGAGCCGTACGCCCAGGAGCCTGCGGTGCGGGAGTTCGCGGCGCGTCTCGAACTGCGGACGGCGGCATGAGCGATGCGCGGCGGGGGCGCGGGGCGGTGCTTTCTGCCGGGCGCGCACCGGCTGTTAACAGCGTTCTGTGTCCCCATCTTGTTACTGCCGCTGCACGTGTGTGCGGAGGGCTCCGGGCACCCGGTAGCGTGAACCGACGATTCCGTAGGTCCACGTGTAGGAGTCCCGGTGACGCAGAGCGGACAGGGTGACGAGCAGCGGCTTCCGGCTGCGCGGCCCGCGCACGAAGGCGTCGTGCTGCCCGCCGACGGCAGTGAACCCCTCATACCCGGAGCCCAGGGCGTACAGGCCGCCCCGGCCGGCGGGCAGCCCTGGGGTGCGCCATGGGGGCCGGAGCAGCAGGCGGCTGCGGCGCCGCAGGGTGGTCACGGCCACCCCGCCGCCCCGCAGCAGACCGGCGGATACGGATACCCGGCGGCTCCCGCGCAGTACGGCGCACCGGCGCCCCACGACAACGGCTACGGACAGCCCGCTCCCGTGCAGGGACAGATGCAGGGTCAGACGAACGGCTACGGATACCCAGGTGCCGTGGGCGCTCCCGGAGCGCAGCCCCAGCCGGGGGCTCAGCAGGGCGGCTACGGCTACCCCGCCGCCCCCGTGCCGCAGGGACAGATGCCCTCGCAGGGCGGCGGCCACGGCCACCCCGGCGTGAGCGCCCAGCCGCTGCCGCCGCAGGAGGACCACACCCAGATGCTCCCGCCGCAGGGGGCCGGTCCCGCGTACGGCGTTCCGGGCCACGCGCTCCCGCCGCAGGGCGGCGCGGCCGCCGGGGCCTCCGACGCCACCCAGTACATTCCGCCCGTGGCCGCGGGTTCGCCCGCGGCCGGGCCGCCCGGTGCGCTGCCGCCCGAGGTGCCCTCCGAGTCGACGACGTTCCTCGGGACCCGTCCGCTCGCCCAGACTGCCGGCGGTGCGGGCAGCGGCGCCGGTCGTGACGCCGACGCCACCCAGCACATCGCGCCGGTGCCGCCCGAGCCCGGCAGGGCGCCGTTCGGGATCCGGCCGGGCACGCCGGGGGACCGGCAGCCGCCCGCCGAGTTCGACAGCCTGTTCCGTTCGGACGAGCCCCGGGTCCAGCCTGCCGACTCCACGCAGCAGTTGCCGCGGTTCGAGGCCCAGCAGCCCGGCTACCGGCAGGCGCCGCAGCAGCCCGCCTACCAGGAGCCGTCCTACCCGTCGGACCGCTACGACGACGAGCCGGAGCCGCGTCGCCGGTCGACCGCGGCCGTCGTCGCCGCGCTCGTCATCGGCTGCGCCGTGCTCGGACTCGGTGTCGCCGCGGCGGTGTTCGGCGGTGACGACGACAAGGATCCGGCTCCCGACGCGAGTGTCGCCGCCGACTCCCAGGCGCCGAGCCCGAGCGAGAGCGCCTCGAAGGAGGCCGCGGATCCCGCAGAACCGCAGGCCAAGGCGCTCGACAAACTGCTCGCGGACAGCAACAACAGCCGTGCGGCGGTCATCCGTTCCGTGGAGAGCATCAAGTCCTGCAAGAACCTCGACCAGGCCGCCGCCGACCTGAAGGGCGCGGCCGCGCAGCGCCGCAGCCTGGTGACCCGGCTCGGCGGGCTGACCGTGGACAAGCTTCCGGACCACGCCGCCCTGACGGCCTCGCTGACCAAGGCATGGCAGGCGTCGGCGTCGGCCGACGACCACTACGCGGCCTGGGCGCAGCAGGTCAAGGGCAAGAAGGGCTGCAAGGGCGGCAAGGCCCGGGTCACGGGGCAGACCGCGCAGGGCAACGCGGCCAGTGGTGAGGCGACGAAGGCGAAGAACGAGGCGTCGCCGCTGTGGAACGGCATCGCCCGCACCTACGGTCTGACCGAACGCCGCAGCGACCAGCTCTGAGACCGGAAGGGCCCGGGACACTCCCCGGGCCCGTGCCGTGCGGCCGGGCAGGTGTCAGGACGCGGCGGACAGGGTCTTGCCGACGTCGATGAAGTCCTTGCGCTGTGCGACCAGTTGGCCGTCCTTCACCACCTGGAAGGTCACGCTGCGGTTGACGATCCGGGGGTAGCCGGGCGCGCCGAGCATGTTCTCGTAGCCCCAGCGCAGCTTCGGGGTCAGTCCGTTGGTCGACACTTCGAGACCCTGGTCGAGGGCGTGCGAGAGCCGGCTCGGGGTGATCGCATCGCTGTCGAGCGAACGGATCACCTGCTCCAGCACGTTGTACGCGATCCATGTGGTCTGCACACCGGCGTCGGCCGGGTCGATGTTGTTGTCGCCGAAGGCGTGCTCCGTGATCACCTTGCGCATGGTGTCCCAGCGCGGGTCGGCCGCGTCGGGGTACCAGCTGGTGACGTACGCGCCCTCGAAGGGACCGTTCCGGCCGCCGGTGGAGTCGACGAGGGGCTGACTGACACTGCCCGTCACGGAGGAGATCCTGACCTGGCGGCCGTCCTCGGGCAGTCGCCGGTAGGAGTCGAAGAAGGTCTCGGTGCGGTCGCCGAGCGCGGCCGTGACGCAGCCGGGCCGTTCGCCGGACGCCGGGGACGCCCATGTCGGCTTCGCCGCCCGCGCGCGTGCCTCCTTGGCCTGGCCGGTGTATTCGGTGGCGTCGTCGGCGGCGAGGATGTCGGCGGACGAGGTGCCCTTCCGGCCTTCCTTGAGGCCCGAGTTGAGCAGCTGGAAGAGCTCGTCGCCGGCAAGGCTGTCGGGGCGCACGAGGGAGACTCCGGCGCAGGCGTCCGCGAGCTGCTTGCCGTTGCCGGCGAGCAGTGCGGGCTGGCCGCCGTTGACCGGGTAGGAGAGGTAACTGTTGAACTCCTCCTCGGAGATGCCGTATCCGCCGATGAAGGGAATGCCGGCGGCTTCGAGGGGCGCCATGAACGAACCGTGCTGGCTGTAGGAGCCGACGACCGCCGCCACACCCTCCTTGACGGCCCGTCGGGCGCAGACGGCCGCGCCCTGCGGGGTGTTCTCCTCGTTGCAGGTGAGGACGCGCAGTTCGTGGCCGTCGATGCCGCCGCGCGCCTCGGACCACCGTGCATAGGCCCTGGCCATGGCCGGCATGCCGGGCATGTTGGTGGCCTTGGTCTCCACGGGGGCGAACGTCATCACAGTGACGGGCTCCCTGGAGCCCCCCGGGTCTCCAGGGAGGACGCCGCAGCCGGCGATCAGCGACGCTCCGGCCGCCACGGCTGCCGTACAGATGGCACGGACTCGGGTTGTCCTTGAGGGGCGGGGGGAGGAGAAGCGACGCCAACCGGTCATGACTCCGCACACTTCCTCCCCCCGGGTAACGGCACAGTGAGCGTTGCTCAACGCTGGGTGACCGGAAGGTGAATTGCAGGGGTGGGTTCGGGTGATCGACAGGGGAACGTACGATCGAAGGCGTGCAGCAAGGTTCGGTCACCCCTTCCCGTCGCGGCCGTCGCTCCTCCACCATGGGCGGCATGCCGCTCAATGACATGCCCTGGTGGCGCTGGCGCAGCAACGTGCGCTCGGCGCTGCACATGCTTTCCGACCCCGTCTTCCACCAGGAGTGCTGGCTGGCAGGACGCGAGGGGTACGGCGATGTGACCGACGCCGTCTACCGCCTGGTCGAGGACACCTGGCTGGACAACTGGTCCGCCGAGAAGTACGTCGGGACGATCTTCCGCGACTCGGCCGAGGCCGCGCTCGTGGACGTCGCCGTGCTGCGGGTGCTGCGCATCATGCACCAGGTCGGCGCGGACGCCCCCGTCTCCGCGTACATGGAGCACCACGGCTGGCCGGAGGCCGTCCGCGCGGCGCGCGAAGCGCACCAGCTCCTCGCGTCCAACGACGGTGAGAACCCGGACGAGCCGCCGCGCTCGCTGGACGTGCTGCGGATCATGACGCGCAGCGCCTGACCGCAGGACCCGTCCGTCTCCGTGTCCCTGCCCGCGTCCGCGTGACGGACGCCGTCCGGACCCGCCCGCCGGGTGTGGCAGGCTACGAGGATGACCGACCAGTACGTCCTGACGCTCTCCTGCCCGGACAACAAGGGCATCGTGCACGCCGTGTCGAGCTACCTGTTCATCACCGGCTGCAACATCGAGGACAGCCAGCAGTTCGGGGACCGGGACACAGGTCTGTTCTTCATGCGCGTCCACTTCTCCGCCGAGGCCCCCGTGACCGTGGAGAAGCTGCGGGCAAGCTTCGCCGCCGTCGGCGACTCCTTCGCGATGGACTGGCAGATCCACCTCGCCGAGGAACCCATGCGGATCGTCCTGATGGTCAGCAAGTTCGGCCACTGCCTCAACGATCTCCTGTTCCGCACCAGCATCGGCGCGCTGCCCGTGGAGATCGCCGCGGTCGTCTCCAACCACACGGACTTCGCCGACCTCGTCACCTCGTACGGCATCCCCTTCCACCACATCCCCGTGACGAAGGACACCAAGGCCGAGGCGGAGGCGCGGCTGCTCGACCTCGTGGAGGCGGAGGATGTCGAGCTCGTCGTCCTCGCCCGCTACATGCAGGTGCTCTCCGACGATCTGTGCAAGCAGCTCAGCGGCCGGATCATCAACATCCACCACTCCTTCCTGCCGAGCTTCAAGGGCGCCAAGCCCTACCACCAGGCGCACGCCCGCGGTGTGAAGCTGATCGGCGCGACCGCGCACTACGTGACGGCCGACCTCGACGAGGGCCCGATCATCGAGCAGGAGGTCGAACGCGTCGGACACGAGGTCACCCCCGAGCAGCTCGTCGCGATCGGCCGCGACGTGGAGTGCCAGGCGCTGGCGCGCGCCGTGAAGTGGCACGCGGAACACCGCATTCTGCTCAACGGGCGGCGCACGGTCGTCTTCGCCTGATCCGCCGGCCGGAACGGCTCGCCGCTCGCGCGTCACCGCGCGCCTCACGGCGGACCCGTTCCCGACGTCCCCGCGACCGGGTTGTCGCACAGGTCGTCCAGGACGAACGCGCCGTCCTCGAGCTGCAGGAGGCGTTCCGCGTCCAGGCGGCTGAGCAGCCGGTCCAGGAGCCGGGCATCCTTCGGGTCGCCCACGAACTCCAGCACGGCCCGGTAGAACGCGTCCCGCAGTGTCGGCGGCATCGCGTCCGAGGCGTCCAGACAGATCTGTCGTGCCGAGTCGAAGAGCTGCTGCACCGCCCGGGTGGCCGGTGACGGGGGCGCGAGATCGACGGTGCCGCCGGGGAAGTACGGCCGCTCGCCGGGGGCCGCGGCGTCCGCCCAGCTCCTGCGGGCCTCACCCGACGTCAGCCGGCCGAGCAGATCCCAGGCGGCGGCGCTCGGCTTGAACACGGCCGCCAGGTCGCCCGACACCTCGAACGCGTTCTCCCCGCCCTCCTCGGCGGACCGGACCCCGTCGAGATAGCGGGCGGTGGGGCGCGGCTGCACATCCTCCGCGTAGTGACGGCGGATGAAGGAGCCCTGGTGCTCGTGCGTGCAGTCGCCCCGGTTCAGGAGTCCGTACTTGTCGTTGCCCAGTGCCTCGAAGGAGTCCGTCAGGCTCTCGGGGCCCGGCGTGCGACCGTTCGCGGTGAGCAGCCGGCCCCACTCCTCCCACACGCTCCTGGTCGCACTCCACGGCGTCCGGCCGGTGGCCCACGCCTCGTACCCGGCCGGGCCCCGGCGCTGCAGAAGCAGGTCCTCGATCCAATCCGTGCCCGGCCAGCCGGAAGTGGCACCCGAGCCCATGCCCAGACACCACGCGGGCTCCTCGTCGGCGACGTCCGCACGGCTCCACACCAGCGACTTCAGATCGACACGCACCGGCACCCAGTACGCCCGTGTCCGCGCCCCGTCGCCGGTGCCCGGCACGGTGACCGTGGGCGCCCACGGAGGGATCGCCGCTCCCGCCACCTTCTCGGGCAGCGGGTACGCGTGACCGGCCCGCGCGTACTCGGCCAGCTCGCCGGGGCTGCTGAGCACGGCGACGTCCGGCGGCGCCCCCGCCTGGAGCTGGGCGACCAGGGTCTCGCGCAACGAACGCGTGCCCTTGTAGATGTACTGCTTGCCGGTCTGCCGCTCGATGCTGTCGAGCGCCTTGCGGAACGGCTTCTCCTCGCCGTCCGTCCACGGCCCGAGCACGACCAGCGTGCGGTCCTCGGCCGGGGCCGAGCACCCGCCCGCCATCACGCCCGACACCGTGAGCAGCACACCCGCCAGCAGCGGCCCGATCCGCCTCACTCGTCCGTCTCCTTTCGCCGGGGAAGACGGGCCGGGTAGGGCCTGCCGTAGAGATAGAGCGTGACGCCGCCCGCCAGTGCGCCGAGAGCGGCCACCGGGACCGCGACGCCCGCGGTCAGCGACCAGCCCTCCGCGTGCGCCGCGTGCATGCGGCGGGCCGCGGCGTCGGACGTCGCGGTGATGCGCCGGGACACGTCCTCGCCGCCCGTGATGTACGTGAGCTCGGCCACCGTGTCGCGCACCCGCAGCTGCGCACCGTGCTCCTGTATGCCGCCGGCCGTGAGCAGGAGAGGGGTCAGCAGCACGGGCACCGACGAGACGAGCAGCTGGACGCTGACCAGCCGCAGCCGGTCCCGCAGGAACACGGACGTACCGGCGACCGTGAACACGAACAGGGCGGTGACGAGCGCGGCGACCGCAACGGCGGTCAGGGTGAGCGAGCTCCAGGCCGTCAGATCCCGGTTGTGCGCGAGCAGCTCGCTCTCGATCCGCTCGATGCGGTCGAGGACGGCGACGGGATCCGCCTCGCTGTTCCCGGACGAGGGGCTGCGCAGCATCCCCGCCGCGTACTCGACACCCGCCTCGCGCAACAGGGTGCTGGTGCGATTGCGGTCCGCCCAGGCGATCTTGTCCCCGTAGGCGACCACGAGCCCGGACACGACCCGCAGTTCCTGCTCCTGCCCCTTGTCCAGGGCGCGCGTCTGGGCGACCCGGGTCAGGCTCTGGGAGGCCTCGGTGAGGTGCGAGCGGTACTTGTCCCCGAGCTCGACGAGCCCCTCGGAGCCGGTCCGCAGCAGCCTCGACTCGGCTTCCGCCTGCGCCAGTTCGAGGGACGTACGGGCCTGGGCCAGCCCCACGAGGGCGGGCACGGACCGATCGCGCAACCGCTCGGAACGCCCGTGCACATCGCCGAAGGCGGCGGCGCACAGGGCAAGGGCGATCAGCGCCAGGGCGGGCAGCACGAGCATCCTGCGCCGCAGGAACGCGGCAGTGGCCCGGCGCCGTCCGGGCCGCCCGCGTCCTGTGGCCCGGCCCCACAGCGCGGGCGGCGCGAGCGCGACCCACCCCCGCGCCCGCGCACCCCACCGCCGGGCCCGCGCGACACCTGCCCGCCGTGCCCGGGCCGGGCCCGGTTCCGCGCTCATCGGCCCTCCCAAGGCTGCCGTCGGGGCTGTGCGGGACCGGCCCGCCGGATCGCGGGCAGCGCACGCGTTGCGCGCGGCGGCGTCATGCGCCCCCGTCCCCGGTGCCGACGGCCCGGCGGCGCCGGCCGAGACCGGAGCCCAGATGGCGGATGCCCAGGGGGCGGGTGCGGAACGCGTTGTCCAGCAGTGCTTCCGCCAGGGCCGCACCCTCAGGGTGGTCCGTGCGCGAGACCTGTTTCGCCAGTCGGCGGTAGCTCGCCGACAGTTGGTGCCGCAATTCCCGTTCGTTCGCCGGGACCTCGATCGGTGCCGGAAGCATCGCCCGCAGCTCGGCGAGGGGATCGCCCGCGCCCTTCTCCCGTGCCACGAGGACCAGTTCGAGCAGCAGCTCACGCAGCTCCGCCGTCAGCCGCTCGTGCGCATGTCCGTCGGTGAGCCCCTCGTGGCCGGCCAGCCGGTGCAGCGCCGTCAGCGCGCGCGCCGCGGACGCCACCGTCGGCGGTGCCCCCGCGTGGATCCGCACCATCGCCGTGCGCGCGGCCGTCCGGTGCCGGGAGTCCGGCGGCACGCCCTCCAGGGACGCCAGCGCCCGGCCCGGGCTGTGCCGGGCGAGATGGATCCGGGCGAGACCGAACGCCGCCGCTCCCAGCGCATGGTTGCGCTGCCACACCGCGTCGTAGAAACGCATGGCCTGTTCCTCGTGCGCCTCGCGCGCCGCCGCGGCCTCCGGGGCGAGCGTGCGCTCCCCGGTGCGCCACTCGTGGGCGAGCCTCTCGTGGCAGTAGCCGAGCGCCAGCTTGGGCGCGTACTCCCCGGGGATCGCGCCGTACACCGCGTCGAAGCAGCTCAGCGCACGGTTCACCGCGCCCTGCGCGAGCTCGGTGAGCCCCCGGTGCCAGTCGAGCCGCCAGTCGTACCGCGCCCGGTCGCCGAGGAGCCGGCGCGCACGGTCGAGTTCCATCCTCGCCGTGACCAGTTCGTCGTTGCGGCTGCGGCGCCGCCAGCCCGCGAGCTCCAGATGGAGCCGGCAGCGCAGCAGATGCAGCTCGGGCGAGGGCAGCCAGTCGTCACTGAGCTGGAGCAGGCCGGCCGGGTCGTCGTACGACGTGCGCCGCAGTTCCTTCCAGTTGGGGTCCTGCTCGTCCGGTGCCGGGACGGGCAGCGCCACTGCCGCCTCGGCCGGCCCCGGCACTTGCGCGCCCGGCCCCTGCCCGGGGCGGTCGTCCGCGTCCGCGCGCCAGCGTTCCAGCGGCGGGGCCTTGCCGAGCCGGCCGTCGAGCGCCGCCGCCGGGGAGGCGAACAGCGACGACGGCTGGAACGTCTCCTCGCCCAGCCGCAGCGAGCGCAGTTCGCGCAGGACGCCCCGCAGCTGCACGCTCATCTCCCGCGCCGATGCGTACCGCAGCCGCGGATCGGCGGCCGTCGCCCGGCGCAGTGCCCGCTGCAGCGACTCCGTGCCGAGGTCGGCCGGGGACGCGGGGTCCTTGGCGAGCATGTCGCCGAGGACCGCGCCGACCGTGTACAGGTCGCTCGCCGTCGTCATCTCGCCCCGCGTCCCGGCCTCCGGCGGCCGATGGCTGACCGGCCCCGGCGCGCCCGGCTCCCGCACCCCGGCGACGTCGATGAGCTTGATGCCGTTGCCGCAGTGCAGGACGTTGGTGAGGGACAGATCGCCGTAGACGAGCTTCTCCTGCTCGTGCAGATAGCTGAATGCGTCGAGGATCAGCAGCCCGTACGCCACGATGAACTCGCGCACCCGCGGCCCCGCGAACGGCGCGTCCTGCTGTCCGATCCTGGCCGCGACCCACGAGAGCGGCGCGCCGTCGGCGAACTCCATCACGATGAAGTCGGCGGAGGACGACTGCGAATCGGCCGTGTGCCGGGCGTAGTTGACCACACGGATGACGGAGGGGTGGTTGAGGCTGACCAGCCGGTGCCGTTCCCGGTCCGCCCCCGGCACGGCGTCCGGACTGTTCGGGTCGAGGATGCCCTTGAGGGCGACGGGCCGCATCTCCAGCAGCAGATCACGCGCCAGATACACCTGGCCGTGGCTGCCCTGCCCGATCGGGCCCGCCACCTCGTACTGCTGATGCAGCAGGTCGCCCGCGGAAAGCCGCGCACGGGTCCCCGGCGTGACGAGGGCGTCCGGGTCGCGCACGGCGACGACCGGGAGATCGGTCAGTTCGTCGCCGGGCGGCTCGACGACGAACTCGCGCGGTCCCATGGGCCCGGCAAGCACCGCCTCCGCGGTCTCGGCCTCCAGCAGGGCGGCCTCGATGCCGATGGCCAGCCGGAACAGCCCGTGCGGCAGGGCGGGCGTGCCGTACAACGGGCCGCCGGGCCGCAGTTGCTGGAGCTCGCGGCGCAGCCGGGGCGCCCGGGTGCGCGGATGCGTGCCCCGGCCGGGGGCCGGGCCACGGGCCGGGAGCGCGCGCAGGCGCCGCTCGGTCTCGGCGAGGCGGCCGACGCGGCCGGCGAGCCGTTCGGCGCGGCGGTCCGGCCAGTCGGGTTCCATCAACTGTTCGCGGACGAGGTCCAGCAGGGGTGAGTGCGGGTCGCTGAAGACGAGGAGGAGCCGGGTTTCGCCGCCGGCGAGGAGGGCGCGCAGCAGCTCCACGATCTCGGCGTCGGGTGAGGCGGAACGGTCGATGGAGAGGAACGCGGCGCTCAGCGGGGTGCTCTCGTCGGCGATGCGCTGCAGGACGAGGGCGTGCGGGCCGGCTGCCCGGAGCGACGGCGACGGGGACGCTGATGCGCCGCCGGGTGCGGTTGCGCCTGCCGAGTCCGCGCCCGGTTCCTGCCCCGGGTCCGGCCCGGGGTCCGGCCCGGGGTCCGGCTCAGGTGCGAGCTCCGGCTCGGGGACGTCCAGACCGATCCGGTCCGCCGCCTGGAGCGCCAGCTCCGCCGCCGTGCGGTTCGTGGCGTCGACCGCGAAGTCGATGCTGCCGACCTGCGGTTCTTCCGCCGACGCGGCCGTGGCGGACGGGCGCGGCGGGCCCGGCGGGCTCTGTTCGCGGTCGGCGAGTGTCAGCACCGTCCGGATGGTGTGCAGCAGTTCGTGCTCGCCCTCACCGGCGAACGCGGGCTCCACCGGGTCCGTGTCCGGCGCGCCGTCCAGCCAGCGCGTCAGCCGCCGGTGCAGCCCCGGCACCCGGCCCGACACCGTCCGGTCGTGTGCCACGGCGATGTCGTGCGACACGGCCCGCGATCCCCTGATCACCAGCCCCAGCCGCTCCAGCGGCAGATGCTTGAGCACCGTCTCCGTCGGGATCATGTACGCGTGGTCCCGGCGCACCCGCGCCTGCGGAGTGCCGAACTGGTGCGCCACGATGCCGATCACCCGGCGGGAACGGCTGTGCACGACCCCGCAGCCGCTGTAGCCGTGCCGTACCACGTACGGCGATCCCTGGGTGTCGAGCTGCACCCACTCCGGCTTCGGCGCGGGGCCGCCGCGCCCCATCAGCCTGGCGTCCAGATGCTCGCCGCCGGGCAGATCCTCGGGGTAGCCCGTGAAGTGCACGTGCTCGCCGCGCGCCGGGATCTGGCGGTGCAGCACGGCGGGTGGCACGGCAGGTTCGTGGTCCAGTTTGAGCAGCGCCAGATCACCACTGAACTGCGCGGTGGGCGGCACGAGATATTCGTGCAGCAGCCGTGCGCGCAGCGGCTCGAGGGCACCACCGGACCGCGCGCTGCGCGGCACGTCGACGTACACGGTGTCCAGCGGGACGCGGACGCCCGAGGGGCCGGGGCGGGACAGGACGGTGTGCGCGCAGGTGAGCACCAGCCCTCCGGGGAGCAGCACCCCGGCGCCGAGCGGCCGGCCTGCCCGGTCCCGGGTGCGGAGCAGGCATACTCGCCAACTCTCTTCGTGTGACGGAGAGTTGGATGTGCGATACAGCTCGCTCATACTGCTCAACGATAACTACGGGAGACGGGGGGCGCGATGGCCGAGCGTGACGAAACCGCGGTTGCGGGTCTGGCCGAGGTGATCGGGCAGGTCCGTGACGAGCTCGAACGGGCCCAGCACGCGGCGGAGGGCCGCGATCTGCGGTTCCGTGTGGAGAGCGTGCATCTCGAGTTCGGGGTGCAGGTCAGACGGGAGGGCAGCGGCAGCGCGGAGCTGCGGATCGGGGTGCTCACGGCGGGCGGGGGCGGTACGCGGGGCAGCGAACGTACGCACACGATCCAGATCGAGCTGAAGCCGCACGGCGCGGACGGCGACCCGAACATCAGCGTGGGCGGCGAACGCTGACCCCCGAACCGCGGAACGGCACCGCACGGGCGCCGCGCCAGTGCGGGAGTTCCGGCCGCCGGCCGTCCTCACAGACGGCTGAGCGCGGCCGCCGCGAAGAGCACGTCCCGGATCGCGTCCCGGTCGCCGTCCTGACCGGCCGCGGCCTCCTCCGGCGACACATGTCCGGCGACGAGTTTGCAGAACTCGACTCCATCGAGCGCCACTTGGGCGATCGACAGATCGGCGGAGCCGACCGCGGCGGGGGAGTCCAGGGCGATGTACCAGCTGCCGCCGCCGCTCCCCTCGACCTCCAGATGCAGCGAACGCCCCGGTGCGCCCGCCGCCACCAGGTTCCGTGCGGGCCCGGCGAGCCCCGCGCGACGGCGTTCCGCGAGCGCGGCGGGCAGCAGTCGCGCCGCAAGGTCGATCATCCGGTTCAGATGGGCGCCGCTGGGCGGCGCGTACGGATAGTCGACTGCGTCGGCGATGTCGTCGGCGTGGATCCAGCACTCGAAGGCGCGGTCGAGCAGCGAGTCGCGCAGCGGCAGGGAGAACGCCCCGTACGAGACGGACAGTTCGGCGACGCCACGGCCCGCGAACGACACCGTGCGGATGAGTGTGTGGCTCTGGTCGCGCCATGGTTCGCGGATGGTGTGGGTCGGCGGACGATCGGCGGCGCTCCAGAACGTCTCGGTCCGCGCGGTGGGCGGCGCCGGAGCCGAAGGACCGAGCGGGTCGTTCAGCCCGAGCGCACTCGCTACCAGCCCGTCCACGACCATCAGATGCCCTATGACACCGGCGACGGTGGTGCGGCGGTTCACCTGCCGGTCGCCCTCGAACCACTTCAGGCGTACCGGGGCGTGCCACTCGGAGTCGCCGATGTCGCGCAGCAGGGCGTCGAGCCGTGCGGTCTCGGCGTCGTAGGGGTCGGCCCAGTCGGGCACGGGGATACGCGCGGGCCGGCGGCCCAGGCAGTTCTCCAGCACCCGGAACCGCAGCAGGGGGTCGAGGTCCAGATCGCGGTCGGTGTGCAGCAGCCCTACGGCGTCCCGCAGCCGCAGCGCCTCCTCGGCGCAGGGCGCGCACTCGCCGAGGTGCTCCTCGACGGCGGCGGTCTCCTCGGGCGAGCAGGCGGACAGTGCCCATGCGCCGAGGAGGGACTTGAGCACTCTGTGCGTCGGCACCGACGGGGCGCCGGTGCCCGGCGCGGGGTGGCCGTCGTCCGGCGGCCGTACGGCGTCCTGGCGTTCGCCGGTCGCATCCCTTTGCGCATCCGTACGCGTGTCGGCCTCCGGCTCCGCCGGGCCGGCGCCGGCCTCCCGACGGACGGGGTCCGCGGGACCGGTCGCATCGTCCTCCGCGGCCGGGGGCCGGTGGCGGCGTGGCAGCGGAGGCCGCAGCGCCTCCGGGGAGAGGTTGTCCGCGGCAGGCCGAGGAGACGGTATGCGCGGAACGCCCCGCACCTCGTCCCGCTCCTGCTCGCGTCCGTCGTCGCCGCCGTCCAGTGGCCCGTTCACAGCGCCCGTCCGTATCCGGGCGGTGACGAGCCCTCCAGCGGGCGGGTGTGCGCCGTGGACAGCAGTTGCAGGCCCAGTCGCAGTCTGCGCCTCGCCTCGTCCTCCGTGACGCCCAGGTCCGCGGCCGTCTGCCGGTAGTCCCTGCGCTGGAAGTACGCCAGCTCCAGCGCGGCGCGCAGCGGCGCCGGCATCGACGTCACGATGTAGTCGGCGCGGGCGGCCACCGCCGCACGGCGCACCTTCTGCTCCAGGTCCTCCGCCGTGCCCTCGCCGCCCCGCGCGAGCGCGGCTGCCTCGCTCTGGCGGAGGCGGTGCACGGCCTGGTTGTTGGTGAGCCTCGCCACCCAGGAGCGCATGGAGCCCTGTTTGGGGTCGTACGCGTCGGGGTTCTCCCAGATGTAGCCGAAGACCTCGCGGGTGACCTGGTCGGCGGCCTCGTCGTCATCCAGCACCCGGTGCGCCTGGCTGTGCACGAGGGCGGCGAATCGGTCGTACAGCTCCCCGAGCGCCGCGGCCTCGCCCCGCGCCAGCCGCTGCTGCATCCTGCGGTCCCAGCGCGGTGGTGCGTCCTTCGCCATGCGACCCCCAGACCTCGCGTTCCGTGTCTGTTGCTCTGCCCTGTCGCTCTCGCCGCCCCGTGTCTTCTTCGAATGTAGTGCGCCGAATGAATTACGCATGCCCCTTTGCCCCAACTACGCCCCAGGGCGTCGCCCGGGATGGTAACGCCGCGGAGGGCGGAACTCCGGGTGATGTCCGTCGCGTTTCAGGGTGGGGCGGCAGGGCAGTGGCCAGTGGAAGGACGGCTTCCGGTCTCCGGACCGGCCGGTTCGAGGAGAGGTCCGTACGTGATGATGCTCAAGGTGGCCGAGACCCGGCAGGGCACGTGGACCGTGCTGCACGTGTCCGGAGAGCTCGATCTCGTCTCCTCTCCCGTGGTCCGCCAGCGGGTGCACGACGCCGTCGCGGCCGGCGACCGCGATGTCGTGCTCGACCTCTCCGACGTGCTGTTCTGCGATTCGAGCGGTGTGGGCGTGCTCGTCGCCGCCCGCCGGCTGATGCGGTCCTGCCAGGGCAGGCTGCGGCTGATCCTGCCCGCGCGCGGCGCCGAGGAGGGCTCGCACGTCAACAGGGTGCTGGCCGCTCTCGGCGTGCGCCGCCTCTTCGAGGTCTACGCCGACACGGTGTCGGCCACGGACGAGGAGGCCCGCCCGCTCTCGGCCTAGGGTCTTTCGTTCGGATCGAGCCCGCCAAGATCCGAACGAGAGGGTCTGGCCCCTCTCCGGTCGCGCCGACAGGCAGGACTCCGCGCCGGTCAAGCAGGATATAACGGACATCACCGGCTCCGCGCCCCCCGTGCATCCGTGCCTCCGTGCGTGCGTTCCTGCCGGTCACCCGCCCTTCTCCCGGATGTCGTCAGTGCGCAATTCACCGGGTACGTACACGCGTCAGCGCCCGGGGCCGTACTCTCCCCGCATGGACAGCGCAGAGTACGAGCGGAAGATCGCTTCCCGCTTCGCCGCTTTCGATCAGGACGGCAACGGCTTCATCGACCGCGAGGACTTCAGCAAGGCCGCGGCCTCGGTCCTCGCCGAGTTCTCCGTCGCCGCACGCTCCGACAAGGGCCAGGCTCTCTACAGCGGCGCCGAGGCGTTCTGGCAGGGCATGGCCGGGATCGCCGACGTGGACGGCGACCAGCGAGTCAGCCGCCAGGAGTTCGTGACAGGCGCGGTCAAGAGACTGCGCGACAACCCGCAGCGGTTCGGCGAGATCGCCCGGCCGTTCCTGCACGCAGTCGTCGCCGTGGCCGACCAGGACGGCGCCGGGGTGACCCCGGCGGCGGCCGAGCGCGTCCTGCGCGCCCTGGGCGTCGACCCGCAGATCGCGGCGCAGGCCGGGGCGGCTCTGGACACCGACGGCGACGGCCGGATCTCGGAGGAGGAGGTCCTGACGGCTTTCGCCGCGTACTACGTCACCCCCGAGCAGCCCCAGTAGCAAGCAGCCCCGTGACCCCGCGGCCGCCCGCCCCGCCGGCGGGCGGCAGCGGGGTCACGCGTAGCGCTCCCTGAGCTTGTACTTGAGCACCTTGCGCAGTGCGTCGTTGCGAGGCAGCGCATCGACGACCTCCAGCTGTTCCGGCAGCTTGTGCACCGAGAGGCCCGCGGCGCGCAGGTGGGCGCCGATGCTCTCCAGGGTGGGATCCGGTGCGCCCGGCGCCCGTTCGACGACCGCGCAGACCCGCTCCCCGCGTTCGGCGTCCGGCAGTCCGACGACCGCGGCGTCTGCCACCGCGGGATGCTGATGCAGCAGATCCTCGATCTCCTTGGCGGAGATGTTCTCCCCCTTGCGGATGATGACGTCCTTGATCCGTCCGGTGAGGACCAGATGGCCGCTGCCGGTGAGGTGCCCGAGGTCGCCGGTGATCAGGAAGCCCTCGGAGTCGAAGGCCCCGGCCGTTGCCGCCGGGTCGAGGTAGCCCCGGCAGACCGCCTCGCCGCGCAGCCGGACCTGGCCGTCGACGATCCGTATCTCCATCCCGGCCGGCGGGCGGCCCTCGGTGGTGGCGAGGTTCTCGGCGGTGTCGTCGGGCGCGCCCATGGTGATCATCGGGACTTCGGTCATGCCGTAGCCGTGGGTGAGCGCGCAGCCCATTTCGCGGACGACGGCGTGGTAGAGCTCGGGCGGCTTGGGCGCGCCGCCGCCCGCGAGCAGCCGCAGTGTGGGGATCAGCTTCTCGCCGGGCTGTTTGCGCTGTTCGGCGAGGAACATCGAGTAGAAGGCGGTGGAGCCGCCCGCCGTGGTCACCCCGTGTCTGCGGTACTCCGCCAGCGCGTCGGGCAGGGTGAACTTCTCGAAGAGCACGGCGGGGAATCCGTACAGCAGCAGCATCACCAGGTAGTCGGGGCCGCCGATGTGCGCGAAGGGGAAGGCGATCGAGCCGACGTCGTCCGCCGTCAGCCGCAGCGCGTGGGCCAGGCACGAGCCGCCCGCGATCAGGGAACGGTCCGTGTGCAGCACGCCCTTGGGGTCGGACGTGGTGCCCGAGGTCCAGTAGATCCAGCGCACGTCCGTGCCCTCGGACGGTGGTGGGGGCAGCGCCGAGGGGTCCGCGTCGGGGAGGGTGTCGTACGCGTCGAAGACGCCGCGCGTTCCCAGCCGTTCCGCCATCGCCCGATGGTCGAAGCCCCGCCATTCGCCCGGTACGGCGAAGTGCTCGGCCTTGGACTCGCGCAGCGCGAAGCCGACCTCGCGGTCCCGGTAGAAGGGGATGACCGGGGACTGCACGGCGCCGAGCCGGGCGAGCGCCACGGAGAGCAGCACGGTCTCGATCCGGGTGGGCAGCTGCCAGGCGACGACTGTGCCGGGCCGCACGCCCTGCGCGTACAGCCCGGCCGCGACGCGTTCGGAGCGGTCGCGCAGCTCGCCGAAGGTGAGGGTGCGGTCGTCCTGGAGCAGAACGGGGCGGCCCGGGGTGAGCGCGGCGCGCCGGGTGACGAGTTCCCAGAGCGTGCGTGACTCCCCGAGTGCGTGTGCGGTCTCGTTCGCAGCTTCCGTCGCCATCGCCGGACCTCCGTAACTGACGGACTGTCAGATCGTAGAGCCCGCCGCCTTGTCGGTCCAGGGGTGCGGGACTAGCCTGAGATCTGACGACCCGTCAGACACCTGTGGAGTCATCGGCAGCGGAGGCCTCGATGGACAAGGAACTGCCCCGGATCGTGAGCGTCGACGACCATGTGATCGAGCCGGCGCACCTCTTCCGGACCTGGCTCCCGGCCAAGTACCGCGACCGCGGCCCGCAGCCGCTGACCACCGGGATCGGCGAGCTCGCCTACGTCGGCGGGAAGTACCGGATCACGATGGACCCGGACGGACCGCCCGCGGACTGGTGGATCTACGAGGACCTGCAGTTCCCGTACAAACGGAACATCGCCGCCGTCGGCTTCGACCGCGACGACATGACCCTCGAGGGCATCACCCGCGCCGAGATGCGCCCCGGCTGCTGGGACCCGGCCGAACGCCTCAAGGACATGGACCTCAATCACGTCGAGGCCTCGCTCTGCTTCCCCACCTTCCCGCGCTTCTGCGGCCAGACCTTCGCCGAGGCCCATGACAAGGAGGTCGCCCTCGCCTGCGTACGGGCCTACAACGACTGGATGGTCGAGGAGTGGTGCGGCGACAGCGGCGGCCGGCTCATCCCGCTGTGCATCATTCCCCTCTGGGACATCGGCCTCGCCGTCGCCGAGATCCGGCGCAACGCGGCACGCGGCGTCAAGGCCGTCACCTTCTCCGAGATCCCCACGCACCTCGGACTGCCGTCCATCCACTCCGGCTACTGGGACCCGTTCTTCGCCGTCTGCCAGGAGACCGGCACGGTCGTCAACATGCACATCGGGTCCAGCTCCCAGATGCCCGCCGCCTCGCCCGACGCCCCACCCGCCGTCCAGGCGTCGCTCAGCTTCAACAACGCGATGGCCTCGATGATGGACTTCCTCTTCAGCGGCGTGCTGGTGAAGTTCCCCCGCCTCAAACTGGCCTACAGCGAGGGCCAGATGGGCTGGATCCCGTACGCACTGGAACGCGCCGACGACGTGTGGGAGGAACACCGCGCCTGGGGCGGCGTGCGCGACCTGATTCCCGAGCCGCCCTCCAGCTACTACTACCGGCAGATCTTCTGCTGCTTCTTCCGCGACAAGCACGGTGTCGCCTCGCTCGACGTCGTCGGCCGCGACAACGCCACCTTCGAGACCGACTATCCGCACGTCGACTCGACCTTCCCGCACACCAAGGAGGTCGCGCTCGACCACGTGAAGGACCTCGACGACGAGACGGTCCACAAACTCATGCGCGGCAACGCGATCCGGATGCTGGGCCTGGACCTGGTCTGATGGATCTCACGTACACGGCCGACGAGGAGGGCTTCCGGGCACGGCTGCGCGAATGGCTGGCGGTCGTGCTCCCCAAGCTGCCGCCGAGACCGTCACCGGACGACTGGCCCGGCAGGCGCGCCCGCGACAGCGCATGGCAGCGGGCGCTGTACGACGCCGGATACGCCGAGGTGCAGTGGAGCGCCTCCCCGACCCTGCGGCTGATCTACCTGGAGGAGACGGAGCGGGCCGGTGCCCCCTACGTCGGGGCGAACTTCGTCGGGCTGCTGCATGCGGGCCCGACGATCGCCGCCGAGGGCACCGAGGAACAGCGCGCGCGCTGGCTGCCGCCGATCCTGCGGGGCGACGAGATCTGGTGCCAGGGCTTCAGCGAACCGGACGCCGGCTCCGACCTCGCCGCGCTGCGCACCCGGGCCGTGCGCGACGGGGACGCGTACGTCGTCACCGGATCGAAGATCTGGACGTCGCACGCGGAGGTCGCCGACTGGTGCGAACTGCTCGTCCGCACCGACCCGGACGCCCCGAAGCACCGCGGCATCAGCTGGCTCGCCCTGCCCATGGACGCGCCCGGCATCACGGTGCGGCCGCTGCGCACCCTTGCGGGATCGGCCGAGTTCGCCGAGGTCTTCCTCGACGAGGTGCGGGTCCCCGTCGCGAACCGGGTCGGTGCCGAGAACGACGGCTGGCGCGTCACCCAGGTCACGCTCTCCTTCGAGCGCGGCACCGCCTTCGCCGGCGAGGTCGTCGCCTGCCGCCGCACCCTCGCCGAACTCGCCCGCGCGGCCAAGGACAACGGCCGCTGGGACGACGCCGCGCTGCGCCGCAGGCTCGGGCGCCTGCATGCCGAGTTCGCCGCGCTGTGGCGGCTCATCCAGTGGAACGTGAGCGAGGCGTCCGCGTCCGGGAGCGTCCCCGGTGCGGGCGGATCCGTCTTCAAACTGCGCTACTCGCACGCCCGTCAGGAGCTGTACGACGCGGCGGCCGACGTCCTCGGCCCCGAGGCGTTCGACCTCTCCCACGACTGGACGCTGGACCGGCTGTCGTCCCTCTCGTACACGATCGCGGCCGGCACCTCCCAGATCCAGCGCAGCATCGTCGCCGAGCGGATACTCGGCCTGCCGAAGGGGCGTTGATGGACTTCCGGCTCACCGACGACCAGCGCGCCCTGCGGGCCGGGGTGCGCGCACTCCTCGCCGCGCGCTTCGGGCACGAGGCCCTGCGCGCCGCCGTGTCCGCGCCGGAGCTCGACCGCGGGCTGTGGCGGGAGCTGGGAGCGGCCGGGTTCTTCGCGTTGCGGCTGCCCGAAGCGGACGGCGGCGTCGGCCTCGGACTGCCGGAGGCGGTGCTCGTGTTCGAGGAGGCGGGCCGTGTGCTCCTGCCGGGACCACTGGTGGCCACCCATCTCGCGGCCGGTACCGTCCCCGGTGCCGCCACCGGCGAGACGGTCGTGACCGCGTCCGACGGCGTGCTCGTGCCCTGGCTGGACGCCTCCGACGCCGTGCTCGGCGACGTCGCCGACCCCGTGCCGGTGCGTTCCCTCGACCCGTTGACCCCGCTGCACCGGACCGCGGGCGGCCGCGGCGGGCGGCCCGATCCCGTCGCCGTGCTCCTCACCGCCGCCGAACAGGCAGGCTCCGCGGCCCGGACGACGGACATGGCCGTGCGATACGCCCGTGAGCGCAGTCAGTTCGGCCGCCCGATCGGAGCCTTCCAGGCGGTGAGCCACCTGTGCGCCGGAATGCTCGTACGGACGGAGCTGGCCCGCACGGCCGTGTACGCCGCTGCCGTCACCGCCGACCCGGTGGAGATCGCCGGTGCCAAACTCCTCGCCGACGATGCGGCGGTGAGCGGTGCGCGGGACTGTCTCCAGGTGTTCGGCGGGATGGGCTTCACCTGGGAGGCGGACGTCCACCTCCACCTCAAGCGGGCATGGCTGCGGGCCGGGATGTGGCTGACGGCGGCCGAGGCGGAGGAGATGCAGGCTGAGGCATTGGCCTGGGCACTCTGAAGCGTCACCGTCTGTTGATATCGGGTTGTGTCCTTCGGGCGTCTCGTCACGGCCCGGAGTCGACACCCTGCTCCGGTACGCTCCGTCAGATGCGAGTCGCTGCGAGGACGAGGTCCCACGGCGCGGCCGGTCCGGCTGCCTCCGACCCTTCGATGCGCGCTGATCGGCCGGTAAGGACACGGCCTCCGAGCCTGTGTTCGACTCCCTGCGAGGTGCGTCGCACAGTATGCACCATGCGTACTCCTTCCCGCTGGAATATGCCCGAAGCGCTTGTTGCGGTGACTGTACGTCAACCATGCTGTCCTGCAAGGAAATCACGTTCCGTGAAGGCTGCGAGGCGCAAGGCGATGTGTCCGCCGGTTCGGATGGTGTGAGCGGTGCAGGTGCTTCTGGTGCAGTTGGAGGTCGGACCCGACCCTGCGGAGGTGGGGCGGGCGCGCAGATGGGCCCGTTCCCGTCTGGTCGGATCGGGCATGAGGGACGACGAACCGCTGGCCGAGACGCTGATCCTGCTGATCTCGGAGCTCGTCACCAACGCCGTGGTGCACACCGGCTGTCCCGCAGTGCTGAGGATGCTGTTCGGCGCAGGACCCGCCGAGGCGGGCACCGTCCGGGTCGAGGTCGCCGACGCCAGCACCTGCCCGCCCCGCCCCCGGCGTGCGGAGGGCGAAGACACGAACGGTCGTGGTCTGGAACTCGTCGACGGGCTCGCCGACCGATGGGGCTGGCGGGCCGAGGGCCGGGGCAAGTCCATCTGGTGCGAGGTGGACCGATGTCCCCGCCCCGCGGCGACGCCGGTGTACGAGCCGACGGCGTACGGCATCGAGCAGTGCGTCGGCCTCCGTGCGACGGCCCGCGGCGCGTGACGCCGTAGCCGGCGTCGCGGACCCGACAAGATCGCCCGGACAGTGCTTAGAGGACGGCCACCGGCGCCACGGGTGTGCCCGTCCCGCCGACGAACGGTTCCGGCATCGCGCACAGCAGGAACGCGTGGCGCCCCTCCTGCGCACAGGCCTCGGACAGTTCCTCCAGGTTCCAGTTCTGGCCCTGGAGCATGCCCATCTCCACGAGGTGGAGCGCATGCACGGGCAGCCACAGATTCTCGATCTCCGGCGGGAAGATCTCGAAGGTGAGTGTGTCGTTCGCGACGGCCGCGACATCGCGGGCGTGGAACCACTCGGGAGTGCGGACCGAAAGGCCCGGTGAGGGATACCCGTAGCCGTGCCGGTCCCCGCCGAGGAGCACCTGCATCTGGCCCGTCCGTACGAGCACGATGTCCCCGGCCCGGACCGTGACCCCGCCGAACTCGGCTGCTTCGTCCAGGTCCTCGGGTGTGACCGCGTGATCGCCCGGCAGCCGGTCCAGGCCCTTCGCTCGGGCCACGTCCAGCAGCACGCCGCGTGAAACGACCGGCGGCGCCTTGTCGATACCGCTGAACCGGGCGCGGGTGTGCGGTGTGATCGAGTCGGCCGGACGCCCGTTGAAGATGCGCCCCGAGTGGGAGGCGTGGGTCAGCGCGTCCCAGTGCGTCGCCGACTGCAGGCCCATCGTCACGATGTCGTCGCTGGTCGCGACGGTGCCGGGCCCGAAGAGCTCCTGGTTGATCTGCACCATGGAGTGCAGGGGGTTGACGCGGCCGGGGATCATCCCGGTCTGCACGCCGTCCTGGTGGAGGGGGAGCGCGAGGGGGATGCGGCGCCCGGTGAGGACGGTGCCGGCAGCTTCTCGCACCACCTCCTCGGTGATCAGGTTCAGCGTCCCGGTCTCGTCGTCCTGACCCCATCGCCCCCAGTTGTTCACGCGCTTGGCGATGTCGTGGAACTCGGCCGGCAGGGACATGGGTCCTCCTGGGGCTTGTGCTCTGCTGTCCGCCTGACCGTAAAATCTAACGGTCCGTCAGAAACCGCGGGAAGGGGCCGGGCATGGGGAACTTCTTGGCAGGCAAGGTGATCGCCGTGACCGGCGCGGGCCGCGGCATAGGCCGCGCGGTCGCCCTCGCCGCCGCCGCCGAGGGCGCCAAGGTCGTCGTCAACGACTACGGCGTCTCCGTCGCGGGCGGCGCCCCGACGAGCGAGATCGCCGCCGCCGTCGTCAAGGAGATCGAGGCCGCGGGCGGCGAAGCGGTCGCCGTCGCCGACGACATCTCCACGATGGAGGGCGGACAGCGGGTCGTGGACGTCGCGCTCACCCGGTACGGGCGGGTCGACGGCGTCGTGTGCGTCGCCGGGATCCTGCGGGAGCGGATGCTGTTCAACATGTCCGAGGAGGAGTGGGACCCCGTCCTCGCCACCCACCTCAAGGGCACGTTCACGCTCTTCCGCGCCGCTTCGGCGGTCATGCGTAAACAGGGCACCGGCACACTGATCGGCTTCACCAGCGGCAACCACCAGGGGTCCGTCTCGCAGGCCAACTACTCGGCGGCGAAGGGCGGAATCATCTCCCTCGTCCGCAGCGCGGCGCTCGGCCTGCACAAGTACGGCGTCACGGCGAACGCGGTCGCCCCCGTCGCCCGCACCCGAATGTCGGCGGGCGTCCCCATGGAACTGAAGGAGATCGGCGACCCGGAGGATGTGGCGGCGCTGGTCGTCTATCTGCTGTCGGAGCGGGCACGCACCGAGCGGATCACCGGGCAGGTGTACACGGTCGCGGGCCCGAAGATCGCGGTCTGGGCGCAGCCCAGGGAGCTCCGGGCGGCATACGGCGACGGCCCCTGGACCCCGCAGCGCATCGCCGACTTCCTCCCGGGCACCGTCGGTACCGACCCGATGCCGATGCTGGCGCAGCTGGAGGAGATGCAGCGGGCGGCGGCCGAGGGCGCCCGCCCGAACACCTGAGACCGGACGGACCACCGCACCACCCCACCGAAGGGAAGCGGGACATGAGAGGCGTCGTGTTCGACGGCAGGCAGGCGCAGGTCGTCGACGACCTGGAGATACGACAACCGGCCCCCGGAGAGGTCCTGGTCGCCGTCGCCGCGGCCGGACTGTGTCACAGCGATCTGTCGGTGATCGACGGCACGATCCCCTTCCCGGCCCCGGTGGTCCTCGGCCACGAGGGCGCCGGGATCGTCGAGGCGGTCGGCGCGGGCGTCGGCCATGTCGCCCCCGGCGACCATGTCTCGCTCTCCACCCTCGCGAACTGCGGTGCCTGCGCCGACTGCGACCGCGGCCGCCCGACGATGTGCCGTCGCGCGATCGGCCGCCCCGGCCGGCCGTTCTCCCGCGGCGGCGCCCCCCTGTTCCAGTTCGCGTCCAACTCCGCCTTCGCCGAGCGGACCCTCGTCAAGGGTGTCCAGGCCGTGAAGATCCCCGCCGACATCCCCCTCACGTCGGCGGCGCTCATCGGCTGCGGTGTCCTCACCGGAGTCGGGGCCGTCCTGAACCGCGCCAAGGTGGACCGCGGCGACACCGTGGTCGTCATCGGCACCGGCGGCATCGGCCTCAACGTCCTTCAGGGTGCCCGGATCGCGGGCGCGTCGGCGATCGTCGCCGTCGATTCGAACCCGGCGAAGGAGGCGGCGGCCCGGCAGTTCGGTGCGACGGAGTTCCTCGCGTCCACAGCCGGCGTACGGGACCTCCTGCCCACGGGCGCCGACCACGTCTTCGAGTGCGTCGGCAGCACCGCGCTGATCCGCCAGGCGATCGACCTGCTCGACCGCCGCGGTCAGGCGATCCTGCTGGGCATGCCGTCCCCGACGGCGGAAGCGTCGTTCCTGCCCGCGTCGCTCTTCCTGGACAAGTCGGTCCTCGGCTGCCGCTACGGATCGTCGCGCCCGCAGCACGACATCGCCCTCTACGCCGAGCTGTACCGGCAGGGCCGCCTGCTGCTCGACGAACTGGTCACCGAGACCTACCCGGTGGAGGACTTCGCCAAGGCGGCGGACGACGCGCACCACGGGCGGGTGGCGCGGGGGGTGCTGACGTTCTGAGCGGGCGGACGGTCACACGCCCCGGGCCAACGGGCTTATCCGCGGGAGCCCTCACCCGAGTCCTCGACGAATCCCGGCTCGAGCTCGAAGGCCCCGCACTGGGTGCAGCGCATGGGTTCACCGCGCAAGTGTGCGGGGCCACAGGTCCGTTGAGCTCGGGCGCACAGCTGCCTAGTCGCGGCGAATGAGCTCGGGATCGATGCGTCGCCCGACCAGCGGCAGCGTCCCCGCGGCCGCCACTGCGACCACGCCCGCCGTGGCGATGGCGAGGCCGGGGATGCCGGCGAGGTCCCAGAAGACCTCGCCGCCGCCGGTGATCAAGTAGCTGGACTCGGCGAGCTTGCCCGCAACGAGTGCCAGTACGAGGCCGATACTCAGCGGCATGACGACCTGGGCGCATTGGACTGCCCGCATGGTCCGGGCACGGGCTCCGATCAGGGTGATGGCGGTGACCTGCGCCCGGCGTTCCACGGCACGGTCTGTTACGGACACGAGGAAGGCCGACACGCCGATGATCAGGCCCATGATCATGCCCAGGGCCAGCAAGGTCTGGATGACGGCGATCTGCTGGAGGCCGTTGATGTTGACTCCGATGGGGTCTATCTCGGCTGTCGGGACGATGGCTCCGATGCCGTCGAGGACCTTGCGCACCTCGTCGGGGGCGGAGCTGCTGGTGAGGATGAACTGCGCCGATTGCGGTCGGGCCCCGTCGGGCAACGCCGAGGGCGGCACGAGGACGGCTGCTGAGCCGACCGCCGACGGGGCGTGCGCCGTGTAAGTGATCTGGGTGGGAGGGAGGGTGATGCTCAAGGTCTTGTCCTGCCCGCCCCCTCGTAGCCGATAGCGGAACGAGGCGCCGGGTTCCACGCCCGGGTCGGTGCTGGAGTTGGGATCGATGAGCCGCAGTACCTTGCCGTCCACGCAGCCCTTTGAGTGCTGTACGAGTTCGGACAGTTGGGCACAGGTGGCGACGAGCGCGGTGGCTCGGGGCTGGACGTCGGAGCTCGACTCGTCGGGGTCGGTCCAGGACTCCATGGTCAGAGCGTGTGCGCGTACGCCGGGCACCTCGGCGAGATCGAGCTGCTGTTGAGGGGTGAGGCCGGACAGGGAAATGGCGTAGTCCTGCGCGGTGGTGTGCGGGCGGGTGACCTGTTTCAGCTCGATGAGGATGCCCTGGGCGAGTGAGGCGGCGTAGACCAGCAGCACAAGACCGGTGACGACGCGCATGGTGCTACCAGGCTCGACCTCGTTGCGGCGCATCGCCAGGTTGAGGATGAGGGATTGCGTGGACCTCGCTACCTTGCGTGCGAGGGTGAACGAGATCAGCGGCAGTGTGAGCACCAGCCCGATGCTGGTCAGCAGTACGCCGGCTGGGACGAGCAGCGCGTTCGGGCCGGTGTTCGAGGCAGGGTGTGCAGTGAGGCCGGTGGCGCAGTAGCCGGCCACGATGCCCAGGCCGGTCACCAGCAGCAGGCCGCCCCACTTCGACGGCGGCCTGGGTGCCGCGGTGCGCCGCACGGCCAGGGGATTGGCCGCCGCGTCACGTGCGCTGGACCGGCCTACGAACCAGGCGAGGGCCGGGCAGCCGATCAGGCAGATGACGACGGTTGTCGTGGACAGGGCGCCATCGCCCGGATACCACTTCAGGTCGGGCAGACCTGTGCGGGACATCGCCTGATTGAGGATCCAGTACTCACCGAGCCCGAGGAGTGCTCCGAGCAGGGCGGCGACCACGTTCTCGGCAGCGTTCACACGCTGGGTGCCCTTGGCGCTGAGCCCCAGCAGGCGCAGCGATGCGAGGCGGCGCATCCGGCTGGCGGCGGAGAGGCGGGCACAGACGGAGAGGAAGATACCCAGCGGAAGCAGGACGAGTGTGCCCAGGGCGAACCGGAGGTTGGTCAGGGTGGAGGGCTCGACGGCCGGGAACGGTGCGTAGCTGTACCCGAAGCCTGTCAGTACCCGTGCCTCGTCGGCGATCTGGCCCTTTGTGGTGCCGATGTAGGCATACAGCTCGTCGGGGTGCGCGAGGCCGGATGCGTCGATCACGCCTGACTCGCGGCCCGGCAGCATCCCCTCGACGGCAGGCTGGTCCCGCAGCAGGTTGTGCACGCGCGGGGAGACCCACACCTCACCCGGGTTCGGGACGGCTGTCAGCCCCCTTGGCGATGAACACGCGGGTGAATGCCTTCGAGCCGTACGGGTCCGATCGCTGAAGGACGAGGGCCGCGTCCACCGGCCCGGCGGCGGCCGTCCGGGGTTCGCGGGCCGCGGCACGACCGTCGTGTGCGTCGAGTATCGCTGGGATGGTGAGGACGAGGGCGAGACAGCACACGCCGATGGAGCCGCCCGCCGCCATCAGGAGGAAACGCACGCGGTTGCCGCGGCCGGCACCGAACAGGAGCCGTAGGCCGAGGAGGAACTCCTTCACGCCGCCCCCTGAGGGGAGAGAAGCCCGTCGGACATCGTGTAATGGCTGTCCGCCTGGGCGGCGACGGCAGGGTCGTGTGTGACGAGGATGACGGCCGTGTCCTGCGACCGGGCAAGGTCGAGAAACTCCTTCAGCACGGTGGAAGCGTTGGCGCTGTCCAAGGAGCCGGTCGGCTCGTCCGCGAAGACGACGGCCGGGCGGTGGACCAGGGCGCGTGCGACGGCGACACGTTGGCTCTGCCCGCCCGATACCTGCGAGGGGCGGCGTTCGCGCAATTCTCCGAGTCCGAGCCGCTCAAGCACCTCGCCGGCTACCGCGAGGGCGGGTCGCTTGCGCTGCCCGGCCAAGCGCAGCGGCAGGGCGGTGTTCTCCTCGATGGTCAGCTCGGGGAGCAACTCGCCGTACTGGAAGACGAAACCGAAGCGTTCGCGGCGTAGCGTACTGATCTGATCGTCGGTAAGGCGGCCGAACAGGTGGCCGTCGAACCGTATCTGCCCCCTCGTGACGGGCAGCACGCCTGCCAGGCAGTACAGCAGCGAGGACTTTCCCGAGCCGCTCTGCCCCGTGATGGCCACCACCTCGCCCCGCGCAACCGAGAGGTGGGCGCCGCTGACGGCCGCCTGGGTGCCGTAGAAGAGGTCGACTCCGTCGGCACAAAGTATTTCTGACGTACTGATGGCTTCCCCCAAGAAGCGAGTGGGCCCAGGTGGTGCGCACCTGGGCCCGGCCTTGCTGATGTGCTGCCTACCTCTGGTAGTGCTTGGTCACGGAGCAGTTGTCGGGGCGAAGCGAGCCACGGTCACGGCACACACGTATGTAGCCGTCCTTGGTTCGGAGTGCGGCACCGTCGTAGCTGAGGCGGTTGAGAGCAACGGACTCCCGCTGCTTCCCGTTGTATCGGCTCCAGCTGTAGCCCTCGACCCTGACCTGAACGTAGACGTTGTGTCCGTCGCCGTGGTCGGTGTCCTTGAGGTTGCCCTTCCACTGGAAGGCTCCGCGGGTCTCGCGACCGGAGGGCAGGAACTGCCGGAGTTGAACTCTGCTCCGCCGGTCCTGAGCGTAGGAATGCTGTGCCATGAGGCGGCGAATGCGGTCCCCGCCCCGACGGCGAAGAGGCCCGCCGTGAGGACGCCTGTTGCCAACTTGCGCACTGTTTCTCGCGTTTTCTATTTTCTTGTCCCTGGTGGTCATGCCAGGGCCGGCCGTGAAGCTAGCACGGCGCCGGCAGCTCAAATGATCTTCAGAGGGCGCTCCGGGCAAGTGTGATCGATTCCTCAACAGGGCGGTTCCGACGCCGCGTTGGCAGGCGTGCGCCCTGGCAGCGGGCCCGAGGGCGCCGCTGACAGCGGAGCCCTGAAGACCGGCCGTAAAGGCTGCGGCACCGACTCGGACTCGGGCTGCGTCCGGCCGCGTCGGACGCTCAGTCCAGCGGCGGCAGCCGCAGCGCGCCACGCCCATCCCGTATGTCGCTCACCACTGTCGGCTTGCCCATCAGACGGCCTTCCAGGTCCACCGTCACCGCCAGCGCCTTGTTCCCGAGGCAGCGCTTCTGCTCCTGGGGGCCCTCGCAGAACAGGACCCAGCCCCGCATCCGGTCCACGCGGCCCGGCAGCAGGGTCCATGCGCCGCCGTAGCCCTGCGACAACTCGGCGTCCGGGTACCTGCGCTCGAGCCATGCGGCAGCGGAGGCATGCACCTTGCCCTTGAACTCCTGTTTCTCCTCGAAGGGCCGCACGATCCGCACCGACCCGCTGTCCGGCCGCACCGCACCGTCGCGCCAGGTGTAGGTCACCGCGTGGTACGAGCGGCTCGCCAGCGCCGCGTGGAGCTTGCCGTCCGTCCTGCGCAGCAGGGTCGGGTCGCCCTTCCGGCCGCTCGGGAGGTCGCGGACCGCCGGCGGGGCCGTGACGTTGACCGTGATGCTTTTGCGGGCGGCCGCCGTCCCGGCCGGCAGGGCGCGTGCATAGGTCTCCAGGCAGCCTCCGATGCGGGCAAGTACGTCCGTCACGTTGTCGTTGGTCAGCGACTGGGCGATCCACGGATCGGTCACCGTGCCGCGCACCACGTTCACGGAATGCACCTCGTACCCGCAGCGCCCGAACTCGGCCTTCAGCGCACGCCATTCGGTCGCGGCCGCCTCGCCCCTGGCCCTGGCGTCCCGTAGTGCCTGTGCGCAAGGCTTGCCGCCGCACCTGTCGCTGCCGGCCTCCACGCGCAGCCGTACGAACGCGTCGGGATCGTCCCGGAGTGCGTACGTGACCTCGGAGCCCGACCTCTCGGGGAACAGCGGCCGTGCACCGACGACCCGCAGCTCGCCCGGGTACACCGCCTCGGCCAGCTCCGCGGCGCGCTTCCGGTCCTCCTTCGTCGACAGCACACCGCAGCCGCTCACCAGGAGCGCCAGCAGAGTCACCGCCGTGCCGCGTCGCCATGTCATCCGAGCCCCCGTTTCCCCCGCATCTGCGACGAGCGTAGGAAGCGGCGGGCTGTGCGTGATGAGTACGCGTACCCGGGGTGCGTACTCAGCCGTCGGC
The DNA here is from genome assembly GCF_056436245.1 of Streptomyces sp. NPDC043812. Taxonomy (NCBI): domain Bacteria; kingdom Bacillati; phylum Actinomycetota; class Actinomycetes; order Kitasatosporales; family Streptomycetaceae; genus Streptomyces; species Streptomyces sp. NPDC043812. The sequence continues at coordinate 175,163 of NZ_JBWKCY010000002.1, forward strand.
GCCCGCGCCCGCCCGGAACGTGCGCCGGTACACCGTCGGCGGCACCCCGAGCGCCGCCTGCAGATGCTGCCGCATCGACTGGGCCGTGCCGAAGCCCGCGTCCCGCGCCACCTGGTCCACCGTGAGGTCCGTCGACTCCAGCAGATGCCGGGCCCGTTCCACACGCTGCTGGGTGAGCCACTGGCCGGGGCTGATGCCGACCTCCTCGCGGAAGCGCCGCGTGAAGGTGCGTACCGACATCGACTCCTGGTCGGCCATGTCCCGTAGCTGGATCGGTTCGTGGAGGCGGGGTAGCGCCCATGCCCGGGCGGCCGTGGTCGTCGCGAACTGCGGCTCCGGGACGGGGCGGTGGATGTACTGGGCCTGGCCGCCGTCGCGATGCGGCGGGACGACCGTGCGGCGCGCGACCTCGTTGGCGACGGCCGTGCCGTGGTCGCGCCGCACGATGTGCAGGCACAGGTCGATCCCGGCCGCGACGCCCGCCGAGGTGAGCACGTCGCCGTCGTCGATGAACAGCACGTCCGCGTCGACCCGTACGGAGGGGAACAGCTGCTGGAAGTGCTCGGCGGACGACCAGTGCGTGGTGGCCGGCCGGCCGTCGAGGTAGCCGGCCGCGGCCAGCACGTAGCCGCCGGTGCAAATGGACACCATGCGGGTGCCGGGCCGGATGTGCGCGAGGGCGGCGGCCAGCTCCTCGGTGAGGCGGCCCTCCTCGTAGACCGGACCGAGTTCGTACGAGGCGGGGACGACCACCGTGTCGGCGGTGGCCAGGGCCTCGGGGCCGTACTCGACGGCGACGGCGAAGTCGGCGTCCGTGCGGACCGGGCCGGGAGCGAGGCCGCAGGTGACGATCTCGTACAGGAGGTTGCCCGCGGCGTCCTTGGCACGGCCGAAGATCCGGTGCGGAATGCCGAGCTCGAAGGGGAGCAGCCCGGTCAGTGCCAGGACCACCACGCGATGCCTTCCGGTCTCACTCATGGCCCGATCCTAGCGAATGCTGTCCCTCGGGCCACTCGTTGCGGACCGGACGAACACGGAAGCTGGGTGACGTGACCCAGACAACCGCGCCGCACACCGGCTCCCAGCAGCCTCTTCGCCGTCCGCCCCGGATCCACCGCGCCTGGTTCGTCGCCGCGGTCACCTTCGTGACGATCATCGGCGCCGCCGCCTTCGCGTCCCTGCCCGGCCTGCTGATCGAGCCGCTGCACGAGGAGTTCCACTGGTCGCGCGGCACGATCGGCTTCGCCGTCTCGGTCAACCTCGCGCTGTACGGCCTGACGGCCCCCTTCGCCGCGGCCCTGATGGACCGGTTCGGCATCCGTCGGGTCGTCGCCGTCGCGCTGACCGTGATCGCCGCCGGATCGGTCCTCACCGTGTGGATGACCGAGCCCTGGCAGCTCGTCCTGTACTGGGGCGTCCTCGTCGGCCTCGGTTCCGGGTCCATGGCGCTGGCCTTCGCCGCGACGGTCACCAACCGCTGGTTCGTCAAGCGCCGCGGCCTGGTGACCGGCATCCTCACCGCGGCCGGCGCCTCCGGCCAGCTGGTATTCCTGCCGCTGCTGTCCTGGCTCGTCGAGCGCCACGACGACTGGCGCCCTGCCGCGGTCACCGTCGCGCTCGCCGCGCTCGCCGTGGTCCCGTTCGTGTGGCTGCTGCTGCGCGACCACCCGGCGGACGTGGGGCTCCCGGCCTACGGCGCCGAGGGCTTCACTCCCAAGCCGGATCCGGTGCCGGGTGCCGCGCGCAGGGCCGTCACGGTCCTGTTCAAGGCCGCACGCACCGGCCCGTTCTGGCTGCTCGCCGGTACCTTCGCGATCTGTGGCGCGTCCACGAACGGCCTGGTCAAGACCCACTTCGTGCCGGCCGCCCACGACCACGGCATGCCCATCGTGGCGGCCGCCTCGCTGCTCGCGGTGATCGGTGTCTTCGACGTCGTGGGCACGATCGCGTCGGGCTGGTTCACGGACCGTTTCGAGGCACGCCGCCTCCTCGCGGTGTACTACGCGCTGCGCGGCATCTCGCTGCTGTTCCTGCCCGTGCTGCTGGGGCCCTCGGTCCAGCCGCCGATGCTCTTCTTCATCGTCTTCTACGGCCTTGACTGGGTGGCCACGGTCCCCCCGACGATCGCCCTGTGCCGCGAGCACTACGGCGAGGACAGTGCGATCGTCTTCGGCTGGGTCCTCGCCTCGCACCAGGTGGGCGCGGCGGTGGTGGCCTTCGCGGGCGGTGTGGCACGCGACGTCTTCGGCAGGTACGACGTGGTCTGGTACGCCGCGGGCGCGCTGTGCGCGGCGGCGGCGCTGATGGCGCTGGTGATCCGCCGGAAGCCGCTGCCGAAGCTGGAGCCGGCCGCCCGGTAGGAATCCGCCCTAAGGCGTGTCCTGGGATTCGAGCCGCCCGAACCGCCCTCGGTGGAACAGCAGTGGCGCGCCCTCCTGTTCGGGGGTGCCCAGCGCCTCGACCCGGCCCACCACGATCAGATGGTCGCCGCCGGTGTGGACGGCCTGGATCGTGCAGTCGATCCACGCCGTCACGCCGTCCAGGCGCGGTGACGCGGTGACGGGCGCCGGGTGGTGGACGACCCCGGCGAACTTGTCGGCGCCGCTCACGGCGAACCCCCGGCACAGCTCGCCCTGGCCCTCGCCGAGGACATTGACGCAGAAGGTCCCGGCGCGGGCGATGCGCGGCCAGGTGGTGGACGTGCGGCCGACCATGAAGACGACGAGCGGCGGATCGAGGGAGAGCGAGGAGAAGGACTGGCACGCGAACCCGGCCGGCCCGTCCTCGTCGTGTGCGGTGACGACGGCGACACCGGTCGCGAAGTGCCCTAGCACCCGCCGGAACTCGCCACCGTCGACGGGTAGCCGTTCGTCGACCCCGACGGCGCGGAGCTCGGGCCGCGGCAGGGGGTCGTACGGCGGTGCGGCGGTGGCGGCGCCGACCGACCGGAGATAGCGGACGGCGGTGGCGGCCATCGCTGCGTGTCCCATCATGTCCACCATTGAAGCTGACGGTTCGTCAGATAGGAACCCCCGTGTAACGCGAAGGGCCCGGCGGCATCCGCCCCCGGGCCCTCCTGCGATCGGGCTACGCCCCGCTACCGCCCCTCGAACTCCGCCGCCCGTCTCTCCGCGAAGCTCGTCACGCCCTCCTGTGCGTCCCTCGTCGCCATGTTCAGCTCCTGCGCCGCCGCCTCCGCCGCGAACGACGTGGCGCGGTCCGTTTCCAGCGACGCGTTCACCAGTTGCTTCGTCAGCGCCAGCGCCCTCGTCGGGCCCGTGGCCAGGCGGGCCGCCCACTCCGCTGCCGTCTTCTCCAGTTCGTCCGCCCGCACCACCCGGTTCACCAGGCCCAGGCGTTCCGCGTCCGCCGCCGGCAGCGCGTCGCCGAAGAACATCAGCTCCTTCGTCCGCTGCGGGCCGATCAGACGCGGCAGGAGATACGCCCCGCCTCCGTCCGGCACCAGGCCGCGCCGTACGAACACCTCGATGAAACGCGCCTCCTCCGCCGCCAGCACCAGGTCGCAGGCGAACGCCAGATGCGCGCCGATGCCCGCCGCCGTGCCGTTGACCGCCGCGATCACCGGCTTCTCGCAGTCCAGTACGGCGCCGATCAGGCGCTGCGCACCGAGCCGGATGGTGCGGGCGACGTCACCCGGGAGCGGTTCGCGCGCTGCTGGGGCGCCCCGGAGGTCCGCGCCCGCGCAGAAGCCCCTGCCGGTGCCGGTGACGACGACCGCCCGGACGCCGGGGTCCGACGACGCCTCGCCCAGCAGGGCGATGATCCGTTCACGCTGCGCCCGGTTCACCGCGTTCATCGCCTCGGGGCGGTTGAGCGTGATCCAGGAGACGGCACCCTCCACGCGGTGCAGCACGTCGTCGGTGCTCATCGGCACACCGCCAGCGCGTCCAGCGCCACCGCGCCCTGTCCCCGCGGCAGCACCATCAGCGGGTTGACGTCCAGCTCGGCGAGCTGGTCGCCCAGTTCCAGCGCCATCCGCTGCACCCGCAGCACGACCTCGACGAGCGCGTCCACGTCCACCGGCGGACCGCCCCGCACCCCCTCCAGCAGGGCCCGGCCGCGCAGCTCCGCGAGCATCGCGCGGGCCTGGTCCTCGCCGAACGGCGGGACGCGGACGGCCACATCGTTCAGCACCTCCACCAGAACGCCCCCGAGCCCGGCGGTCACCGTCGGGCCGAACAGTTCGTCCCGGGTGACGCCGACGACCATCTCCACACCCCGCTCGACCATCTGGCACACCAGGACCCCGTCGAGGTCGATGCCCTCGTAGCGGGCGATGTCCGTGAGTTCGCGGTACGCGTCGCGGACCTGGCTCGCCGAGGTGAGGCCGATCTTCACCAGGCCCAGCTCGGTCTTGTGGGCCAGCCGGGGCGCCGACGCCTTCATCACCACCGGGTAGCCGACCAGCCCCGCCGCCCGCACCGCCGCGGCCGCGCTCGTCACCAGCTGCTCGCGCGGCACCCGGATTCCGTACGCCCGCAGCAGCTGCTTCGCCGCGTGTTCGCTCAACTGCTCGCCCGGCCGCATCAGTGCCTGCGCCTTGCGGAACGACGGGGACGGGGTGCGTGGCGCCTCGTCGAAGGGAGAGCGGTAGCCGGCAGTGAAACGATGGTGTGCGAGGTGGGCGCGCACGGCGGTGATGCAGTTGGCGAACGTACGGAAGGTGGCGACGCGCGAGGACCCCAGCAGCGTCGACCGGTACGCCTCCTCCGTGCCCACGGGTGAACCCCACACCACGCACACCAGCTTGTCCGTGGTCTCCGCCGCGTCCACCAGGTCCTGGGCGAGGCGGTCGCTCATCGGCGGGAACGGGCCCGTGATCGGACAGATCAGCACCCCGATCTCCGGGTCGGCGAGGATCGCGTCGATGATCTTCCTGCCGCGCCAGTCCCCGACCGGGTGGCCGCCGTTGTCGATCGGGTTCGCCACGTTCAGGTAGGGCGGTATCCACTGGTGCAGTTCGGCCTGCCGGGACGTGGACAGCTGCGGGATCCGCAGGCCGGCCGCGCTCGCGAGGTCCGCGAAGTGGGCGCCGGTGCCACCGGATATCGAGTACACGGCGACCCCGTCGGCGGCCGGGGTGCGGGCGCGCGCCAACAGGGCGGCGGTGTCCTGGAGTTCGTCGAGACCGTCGACGCGGATCACGCCGTACTGCCGCATCGCCGCGTCCACCACCGCGTCCGTGCCGGTGAGTTTGCCGGTGTGGGAGGCCGCGGTGCGCGCGCCCGTCTCCGTGCGCCCGACCTTGACCGCGACGACCGGCACCCCGCGGCGCGCGGCGCGGTCGGCGGCGAGCAGGAAGGAACGGCCGTCCTTCAGCCCCTCCACGTAGCAGGCGATCGCCCCGACCTCCGGCTGCTCGGCGAAGTACGAGATGAAGTCCGCGCTCTCCAGGTCCGCCTCGTTGCCCGTCGGCGCCCAGTGGGAGAGCCGTACGCCGAGCTCCTGCATGGTGAACACGGGCCGGCCCTGGTGACCGGACTGGGTGATCAGGGCCACGGCCGGCCCCTGGAGGTCGTCGCGGAAGTGCTCGAAGGCGTTGAGGTTGGTGTTGGGGCCGAGCAGCCGGATGCCGGAGCGCTCGACGGCCGCGGCGAGCCGCGCCTGCGCGGCGGCGCCCTCGGCTCCGGTCTCCGCGTAGCCGGACGCGAAGGCGACCGCGAACTTGACCTTGGTCTCGGCGAGTTCCGCGATGACGGGCAGCGGATCGCCGACCAGGAGAACGGCCAGGTCGACGGGCTCGGGCAGATCGCGCACGGACGGGACGCAGTCGATCCCGAACACGCTCGCCCGCGTCGGGTGCACGGGGTGCAGCCGGGCTCCGACGCGCTCCGCCCAGTCGACGAGCCGGCGGGTGATGCCGGCGTTGGGGCGCCCCTCGGCGTCGGAGGCGCCGACGACGGCGACCGATCCCGGCCGGAAGAACCGGTCGAGGTCCGGCACGGGCGCGTACAGCGGCCGTCCGCTCACATCGAGGTCACCGGCCGACGCGGTGACGGCGGCCGTCTCGTGGACGGCGTTTCTGGCTGTCTCGCCGCAGGCGACGACGCGCGCGCGGAGGTCGGAGGTGAGGGTGCCGTGGGTTGATCCGAGCATCGCTGGTCCCCGCTCCCGCTCGATGGTCCGGGCCGGCAGGCCCTGAACTGACGCATAGTCAGATTACCGAATTGACGATGCGTCAGGAACACCTAGGCGGGCACACCTTGTGGGGCACCGGCTTCCTCCGCCGACCACTGCTGATTGCGGACGAGGTCCTGGTACTGCGGGCAGCGTGAGAGCAGTTCCTGATGCGTGCCGGCATCCAGGGCGTGGCCGGATTCCATGATCAGCACGTGATCGGCATGCTGCACGGTGGACAGGCGGTGGGCCACGACGACCACGGAGCGGTCCTGCGCGAGCCGTGTGACCAGGTCACGCAGGCGCTGTTCGTTGATGCTGTCCAGTTGCGAGGTGGGTTCGTCCAGCAGGACCACGTCGGCGTCGGTGAGCAGCACGCGTGCCAGGGCGAGGCGCTGGCGTTGTCCGCCCGAGAGGTCCGTCGCCCGGCCGAGCACGGTGTCGAGCCCGTCGGGGAGTCGCAGCACCTCGTCGCGCAGCGCCACGGAGTGGAGGGCGTCGAGGAGTACGTCGTCGTCAGGGGCCGTGTCGCAACCCAGCAGGAGGTTGTCGCGAACCGTCCCTTCGAGCAGGGTGAAACTCTGATCGACGTAGGCCACACGGCGGCGGAGGTCGTTCAGCGGCCAGTTCTCCACGTCGTGCCCCAGGACGCGGATCGTGCCCTTGTCCGGGTGCACGAATCGTTCGATCAGCGTCAGCACCGTGGACTTCCCTGCTCCCGAGTGTCCGACGAGCGCGGTGAGCCCGCGGCGGGGTGCCGAGAAGGTCAGGTTTCCCAGGACCGGCTCGTCGTCATAACCGAAGGCGATGTCGCTGAATTCGACACCAGGGGCGCCCTTGACCGGCACGGGGCTGATGGTGGCCGTGTCGTCGGCCTCCTGAGGAAGCGACAACAGCTCGTCGAAGCGCGTGCGGGCGGCAAGCCCCGCCTGCAGTTGGCTGATGCTGGAGGCCACGATCGCGACAGGAGCGACGAGTTGGAGCAGATAGAGAAGGAACGCCGTGAAGTCCGGCATGGACAGATCACCGGATGCCATCCTGGCGCCACCGCCGAGGATGATGCTGACGAGGGCGATCTGCTGGCCGAGGCCCATCACGGGTCCGATGAGTGACTGCAGCCGGGCGCTGAAGAGTGTGGATTCCGTCAGCTCGGTGGCGTCCTTGGCCAGAGAGGCGGTCGCGTGTTCCTCGGCGCGGTACGCCTTGATGGTCGGCAGCGCGGCGAGTGTGGCGGTGAAGCGCTGCGCCAGTTCGCCGAGGGCTGTCTGCTGGACGACGATGCTGCGTCGTACGCGGACGATCACCAGGCCGATGACAGCGCCGGCAAGGGCGAAGGATCCTACGGTGATCAGGACGAGCACCCAGTCGAGCACGCTCATGACGACCAGCGTGGCCAGGACGGTGATGGTCGACAGCGGAAGCTGGATCGCCCCGACATCGATCACGGAGCGCAGCATCATCGCGTCGGAGGTGACCCGTGCGACGAGGTTGCCCGGACCCTGGGTGCGGACTTCGCGCAGGGGAAGCCGCATGGTGTGTTCCATGACGCGCGAACGCAGTCGCAGGATCATCTGTTCGCCGATACGGGAGAGCAGATAACCCGACACGGTCGCCGACAGTGCTCCGGCGATGGCGACGGCGGTCATCAAGACGACCGGCCACAGCAGTCCGCGGGTGCCCGACAGCGCTTCCACGAGGTCTCTGACCATCAGCGGTACGGCCAATGTCGCGGCCGTCGATATCAGTGCCAACAGGGCCGCGAATCCCAGCTGCAGGCGGTCTCCACCGGCGAGATATGCACCCAACCGCAGTCCCGGGGCAGATTTGTTTCGGGCGACTGGCATTCGCTTGTTCCACCTCGTGTGAGAATTTCCGGGATTCACGAGTTCATCCGTATCGCGATGGCGGCGGCGATGGTGATGGCCCCTGTCATGCATCCGGCGTCCGGATACGAGCCAGTCCACCACACGCACGCGCGACAAAGTAACGACAATTCTTGGTCCTTGGGTGTCGCCCCGAGCAAGGGTGCTCCGGTTCCTGTCAATTGGCTCAGTACCGGGCGCTTCAAAGTTGGCGTCGCTGCGAGGGTTCTTTCGGGCGGTGGTCACCGAGGTCAATGGCTGCCTGTAGCGTGACCGGACGTCAACCATCCGGATTTCCCGGACGGTTGGGCTCAGTTGTTGGTTCAGAAGGTCGGCGAGAGAGAAGGAACGGGCATGTTCAGCAAGAAGGAAGTGCATCTGATTGCGCTCAGCGACCTCGGCGACGCTCGTGATGCGGTGCACCAGGCCTTGTCGGATGCCCCCGGTGACGAGCTCCCCGGACTGCGGCGCGCTGCGCGGATCCTGGACGACCTGGCGGAGCGGGCCGATGACCCGCGGCTGCGCTGGGCCCGGGGAATCCTCGAGCGTGAAGGCATCGACCCCGTGAGCCATGAGGTGTCGGCCATACGGGCCTTGCGGCAGGAGCTCCCGGGTCTGAGCCTGGTGGCCGCCACCGAGCTGGCCCGGGAGGTGAAGTCGGCTCAGGGGAGGTGACCGGCCGCCTGCGGCCATCGTGGTGAGAGCCCCTCCGGGATCCCGTACCGGAGGGGCTTTCACGCGTCCGCGGCCTTGTTGATGGAAAGTACTTGCCAGTATGGAAAGTTCATGCCAGTCTGGAACACGTAAGCGCCTCCCGTCGACACCAGAACCCGGAGAATCGATGAACACCTCAGGAGCGATGCAGCCGAGCGCAGAGTCCGCCGCGGCGGCGCTGCGCGGCGCGCGTGCCGCCCAGACCGCGGCCCGGCGCCCCCGAGCGGTGCCCGGCTGGTATCCCGCCACGCACGGGCTGTTGCTCGCCGCGGGATTCACCGGCTTCGGCGCGGCACGCATGTGGCCCCAGTGGCAGGGCTGGTTCCTCGCGGCAGCCATGCTCTGCTCCGCCGGCTTCCTCGCGGTGACCTGGATCGCGATGCGCAGCTCCGGGATTGCTCCCTGGTTCGACCGGCGTGAGCGCGGGGCGGGGTGGCGCTCCTGGGGCCCGCCCCTCGTGCCGTTCGTCGCGGGCCTGCTGATGGCGATCCCCTACGGTACGGCCGGCTGGTTCGTCGGGTTCGGTGTGGTCGCCGGGGCTGCGTCCTGGGTGGGGGCCGCCCGTCGGCGTGCCCGTGCGCTGGAGTCGTCGTGAACCGTGCGGACGTTCCCGGCCTGGACAAGGAGATCCATCATCCGACGCGGCTCACCGTGGCGGCGTTCCTCTCCGGCTGCGCGGAGGCCGAGTTCGGCGCGGTACGGGACTACTGCGGGGTCACGGACTCCGTGATGAGCAAGACGATCGCGGCGCTGGAGAAAGTCGGCTACGTGAGTGTGCGGAAGGGGTATCTCGGAAAGCGACCCCGGACATGGGTGGCACTCACGTTGAACGGCAGGCAGGCGCTCGACGCCCACCTCACCGCGCTCGAAGCCCTCGCGGAAGCCTCCCGGAAGGCGGGTGCAGGGGGGCCTGCTCCCGGACACGCCGAGCGTGAGGAGAGCTAGGTGTTCTGTCCGGGTGTCTTCTGTCCTGAACAGAAAACACCGCTGGGTGCCTGGGGGGAGTCAGGCACCCAGCGGTGGGTGTGAATCTGTGGGCAGGAGCTGGTTCAGCAGCCCCAGTTCGCCGTGGCCGAGACGCCGGCGCCGCTGATGGCGCTGACAGCCGCGCCGCAGCCGCCGCTGGAGCCACCGATGAAGCTCAGGACCGTCGGCGTGATGGCCGGGGCGTCGGCCGAGACGCCGGCGCCGAACTCCTCGGCGTTGGTGTAGGCGGTGTAGCCGGCGAGGAGCTGGTCTGCGGTGTTCATGAGAATCCTTTACTGAATGCTGTGGGAAGTGCGAATTAATTCTGCCCGAATGTCCGCCTTCTTCAGGCGGCCACCCACCGGGACAATCAGCGGTTGCTGATCAGCAGCCCCAGGCCTTGGTGCTGGCGATGCTGCCCGCGGAGGCACCGAGGGAGAAGTAGATGCACTCGGGGGAGGAAACGGTGGTGATGGTGGGCGTCGCCGCCGGGGACTGGTTGTCCGCGCTGGCGCCGAAGTCCTCGGCGGTGGTGTAGGCGGTGTAGCCGGCGAGGAGCTGGTCTGCGGTGTTCACGGCGATCCTTCACTGATCGAGTTTCGGGGCGGGTTTTCCTGCCCGGCCTCTATTCGATCGCATGGACTGCCCGGAACGCCACGGAAAAATTATCGTTGATTGGCTCGCCCGCCTTCGCGACCTGCGCGTTGTCTCCCCAGGCCACAACAAGTGGCTCACCGACCGGACCCGTCAAACATATGTTCCGGGATAAGCCTCGGCATGCCGGGGCCATCTGCGCAGGGATACAGGACGCAGAAATGCAGGCAGCCCCCACCAGGAATGGTGAGGGCTGCACGGCTGTGAGCGCCTTGAAGGGCCGATCATTTCGTATCGTGTGTTCGGCGTCGGTGTTTTCTCAACGCCTGCCATACATTCAGTTCGAGGCACACCTCTCCCAGAGCGGTCTTGAGCTCGGTCACCTCCGCAACGAGCCGGCTCTCCCGCAGAGGCGGGCGGTGCGCGTCGGCCCCCTGGAGCCCCAGCAGTCCGCCTTCGATGAACGCTTCACGCCAGTCCTGGATGGACTGCTCCGAGATGTTCGTCCGCCGCCCGGCTGCCTCGGCAACCGATTCCCGGCCCGAGATGACGCTCAGGACGATGCTGACCTTGTCTTCGACGGAGAGTGCCTGGGACGGGTCGTGCGTGCTGTCTTCCATCCGCTCACGGCCCGGTGGTCATGCCAGGCCGATTCCCGGCAGCACCGGAGAGTCCAGGTTGCGGGCCGGCATCAGCGGGTCCGTACCGGCGTTGAGGAACGCCTCGGCGACGACGGCCTCGCGTGAGACGCCGTCGGCCCGGACCGCGTGTCCCACCAAGGCCTCGGCGAGAACCTGGCAGCGGTGCTCGCCGAAGCTCAGCTTGCCCTTGCCGGGCCTCGGGTCGTCGGGCTCCCAGGCCGCACCCACCCCGTCGGCCACCCGGCGGACGAACGGGGAGGTGGTGGAGCCCAGACCGGGCAGTCCCTGGACGGATGCCGCGATGTCGCCCGCCGCATGCCAGGCATCCGGGCCGAGATAGACCACCAGGGCGTCGCGGCGCGGGAAGTGTTTCAGGGACGAGGTGACCTTGGCCCGGTAGCGGAGCTCCAGCTCCTCCATCCGTGACAGCACCGTCCTCCAGGCATCCGGGGCCGACTCCGCGTCGGTCAGGTGGATGTAGAGGCGCAGCATCTGGGATCCCGTGACACGTCCGCGGGAGCCGTCAGTCAGGAAGAACCCGGTCGAGAGGGCGGGCCGCGGCGCCGGGATGTGAAGGGTGACGAGATCGGAGTCCGCGTCCGGCAGACGGTCGGCGAGGCGGTCGCGGGGAATGCGTACCCGGAGGCCGTCGAGCCGGACGATCACGCTGTCCGCGCCGGGGACATCGCTGAGCACGGTCGCCTGGACGCGCGTGGTCCGGTGGGGCATTGCGGCGAAGAGGCGTTGGTCGAAGTCGTCGTCGCGCAGGCTTCGTTGCCGGGTGGTGTCGCCCTGATCCGCCATGCCGGCATGCAGATTCTGGTAGAGGAGTCCGCCGAGTTTCTTGGCGAGGTCGCCCGGGGTCTTGGCGTCCAGTTCCTCGTCTCCGACGACGGCCGTCAGGCCCTCCTCGGCGACCTCGATCTGTTCCAGTGCCTCGGAGATCTCGGGAGCGATGAGCCCAATGGCGGTCGTCATGAGGTGCCTTCCAGACCGAGTACGGAGATGAAGTTCTGCGGTGCCAGCAGCACCGTGCGTCCGATGCCGGCGGCCGCGCGGTCGCCGGCCGTCAGCCGGGTTCCGAATTTGGCGCCGGCGAGCATGCGGTCGATCATGTGCCAGCCGGCGAAGGCCGCGACCCGGGTCGTGAAGCCTTCCTCGGTCGTGGGGCGTGTCTCGCGGTACCCACTCCGGAACGCTTCGATCCGCGGCCGCAGACGGTCTATTTCACGGGCCCCGTGGGCGAGGATGTCCTCGTGCGACGCCTCGCGGCCGAAGCTGTACCCCGGGTCCTCGCTGATGGACTTGGGGATGCCCTGGATCGCCCGGTACAGCCATTCGCCGACGAATCCGCCGACATCGCGGGCGGCGTCGCCGAAGCGGAATTCCTCCCAGTCGGTCAGATAGAGGTCGTCACCGGCGAGGAGGTACTGGTCGAGCCGGACGTCGCAATGTGCGGGCACCAGCGGCGCGTCCGCTTCCCGGCGGCGCAACTCGTGCAGGGAGGCGATCAGTTCGGTGTCCGGCTGGAGAAGTGCCCAGGACTCGATTTCGGCGAAGGCGGAGTGGATGTAGACCGGCATCGACAGCGCGTCGAAGTCGTCCATCGGCGGTGTCGGGTGGGGAGTGCTGTCCAGGGTTCCGGGTTCGAGCGGCAGCGAGTGCAGGACTCCGAGGACGCGGCCGGCCCTGCGGCACATGTCGTCGTCGAAGGCGTCGTCGGCGGAGAGTTCGGATCCGGACCGGGCGTCTTCGAGCCGCGTGAAGGCGACCAGGCGCTGTTCCTCGTCCGATCCGAGCAGTTCGGGAGCCTGGAGTTCTGTTCCGCCGAAGCGTGACGCGATCTCCTCGAAGGCCATGATGCGGTGGAACCGCCGCAGTACGTCGGCGGGTTCGCCGCCGACCCGCTTGACGAACACCTTGGCGCCGGTGCTGGTCGTACCGGCCCAGTTGTCATTGCGGCCGATATGGGCGACGACGGTGTCCGGGTCGAAGCGGCCCAGTCCGAGCCGTTCGAGGAACATCTCGACTTCGGGGGCCTTCTCCAGTTGGACCGGATCGAAGCGGGCGCGGGTCAGCGAGGGCTTCGATTCTTGATCTGTAATCACGATCACGGAGCGTAGGGACAGCCGGGTGGGCCGACAACAGATGGCTCACTATCGCCCGTTGTTGTGTTGGGGGGAGGCCAGGTTTCAGGGCGAGAGGGGCGTCGGTACCGGTGCGGCACGGCTCTGCCGGTCCAAAGTAACGGGTTTTCTGTGACCTTTTTGCCGGTGTCCGGATCCCATAAGGTACCCGGCATGTCCACTCCGATCCTGCAACGCTTCACGCTGCCCAACGGGCTGCGGGTGGTTCTCTATCCGATATCAGGTGTTCCGGCTGTCGGTGTCAGTGTTCACTACGACGTGGGTTTTCGGTCCGAACCCCAGGGGCGTACCGGCTTCGCCCACCTCTTCGAGCATGTGATGTTCCAGGGCAGCGAGAGCGTGGACCGGATGGAGCACTTCGGGCATGTGCAAGCAGCCGGCGGTACCGCCAACGGATCGACGCACCAGGACTACACGGATTTCTATCAAGTTGTTCCGTCAGCCGCTCTGGAGCGCATTTTGTTCCTCGAGGCCGATCGGATGCGCGCGCCGAGACTGACGGAAGAAAATCTCCGGACCCAGGTGAACGTGGTCAAGGAGGAGATCCGGCTCAATGTACTGAACAAGCCCTATGGCGGCTTCCCTTGGACTGTGCTGCCGGGCCTGCTGTTCCGGACCTATCCCAATGCGCACAACGGTTATGGGGACTTCACCGATCTCGGGCGGGCCACGGTGGACGAGTGTGCCGCGTTCTTCGATGCCCACTACGCGCCGGGCAACGCCGTCCTGACGATCGCCGGCGACATCGACCCGGCCCGGGCCGCCGACCTGGTCCACCGGCACTTCCACGATGTCCCTTCGCGGCGCCTGCCCCCGGCCGTGGACCTGAGCGAGCCGGCGCCCGATCAGGAGCTCAGGGGGGAGCACCTCGACCCTCATGCGCCGATGCCCGCCACAGCGGTCGGCTACCGCATGCCGGACCCGCTCACCGAACTCGACGCCTATCTGGCGCACATGGTGCTCTGCGTCGTCCTCACCGGTTCGGGCGAGTCGTCCAGGCTCAAGCGGCGGCTGATCCATGGCGCCTCCCCGCTCGTCACGGACGTGAGCACCGGCTGCGGCCTCTTCGGTGCCCTGGAAGCCCGGGATCCCGAGACGTTCCTGTGCGTCGCGACGCATCCGCAGGAGACCTCGACCGGCCTGTTGCTGGAGGTGCTGGACCGCGAGCTCGAGGACTTGGCGGCGAAGGGCCCGACCGAGGAGGAACTGCTGCGGGCCACGGCGTTGAGCAGCGTTGGCATGCACCGCAAGGCCGACGTGCTGCTGGCGCGGACGCGCGCCCTCGGTGCGCAGGAGGTGCTCTTCGGAAGGGCCCAGCTCGTGGACGAACTGCCCGGCCGGCTCGCCGCCGTCACCGCGGAAGACCTCGCCCTGGCAGCCAAGTCGCTGCGGCCGGACTCACGTGCCGTGCTCAGTCTCCGCCCCGCTCCGTCACCGGTATCCCGCCCGCGCCCGTCAGAAAGCTGATCCGTGATCGACACGCCTTTGGTCCGTGCTCCCTCGGGGGAGCCTGCCCGTACCCATCGCAGCGCCGCGGAGATCGGCCGCACCGCTGCCGGCCCTCGCCCGCTGCCGGCCCTCGATGTCCGCCGGCGCCACATCTCGCCGGCGATGGCCGACACGGTCCTGCCCAACGGGCTGCGGGTGATCGCCGCCCGGCATCCGTCCATCCCCATGGTCGAGATGCGGATGTCGGTGCCCTTCGCCGGTGCCACGTTCGCGCACGCGGCCACGGCCGAGGTGCTGGCCACCACCCTCTTCCGTGAAGGGCGTCCGTCCCGGGAGGGCATGGACGCGGCGATGGCCCGTCAAGGTGTCACGCTGGCCGCCAGCCGCTCGTCCCGGTGGCTGCACATCTCCGGGTCGGCCCCCGGGCATGCACTGGGTACGCTGCTGGGCGCCCTGGCAGACCCGCTCACACAGGGGTCCCCCGACGAGGAGGAGATCCGCCAGGTACGTCTCCGGATGGTGCGGCAGATCTCCATGATCCGGGCGCAGCCGCAGGTGATGGCGCAAGAGGCTCTCCTGGCGCACTGCTACGGAGAGATGCCCGGTCTGCAGGAGGTTCCCTTCCCTGCGCCGGTGGAAGCCGTCACCGCGGAGTCGGTACGGGAGTTGCACAGGGCCCTCGTGCGTCCGCGAGGCACCGCGCTGGTCCTGGTGGGGGACCTCGATCCGGAGCGGGCTGTCGCCCTGGTGACCGCTGCGACCGCGGATTGGGGCGGCGCCGGGACGATCACGGCACCGGCGACGCTCCCGCCCGTGCCCAGCGGGCGGGTTGCGCTCGTGCCCCGGGCCGATGCGGTCCAGTCACAGATCAGACTCGTCCGTCCTGTGGTGGCACGCACCGATGACCGTTTTCCGGCCCTGAGTCTGGCCAGTCTGGTATTCGGTGGCTACTTCTCCTCACGACTGGTCATGAACCTCCGTGAGGCCAAGGGGCTGGCCTACCGCGCGGATGCGGGTTTCCACGACCACCTGGACAGGCTGGTTGTCGGCATCGAGGCGGACACCGCCACGGAGGCGACGGCGCAGGCCTACGCCGAGATCCGTGCCGAGCTGGGGCGTCTGGTCGGCGACCCGCCGTCCGAGGCGGAGATCGACGCGGCCCGTGAGTACACCGTCGGTATGGCGATGCTCGCTCTGTCGTCCCAGGCGGGGTTCGCCACCAGTGTGATGACGGCCGTGACTCTGGGACATGAACCGGAGCGGGTGACCACGTTCCCGGAGCTCCTGCGGACCGTCACTCGGGACCAAGTGACCGACGCAGCACGGGAGTTCTTCGATCCCGGCGCTTTCAGTGGGGTCATTGTCGGCGATGAGGGCAAGCTGGCCGCCCTGTTGAGCGCGGCGGGCGAAGCCGGCGTCACGGCGAGCGCCGCATCGAGCTGATGGCTGCGCCACCCCGGGCGCATGGTTCGGAAAGTCCGTATTGGGCAACCTCAAATAAGGCCCAAGTTTGTTGCCCCACATAATGTGCCAGCTATATGATCTTGGTGTCGGTACGCATTCTGTGCGCGATCGACGGGTTTTACTTGAAAGATCGACCAAATCTTTCCAACGGGGAAACAGTGAAATCATCAGAAGAGGTTCGACTGCTGCTTGTGAACAGATTCACGACTGTTTGAGCCACGTCTTCAGGCGAAGTGCCTGGACCTGGTCTCGCAATCGTTGAAGTTCACGAGGGGATGCGTCGGTGGAGCGGGATGACCTCCGTTCCACACATGGCACCCCGCAAATCTGACGCCAGGGCTGCTTGCCGATCGGCGGGCTCCTGCGGGTGATGAAATGGAGACGAGAGGCGATGTCACGCCCTCCTGTAATGCCAGCTGCCGAAAAACTAAAGATCGTCCTGGGGGTTCTCTCGGGGGAACACACGATCGCCGAATCCGCCCGCCGGGCCGGTGTGTCCGAACAGTCCGTGGGTAATTGGAAACGACAATTCCTGGACGGCGGACGTACGAGCCTCGAAGGCGGGGCCTCGCGCAATGCCCAACGTGAACGCGATCTTCTTTCCGAAATCACGGAACTGAAGACGGCGCTGGGTGAGGCGTATGTCCAACTCAGAGTACGGAGAAAGTCGGGCGAATACCGCACGGTCCCTTTTCAGAACTCGAGGCAATCAGAGAGGACGCCAGGATCAATGTCTCGAGGTTCTGCGAGATCTTGGGAATCCCGCGGCGAACCTACACGCGCTGGAAGATGAAGCACACGCCCTCGGCCCGGCCCGGCGCGGCTGAGGTCCGGCTGAGGTCCGGCTGATCCGGATGTCTGCACAGACACCCCCTGGCGGCGACTGCCGCCAGGGGGTGTCGTGCTCGTGGTGGTTACAGGACCGACAGCCGGCCGGGCAGTGCCTGCGCACCGTCCTCGTCGATCAACTCCGCGATCGACGAGGCGTACTCGAGCAGTTCGGCGTGCCATCCCATGTACGCGGCGAAGTCGTGCGCGTGAGTGAAGATCCGCAGCACCGCCGCGCGCCCCGCCGTCACCCGGTCGGCCGGCGCACCGTACGCCCGGCACAG
Organism: Streptomyces sp. NPDC043812; assembly: GCF_056436245.1. Classification (NCBI taxonomy): domain Bacteria; kingdom Bacillati; phylum Actinomycetota; class Actinomycetes; order Kitasatosporales; family Streptomycetaceae; genus Streptomyces; species Streptomyces sp. NPDC043812. Next base: position 192,250 of record NZ_JBWKCY010000002.1, read on the forward strand.
CCCGCCGAGAGCGGCGTGGTAATCCTGCGGGTCCATGATCAGGCCCGGTGTCCTGCGCAGGAGGGTCATCCGCCATTCCGCGAACTCCCCCAGCAGCCAGCCGAGATCGAAGTCCGCGGGCCCGCGTGCCACGTCCTCACCGGTGAGCAGGCAGCCGCTTCCCGGCCGGCTCCCCGCGATGACCGATCCCAGGCTCGGCGCCCCGTGCAGGAAGACGCCGTCCGCGAGATCGGTGGCCAACGAATCGCACCAGCCCTCCACGTGGCGCCATCGGGCGGCGCCGAGCCGTCGGTGGACCACGGTGTGGAGGGCCGTCGCGGCCCGCGGTCCTCGGCCGTGACGCATCCATGCCGCCAGCCGGGCCGGTCCCGGCGGCCCGGACGTCGCCAGGGAGGGATCGGCGGTGTGGAGCAGGCGCAGGCCATGGCCGGTACCGGCCATGGCCGCGGTGACGCGCTCCGGAGTGAGGCGGGGATCGCTGCCCACGCAGAGCTTCGCCACCGCGACCGGCCCGGGGACCCGGTAGTGCAGGGCGTCAGCGACCACCTCCGGAAGCGCCAGGAACGGGCTCACGGGTTCCAGAGAGCGGATCGCGGAGCGGACGGCGGCACTGGGAGCGGTCAGGGGTGCAGGGCGGTCGGCGCCCGGCCGACGGACCCACACATAGCCGTGGTCGTCCGCGTGGACGGCTGTCCGCAGGAAGCCGGTCGCGAATTCCTCCACCGGAGGCGCGGTGAAGCCCTTCACTGCGTGCCCTGGCGCTCGGCGCCGCCGGCCGCCAGCCGCACCCGGAGGCGTTCGAGCGCGGGTACGACCTCGGGCAGCGGTGTGGCGACGGCGGCGTCCATACGCCCGGTTGTCACGCTGAAGCCCGGCTGCGGGGGCACCACGGTCACATTGGGCCGCTGTTCGAGCGCAGCGACGTGTTGCCGGTACGCGAACGATTCCACTCCGGAGGGTGGCAGCGCCGGGGCGACGGCGATGGGTGCCCGGGTGCATTGCAGGGCGAGCAGGAGGGGCGTGTCCGCGACGCCGAGCGCCAGGCGGCTGACGAAGTGGAACGTTGCCGGGTGAACCACGATCGCGTCCGGCCACTGCGCGAGCTCGACGTGCCGAGCACCCACTTCGGGCTCGTCCGGCCACGCGTCCCGCAGTACCTCGTCGCCGGCGAACGCCGTCAGCGCGGTGCGCGTGACGAACCGTTCCGCGGACCGGGTGACCATCGTCCGCAGCTCGACATCGGGATACGCGGTCCGCAGCCAATTGACCCACATCGGCATGAACATCACCCCGATGGCGCCGGTACCGACGAAGAGCACCCTGCGCGCACCGAACGCCGGTGCCGACCCCGTGGGCACCTGTGTCGCTTCAGCCATGGAGCCGGTCTTCGGCCGCGAGAATCTCCTGGAGATCGGTCATGGTGGCGCCCAGCCCTTCCGTATGGATCACACCGGCCGGGTTCAGCACGACCTCGTCCACGCCGTTGAGCCGGTAGCGGTGGAGTTCGGCCGCGATCTCGTCGGGCGTCCCGGACACGAACACACCCGCGTCCACCAGGGCGTCCGCCCCCGCGTCCGGATCGTCCGCGTACGCCTGCACGCCCGCCCGGCGCAGCATGTCGGTGTAGTGGGCGGCGCTGAGATGCGCGCCCGCGCCCCGGCGGGCCGCCAGCCGGATGTCACGACCGGGCCGGGCGACGGCGACATGGACCACGGTCGCGACACGTGGCGCCTTGCGGCCCGCGTCCGCCGCTCCCTCGGCCAGTGCGGGTACCAGCGTGTCGGCGACGTAGTCGGCGGGCGTCATCCAGGTGACGGCCACATCGGCGACCGCGCCCGCCATCCGTGCCATCCGCGGGCGCAGCACACCGAGGCCGAGTTCGACCGGCGGGGCGTCCAGGGAGATGAGTTGCGCGTCGATGGAGTGGTATTCGCCGTCGTGGCGCGCCACTTTCCCGTCGAGCAGCTCCCGCATGGAGGTCATGTACTCCCGCATCGCCGTGAGGGGCTTGGCGTAGCGGGCCGGCAGCAGGGATTCCTGGAACTCCGGGGCGGCCGGGCCGATACCGGCCACGTACGGTGCTCCGGTGAGCGCGGCGACGGAGCGCGCCTGCACGGCGGCGTCATAGGGATGCCGCAGGGGCGCGAGGGTCACTCCGCTGCCCATGGGGATCCGTAGTCCCATGCCGGCCAGGGTCGCGAAGAGTTGGTGCGTGTCCAGACGCAGGGACTGCCCGAGCCACAGCCTTCCTGATCCGCGGCGTTGCAGCAGCCGGGCGACGGGAAGGATCTGCCCGGTGTTCGTGGGCTGGATCGGGTACATGATGCTGGTCTTGTGCTGGGGGGCCATGGTGTTCATCCCTCAGTAGGAGCGTTGGCCGACGAGTTCGCGGCGTGCCGTCAACCGGCTCCCGGATTCACGGCGTGCGGAGTTGAGCAGGAGCCGGGGGGCGAGCAGCAGGCCCAGCAGGATCCAGCCGCCGAGAACACCGAAGGTCTCCAAGTGCTGCCACGCCTGACCGGTTTCGGCGACGACCGCGCTGTCCGGAAGCATCGCCGAGCGAACGCCCTGTGCGATCCACTTGAGCGGGAAGACCTGGGCGACGATCTGGAGCCACTGCGGCATGCTCGTGACCGGGAAGAAGATTCCCGAGATGAACAGCAGTCCGATCATGGGGATCATGACCCAGGCCAGTGCCTGGCGCGGATTGGGCAGAACGGCGCCGACTGCCGCGCCGATCAGGGCGAGGGCGACCAGACCCAGGGTGATGACCCAGAGGAGCGTGCACCACTGGCCGAGACTCTGCGGGAACCCGGAATCGGTGATGGCCGCGCCGCCGACGAGGAGGACCACGGCGCTGAGGACCGCGATCGTGATGACCATCAGAGTCTTGCCCACGAGGTAGGCGAACATTCCGCCGGGTGTGCCCCTCAGGCGCAGCAGCGTGCCGTCCTCGCGGTCCGTGGCCAACTGCTGCGGCAGCCAGACCATCGCGACCAGGAGGAGCAGCGACGCGACACCGCCGGCGATCACCAACTGGGACGAGGCCACCGAGCTGCCCGGGATGTTCCCTGTTTGCAAGGACGCGGTGAAGAGGAACATGGCCGGGTTGCCCAGATGCCCCAGATACTCACGCGGGGTGCGGACGGTCTGCCGCATTTCGGTTTTTCCCCGGTGCAGCCCAACGACGAGGGCCTGTCGGCTGATCACGCTTCCTCCTGGTGGAGCATGCCCAGATAGGTGTCTTCCAGCGTGGGCCGGCGCACCTCCAGGTCGGGGACGGGTCCGCCGAACCGGGTGTGGAGGTCCCACACCAGACGGGACGGGTCCTTGGTCTGCTGATGGCGCCGCTCTCCGGCCTCCGACCAGCGGACCTCCGCGTCCGCCTGGATCTGGGCCGCCAGTTCGTCGATGGACCCCGAGGCGATGAGACGGCCCGCGACCAGCACCGCGATGCGATCGGCCAGCCGTTCCGCCTCGGCGAGATCGTGGGTGGTGAGCAGGACGGTCATGCCTTCCACCGCGCTGAGCCGTTCGACCAGTGTGTGGAAGTCGCGCCGAGCCTCCGGGTCGAATCCGGTGGTCGGTTCGTCGAGGAAGAGCAGCTCGGGCCGGCCGATGATGCCCAACGCGACATCCAGGCGCCGCCGCTGGCCGCCCGACAGCTTCTGGCACTCCTGGCCGGCCTGCTCGGTCAGCCCGACGGTGTCCAGCAGCTCCTGCGGGTCGCGGGGGTCGGGGTAGTAAAGCGCGAAGTGCTCGACCAGTTCCTGGACCTGCCACCGGGCATGGTCGCGCCAGGACTGCATGACGATGCCCACCCGGGCCCGCCACGCGTCTCCGGCGTCCTCGGGATCGGTCCCCAGCACGCTGACGTCGCCGCTCGAACGGCGACGGAACCCTTCGAGGATCTCGATCGTGGTGCTCTTTCCCGCCCCGTTCGGGCCGAGCAGTGCGAGCACCTCACCGCGCTGTACGTCGAGGTCCACTCCGTGGAGTACGTCGCGTGACCCGTAGCGCATGCGCACGTTGCGGATGCTGATCGCGGGAGGAGCTGTGCCGGAGGACGGCGCCGCTACCAGCGGCGCTGCTGCGGGGGGAATGACCATACTGCTGGACACTAATGTTCGGACGATCTCCGCGCGTGCCCGCAGAGGAGGTTGGCCCAGTTGCCGGCTGCGTTTCCCGCGGCGTGATTCACGGCTCTGACCTGGTCAAACGGTTCTCCGGGCAGCCGTGTGCCCAAATAAACGAGTCTGTCGCTTACTTGTCGAACGGCCGCCCCGACCCGCACGCCATGGGGCGAGGCAGTGCCTGGGTTCGACGCGAGCCGGATGCGCCCGGGGCGTCGCGCGCGCGAACCCGAAATGGCTCCCGCCCACTCGGGTTGCCGCCGCTCAGCCCCTCGACACGGTCCTCGCGATCCACCCCGCGTCGATCGCCAACTCCCGCAGCATCCCGCTGATCGGGTTCGTGTAGCCCGTGAAGTACAGGCCCTCCGCGTCCTCGGCCGCGCACCCGCGTCGCGTCCGCGGCCGCCCCCGGTCGTCCAGTACGCCGAGGTGGCCCACCAGGCCCTCCAGGCCCCGTCGGTAGCCCGTCGCCGCGATCACCGCGTCCGGGGTGATCCGGGTGCCGTCCGCCAGTACCACCTTGCGGTCGTCGAACGACTCGACCGCCGCGACCACTTCGACCCGCCCGCCGCGCACCGCGTCGATCAGGCCCGCGTCCTGCACCGGGATCGCACCCTCGCGCACCCGGGAGTACAGGCCCGTGTCGGGGCGCGGCAGGCCGTGTTCGGTCAGGTCCGGGACCGCGACGCGGCACAGCAGGTCGCCCGCACGGTCCACCAGCCGTACCGGCAGCCGGCGTACGAGGATGCCCGTGCGCTGGGCCGGCCAGCCCACCGTGGAGCGGCGCACGATGTGCGGGACGGTGCGGATCGCGAGGCGGACACGTGCAGCCCCGCCCTCCACCAGGTCGACCGCGATCTCCGCGCCCGTGTTGCCGGCGCCGACGACGAGCACGTCCTTGCCCGCGTAGGGCGCGGCGTTGCGATACTGCGCGGCGTGGACCAGCGGGTCCCCGTACTCGCCGCGGCCCGGCCAGTCGGGCACGTACGGCGTGTGGTTGTGGCCCGTGGCCACGACCACCGCGCGCCCGGTCAGCTCACGGCCTCCACTTGCCCGCAGCAGCCAGTCCGTGCCGGCGCGCTCGATCCGGGAGACCTCGACCCCCGTGACGATCTCCAGTTCGTGGTGCTCCGCGTACTTCTCCAGGTAGCGGATCACGTCGTCGCGTGCGACCCAGCGCCCGAACGAACGCGGCATCGCCAGCCCCGGCAGCCCGGAGAGGGAGCGGGTGGTGTGCAGGTGCAGGCGGTCGTAGTGGCCGCGCCAGGACGCCCCGACGGCGCCGGACTTCTCCAGCACCACTGCCCGTACACCGCGCTCCCGCAGCAGCGCCGCGGCCGCGAGGCCGCCCGGCCCACCGCCGACGACGTAGACGGGCCGGTCGTCCGTGCGGTCGATGCCCTTGATCCTGCCCTTTTGGTCGACCATGAACGGTGAGCGTATTTCCTCCGTTTTCTTGATGGGTCTCAGTCAAGACCGGGTTCGGTTGCGAATCGATCACGCCGTGCGCACCTCTTGCGCACGCCGTCTCCATCCGCTGAACTGACGTACCGTCAGATAGCGAGGATGGGGGTGGCTGCCCGATGCAGACCGTCTGGCTCACCGGCGCCGAATGGGTCGCCGTCCTGCGCATCGGCCTCGGCCTGTGGTGGCTGGAGAGCTGGCGCCACAAGGACCGAAAGGGCTGGTTCGAGCGCGGAACCGGGATCGCCTGGGCGGCCGGGATCGCCGATGCGCACCGCTGGCCCGCCGTGCGCACCGGCTTCGAGAAGGTCGTCGCCCCGCGCCCGAAGCTGATGGCGTACGTCGTCGTCAACGCCGAACTCGCTCTCGGCCTCGGCCTGATCGCCGGCCTGCTGACCCCGATCGCCCTCGTCGGCGGCCTCGTGCTCAATCTGCTCTACCTGGTGCTGATGATCCACGACTGGGCCGAACAGGGGCAGAACGCCATGATGGCCCTGATATCACTCGTCACCCTCTTCGCCATTTCCTGGCAGACGTGGTCCCTCGACAGCGCGATCGGGCTGTTCCTGTGACCGCGACCCCCGACATCGACGACTTCACCCGCCCCTTCTGGGATGCGGCGGCCGACGGCACCCTGCTCGTCCGCCGGTGCAGGGCCTGCGGCCGGGCGCATCACTACCCGCGCGAGTTCTGCCCGTACTGCTGGAGCGAGGACGTCGACTGGGAGCGGGCGAGCGGGCGCGCCACGCTCTACACCTGGTCCGTCGTCCATCGCAACGACCTGCCGCCGTTCGGCGGCCGCGTTCCCTACACCGCCGCGGTCGTGGATCTGGACGAAGGCCCGCGGATGATGACCGAGGTCGTGGAGTGTGCGCAGGGGGACCTCGCCGTCGGGATGGCCTTGACGGTGAGCTTCCGCACCGGGGAGGACGGCGTCGCGGTCCCGGTCTTCCGGCCGGCCTGACGGCGGCGGTGGTCGGCTTCGGAGGTGGTGCAGCCGGAGTCCGGTGGCTCCGGACATCCGGTACGCGACCTCCGTCGAACAGGCCCTAAGGCCACAGCAGCTCCCGCTCCCACCCGCCGTCCGTACGCCGCCGGTAGCGCAGTCGCACATGTCTGCGCCGCTCGTCGCCCTGGAAGAACTCCACCTCCCGCGGCTCCACGACGTAGCGCGTCCAGGTCGGCACCGGCGCGTCCGGTTCCGCCTGCGCCCGCTCCCAGGCGGCGCCCGACGCCTGAGCCAACTCGGCCGCCGACCCGAGGACTTCGCTCTGCCGCCCGGTCAGCGCCGCGGCCAGCGCGCCCGTCGAGCGGGCGTGCAGATCGGCCTGGCTGTCCGTCGCGCCGGCCGCGGTCACCGGACCGCGCACCCTGATCTGGCGCCCCTGGACGGCCCAGTAGAAGCCGAGCGCGGCCTCCGGGCGGGCCGCCAGCTGCCGGCCCTTCGCGCTGGTCGCGTGCGAGGCGAAATGCCAGCCGTGTGCGTCGGCGTCGTGCAGCATGAGGGTCCGCAGGTCGGGGCGGCCGTCCCCGTCCACGGTCGCCAGGGTCATGGTGTGGGGTTCGGTCTGCCCCGCGGCCACGGCATCGGCGAACCACCGGTGGAACAGCGGCAGCGGCTCGTCCGGCGCCGTGTCCGTGTCGAAGCCGGGGAGGGACGGCACGTCCCACACCCGCTGTTGGTGCAGGAGCGCCCGGAACGTCTCCTGTCGGCTGCTCTGGTCCTCGCTCATGTGGCCATTCAACAACCCTGGCCCTACGCCACTACACTTGGAGTGGTTTTCCGTGGTGACGAGGAGCAGGCATGAGGCAGAACCCGGCCAGGCGCGCGGCGCTCGTCGACGCCGCCATCGAGGTGCTCGCCCGTGAGGGCGCGCGCGGTCTGACGTTCCGGGCCGTCGACGCGCAGGCCGAGGTGCCCAAGGGCACCGCGTCCAACTACTTCGCCAACCGCGACGAACTGCTCAACCAGGCCGGATCCCGTATCTACGAACGGATGCGCCCCGACGACGCCACGATGGAGGCCATGGTCACGGGCCCGTCGACCCGTGCCAGAACCGCGCAGCTGGTGCGCGAGGTGGTGGAGCGGGTCACCTCCTTCCGTACGGGCTACCTCGCCCTGCTCGAGCTGCGACTGGAGGCGACCCGCCGCCCCGAACTGCGCGCGGTCCTGACCGCCCGTGTCGCGGAGGACGTCGAGAACAACGTCACCGCCCACCTCGCGGCCGGTCTTCCCGGCGACGAGGCAGCGGTCAAAATGATCTATCTCGCGGCGAACTGGCTGGTGGTCGAGCGCCTGACTCTCCCGGACGTCTTCCCGGACAAGGAGGCGGGCGACCTGATCGAGGATCTGGTCCACCGACTGCTCCCGGACGACGCCGATCAGAACTAGGGGGTCTCGTTCGGATCTTGCCGGGCTCGCGTGCCACTGATCCGGCCTGATCCACGAAAGACCCCAGGGCCTGCCCGGGGCCTGTCCGGCGCTCAGTCCCGCCCCAGCACCACCGTGCCCGACGAGCAGAACCATCCCCCCGTCCCCGACGCCACCGCCAGCCGCGGCGGGCTGCCGTCCGGTCGGTGCACCTGGTGGCCGCCCGCCTCGCCCCGCAGCTGACGCACGGCTTCCACCAGCAGGAACAGTCCGCGCATCCCGGGGTGGCAGGCGGAGAGCCCGCCGCCGTCGGTGTTCACGGGCAGCTCGCCGTTCCGCAGCAGCCGCCCCTTCTCCACGAACGCCCCGCCCTCGCCCTTGGCGCAGAAGCCCAGATCCTCCAGCGTCACCAGTGTCATGTAGGTGAAGGCGTCGTAGATCTCGGCGATGTCGATCTCGTCCGGCCGTACCCCCGCCCGCTCGAAGGCGAGCCGTCCGCTGACCGCCGCCGGGGAGACGGTGAAGTCGTCCCACTCCGACATGGTGGTGTGCGAGACATGCTCCCCCGTGCCGAGGATCCACACCGGTGCCTTCGCCGTGTCCGGTACGTACTCCTCGGCGGCCAGCAGCACCGCGCAGCCGCCGTCGCTGCGGATGCAGCAGTGCAGCTTGGTGAACGGGTCGGCGATCAGCGGCCCGTCGAGGACGTCGTCCACGGTGATCGGGTCACGGAACATCGCGTCCGGATTGGCGGCCGCGTTCGCCCGCGCCTGGACGGCGACCTCGGCCAGCTGCGCCGGCGTGGTGCCGTACTGGTGCATGTGGCGGCGCGCGGCCATGGCGTACTTGGCGACGAGCGTGTGCCCGTACGGCACCTCGAACTGCAGCGGGCCCCGGGCCCCGAAGGAGAGATTGCCGGTGCGGCGCCCCGCCCGGATGTCGGCGCGGGCGGTGGAGCCGTAGACGAGGAGGACGGCGTTCGCGTGCCCGGCGGCGATCGCGTCGGCCGCGTGCGCGGCCATGACCTCCCAGGTGGCGCCGCCGACGGCCGTCGAGTCCACCCAGGTGGGGCGCAGGCCCAGGTACTCGGCGATCTCGACGGGGGCGAGTGTGCCGAGGCCGGCGGAGCCGAAGCCGTCGACGACGGAGCGGTCGAGCCCCGAATCGGCCAGCGCGCGGCGGGCGGCCTGGGCGTGCAGGGTGTAAGGAGTGGGGCCGTCGACGCGACCGCAGTCCGAGAGGGATGCGCCGACGACGGCGACCTTGCGCGGTATGCGCGTGCGTACCTTGCTCGGAGTGGAAGGCATGAATCTGACGGTACATCAGAAAGGTTGGCGGACATGGTGTCGAGCAGTGCGGCGGACGTCGACGGATACCTGGAGGAGGTCGCGGACCCCGACCGGCTGACCGCGCTCGTGCGGATCCGGGAGCTGTGCTGCACGGAGCTGGTCGGGTACGAGGAGAGCATGGCGTACGGCATGCCCGTCTACCGCCGGCCCGGCAGCGACCCGGAGATCGCGTTCGCCAGTCAGAAGCAGTACCTGTCCTTCTACCTGATGCGCTCCGACGTGCGCGACGCCTTCGCAGAGCGGCTGGCCGGGCAGGACATGGGCAAGGGCTGTCTCCGCTTCCGTCGGATGGAGCTGATCGACTTCGATCTCGTACGGGACCTGGTGCGGGCCACCGCCTCCGCGCCGGGCGCGATCTGCTGAACCTCGCACCCTTCCCGCCTCTGTGCATCTGGCGCCGCCCGACCTAGCATGACGCCCCGTCAGATCCGGTCCTCCGGAAAGCCTCGGGAAATCTCTGGAAACGCCTCTGGGAAGGAGCCCGCCGGATGGACACCGTTCTCACCCCCCGGCAGGACGAGATCCGCCGCACACTGCGCGACCTGCTCGCCCAGCGTCCCGGCCTCGACGTCACCCGGGCCGTCGGGCGCCCCGCCGCCGGCCACGACCGCGAGCTGTGGACGCAGCTGACCGACCGGATCGGTCTGCCCCGCCTCGTCCTGCCCGCGTCACGCGACGCCGAGGATGCCTCGCTCGCCGATCTCGCCCTCGTCTTCGAGGAGGCCGGCCGGCTCCTGCTGCCCTCCCCGCTGCTCGCCACGGCAGGACTTGCCGCACCGCTGATCAGCGCACTCGGCACCCCCGCGCAGCGCGAACGGCTCCTGCCGCCCCTCGCCGACGGCTCCCTCACCTGCGCCCTCGCCGTGCCGGGCGGGGCGCTCGCCACCGCGCTCGCCCTGACCGGGGAGAGCCCCGCGCACGGCGAGTGGGCAGGGGGCGGCCGGGCCGGCGGCATCCAGGCCCGGCCCGCCGGCGCAGACCGCTGGCAGCTCTACGGGGAGGCCGGCCAGGTCCTCGACGGACAGAGCGCGGACCTGCTGCTCGTCGCCGCGCACACCGGCGGCTTCCCGCACAGTCGCACCCTGCTGTTCCTGGCCCGCTCGGACGCGGTCGGCCTCTCCCGCAGCCGGCGGACCGTCCTCGATGCGACCAGACCGCAGACGCGCATCCAACTGCGCGACACAGAAGCCGAGTTGCTGGGCGACGATGACGGAAACATGGTCCGGGAGGCACTGGCGGCGGTCGGTGAGCAGGCAGCGGCACTGCTCGCCGCCGAGGCGGCGGGCGCGGCCGCCGGGGCGCTCGACATCGCCGCCGGGCATCTCGGGTCGTCGGTCCGCCGCGCGACGGGCGGGACATCCGGCCCTGCCGTTCCGGAGAGGCGCGCCCTGGCCGATGCCAATGCCCTGGTGCAGTCCGCCCATTGGGCGGCGCACTGCGCGGCGCGGGACCGGACGGCCGGCCCGCTCGCCCTCGCCCAGTGCCTGGAGGTGCTGCGCGCGGTCGCGGGGGAGGCCGTGCGACTGCACGGCGGCATCGGCCTCCCCGGGGAGCACCCGGCCCATGCGTTCGCCGTGCGGGCCGCGGCCGACGAGCTGCTGTTCGGTCCGGTCCGGCAGCTGCGCGACGCGGCGGCCGAACGCCGCGGACTCTTCGCGGCCGGTCCGTCGCAGGCCACGGCCGCGCCGCTCGCGTCCGAGGCGGCGACCGCATGAGCGGCACCGGCCTCCGGCTCATGCAGCGGGCCTCCTCGACACGGGCCTTCGCGAGAACGGCCCCGTACGTGATCCCGCCCCTCGACCGCGCCGTCCACCGGCTCACCGGCGGAAAGGTGCTGCTCAGTGCGCGGATGCTGCCGGGCGCTGTACTCACCACCCGGGGCGCGAGAAGCGGGCTGGTGCGCACCACGCCGCTCGCCTGCCTCCCGGAGGATTCGGGGGACTGGCTGCTGATCGGCTCCAACTTCGGCCGCGATGCGCATCCGGCCTGGACGTCCAACCTGCTGGCCCGTCCGGAGGCCGAGATCAGCCGGCGTGGCAGCACGATCCCGGTCCGAGCGGTGCTGCTCGTGGCGGAGGAGAGGGAGACGGCCTGGCGGACGGCGCTGAGGTTCTGGCCGCCGTACGCGACGTACCAGTCGCGCGTCTCGCGTGAGATCCGCGTCTTCCGCCTCACCCGCCGCTGACGGGGACGGGGACGGGGACGAGGACGGGACCGGGGACGGGCCGACGGGCCCGGAGCGGCCCGGACGTGGATTCGCGCATCGAGGGTGCCGGTTCGTGTTCCGCCCCCGCGAACGCGACGACGGCGGTCACCTCGAGGGGGACCGCCGTCGGCGTGACAGGACGTGGGGGTGGTGCGTGGCGCTACCTCGTCGGCTTCTTGCCGGTGATGCCCAGATGCACCAACAGCGCGAGATTCGGCTTCAGTTCGGCCTGCTTCACGCCCCAGGTGGTGAAGCCCTTCTGGTGCGAGGCGACCGCGGCCAGCATCGCCACCAGGGAGCCCGCCATCGCGGCCGGACTCACGTCCTTGTCGACCTTGCCCTTGGACTGGAGCTCCTGCACCGATTCCGTAAGGGAGTTGGTGACGGAGTTCAGGATCTTCATGCGGATCTTGTAGAAGCGTTTGTCGCCCTCGGCGGCGCCGAGGTCGATCACGCGGAGGATGGCGTCGTTGCGGCGCCAGAAGTCGAGGAATCCTTCGACCAGTTCCTCCGACGTCTGCCAGCCGGCCTTGCCGACCCAGGAGCGGCCGGAGACCAGATCGGTCAACGATGCGCCCTCCTTGGCCATTTCCTCCGCGATCTCGAGGACGGCTCCCTCGACGTCCGGGAAGTACTGGTAGAACGTCGCGGGCGAAGTGCCCGCTTTCCGAGCCACGTCGATGACCTTGACGTCCCGGTACGGCGAGGAGCTGAGCATCTCGCTGAGGCAGTCGAGCAGCTTCTGCCGCGTCGCCTGGCCGCGTCGTCCGGCCACCCGGCCGTCGACAGTGCGCACTTGTCCTGTCATGCCGTCAGCTTACCGAGGGGTGATCGGCGCGCGATTCGGCCGACTGCAAATGGGGTGGGGGTGCGCGAGACCAATAGTGTTATCAACAGCCTGTGGACAACTTTCGTGGACAACTCTGCGCGACAGCCCTTCGCCGACCGTCACCACGGGATGGAAACCACCCGCAATGGGTCATTTGTTCGAATATGGGCCGCGCGCCTCGCGTGATGCGCCGTTAGCTTGAGTGTGACGGGCACCACACGGAAGGAATCACGTCCATGGCCGCATTCGCAGAGGGCACGCCCTGCTGGGTGGACGCATCACTTCCCGACGTCGAAGCAGGCAAGCGCTTCTACGGTGCGTTGTTCGGCTGGACCTTCGTCGACGGCGGCGGCGACAGGCTCCCGGGCGGCAGCACCCGCGGCCGTTACGCGGACGCCTACCGGGGCGACAAGCTCGTCGCCGCCCTCACCCCCAAACGGGACGGCCGCATGCCCACCGTGTGGGGCGTCTACCTCGCCACCCCGGACGCGGCCGCGCTCGCCCGCAGGATCACCGACGGCGGCGGTCAGATGATCATGGCTCCGCTGCCCGCAGGGCCGGCGGGGACCATGGCGGTCGCGGCGGACCCCGGCGGAGCGGTCTTCGCCCTGTGGCAGGCCGGTGAGCGCGCGGGCTTCGAGAAGCAGGGCGAGCCCGGCTCGTTCTGCTGGACCGAGGTCTACACGCGGGACAAGGAACGCGTCGACACGTTCTACGAGAGCGTCTTCGGTTTTCAGGGCACCGACCTGACCGGCATCACCTCCGCGGATTTCCGCATGTGGTCGCCCGCCGGGACGGAGCCGGGCGAGAGTACGGCCGTCGGCGGGCGCAGTGTGATCACCGACTCCCTCCCCGCCGAGATGCCCGGTCATTTCCTCGTGTACTTCTGCGTCGAGGACTGTGACGCAGCGGCGCAGACGGTCGTCCGGCTCGGCGGGAGGGTGCGGACGCAGCCGTTCGACATCCCGTACGGGCGTATCGCCGTTCTCACCGACGATCAGGGCGCCACCTTCGCGGTCCTGGCGGAGCCGTCGGAGGCTGCCGCGGCGGGTGAACCCGGTGGCACCGCCTTCGGTGACGCCGATTCCGGTGGCGCCGGGCGTGAGGGCGACGAACCCGAGGGTGCCGAAGGGGGCGCCGAAGGTGACGGCGAAGGCGAGGTTGAGGGCGCGGGTGAGGGTGAAGGTGAGGGCGAAGGCGAAGGCGAAGGGGAAGACACCGGTCCAGGGGGCGCCGAGGAGGGTGGCGGGCGGCCGTCCAACCCGGCCTGAAACAACCGTAGTTGATGCGAACAATGGTCTAGACCTGGCGTGATGTCTGATCCATAGTGGTGTCCCCACCCCCCAGGGAAAGGACCCCCCGTGCTCCGCACGAAGACAGCCCTCGCGCTCGCCGCCACGGCGGCCGTCGCCACCGGGCTGCTCGCCGCCACCCCCGCATCCGCCGCGCGCCTCCCCTGCAACCTCGCCGGCAGCGGGAACGCCGCCTCCGCCAACTGCTACAGCGGCTCCTCCTACACGTGGCGGCTCGTCGTCGACTGCGACGACGTGAGCAACCCCAAGTGGCCCGTTCGCGTCAAGACCGAATACGGGGCGTGGCACACCGGGGACGGCAGCGACACGGTCTCCTGCGGCGGGCCGCTGCGCGCCACCGGGCGCCTCGAGGCGCGCTGACCTGCCCGCCACCTCCCCGGTGGACCCCGCGCCCGTGGCCGCACCTGTGCCCGAAACGCGGTGAGACACCCCGATCCGCCCCCGGGTTCGCAACCGCCGCCCCGGACAGGAAGAATCAGGGTGCTCACCGCAGAAGGGCTCGATGGTGAGACCCTGCACGGGGCTGTAAGTGACGGGCTCCCTTTCGACGGAGCCCGTACGGGGAGGTGGCACGCAAGTATGGAGCAGCTGACGCAGCACGACCCGAGACGGATCGGTCCGTTCGAGGTGCTGGGCCGGCTCGGTGCCGGCGGCATGGGACTGGTCTATCTCGCCAGGTCGGCGTCCGGCCGCCGGGTCGCGATCAAGACCGTGCGTACCGAGCTCGCCGAGGACCAGCTGTTCCGCGTCCGGTTCACGCGTGAGGTGGAGGCGGCCCGCGCGGTCAGCGGCTTCTACACCGCCGCCGTGGTCGACGCCGACCCGCGCGCGGCCGTGCCCTGGCTGGCCACGGCCTACGTGCCCGCGCCCTCCCTCGAGGAGATCGTCAACGAGTGCGGGCCGCTGCCCGCGCAGGCCGTGCGCTGGCTGGCCGCGGGCATCGCCGAGGCCCTCCAGTCCATCCACGGCGCCGGGCTGGTCCACCGCGACCTCAAGCCCTCGAACGTCCTCGTCGTCGAGGACGGCCCCCGGGTCATCGACTTCGGCATCGCGTCGGGTGTCTCCAACACCCGGCTCACCATGACCAACGTCGCGGTCGGCACCCCGGCCTACATGTCGCCCGAGCAGGCCCGCGACTCGCGCAGCGTCACCGGTGCGAGCGATGTGTTCTCGCTCGGCTCCACCCTCGTCTTCGCGGCCACCGGCCATGCGCCCTTCCACGGCGCCAACCCGGTCGAGACCGTCTTCATGCTGCTGCGCGAAGGCCCGGACCTGGAGGGCCTGCCCGACGAGCTGCGGCCGCTCATCGACTCCTGCATGCAGATGGAGGCGGGGCTGCGCCCCACCCCCGAGGACCTGCAGGCCCAGCTCGCGCCGCACCTGTTCTCCTCCGGCGACGACGACAGCGGCACCGCCTCCGCGTGGCTGCCCGGCCTCGCCACCGCCATGATCGAAACCCGCCGCGGTGGCGGTCGCGCGGCGCCGGCCCACCGGCCCGCTCCGCAGACGCCCCCCAGGCCCCCCGTGCCTCCGGCCCCCGACCGGGAACCGTCCTGGCACGGCGCCGGCGACCCCCGCGGCGGCGGCCAGGTCGCCGCGCACTCCGGCGGCGGGCCCGTACGGCTGGCCGGTGCCGCCGTGCCCATCGGTCCCGGCCCCCGTGCCGCCGACGCGGGGCGCGCGCCGCTCTCCGACGCCGGCCCCGCCACCGGCTGGATCCGCCCGCCCGGCGGGCTCGCCGAGCCCGTCATCGCGTCCGCGCCGCCCCCCGTGCCCGCACCCGTGCCTGCGCAGGAGACGGGGCCCGCGCACTGGCGCCCATGGCGTTTCCGCATGTCGAACGACGTCTGGGGCACACCCGTCGTCTCCGACGACCTGCTGTACGTCACGTCTTTCGAGGTCCACGCGCTGGACGTGGGCAGCGGCCGCCGCCAGTTCAAGACCCGTGACGTCGCCTGGTCCATGGCCGTTGCCGGGGGCCGTATCCACGCCTCCGACGGGCCCACGCTGTTCGCGCTCGACGCGAAGGACGGCACCGAGCGCTGGCGGCTGCAGACCGACGCCTGGATCTACTCCCTCCAGGCCGACCGCGGCACCCTCCTCACCGGCACCCGCGGGGGCGGCGTCCAGGCATGGGAGGCGTCCAACGGCGAGAAGCTGTGGGAGATCACCGGCGCGCAGTCCGACTTCGAGACCGCCGAGGCCGGGCCCGCGATCTTCGGCGACACCGTCTACGTGTGGAAGGACGCCCGGCTGCGGGCCCTGGAGGCCCGCACGGGTGACGAACGCTGGTCGTACCCCGTGGGCGACGCCGCGTCCTGCGGAAACGTGCCCGTACGCGTACAGCCCGCGCCCGACGGGTACGTCTACGTCTCCGCCGGCACCCGCGTCCTCGCCGTCGACATCGCCTCCGGGCTGGTGCGCTGGCACTTCGAGGCGCCCGCGGTCTTCCTGTCCCCGCCCACGTTCGCCCCCGGGCCCGCCGTGACCGGCGGCGGCGTGTACCTCGCCGACTACCTCGGCACGGTGTACGCGCTCGACGCCACCACCGGCAAGGACCGCTGGCGCATCGCCACCGAGTCCCGCCAGTCCATCGAGCCGGTCCTCGTCGCCGCGGGCAACGTCCACGTCGGCAGCGGCAGCGCTCTCTACACGCTCGACGCCGTCACGGGCACCCCGATGTGGCGTTTCGCGGCGGGCGGCGAGGTCGTCGGCACCCCCGTCGTCGCCGACGGCAGGGTCCACTTCGGGTCCGCGGACCATGTGCTCTACACGCTCGACGCGAGCGGCGGCCAGCTGCGCTGGAAGCTCGCGACGGGCGGCGAGATCACCGGCTCGCCGGTGGCGCAGAACGGTGTGGTGTACGCGTGCAGCAAGGACCGCTGCGTCTACGCCCTGGACGCGGTCAAGGGCACGGCCACGGGCCGCCGCCCCTGAGCCGTCCGCGGGACTCCGCCCCGGTCCCTCCCGCGAAGCGCGGTGCAGGGCCGGGCCGGGGCGCAGCCGGCCCCGTGCCGACGCCACTGGCGGCGCACCCGCCCCCGGCGTAGCGTCGGGGGCGAGAGCGGCTCACCGAAGGAGGCGCCTGCGATGGTCCGCAACCTCATCGGCTCGATCCTCGCTCTCGCCGGAGCGACGGCCGCCGTATGGAGCCCCTTCCGTGACTGGTACGACGGCCGTCACGGACAGGACTACCGCGTGCAGGACCTGTTCAACGGCATCACATCGGCCGGCGCCGCCCTCGCCACTTCCCTCCTGCTGCCGTTCGCGTTCGCCGCGCTCATCACCCTCCTCGGGGTCGTGCTGCGCTCCCGGCTGCTCGTCGCCCTCTCCGGGCTGATCGTGCTCGGCTTCACCGTCCTGTGGATGGTGCGCCAGGCGCAGGTCGCGGGCAGCCTCACCGTCGGCGGCGACGTCAACGGTCTCGGCACCGGGGTCGCGCTCGCCGCCGGAGGCGGGTTCCTGCTGCTGCTCGCGGCCGTCGTCATGAGCGGCCGCCCCCGGCGCGAGGACCGGTACGAGGAGGAAGCCCCGGCACCGCCCGCCGCCGACGACTGGGGCCCGTACGGACCCGATCCCAACGGTCCCGTCCCGTACAGCGACAGTCCGTACCGCCTGAGCCCTTACGACGACACGTACGGCACCGGCCCGCACGGCAACGCCCCACCCGGCGACGGACGTTACGACGACGGATACGGCCCCGACGGGCCGCCCACCCTTCCCGCGCCCGGGAAGCGGGACGAGCGGTGAGCCAACCGCTGCTAGGGTGACGTGCGCCCGTCAACCGGGCCCATCCATCCACACTTTCAACGGGGGTTGAAACGTGAAGATTCGTCATGTCCGCGCTCTTGCCGTCTTCGGAATCGCGCTCGTCGCCCTGACCGGAGCCCGCGGCTCGAACGGTGGTGGCTGCGACAACAACAGCAGCAGCTCGAGCAGTTCCAGCTCCGGCGGCAGCAGCCACCGCGACGACGACTCGTCCAGCAGCAGCGGCGGGTCCCTGCCCGGCGGTTCCTCCAGCGCCGACAAGGCCGCCCGTGACGTGACCATCGACGAGTGCAAGCTCGACGCGTCCGGCAAGAATCTCACCGCGAAGATCACCGTCACCAACAGCGACTCGCTGGACTACGACTACGACGTCACGATGAGGTTCACCGGCGGCACCGGTGGCACGGCCGTCCCCGCCACCGCCCAGGTGACCGACCTCGCCGTCGCCGCGGGTGCCTCCCAGACCACGGTCGCCACCACCCCGTACACCGGTTCCGGCGACGGCTCGGAGTACACCAAGTGCGAGGTGTCCCGCGCCGGCCGCAGCTGAGTCGCCGGACTCGCTAACGCACCTGGTACGAACCTCTGCCCCGCCCCTGTGCGAACAGCTCGGCCTGCCGCTCCGGCGGCAGGTTCCCGAGCACCACCAGGTGCGGGGCAAGCGCCAGCCCCCGGGCACGCGCACCCTCCGTGGCCGACCACACCGCGCGCACCGTCCCCTGGACGGCCTCCGTCGGGTGGGAGGCGATCACCGCGGCCGCATGCAGCGCCGCGGCTGCCGCGCCGCCCGGTTCGGTGAGCTCCGAGACCAGGCCCGTCTCGTACGCCCGGCGTGCGGACAGCCGCTCCGCGGTCCCCATCAGCGCCGTCCTCGCCACCTCGCCGGGCGGCATCCGCAGGGCCATGTGGACCGATTCGTAGGCGCTGACCATGCCGTACGTCGTGTGCGGATCGAAGAATGTCGCCTCCCGCGAGGCGATGACGAACTCGCTCTCCCCGAGCAGATAGAACGCCCCGCCGCAGGCCATCCCCTCCACCGCCGCGATCACCGGCTTCCACAGGTCGTTCGCCTTCGGCCCGATGCGGAGCAGCGGATCGTCCACCGAGTACGGGGACGAGGGCTGGGGCACGTCGGCCGAGCGGTCGATGCCCGTGCAGAACGCGGCGGTGCCGGCGCCCGTGACGACCGCCGCGCGTACCGCGTCGTCGTGCCGTAACTGCTGCCAGACAGCGGCCAGTTCGCCGGCCATCGCCAGATCGACGGCGTTGTGCTTCGCCGGCCGGTCGAGGGTGACGAGCGCGACGCCGGTGTCCTTGTCGGTCTCGACCCGGATGCTCATGCGCGTTCCAGCAGCCAGCGCGGCACGGTGATCCCCCCGCCGAAGTCGCTGAACGCGACGCGCACTCCGGCGCCGATGCGCAGCCGTGCCGGGTCGAGCGAGTTCAGCGGCGCGTCGGGCGAGGTGACGACATTGCCGACGAGGCGGATCCGGGGGGCGTCGAGGAGTTCGACGACGACCGCGTTGTACGGGGCCTGCTCCGCGTAACCGGGCAGCAGCGGCGGATGGGGGAGCACGAACGACCAGATGCGGCCCCGCCCGGACATCGCGCGCCACTCGCTGTCGAAGGATCCGCAGTGCGGGCAGCACGGACGGGGCGGGAAACGCAGCTCTCCGCAGGCGGCACCGGCGCAGGCCTGGATGCGGAGTTCACCGCGCGAGGCGTACTCCCAGAAGGGCGCGCCGTCGTCGTCGATCACCGGTTGCAGCATCTCAACTCCTCAGCAGAAGGGCCGACGTCGGTACGCCCTCGCCCGCCGTCACCAGACAGGTCCCCGCCCCCGGCACCTGGGCCGTCGATGTGCCCCGCAGCTGCTTGACGCCCTCGGTGATCAGGTTGAAACCGTGCACGTACGCCTCGCTCAGCCCGCCGCCCCCGGTGTTGAGCGGCAGCCGGCCGCCGATCTCCAGTGAACCGCCCTCGGTGAACGCCGCGCCTTCGCCGCGCCCGCAGAAGCCGTAGCCCTCCAGGGACAGCGGGATCAGGGGCGTGAAGGCGTCGTAGATCTGAGCCACGTCGACGTCGTCCGGGCCGAAGTCCGCCTGCTTCCACAGCTGTCGGGCCGCCGTCCAGGCGGGGCCGGTGAGCGGGTCGTCGTTCCAGTAGTTGACCATGCCGTGGTGCTGGGCGGGCAGGCCCTGGGCCGCCGAGTGGAGGTAGACGGGGCGCTGCCGGCAGTCGCGGGCGCGTTCGGCGCCGACCAGGACGCACGCGAGGGCGCCGTCCGTCTCCAGGCAGTTGTCGAAGAGGCACAGGGGCTCGCTGATCCAGCGGGACGTCATGTACATCTCGCGGGTCAGCGGCCGTTCGTACATCATCGCGGCCGGGTTCTGGTTGGCCCGGTTGCGGCAGGCGAGGGCGACGTTGAACAGGTGGTCGCGGGTGGCGCCGTACTCGTGCATGTAGCGGCGGGCGAGCATGCCGATCTCGTCGGAGGGCCGCAGCAGCCCGAAGGGGCGGGTCCACTGGGCAGGGGTGGGCAGCTGGACGGCCGTGTTCGTCCAGGGCCGCCGCCCCGAGCCCCGTTTGCGCGAGCGCCAGGCGACGCCGACGTTCGCCTGGCCGGTGGCGATGGCGGCGGCGAGATGGGCCAGGGTGGCGCAGGAGCCGCCGCCGCCGTAGCCCACCTTGGAGAAGAAGGTGATGTCGCCCGCGCCGACAGCCTTGGCGATCTCGACCTCGTCGGTCTCCTCCATCGTGTAGGAGGCGAAGGCGTCGACCTCGGCGGGGGCGATGCCGGCGTCGTCCAGTGCGGCGAGTACCGCCCGGCAGGCCAGGGTCTTCTCGGACTCCGGGAGATGCTTCGCGAAGGCGGTCTGTCCGATCCCGACTATTGCTGCTCGGTCCTTGAGGGTCGCCATGTGAGGGAGGGTACAGCTAATCTGACGTACCGTCAGCTACTGTGAGGGAGGCTTGCGATGCGACGCGGCGACCTTGAATGGGGCTCGATCCCGAAGCTGGTGCAGAGCGCCGCGCGGCGCCACGGGGAGCGGGAGGCCGTCGTCGACGGCCGCACCCGCGTCAGCTACGCAGAGCTCGGCGAACGCGTCGAACGGGCGGCCGCCGCCTGCATCGCCGCCGGCGTCGAGAAAGGCGACCGGGTCGCGATATGGGCCCCGAACACCCTCGACTGGATCGTCTCCGCGCTCGGCGCCGTGAGCGCGGGAGCCGTTCTCGTCCCCCTCAACACCCGCTTCAAGGGCACCGAGGCCGCCTACGTCCTCCGGCGCTCCCGCGCCCGTCTGCTCTTCGTCACCGGCACCTTCCTGGGCACTTCGTACGTCGCCTCCCTGCGCCGCGCAGACATGGAACTGCCCGATCTCGAACAGGTGGTGGTCCTCGCCGACAGCGCCCCCGACGACCCCGGCTACCGCACCTGGAAGGACTTCCTCGCCGGCGGCGACACCGTCACCCCGGACCGGGTCCGCACCCGCGCCGACACCGTCACCGCCGCCGACCCGTCCGACATCGTCTACACCTCCGGCACGACCGGCCGGCCCAAGGGTGCAGTCATCACCCACGCCCAGACCCTGCGCTGCTACGACCTGTGGAGCGAACTCGCCGGGCTGCGTGAGGGCGACCGCTATCTGATCGTGAACCCGTTCTTCCACACCTTCGGCTACAAGGCGGGCATCATCGCCTGCCTCACCCGCGGCGCGACGATGGTGCCGCAGCCCGTCTTCAACGTGGACACGGTCCTCGCCAACATCGCCGCCGAGCGCATCTCGGTACTGCCCGGACCGCCGACCCTGCACCAGTCACTGCTCGACCACCCCTCCCGCGACCAGCACGATCTGTCCGCGCTGCGGCTGGTGGTGACCGGCGCAGCCGTCGTCCCGCTCCGCCTCGTCGAGCGACTGCGCACCGAACTGCGCATCGCGACCGTACTGACGGCCTACGGCCTCTCCGAGGCGAGCGGCATCGTCACGATGTGCCGCCGGGGCGACGACCCGGCCACCGTCGCCACCACCTCGGGCCGCGCGATCCCCGGCACGGAGATCAGCGTGCTCGCCGCGCAGGGCGAACCGGGCGAGGTCCTGGTCCGCGGGCACAACGTCATGCAGGGCTACTTCGAGGACCCGGACGAGACCGCCCGCGCCATCACGCCGGACGGCTGGCTGCGCACCGGGGACGTGGGCGTGCTGGACGAGGCGGGCAACCTCCGCATCACCGACCGGATCAAGGACATGTTCATCGTCGGCGGCTTCAACGCCTACCCCGCGGAGATAGAGCAACTGCTCGGCCTGCACCCGGACATCGCCGACGTCGCGGTCATCGGCGTGCCGGACGGCCGGCTCGGTGAGGTGGGCAAGGCGTACGCGGTCCGCCGCCCCGGCTCCACTCTCACCGCGGACGACGTGATCGCCTGGTCGCGCCGCGAGATGGCGAACTACAAGGTGCCCAGGCAGGTTGAGTTCGTCGCCGAACTGCCGCGCAACGCGAGCGGCAAGGTGGTGAAGACGGAGCTCCGGGCCCGGCAGGAAGACTAGGCCATGTCCGCCGGACACGCCCCGGGTCACGACAGCCGGACCCGGTCCCGGTTCAGCCGTGCAGACGGACCGGGATCTCCTGCCAGCCGTACGCGATGAACGACGGAACCTGCGTCAGCTCGTCCGGCTTCACGGCCAGGGCGAGGTCCGGGTAGCGCTCGAACAATGCGGGCAGCGCGGTGATCGCCTCCATGCGTGCCAGCGGCGCTCCGATGCACCGGTGCACGCCGATGCCGAACGACATGTGGTCGTCGGCGGCGCGGGTGGCGTCGAAGGCGGCCGCGGTCTCGCCGTAGTGCGTCGGGTCGTTGCCCGCCGCCGCGTACGTGGTGAGGATGGCGTCGCCCGCCGGGATGGTGATCCCTTCGACCGTAATGTCCGAGACTGCGAACCGCAGTGGCAGGCTCGCGATCGACGGGTGCACGCGCAGCACCTCGTCGATCACCTGGTCCCAGCTGATCTCTCCCGCGCGCACGGCGGCGAGCTGGTCCGGGTGCCGGAGCAGGGCGACGACCGCGTTGCCGATCAGATTGACCGTCGTCTCGAAGCCCGCGCCGATGACCAGCAGCAGCGTGTAGAGCAGCTCCTCGTCACCGAGCCGGTCGCCGCCGTCCCTGACCTTGATCAGTTCGGTGGTCATGTCGTCGCCCGGGTGCTCGACCTTGTGGGCGATGAGCGAGCCCAGGACCGTGCCGATCTGCTCCTGGACCCAGGCCGCGCGCTCCGGGCTCGGGTCCGAGGTGTCCATGAGGGCGGCGATGAGCCGGCCGGTGTCCTCGTGCAGATGCGTGGGGACACCGAACAGCTCGCAGATCATCTGCATCGGAAGCGGATGCGCGAACAGGGCCTTCACATCGACGACCGCCCCGTCGGCACCCGCCGCCTCGACCTCGGCCAGCAGTCCGGCGGTGAGGGCCTCCACCCGGTCGCGCATCGCCTCGGTACGCCGGGCGGTGAAGCTGGGGGCGACGAGCTTGCGCAGCCGGGTGTGGTCGGAACCGTACGTGGACAGCATGTTGATCACGCCGACCCAGCCGAGGATCCAGCCCCATTCGGGGTGTTCGCCGATCGTGGGGAAAAGCGACCAGTGCTTGCGCGGATCCTTGGACACCTGCGGGTCGAGGATGAGGGCTTTGAGGGTGTCGTATCCGGTGGGTGCCCAGGCGGGGATGCCACCGGGCAGTTCGACGGGCACGACGGCGCCGATGGAGCGCAGCCGGGCGCTCTCGGCGACGATGTCGGCGCCGAAGGGGTCGATGGCCACACGGGTGGACACGGTCATGCGCGGTCTCCTGCCTGATCGGGAGTACGGGGGGTGAAACGGACGGGCAGCGCCGTGAGTGAACGGTGGAACGGCCCCGGCCGCCAGGTGAGGTTCTCGCGGGGTACGACCGGCTCCAGGTCGGGGAGCCACTGGGTGAGGCGTTCCACGGCCTCGGTCGCGATCAGCAGGGTGGGTTGCTTGACCGGGCAGGAGTGCGGGCCGGCTCCCCAGGACATGTGGGAGGCGTCGTGCGGATGGTGGGAGCCGGCGAAGTCCTGTTCGGAGAAGCGGGCCATCGCGCCGAAGGAGATGACGATCGGGACGGCGGCCCGCAGCCACATCCCGTGGAAGCTCATCGGCTCACGGGCGAAGTGGATGCCGTAGTTCGACAGCGGGGTCTCGTAGCGCAGCACCTCCATGACCGCGTCCATGACGGGCCGCGAACCGGAGGTGAGAGTGGAGTAGTAGTCCGGGTTTCCCAGGATGCGCGACAGCGCGTTGGAGACCAGGTTCGCGGTCGGTTCATGGCCGGCGCCGAGGGTGAGGAACACCTGCCAGGTGACCTCCTCGGGCGTCAGCGCGAGGGGGTGGTCGAGGAGCCGGCTGGTGAGGTCCGGACCGCGTTCGGCCATCTTGGCGCCGATCAGCTCCATGACGTACCTGCCGTACTCGGCCTCACCCGCGGCCGCCCGCTCGCCGCCCTCCATCATCTCCCCGAGCGCGGCGTCGAGACGGCCGGATTCGCTGTCGGGCAGACCGAAGAGGTTGTTGAAGATCAGCGCCATCATGGGGCGGGCGAACTGGCCTACCAGGTCCGCCTGTCCGTCGGGCCCGAACCGGGACACCAGGATGTCCACGGCACGGTGCACCCGCTCCCGCAGGTCGTGCGGCTCGATCAGGTCGAAGGCGTCGAGGATCGTACGGCGGAAGCGGGTGTGCTCCTCGCCGTCCGAGAACAGGGCGTTGGGCCGCCAGCGCATCATGCCGAGGACCGGCGAGTCCTCGGAGACCGTCGCCTCCCAGGGGCGTGGATCGACGGAGAACGACTCGGTGTCGTGCAGCAGGTCGAGCGCGGCACGGCGGTCGGTGACGACGTACGCGGGGACACCGGGGGCCAGTTCGGCCCAGCCGACCGGTCCCTGCGCCCTGAGGGTTGCGTAGTAGCTGTGCGGATCGGCGGCGAAGCCCTCCTCCCACAGCCTGACCGGCGCGGAGAGGGAGAAGGCGTCGGCACGGGCGGGGTAGGCGTTCACCGGGCCTCCGGCTGCGGGGAGTTGCGGTCGATGAGGTGCTGGACGAGGGCGAGGAGTGCGTCCACGGAGGCGTTGGTGTCGCGCGCGTCGCAGGTGACCAGCGGGGTGCCGGGCTCCAGGTCGAGGGCGCGGCGCAGAGCCTGCTCGCTGTACTGCCGGGAGTCGGGGAACGTGTTGAGTGCGACCGCGTACGGCAGCCCGGACTCCTCGACGAGCCCGAGGACGTCGAAGGAGTCGTCGATACGGCGGGTGTCGACGAGGACGAGGGCGCCGAGCGCCCCGTAGGCGATGTCGTCCCACAGCGCGCGGAAGCGTTCCTGGCCGGGGGTGCCGAACAGGTAGAGCACGATGCTGTCGCCGAGGGAGACCCGGCCGAAATCGATGGCGACGGTGGTCGTGGTCTTGTCCCGTACGCCGGCGAGATCGTCGACGGTGACCGACGCCTCGGTCAGATGCTCCTCGGTGTGCAGCGGGCGGATCTCGGACACCGAGTCGATCAGGGTGGTCTTGCCGACGCCGAACGGGCCGGTGACGAGGATCTTCACCAGCTCGCGTGCGGTGTCGGGCAGATGCAGCCCGCGGTCGCGGGAGGGCGGGCTGAGCAGCTGGTCAGAGCTTGAGGGCGCGGAGGCCATCGGCCACTCTCTTCAACAGGTCACGGTCGGGCAGGGCGGCGGAGGGTACGGGCGGGCGCGCGCTCACCAGTCCCTGGTCGATCAGGGCGGCGGCGAGCACCCGCACGGCGGAGACCGGCAGTTCCAGCAGGGCCGCCGTCTCCACGACGGTCAGCGAGCCACCGTCGAGCGTCTGCAGCAGGGCGAGCTGGGCGGCGGGCAGACCCGCGGGAGCGGGGCCGCCGGCGCCGGTGAGCACGGACAGGCGCTCCAGGCTGTTGCGGCTGGGTCTGGCCACCCCGCCGGTGGAGAGGTAGGCGGGGACCAGCGGGCGGCCGCTCCGGCGGCCCGTCATACCGGCCGGTCGCCGTCGGCTCCGCGGGGCGCGGCGGCCATGGCCTTCTCCCCGAGGCGCGCCACCTGGGAGTGGACGCGGTGACCGAGGAGGTCGAGACGCACGTCGGGGTCGCCGTAGGCGGCGACGCAGGTGCCGTGGTCGGTGGGCGCGACGAGGATGTAGCCGTGGTCGGACTCGACGACGACCTGGCGCAGCTGGGCGGCGTCGGCATCGGCGAACGCGGCGGCGGCCGTGCGGCAGGCACCCTGCACCGTCGAGACGATCGCGGCGACGCGTTCGGCGGATTCCTGCGCGAGGGCCGCGGAGAAACCGGAGACAAGACCGTCCCGGGTGAGCAGGACGGCGGCCCGCACATGCGGGATCTCCAGGATCGGATCGAGCACCCAGGCCGTGTCACCGGTCTCGCGGCTGGTCATCGGGGATCGCTCCGTTCGGCGTCGGCGGCCCTGCGGGCCGCGAGGGTGGCGGACTGCAGGGCACCGAGGGCCGCGGCGGACTCCTCGGGGGTGCGCGTGGGGGCCTTCTCGGGGACGGCCTCGGACTCGGGGAGGGCGCGCGTACGGCGGCGGCGCTGCGGCAGGGCGTCCTCGTGCGGGTCGGCTGGGCGCTCGCGTACGAGGTCCTGCGCGGGCACCCGGCCCAGCTCCGGCTCGTGTTCCCCGGCCCGCCGGGTGGAGGGCGCGGCGCTCGCCGCGGGCGGGCGCAGGACGGGGTCGATGTGCGAAAGCAGATGGCTCCTGACGAGCACGATCGCGCGGACGCCTCCGTACGGAGAGGGCGTCGACAGATCCACGGACAGGTCGAACTGCCGTGTCAGCTGCCCGATCGCGGCGAGCCCCATACGAGGCGGATCGCCGAGGTCGGCGAGCAGGATCGGGTCGGTGCCGGCCACCATCCGCTGGGCGTGGGCCCGTTCGTCGCGTGCCATGCCGACCCCGGCGTCGTCGATGGTGACGGTCACGCCGTGGTGGGCGCGTTCGAGACTGACGGTGACGGCGGTGTCGGGGGAGGAGTGGCGCAGCGCGTTGTCGAGGAGTTCGGCGACGATGATGGCGACCGGCTCGACGGCGTGGGACACGAGGGCGGTGCCCGGTTCCAGGTGGTGGTGGACCTGGACGCGGTGGTAGCCGACGAGCCGCGCCTGGCCGCCGGTGACGGCGTCGACGAGGTGCGACTCCTCGCGGGCCAGCCCGACCCAGGCCCCGCAGACGACGGCGGCGACCTGCGCGCGGCGGAGGGACTGCTCGTTCTCGTGGTCGAGGGCGTAGAGGGTCGCCGCGAGTTCGGGGTCGTCGTAGCGCTGCTGGAGTCCGCGGAGCACGTCCTGGAGACGGTAGAGGCCGGCCTGGATCTCGCGAGTGGTGCCGCGCATTCCGGCGCGGGCCGCGGCGTCGACGCGCTTGCGCTCCTGCGCGATGCAGGTACGCAGACGCTCGAGCACGGCGTCGGTGCCCTCGCCGGACGGGCCGAGCGGCCCGGGGACCTGCACATGCGGGTGGGCGGTCCGTGTGGCCTCGGCCGGCATGCGCGTGCTCGCAAGATGGGCGACCTCGGCGGCGAACGCGGCGCCCGCACGGTCGAGTTCGTGCCGTGCGGCGTCGAGGTGGGATCTCAGGGCCTCGATCTCGGCGCGCTGCCGGTCCCGCGCCTTCCGGGAGCGGACGAGTCCGCCGCCGAGGACGAACGCCGACAGTGTCCCGGCGGCCAGGCCACCGAGGGCCAGCTCCGGTATCTCGATCATGAGTGTGGACCTCGGGAAGGCAGGGGGGTGTGATCCGCTTGGCGGGACGGACCCGCCAAGTACACACCGCCGCCGAGCGATTGCGCTCGGTTTCCGCACAAGATCCTTTTGGAATTGTCCGAACGGGGGCCAGTTCTGGACGAATGTCTGAGTGTGTGTCAGGACACAGTCCGCGTCAGGAGGATGGGAAACACGCCAACGGCCGCGACGGCTCCCCCTCCGCGCCGCCGCGGCCGTTCCCCGTCGAAGTGGCGTCAGATCACGGCTTCGGCGGGGCCGGGATGTGGTTGTCCATCGTCGTGATGGTCCCGTCCTTGGGCGGCGCGGGAATGTGGTTGTCCATCGTGCTGATGGTGTCGTCCTTGGGCGGGGCCGGGATGTGGTTGTCCATCGTCGTGAAGGTCCCGTCCTTCGGCGGCGCGGGAATGTGGTTGTCCATCGTCGTGATCTCGTCGCGGTTCTGCTCGTTCGTGCTCACGTTGTCCCCCGTGGGATCGTGCCGATGACTGAAGGTGGACTTCCGCCCGGCGACTCCCCCGAGGGCCGCCGGACAGAAGGCCTGGGACCTGTCGACCTCGAAGGAGGTGAAGGTCCGGTGATCCGCCTGCCCCCCGATAGCGGCGGATGCGATGCGCTTGAGCATGTCGGATGAGCATAAACAAATGCTGAACGCGCAGCCGAGGGCTTTTCTCATGCCGCCGCGAGAGGCGACAGCAGTGTCCGCACCTGGTCCGCCTCGGCCGCGCCCAGCTGCTCGTAGACGGAAAGTGCCTCGCGCCAGCACGCGCGGGCGCGGTCCGTCTGGCCGAGAGAGTGCAGCGCCCTGCCGAGCGTCGTGAGGACGTTGCCCCGCATCCGGTCGCCGCCGATGCATCCGCTGGCAAGGGCCTGTTCGGCGTGCTGAGCGGCGACAGCCGGCTTGTGGACCCTCAGGTACGCGTCGGCGATACGGAAGTGCGTGGTGCCCTCCCAGAGCCGCTGCCGGTCCTCGGCGAATATGTGCAGCGCATCCGCGAACTGCTGCAGTGCCTCGGCATGGCGGCCTGCGTGCGTCAGGGCGACGCCGAGGGCGTACATGCCGTTGGCGAGGCGCACCGTGAGCCCCATGCCGTCGTAGATGGCGATGCCCTGCTGGGCGAGGTCTATCGCACTGGACGTGCGTCCCAGCAGGAGATGCACGCGGGACAGATTGCACAGCGCCGTTGCCGCGCCGGGGAGGTTCCCGTCGGCACGGTATCCGTCAACGGCCTTCAGCAGATGCTGTTCCGCGTCCTCGTACCGCTCCTGCGTGTAGGCGATGATCCCCCGGTCGTTGTCCGACCAGGAGACCGGTGCGGTGTCCCCCGCCTCGACCGCGAGCAACCGGGCGCTGCAGGCCTCCTCGTCGGCCTCGTTGTAACGTCCCGCGACCAGGTGGGCATTGGCCAGCGTCGTCCGGGCGCGTCCCTCGGCGCGCGTGTCCCCGGCGGTGCGCGCGGCATCCCGGGCCGTCAGCGCCGCCGACTCGTACTGCTTCGAGTTGGCGCCCGACTCCGCCAGATCCTTTGCCGCCCAGAGCAGGTCCACCGCACGGCGCAGACCGGCGCCGCTCGTGGCCTGGCGGGCGCAGGCCAGCAGGCAGTTCGCCTCCGCGTACAGCCAGTCGAGAGCGGCCTGCCGGTCGGCGAACGACAGACCCGCGCCGCCCGTCGGCTCCAGGTGGTCCACGAGCCGGTCGCCCGGCCGCTCGATCGCGTACACCCGCGCCGCCGTCGCCAGATAGAAGTCCAGCAGCCGCGACAGCGCCGCCCCGCGCTCCGCCGGAGGCTGTTCGTCCCGCTCCGCGCAGGAACGCGCGTAGAGGCGCACGAGGTCGTGGTACCGGTACCGGCCCGGCGCGGCGGACTCCAGCAGCGAGGTGTCGACCAGCGCCTCCAGCAGGTCCTCCGTCTCGTGCAGCGGCAGGTCCAGCACCGCCGCGGCTGCTGCCAGCGACATGTCAGGGCCGTCCGCAAGGCCCAGCAGGCGGAAGGCCCTGGCCTGGGCCGGTTCGAGCTGGCCGTAGCCCAGCTCGAACGTGGCCTTCACCGCCAGGTCGCCCGCCTGGAGTTCGTCCAGCCTGCGCCGCTCGTCGGCGAGCTTCGCGGCCAGCACCGAGACCGTCCAGGTGCGCCGCGCCGCCAGCCGCGACGCCGCGATGCGGATCGCCAGCGGCAGGAAGCCGCACGCCGCGACCACGTCCAGCGCCGCTTCCCGTTCCGCGCCCACCCGTTCCGCGCCGACGATGAGGGTGAAGAGCTGGAGCGCCTCCTCGGGGGACATCACGTCCAGGTCCACCAGGTGCGCGCCCGCCAGGTCGACCATCCGCACCCGGCTGGTGATCAGGGCCGCGCACCCGGCCGTGCCCGGCAGCAGGGGGCGGATCTGCGCCGCGTCCCGCGCGTTGTCCAGCAGCACCAGTACCCGGCGGCCGTCCAGCGTCGAGCGGTACAGCGCGGCCCGTTCGTCCAGAGTGTCCGGGATCGCCGAGTCCGCCGTGCCGAGCGCCCGCAGGAACGCGCCGAGCACGGTCTCCGGCTCGGCGGCCCGGCTGCCCGCGCCCTGGAGGTCGACGTAGAGCTGGCCGTCGGGGAAGTGGGGGCGGGCCTGGTGGGCCAGATGCACGGCGAGTGTCGTCTTGCCGACGCCCCCGATCCCGGCGAGCGCGGACACCGCCATCACCGAGCCCTCGGCGCCGGCGAGCTGCTCACCGAGCTCCGTCACGAAGGCGGCACGGCCGGTGAAATCGGGGACCGTGGCGGGCAGTTGGGCCGGGCGTGTGACCTTGGGGGCGGGCTTGGACTCCTCGACCGGCCGGGCAAGCTCCGCATCCGCCTGCAGGATGCGCTGCTGGAGGCGGGCGAGCTCGGGCCGCGGGTCGACGCCCAGTTCGTCCGCGAGGAGACGGCGTGTGTCCGCGTACACCGCGAGCGCCTCGGCCTGCCTGCCGCTGCGGTACAGCGCGAGCATCAGCAGCTCGCGCAGCCGCTCCCGCAGCGGATGCTCGGCGGTGAGCGCCGTCAGCTCGGAGACGGCCTCGGCATGGCAGCCGACCTCCAGATCGAGGTCGAGCCGGGTCTCCAGCAGCGTCAGACGCCATTCCTCCAGCCAGGCGCGCTGGTTCTCCGCGTACGGCCCCGGGACGTTGGCGAGCGGTTCGCCGTCCCACAGGCCGAGCGCCTTGTCGATCAGCGTGCGCGCCTGACAGCGGTCGGACGCGGCACGGGCCTTGTCCGCCTCCGCCGCCAACTCCTGTGCCAGGGAGAGGTCGAGGGCGCCGTGCCCGATCCGCAGCGCGTATCCACCGGACTCGCTCACGAGCGCGTCGCCGGCGAGAGCCTTGCGCAGCCGGGAGGCGTACGTACGGACGGCGGCGAGTGCCTGCGAGGGCGGTTCCTCGCCCCAGAGCGCGTCGATCAGCTCCCCGGCGGTGGCAGTGCGTCCGTCGCGCAGCAACAGGGCGGCGAGCAGGGCCTGCTGCTGCGGTGAGCCGGGCGGCAGCGTCTGCGCGCCGCGCCTGACCCGCACCGGGCCGAGGACGCTGAAGTGGAGCTCGGCGGCGTCACTGCGCAGCGGAGCGCGCTGGTTCGGTACGCGTGGCCCGCTGTCACGGTCCATTGGCTGCCCCCTGCCCGTACTGCCGGAAATCGCCCTCGACAGTCTGCCCTGTGGGGGGCGGCCCCGTCAGCAGCGGGGCACCTCCGTCTCCCGCCTGCCCATGTGAGGCTCGTCCCAACCCTGATCAGGGACGATAGACCTTTCCGGGCTCCGGCTCGGCGGGCGCGAGCAGCTCCGGGACCGTGACGAAGGTGTAACCGCGCTTCTTCAGCTCGTCGATGATGCCGGGGACGGCGGGCACGGTTCCGTCGTAGATGTCGTGGAGCAGGATGATGCCGTCGCGGCCGGCCTGGTCGAGGATGCGCTTCTCGATGAGCGCGGAGTCGGTGGTCGAGAAGTCCTTGGCGGTGGCGCTCCACAGGATCTGGGAGAGGCCGAGCTCCTTGCTCACCGCCGTCACGTCGTCGTTGATACGGCCCTGGGGCGGGCGCATCAGACGGGGCTTCTTGCCGGTGATGTCGGCTATGGCGTCCTGGGTGCGGCCCAGTTCGTCCCGTATCTCGTCCTTCTCCAGCTGATCGAGGCGCTGGTGGGTCCACGTGTGGTTGGCGACCTCGTGGCCCTCGGTGGCGAGGCGGCGTACGACGTCGGGGTGCTTGAGGACGTGGTTCTTGCCGAGCAGGAAGAAGGTGGCGTGGACCTTCTTCTCCTTGAGGGTGTCCAGGAGTTCCGGGGTGTCCTTGCCGGGGCCGGCGTCGAAGGTCAGGGCGATGCACTTGGCCTTCGAGCAGTCCACGGCGGGTTCGGCCCCGACACCCTTGCCGCTGCCGAGCGGCTTGCCGTCCGACAGCGGGGCACCGGCGTCCACGGCGTCCTCGCGGGCGTCGGCGGGTGAGGTGGTCTCCAGGGAGCAGCCGCCGAGGACGAGCGCGAGCGAGGCGGCGGCCAGGGCGGAGACAACCCGGGACCGGTGTTTGTACGTCTTGGCAGGCATGACGAAGTTCCCCCGTGTGTGGTCGGTGCGTGCGGGCGCGCGGAATGCGGAGCGTTGCCGCTGGTCGGTCGTACGCCCGTACTATACACACGATGTATAGACGCAGTGCATAGTGAGCAGAATGGATGCGGCGGCTCCGCGTTCCGAGGGCTCCGCAGTAGCTGACGAACCGTCAGATCGGCGCTACCGTGAAACCATGGAGACCTTCCCCAAGATCATCTCGGTGGACGACCACACGGTGGAGCCCCCCAACGTCTGGCGGGACCGGCTCCCGTCCAAGTACCGCGACACAGGCCCCCGCATCGTTCGGGCACCCCTGAAGGAAATGACCTTCCTGGGAGGGAAGTTCGCCCCCGTGATGGGTGCACCCGGCGACGACGGGCCGATCGGCGACTGGTGGGTCTACGAGGACCTGCACCGGCCGCTCACCCGCCTTGACACCGCTGTCGGCTACGACCGCGACGAGATCAAGTTGGAGATCATCACCTACGAGCAGATGCGGCCGGGCTCGTACAGCGTTCCGGACCGGCTCGCCGACATGGACGTCAACCACGTCCAGTCCGCCCTCTGCTTCCCGACCTTCCCCCGCTTCTGCGGGCAGACCTTCACCGAGGCGGCGGACAGGGAGCTCGGGCTGCTGGGCGTCCGCGCCTACAACGACTGGATGGTCGAGGAGTGGTGCGGCCCGGCCGCGCAGGGGCGGCTGATCCCGCTGACCCTCGTCCCGCTGTGGGACGCCCGCCTCGCCGCCGACGAGGTCCGCCGCAACGCGGCACGCGGGGTGCGGGCCGTGGCCTTCTCCGAGATACCCCCGCACCTGGGGCTGCCGTCCATCCACGCCGACGACTGGGACCCCTTCCTCGCGGCATGCGCCGAGACGGGCACGGTCATCGCCATGCACATCGGTTCCTCGTCGCGGATGCCGTCCACCTCCGCGGACGCCCCGCCGGCGGTCGGATCGACGATCACCTTCGCCAACTGCTGCTTCTCGATGGTCGACTGGCTGATGAGCGGCAAGTTCGAACGCTTCCCCGGCCTGCGGATCATGTACGCGGAGGGCCAGATCGGCTGGATCCCGTACATCCTGGAACGCGCCGACGTGGTCTGGGAGGAGAACCGCGCGTGGGGCGGCGTCGCCGACAAGGTCACCCGCCCGCCCTCGGAACTCTTCGCCGAGCACATCTACGGCTGCTTCTTCGACGACGCGTTCGGCCTGAAGAACCTGGACGCCATCGGCGTGGGCAACGTCCTGTACGAGACGGACTACCCGCACTCCGACTCGACCTGGCCGAAGTCCAAGGAGGTCGGCGAGTCCCAGATGGGCCACCTGGCGCCGGACGTGGTGGACCGCATCGTGCGCGGCAACGCGATCGAGCTGCTGGGCCTGACGGACGACGGCCTGTGGGCGGGCCCGGGCGCGGCCTGAGGCGCTCCTCGTCACGCGGCCCGCCCTGAGGCGGGCCCGGGCGCGTGATCAACGTGCCGGCGGCGGGCCGGCCGCGCCGGGGATCAGACCCCGACGCGGTCCAGCGCGGGCAGGAACTGGTCGTAGAAGCCCGCCTTGAGCTGAAGGGCCCGCTCCTCCAGTTCACGGAAGCAGTCGGTCGAAGCCTCGCGGGCGAGGAGTTCGGTCACCCGCGTGGCCAGACGATCGGAGTGGGTGCCGGACAGCAGGGACACCGTCGCGAGGGAGTGGGTCTTCGCGTCGTGGACGTGGTGCGGGTAGTAGAAGCGCGAGCGGTTCTCGCCCTCGTGCGTCAGCAGCGGCCCCATCCGCTCCCACAGCTTGCCGTACTCGACGGAGACCAGGACCTCGCCCCAGAACCGCAGGATCGTCAGCAGCCGCAGGTCGGCGTTGTCATGGCCGCCCGAGTCGGCGATCAGCTCGAAGGTGTCGGTGATGACCCGCTGCGTGGCAGCTGTCGGCCTCGACTCCACCAGGGCTGCCCTGGACACCCCGAGCCGGTACAGGTCCTCCGTCATGTCCTCGCGGTGGGAGCGTGTGTGTCCGTGGCTGTCCGGATACTCCTCGCGCAGGATGATCCGGGCGATCCGCAGGCCCGCCTCGTCACGCAGCAGGTCGATCGCCAGGTCGTAGGAGGGGGTGAACGCGAGCGACACGAAACGTCGCTGAAGCAGGACCGCGGCGAAGTCGTCGTCCGGCAGCAGCGTGATGTTCGCCAGTACCGGATGCTCCTCGAACCGCTCGATCAGCATGTTCTCGAACTCGTCCAGATCGCGCATGGCCGTACCTTTCCATGGATCACAGGCTGATGAGTCTGATCGAAGCGCGCCAGTCGCGCAGGTCCACATCGCTGCCGATGCTCCACAGAGTGTTCAGCTCCCGCTGGACCTCCTGACCCATCACGGTGTCGCCGCCGTCGACCTCGATCTGGGTGGAGTCGATGGCGAGTTGGCCGTGCAGGAACGAACTGACCAGAAAGTGTTCGTCGGCCTTGTACACGGCGGTCGACGGCAGGGAGTTGTACACCCGCACCTGGAGCCGCGGCCGGTCCTCCTCCCGGATCCCCAGGTTGAGCTCCGCGAGGCCGGCCAGACACCCTTCCACGCTCGCCTTCACATCCGCCGCGAGCGCAGGATCCCGCACGGTCCGCAACGCCTCGTCGCGCAGCCCGGCGACGGGCGACGACGGGTGCAGCAGCATGATGCGCACAGGGACCCGCTGGTCGACGACGGCCTTCTCCAGCGCCCGCTTGATGTGGTGCAGGTTGGGGATCCAGGTCTGCAGGATGGTCACCTCCTGCCCGGCGCCCTCCACGAACCCGTTGAACTCCTCTTCGGGGAAACGCCGGTGCACCCTGACGAGGCCGCCGTAGTGCTCCTGCCTGAGTCGCCGTGCGACGGCGCCGATGTCCAGTTGGGACAGCTGTGCCTGGACGTTGTCGTCCAGCCTGGTGAGCTGCTCCTGGACGTCGTCGAGTTTCCTCAACCGGTCGATCTCCAGCAGGAGGAACACGGTGACCGTGCTCAGGATGAGCAGCGTGACCTTCGGGAGCGCGCCCCCGGGAGCCAGCGCATCGAGCCACCCGAAGAGATCGGCGAGTAACACCACGACGCCCGATGCGGCCATCAGGGACAGCGCGATCCGCTCCACCCGATAGCGAATGTCGCTGCCCATGCCACTCCAGCCCCCGGCCCTGCCCTTGTCGCCGACGACGGTATAACGCGGCCTCGCCGGCAAGGGGACGTTGCCCTGAATTCGACCTTCGTACGGGTGGTGCGCCCGCATCCGATCGCGGTGAACGGCGTTTCCCACGGCGGCCCGTGCCAATTGCGTTGAGCGCCCGCGCACCCCCGTGCTACCCCTATCGGGTTCACGAATCGGAAGGAGCCGTACGGTCATGGTGCTCGGACAACTGGTGACACTGCGGGCAATGGGTCCCTCGGACGCGGAGGCGCTGTGGCGCTGGAACCACGACCCGGAGGTCGTGCGGTGGATG
Organism: Streptomyces sp. NPDC043812; assembly: GCF_056436245.1. Lineage (NCBI taxonomy): Bacteria > Bacillati > Actinomycetota > Actinomycetes > Kitasatosporales > Streptomycetaceae > Streptomyces > Streptomyces sp. NPDC043812. The sequence goes on from NZ_JBWKCY010000002.1 coordinate 227,494, forward strand.
GACGACAACCATCCGTCGACGCCGGAGCACGTCGAGAAGTGGCTGACCGAACGCCCCCGCAACACGTACGGCGACCTGCTCCTCGGCATCGAGGCCACCGCCGACGCCCGCCTCATCGGCCTGGTCGTCCTGCGGGACGCCGAGCCGGAGACCGGCATCGCGGAGCTGGACATCTACCTCGGCGAGAAGGAGTACTGGGGCAAAGGCTACGCGACGGACGCGATGCGCACGGTGTGCCGCTACGGCTTCGACCAGATGCGCCTCCACAAGATCACCCTGACGGTTGCCACGGAGAACCACGCCGCCCAGCAGGTCTACAAGAAGGTGGGCTTCGTCGAGGAGGGCCGCCTGCGCCAGACCTTCCGCCGGGACGGCAAGTGGCACGACCAGTTCACGATGGGCCTGTTGGAGGGCGAGCTCCGTGAGGGGTGAGCGGCCGTCTTCGGCGGTACGTGTACGCGGAGTCCGGCGACGCCGGACTCCGCGTACACGTACCGGCGCGCCCGCATTCGCACCTCACCCCCGCCCGCACGCCCGCTTTCGCGCAGCGTCGCCGCGCGGGAGCATCAGGGCATGACGCTCTCCCTCGCCGAAGCCGACAAGATCCTCGCCGACAATTTCGCGCCCTGGGTCCTGGAACTGGGCCTGTCCGTCCAGGAGACGGGCGATCTGCATGCCGTCCTGCGGCTGCCCTGGTCCGACCGGCTGGCGCGGGAGGGCGGCGGGCTGTCGGGGCAGGCGCTCATGGCCGCGGCCGACACCGCGACCGTGATCGCCGTGTCCTCGGCCCGCGGCGGCTTCGTCCCGATGACGACCGTCCAGCAGTCCAGCTCCTTCCAGCGTGCCGTCGTCGGGGCGGACGTTCTCGTCGATGCCCGGATCACCAAGCTGGGCCGGCGGATGGCGTTCGCCGACATCACCCTGACCGCCGAGGGTGCGGACGGCCCGGCCGCCCGGGCCTCCACCGTCTACGCGCTCCTGGGGTAGCCGAGACTCTTGTCTGATGGGCCGTCAAGGAAGACGATGGGGCCCGCCATCGTTTATGACGCACCGTCAGATACGAGGAGTCGAGGTGCCCCATGGTCGCCTACGGGATGCAGCTCCCGGTCCAGTCCCAGAGCACCCTCTACGCCGAGTCCTGGGAGGTCGAGGCCGGGCCCGGCGAGCTCGTCGAGATCGCCCGGGCCGCGGACCGGGCCGGGTTCGCGTACATCGCGAGCTGCGACCACGTCGCCATCCCGCGGCGGCTCGCGGACGCCATGTCCACCGTCTGGTACGACCCGGTTGCCACGCTCTCCTTCCTCGCCGCGGTCACCAAGCGGGTGCAGCTGCTCAGTCATGTCGCCGTCGTGGGGCTGCGCCATCCGCTGCTGTCCGCCAAGCAGTACGCGACCGTGGACCATCTCTCCGGCGGGCGGCTGGTGCTCGGCGTCGGGGCCGGGCATGTGCGGGAGGAGTTCGACGCGCTGGGCGTCGACTTCGAGGCACGCGGACCCGTGCTGGACGAGAGCATCGACGCGCTCAGGGCGGCGCTCGGCGCGGAGGAGTACCCCGAGTTCGCCGGGGAGCGGTTCGCCTTCAAGGATCTCGGGCAGCGCCCCCGGCCCGTCCAGGCCCGCGTCCCCGTCTGGGTCGGCGGGTCCTCGCCCGCCGCCGTGCGCAGGGCCGCACTCAGGGGTGACGGCTGGCTCCCGCAGGGCGATCCGCGCGACAGGCTGCCCGCGCAGATCGCCCGCATCCGGGCGCTGCGCGAGGGCGCCGGGATCGAGGCGCCGCTCACGATCGGCGCCATCACCGAGCCCCTGTATGTCGGCGAACCCGGCTGGCGCACGGGCCGTCGCACGCTCACCGGCAAGCCCGAGGCCCTTGTCGAGTCCCTGCGTGCGTACACCGTGATGGGCGTGGACCAGATCCAGGTCCGCTTCCGCAGCCGAAGTGTCACCGAACTGACCGACCAGATGGCGGCGTTCGCCGCCGACGTGGCCCCGCACCTCACGTGACCTAGGAGTCGGCATGGGCAAGCTGGACGGACGCGTCGTGTTCATCACCGGCGCGGCACGCGGACAGGGCGAGCAGGAGGCCCGGCTGTTCGCCGCGGAGGGCGCGAGGGTGGTCCTCGCGGACGTGCTGGACGACCAGGGGGAGGCGCTCGCCAAGGAGCTGGGCGCCCACTATGTCCACCTGGATGTGAGCCGGGAGGAGGACTGGGCCGCGGCGGTCGCCTCGGCGAAGGCCGCCCACGGCCGGATCGACGGACTGGTCAACAACGCCGGCATCCTGCGCTTCAACGAGCTGGTCTCCACCCCTCTGGAGGAGTTCCAACTGATCACGCAGGTCAACCAGATCGGCGCGTTCCTGGGGATCAAGGCGCTCGCGCCCGAGATCGAGGCGGCCGGCGGCGGGACGATCGTCAACACGGCCTCGTACACGGCGCTCACGGGCATGGCCTACGTCGGCGCGTACACCGCCTCCAAGCACGCGATCCTGGGGCTGACCCGGGTCGCCGCGCTGGAGCTCGCGGCCAAGGGGATACGCGTGAATGCGGTGTGCCCGGGGGCCGTGGACACCCCGATGAGCAATCCGGAGGGTACCGATCCGGGCGCCATCGACGAGCTGTACCGCACGCTCGTGCCACTCGGCCGGGTCGGGCAGCCGGAGGAGGTCGCCAAGCTCACGCTCTTCCTGACCAGCGAGGACTCCTCGTACATCACCGGTCAGCCGTTCGTCATCGACGGCGGGTGGCTGGCCGGCGTCAGCGTTCTCTGACGCTCCATCAGGTATTGACTGTCCGGGCACCCGGTGGAACAGTCGACCCATCCAGATCTGACGATCCGTCAGAAACTATAAGGCGGTGAACCCCCTTGGAATTCGGCCTCTTCGTCCAGGGCTACCTCGGCAAGCGCGCCGAGACCGACCCCCTCGCCGAGCACAAGGCGCTCATGGAGGAGACCGAGTACGTCATCCACGCGGACAAGTCCGGGTTCAAGTACGCCTGGGCCTCCGAGCACCACTTCCTGGAGGAGTACTCCCACCTCTCGGCCAACGACGTCTACCTCGGCTATCTCGCCCACGCCACGGAGCGCATCCACCTGGGTTCGGGCATCTTCAACCCCCTCGCCCCGGTCAACCACCCGGTCAAGGTCGCCGAGAAGGTCGCCATGCTCGACCATCTGTCGGAGGGCCGCTTCGAGTTCGGTTCCGGCCGCGGAGCCGGCTCCCACGAGATCCTCGGGTTCATGCCGGGCATCACCGACATGAACCACACCAAGGAGATCTGGGAAGAGACGATCACCGAGTTCCCCAAGATGTGGCTGCAGGACGAGTACGTCGGCTTCCAGGGCAAGCACTGGTCCCTGCCGCCGCGGAAGATCCTGCCCAAGCCGTACGGCAAGGCCCACCCCGCCATGTGGTACGCGGCCGGTTCCCCGTCCTCGTACGCCATGGCCGGGAAGAAGGGCCTCGGCGTGCTGGGCTTCAGCGTCCAGAAGGTCTCCGACATGGAGTGGGTCGTCGAGTCGTACAAGACGGCGGTCAAGGAGGCCAAGGCGGTCGGCGCGTTCGTCAACGACAACGTGATGGTGACATCGACGGCGATCTGCGCGGAGACGCACGAGCGCGCGGTCGAGATCGCGGTCGGCGGCGGGCTCAACTACCTGCAGTCGCTGCTGTTCCGCTACCACGACACGTTCCCGCGGCCGGAGGGTATCCCGGAGTGGCCGGAACTGCTGCCGGAGTACACGGCGGAGATCATCGAACTCCTGATAGCCGAGGAGCTGATGATCTGCGGCGACCCCGGTGAGGTGCTGCAGCAGTGCAAGAGGTGGGAGCAGGCGGGGGCTGACCAGTTGTCCTTCGGGCTGCCGATCGGGGTGTCGTACGAGGACACGATGACGACGATCCGCCTGATCGGCGAGCACGTGATCCCCCAGATCGACACGGACCCGGTCCACCGCACGACCCGTTTCCGCGAAGCGGCGTGACAGCTCTCGTGGCGCCGTGACCGGGGGCTCGGCCCCAGGACCCCGCGCTCGGCGCGGTACGGGTCCGGGCCGGGCACGGCTTCGGGAAAGGCCGGGGAGGGGAACGGCCCCGCGCAGCGGCCCACCCGCACTGCACCGCTCCGCGCCCACCCCACCCGTACGGGCGGCGTCTTCCCGGACCGCCACCCGTACCCGGCCCGGCCGGCGTGCGCAGCCTTCGCGGCCGAAGCAGCCGCGCACCCGGCCGGGCCACGCACCGACCCACCACGCCCCGAAGGGACGCCACGCATGCTCGACCACCTCATCCGGCGCGCGACCGTCGTCGACGGGACGGGCGCCCCCGCGTACCCGGCCGACGTCGGCATCGGCGAGGACGGCCGCATAGCCGTCATCGCCCCACCGGGCACCGTCACCGAGCCGGCCCGCACCGCCGAGGACGCCGACGGTCTCGTCCTCGCCCCCGGCTTCGTCGACCCGCACACCCACTACGACGCCCAGCTCTTCTGGGACCCGTACGCCACGCCGTCGCTCAACCACGGTGTCACCACCGTCGCGGGCGGCAACTGCGGATTCACCCTCGCCCCCCTCCATCCCGACCGACCTGAGGACGCCGACTACACCCGGCGGATGATGTCGAAGGTCGAGGGCATGTCCCTGGTCGCCCTCGAAGAGGGCGCGCCCTGGAGCTGGCACAGCTTCGGCGAGTACCTGGACGCCCTCGACGGCCGTACGGCTGTCAACGCGGGGTTCATGGTGGGACATTGCGCCCTGCGTCGTCACGTCATGGGCCCGGACGCCGTCGGTGGACAGCCCACACCCGAGCAACTCCGGGAGATGCTCGACCTGTTGCACGACGCCATGGACGCCGGAGCCTGGGGCCTTTCCACCACCCAGTCGTCCACCCATTCCGACGGCGACGGCCGGCCCGTGGCCTCCCGGCACGCCCGGCCCGACGAGCTGATCGCCCTGGCCCGGGCCGTCGGCGAGCACGAAGGGACACAGCTCGAGGCCATCGTCGCGGGCTGCCTCGACCAGTTCGCCGACGAGGAGATCGACCTCCTCGTCGAGATGAGCGCCGCCGCGGGGCGGCCGCTGAACTGGAACGTCCTCACCGTCGACGCCGCCGTCCCCGAACGCGTACCCCGCCAGCTGGTCCCCTCCGAGCGGGCCCGCAAGGCCGGCGGCCGGATCGTCGCGCTCACCATGCCGATCCTCACACCGATGAACATGTCGCTCGGGACCTTCTGCGCGCTGAACCTCATCCCCGGCTGGGGCGAGATCCTCTCCCTCCCGGTCCCCGAGCGGATCGCGAAGCTCCGCGACCCGGACGTGCGCGCGGAGATGCTGCGCCGTGCCGCCTCCAAGGAGGCCGGGGTCTTCCGCCGCCTGGCAAACTTCGGCCGCTATGTCATCGGCGACACGTACACGAAGGAGAACGAGGGCTTGACGGGCCGGGTCGTCGGCGACATCGCCGCCGAACGCGGCCAGGACCCGTTCGGTTGCCTCGTCGAGATCTGTGCCAACGACGGCCTGCGTACGGTCCTGTGGCCGATGCCCTCGGACAACGACCCGGCCTCGTGGACGCTGCGGGCCGAGACATGGCAGCACGAGGACGTGCTGCTCGGCGGCTCCGACGCGGGCGCGCACCTGGACCGCATGTGCGGGGCGCCGTACACGACCCGCTTCCTCGGCGACTGTCTGCGCGGCCGCAGGCTGGTGGGACTGGAGGAGGCGGTGAAGATGCTCACCGACGATCCGGCGCGGCTGTTCGGCCTGCGGGAACGCGGCCGGGTCCTGGAGGGCTGGCACGCGGACCTGGTGCTGTTCGACCCGGAGCGCATCGACGCGGGCCCGGCGACGCTCGTGCACGATCTCCCCGGCGACAGCCCGCGGCTGGACGCGAAGGCGCTCGGCATCGTGTCGGTACGGGTCAACGGTGTCGAGACGATCAGGGACGACGTGGTCACCGGCGCCGTGCCGGGCACCGTGCTGCGTTCGGGACGCGACACCAGGACGGTGAGCACCCGGTGACGCAGAGGCTGTTCATCGGCGGTGAGTGGACCGAACCGGACGGTGGTCACTACGAGGTGATCGACCCCGCCACGGAGGAGACCGTGGGTCTCGCCCCCGAGGCGAGCCGCGCCCAGGTCCACGAAGCGGCGGCAGCCGCCCGCGAGGCGTTCCCGGCGTGGTCCCGAACGGCTCCCGAGGAACGGGCAGCGATCCTCGACCGGGCCGCGGAGATCATCCAGCGGAACGCGGACGCGTACACCGTGCTCGCCCGCGCCGAGAGCGGCGCGACGACCGCCACCGCGCGCGGCATGCAGGTCGCGGTCGGAGCCGCCCGCTTCCGCAGATACGCGAAGGGCGCGCTGGAGCCGGTCGAGCACGCGCTGCCCCCGCAGATCAACGCCGCGGGCCCGATGGGGAAGGCCGGTGTCTTCGGCGCGCTGGCGGTACGCCGCCCGGTGGGGGTCGTCACCTGCATCACCTCGTACAACAACCCGTGGGCGAACCCGGCGGGGAAGGTCGCGCCCGCGCTGGCCATGGGCAACACGGTCGTCGTCAAGCCGGCCCCGCAGGACCCGTTGTCCGTGTACCGCATGGCCGAGGCGCTGCAGGAGGCCGGCGCCCCGCCCGGCACGGTGAACGTCGTGACGGGGTCGGCGCCGGGCGTGGGCGAGGCCGCCGTCGACTCGCCGGACGTCGACATGGTCAGCTTCACCGGTTCGACGGCGGTCGGGCAGCGCATCGGGGAGATCTGCGGCCGGGACATGAAGCGCCAGCTGATGGAACTCGGCGGCAAGGGCGCGGCGCTCGTCCTCGACGACGCGGACGTGGCATCGGCGGTGCGCGGGATCGGCACGACGTTCTCCTTCTACAGCGGTCAGATCTGTACCGCGCCGACGCGGGTGATCGCACAGCGCGGCGTGTACGACCGCGTCGTCGAGGGGCTCGCCGCGTACGCGGGCCGGCTGGGCGTCGGCGATCCGTGCGACCCCGCGACGGTCGTCGGCCCCGTCATCTCCGCGGCGCACCGCGACCGAGTGGAGTCGTATGTCGAACTGGGCCGCAAGGAGGGGGCGCGTCTGGTCGCGGGCGGGGAGCGCCCTGCGCTCGACCGGGGCTTCTACGTCGCCCCCACGCTCCTCGCGGACTGTACGAACGACATGCGGGTGGTCCGGGAGGAGATCTTCGGACCGGTGGTGGTCGTGGTCCCGTGCGACGACGAGGACGAGGGCATCGCGCTCGCCAACGACAGCGACTACGGGCTGATCGACTACGTGTGGTCGGGCGATGTGGCGCGCGCGTTCCGGGTGGCGGGCCGGCTGAGGGCGGGCGGTGTCGGCGTGAACACCGTCGGCCGCAACATGGAGGCGCCCTTCGGCGGTTTCAAGAGGAGCGGGGTCGGGCGGGACGTGGGCTCGTATGCGCTGCATGCGTACAGCGAGCTGCAGGCGGTGGTCTGGCCGGGGTGAGGGCCGGGGTGATGGCGGGTCGAGAACGCGGGGTGGGGACGCGGGGTGGGGACGCGGGGTGGGGACGCGCCTGGGGGCGCGGGGAAATCGTCGCGGGAAATTTTGAAATCGGACGAATCGGTCAGAGCTGCGGTTCTCGCAATGGAGGCCAACGGATGGTCTGCCTTGAGAAGTGCCATCGCGTTTCCGGTGTGGGCTTTTGATTGCCGATGAATTCCGTTGATTGCCTGCAAATGAAAGGGGTTCGATCCGGATCTCTGTCGTCCGGATATGGAAACCGCAGCACTTAACGTCCTGTTCATGACTCAGCTGGATGCGCGGCCGCAGGCCGGAGAAGCAGTACGGGGCGCGGCCGCCCCCGAAGACGCCGGAGGTGTCCGCACCAAGGGGCTCGGCGGCAACTCCGTCGGTCTGATGGGCGGCGCGGTGATCGGCGTCTCGACGGTCGCCCCCGTGTACTGCCTGACCTCCACACTCGGGCCGACCGTGGGCGAGGTCGGGCTCCAGATGCCCGCCGTCTTCCTGACCGGCTTCCTGCCGATGCTCCTCGTCGCCTTCGCGTACCGGGAGCTCAACAAGGCGCTCCCGGACTGCGGCACCTCCTTCACCTGGACGGTGAAGGCGTTCGGCCCCAGGGTCGGCTGGATGTGCGGCTGGGGCCTGCTGGTGGCCACCGTCGTCGTCCTGTCGAACCTCGCCGGTGTGGCCACCTCCTTCTTCTGGCTCACGGCAGGTCAGGTCACCGGCAGCGAGAGTGTCGCCGCGCTCGACGGCAACAAGGCCGTCCACATCCTCACGACTCTCGCCTTCATCGCGGTCGCCACGGCCATCAGCTACCGCGGTATCACCGCGACCAAGTGGGTCCAGTACGCCCTGGTCGGCCTCCAGCTCACCGTCATCGTGATCTTCGCGGCCATGGCGATCGCCAAGTCCGACGAGGTGGCCGGCTCCCTGGACTTCTCCCTGTCCTGGATGAACCCCTTCGGCGTCGAGTCCTTCTCCGCCTTCACCGCCGGGCTCTCCCTCTCGATCTTCATCTACTGGGGCTGGGACGCCTGTCTGTCCATCAACGAGGAGAGCGTCGGCAGCGCCCGCACCCCGGGCCGCTCCGCCATGCTCGCCATGGTCGTCATCGTCGCCTCGTACCTGATGGTCGCCATCGCCGTGCAGATGTACGCCGGCATCGGCGAGAAGGGCACCGGCCTCGGCAACCCGGACACCTCCGACAACGTGTTCGCCGTCCTGGCCGACCCGGTCATGGGCTCGGGCCTCGGCATCCTGCTCTTCGTCGCGGTCCTGGCGTCCGCCGCGGCGAGCCTCCAGACCACCTTCATCCCCGTCGCACGCACTGCCCTCGCGATGAGCGCGTACGACGCGATGCCGAAGGCGTTCGCCAAGGTCCACCCCCGCTTCAAGACCCCGGGCCTCGCCACGGTGGCCGCGGGCGTCGCCACCGGCGTCTTCTACACCGTGATGAGCCTCGTCAGCGAGAACGTCCTGGTCGACACCATCTACGCGCTCGGCCTCATGATCTGCTTCTACTACTCGATCACGGCCTTCGCCTGTGTCTGGTTCTTCCGCAAGGAACTGTCCCGCTCACCGGGCAACCTGCTGGTCAAGGGTGTGTTCCCGGGCATCGGCGGCCTGATGCTCACCGCCGTCTTCGCCAAGACCCTCTACGACATGTGGGACCCGGCCTACGGCTCGGGCTCCTCGGTCCTCGGCATGGGCTCGGTGTTCGTGATCGGTGTGGGCCTGCTGCTGCTCGGAGTCGTCCTGATGCTGGTGATGCAGCGCCGCAGCCCGGCGTTCTTCCGCGGCGAGGTGCTGACGAAGGAGACGCCGGCGCTGGTCGTCGCCGACTGACAGTGAGGATGTACATGAGCGTTCCCCGGCGAGGTCTGACCCCATCCTCCCGGGTGCGCGCTCAGCTTCCCAGGAGGAACGCTGCCTCGGCGCACCCGGCACAGGTGAAGACGTAACCGACCGCGCCGCCGAGGTTCGCGGCGGTGCGGGAGTCGATTCCCTCTTCGAGATGGGCCGCGAAGTCCATCGGCCGGGCGCAGGACGGGCATTGCGGAATCCGGTCCTCCTCCAGGTAGGTCGGCTCACCACCGAGGGAACCGAGCACCTCGCGCTGCTTCCCCCACCGTGCGCCGGGCTCCGCCTGCCATGCCGCGCGCGCCAGGTCGTAGGGGTCCGTCCCTTCCGGCGGCTCGGCCGTCGTGTCGTCGTCCGTCGTGACGACCTCGGTCCGGATCGCGGAGACGACCGGCAGCAGTGTCACGCCCGCGGTCGGCACCACCGCGGGGACCAGCCCGGCCCGGGGGAAGAGGAAGGCCCGGTTGCTCCCCGAGGACGCGTCCCACGTCTCGCACGCACCGGGATCGTTCTGGCACAGGAACACCGACAGGACACCGTGCTCCAACGGCAGATGCGCGAAGAACTGCATCGGGCCCCCGCACTCGGCGCACAGCGGCCAGGAGAACCCGGCGGGCACGAGCGGCACCCCACCGGTGCGCGCCGCATCGGCGTGGTCGTCGGTCGTGCCGTTGTAGATCATCAAGGTCTGTGCCATGGCGGGGAGCGTAGCTGCAGGCACCGACAGCGGCCGTGGCCGGGCGGGGCACGGCCTACGCCGGGAGTGTCGCCGCACCGGCGCTCCGCACCCGGCCTAGCGTGTAGTGATGCAAGCCCCTTCCGGTAGCGGCAACGGCGTCGGTAGCCGCCATGCCCCGGCCACCTTCGCGGCGTGCTGCCTCTTCGCCGGCGGCAACGCCGTGGGTGTGCGGTTCAGCAACCGGGAACTCGATCCGCTGTGGGGTGCTGCGTTGCGGTTCGGGGCGGCCGCCGTCGTCCTGCTCGCCGTCGTGGCTGTCATGCGGCTCCAGTGGCCGCGCGGCCGGGCTCTCGCGGGCGCGCTGCTGTTCGGCGTGCTCAACTTCGGCGTCACCTTCGCCCTGGCCTACTACGCCCTCGTCCACATCCACGCAGGCCTCGGTCAGACCATCCTTTCCCTGGTGCCGCTGGTTGCCCTGCTGCTCTCGGTGGCCCAGCACCAGGAGACGTTCCGCCTGCAGGCGGGGGTGGGGACGGTACTGGCGGTCGCGGGCGTGGCGGTCGTGTCCCGCAATCCGCTGCAGGGGTCGGTCCCTCTGTTGTCGTTCCTCGCCATGCTCGGCGCCGTGGTCTCCTTCGCGGAGGCGGCGGTGTTGGTCCACCGCCTGCCCAAGGTCCATCCGGTGACGATGAACGCCGTCGGAATGACGGGCGCGGCGGCGCTCCTCTTCACGGGCTCGTGGGCCGCCGACGACAGGTGGATTCTCCCGGAGCGGGCGGCGACCTGGTGGGCCCTGGGGTACGTCGTCCTGGCGGGCTCGGTGGCGGTGTTCGTGCTCTACCTGCTGCTGGTCAGAGCCTGGGGCCCGTCGCGGGCCGCGTACATCTTCGTCGTCGTCCCCCTCGTCACCATCCTGCTCTCGGCCTGGCTCGACGACGAGCCTCTGACGGCGGGACTGCTTCTGGGAACTCCGCTGATCCTTACCGGTGTGTACCTGGGCGCGCTGCGAAAGCCGTGAGGGCGGTCGGTCGCACCCGGCGTCGACCGCGGGCATCGGCTGCGGTCATCCGCGAGTGGCCTGGCCGTTGTCACACCCGCCCCGTAAAGTCGCTCTCATGTCACAGCCGTTGATCCGCGCAGTCGAAGCCGGCGGGAGGTCTGTCGACGACCCGTCCGACGTCGAAGTGCACGACCTGCTCGCCGACATGAACCTCTCGCACCCCTTCGTGATCGTCGAGCGATGCGACCGGCAGCCCGCCGGCCAGCACTTCATCCAGGTGTACCTGAACGACGACATCAGCTATCAGGTCGAGTACCGCGAGGGTCGCGAGGAGCTCCACTTCCAGGCGCATGTGCCGTGGCAGGGCGATGTGATCGGGCCCCAGCCGGTCGCGGAGGTCATCGCCGACTGGATGCGTGACGGCGATTCATGGCGCACCGCGCTGGCATGGACGCCACTGTTCCCCGTGGAGAAGCGCTGAAGCGGCGCCCTCCCAGGGGCGTCAGGCGCCGCCTGCCCGGACGATGCGGCGCAGGCCGACGGGGCGGCTCATCCGCCCGTGGCGTCGCACCTCGTAGTACGGGGCCGAGCGGCGCCCACGGGTGACGTGTGCACACTCACCCGCCCAGGAAGACCGGGTTGGTGAACGCCGCCAGCGGCCCCGGCAGTCCCGGCACCACCACCGCGTGCCGCACCTCGGCGCGCACATAGGTGGCGTACTGCGCCGTCGTACGCCACTCCACGGTGGCCGTCCCTGACGTCGGGACCGTGGCCGTGTGCAGGACGCCTTGGTCGGTGACGAACCGGACCGTGCAGTTCGGTACTCCCGCGACCTCGGCGCGCACCGTCACCGGGTCGCCGTCGGCCACGCGCAGCCGCTCGCCGATGCCCGCGTGCCGGCCGCGGCCGCCCGCCGCCGAGAAGGCCACGGTCACGTCCTTCGACTCGGCGACATAACTGCGCCCGGCCCTGATCCCTTCGAGGATCGCCTCACGCGTCAGATCGTCGGCGAGCACGACGGTCTGCGGTGTGCCGATCGGGTCGGGGTCCCGGTGCGCGTCGCTGTTGCCCATGGCCGGGGTCCAGCGGCGGCCGCTGCGGGCGGCGACGGCGAGCGAGCTGTCCCAGTCGGCGAGGGAGACCTCGTCGTCGGGGGTGTACGGCCCGTTCCACACCTCGACCGCGTCGGCCTCCCCGAAGCCGAACTTCCAGTTGCAGCCGATGCAGGTGGCGTGCGGATGCGCGGGGACGACGAGCCCGCCGGCGCGCCGGATCTCCCGCGCGTAGTGGCCGAAGCGGTTGTCCCGGGCACGGTAGCGCCAGTCGACGAACGTTCCCGGGTCGGTGCCGAGCGCCACCACGTGCCCGTTCCGTGTGGTGACCTCCTCCCCGAGCAGGATCAGCAGGTCGTCGCCCGCCTGGTCGGCCCAATGGGCGTGCGCCGAGTGGGTGTTGTGCTCGGAGGAGTTGATGAAGTCGAGCCCGGCGGCGCGGGCGAGCGCGGCGATCTCGGCGGGGGTGCGCCGGCCGTCGGAGTACCAGGAGTGGAGGTGGCAGTCCCCGCGGTACCAGGCCCGGCCGCGCCCCTTGGCGCGCTCCGGCGGGTACACCGGCTTCGGAGGCCTCGCCTGGTCCCCGTACCGGAGCGTGATGGTCACCTCGTACGGCAGCCCTTGCGGGGCGACGGTGTACGGCCCGAGGGCGATGTGCCAGACACCGGGCCGGATGGTCCCCGGGATGTAGCCGGGCGTCGCGTCGTCGGCCCGGATGAAGAACTCGGTCCGGGCCCCGCCCGACCATCCGCGGAAGCCCTTGCCGCCGAGTGCGGTGCCGCGTTCGTCGAACATGCCGATGTCGAGCGCGTTGCCGGAGGTCCCGGGGGGCTGCTGTGGCTTCTCGTAGGCGTAGGCGACGTGGATCTCGTTCACGCCCGGGGGAATCTCCACGGGGAGGAAGACGAAGTCGGGGGCGCCGGGCGGCAGCGTGCCGCTCACGACCTTGGTGTGCCCGTCGGCCTGTCGGTCGGGACTGCCTGATGCCGCGTGCGCGAACCTCACGGTTCCCAACGTAAAGGCGGCGGCCGCTCCTGTCAGGAGCAGTCCGCGTCTGGCCATTGCGTGTTCGTCGTCGTTGCACATGCCGTCGGCTCCCCAGGTTGTCGAGAAGGACAGGAGTGATGCGTCGATGCCGTTGAGTCCTCGTCCGAACCCTCGTATTGAGCCGTGAACGGTGGTGCAAGGGAAGGGGATTGGCGGATGACGCGGTCATGACCGGCGACGAGGTGAGGTGTTTGGGCCTACCTTGTCCCCATGCGGATCGCGACCACGATCTTCCTGACCGACGAGACCATCACGCCCGTGCGGCTGGCCCGAGAACTCGAACAACGCGGCTTCGCCGGGCTCTACCTCCCCGAACACACCCATATCCCGGTGTCCCGCAGGACCCCGTACGCGGCGGGCGGCGGCGAGCTCCCCCCGGAGTACGGCCGCACGCTGGACCCGTTCGTTGCCCTGGCGCAGGCCGCGGCAGTCACGACAACCCTGACCCTGGGTACGGCCGTCACCCTGGTGGCTCAGCACGACCCGATCGCCCTGGCGAAACGGATCGCGACCCTGGACCACGTCTCGGGCGGCCGCTTCACGCTCGGCGTCGGCTTCGGCTGGAACGTGGAGGAGGCCGAGGACCACGGCGTGGACTGGTCGACGCGGCGGGCACTGGTCCGGGACCGGATGCGCGTGATGCGCGCCCTGTGGTCCCCGGAGCCCGTGCCGTACGAAGGCGAGTTCGCCTCCGTCAGCGCTTCCTTCGCCCACCCGAAACCCCCGTCCGGCACCCCGCGCGTCCTGGTGGGCGGCGCGGCGGGCCCGAAGCTGTTCGCACACATCACGGAGTACGCGGACGGCTGGATGCCGATCGGCGGCAGAGGCATGCGCGAGTCGACCCCGGCCCTGAAGGAGGTGTGGACGGCCGCGGGCCGCGACCCGAAATCCCTGGAGGTCGTTCCGTGCGCGGTCGCGCCGTCGGCCGGGAAGCTGGCGTACTACGAGGAACAGGGGGTGACGGAGGTGGTGCTGCAGCTGCCGCCGGGGGATGAACTGGAGGTGCTACGGGTGCTGGACGACTACGCGCGGTATCTGTGAGGCTCCGAAGTAGCCTCTGGGCTCGCCGGGTGATCGTCGAGTGACGTGCCACGGCACAGCTTCTGGCCGACCCTGAGCTCGCCGCGCAGGCGACGCGCTCTCTGCCGGCTCTGCCGGGCGAGGATCACGGCGAGGTGAGTGCCCCGTGACACCTACGGCTTGTACCGGCGCCGCGCTGGTGGACGTGGTGCAGTGTTGGCGAAGGATCTCCAGTGCCTGAGGGCGTGGCCGTCAGACGCTACCCGCGCCGAGCAAGTCGTTTGCTCGCTCCACGACGTCGGGCTGCGGCGTCCGTCCCATGCTCGATTGCAGAGATCAGGTCCTCGCTGTCGTGTCACGTCGTGGGCCTCATTCCGCAGGCGTCTCGGTCTCTTGCGACGCTACGAAAGCGATGTACTCGTACTCCTCATCGAAGATCACGAGCATTCGCTGCTTGTCGTGCGAGAGAAGGGTCAAGTCGCGCCCCACGGTGCCCGTTAGCGCTTCAGCCCAGCCAGAAGAAGCGCAGCGGCATTTCATCCATGGAAAATTCTGCAGGTTCGTACGCACAAGCACGAGCTCCGACAGGCCGTTCCTCCCAGCCAGGGATTCGATCCAAGCCCCCAGTTCTTGCTGTGATTCGGTAGCAGCGGAGTAATCCGGAGGAGTGGCTGATTTCGTGAATCGATTGAACGCGGCGGCCACCCATTCAGGTACCTCGCTGGTATCGACGAACTCCTCGAGCATACCGCTCGGCAAGTCCTGCTCGATCCGTTCCTTCTCCTTCTTCTCCTTGGCCAGCAGGAGTTTCCGTTTCAGCGCTTCGCTCATGGCGCTATCTGCCTGTCATCCCTTGTAGTAGAGGTGATGCTTATCGCCGACCTGCTGATATCGCTCACCCATCATGTCCACGTTGAATCCGCCGCCCTTGGGCTGTCCCGCATGAAAGTGTGGAAATGGTGCGTTCGGGTCACTGGTGTGCTCGGCGATCACACGCGTGCCCTGAGGCGTCTCGTACTGGTAGTAGCGACCGTGGGCACCCGGATTGGGGTCGTACACATAGTTACTTGTCCGGTGGCGCTGCGTCGGATCGTCGCCAACTTCCCATTGCTTGACCGGCTGCTGGCTGTTGGGTACGCCTGCCCGCTCCCGCGCCGCATTGAATGCCTCGGCACGCTTGTCGAAGTATTGGTTGCACGGTGCGAGCCCATATGGGTCGCTCCACGTGTGCGGATTGTGGACATAGGTGGCTGGGTTCGGCGCAGGGGCCAGACCCAGGGGGTCCTGGGAAAGGTACCGTGCTGACTCCGGGTCGTAGTAGCGGTGAAGGTTGTAGTGGAGTCCCGTTTCGGGGTCAAAGTACTGTCCGGGAAACCGCAGCGGCGTGTAGGCGGTGCTCGCCTTCGCCCACGTGGTCGTACCCCATACTGTGCTCCGAGTGCGCCAGGCAATCGCCCCGGATTCGTCGACGAGTTCGCTGGGCGTGCCGACAAGATCGGTGACAATGGTGAAGAAGCGTGCGTCAATCTCATCCTGGGTAGCAGTGCGCACGCGCTCCGTCTGGGCCATGGGATGCAGACCATCGTGGTCCCATGTGATTGTCACAGGGGCGGTCAGCTCACCAACGCCGACGGCGGTGCCTGCAGCACCGGCTCGCTCCCACTCACTGCATCCCCCCGAGATCAACCGCCACCGCATCCGGCACGATCCCCGCCACCGGCGGGAACAACACACCGTCCTCACTGCCCGCATCCAGCGCCACCCCGGCCGGACCCGGCAGCATCGGCACCATCACATCCAAGAGCCGCGCACCCAGAACTCTCTGGTACTCCCACTCCCGGCCCGCATCACCCTGCGCACCAGCAAACCGGGCCAACGCCTCCTCGTCGGAGAACGCACAGATCCACCGCACCCCACCCTGATCCGCCGACCACAAACACCCCGACGCATCCAACGGCACCAGCACAGCCGAACGCCGAAACTCACCCAGCAAACGAGCAAACCGACGCCGCGCCCTGGCCGGCTCGTCGACCGGCGGCGTCGGCGAGGCGGTCGTCGGCGCCGGTGGTCCTTCCGGCGCCGACAACTCGGCCAAGTCAGCGAGCCGCGAGGGTCGTTGCGGCCTCGCTATGTCATCCCCGTTGTCACTCACCCGCCGAATGCTGTCACGGCCGACTTCCCGACAGCAACGAAGAACATCGGACACGATGGCGCAAATGGTGAGGGAGTTGCCTACGTCACGGACGGCATCGTTGGCACTGTCCGTCGGTGCTCCACGCTCACGACGCGTTCCTCGGGCAGCGCGGGCCGTGCATCACGGCGAGGCGTGGCTTCGACCCTCCTGAACATCCGTGGTGCTGTCGCGCTCAGTCTCCCGCGACGGCGCCGACATGCGCGACGAAAGCGACCCAGGCGGGACGGGGGAGGGCGAGTTGCGGGCCGGGGAGGTTCTTGGAGTCGCGGATGTGCACGAAGGCGGAGGTGGTGGCCACCTCGACGCATTCCCCGCCGCCGCCGCTGCTGTAGCTGCTCTTGAACCAGTTGAGCTGCTGCTCGGTGTTCATCGCTCTCCCAGCATCTTCTCGATCAGGGTCAGGGACTCGCCAGGCCTGAGAGCCTGCGCCTGGATGATCCCATAGCGGATCGACAGCACCCGAACCTCTTCCCTGTCAGTGATCAGGCGCGGGTACGTATGTGTCTCCAGGTACGCCACCTGCTGCTGCCCCTTCGGTGTCACCAAGGTGAACGGACCGTCCAGGCTCGGTTGTTCCTCGCGAGCGAGGGGCATCACCTGAAACTGAACAGTCCGTAGTCGCCCGATCTCCAGCAGCCGACGCAGTTGCTGTCGATGCACGGCCGGCCCTCCGATCGGCCGCATCAGAACGCTCTCGTCCAGGACGAAGCCGAACGTGGGCGACGGCCACGGCTCGAAGATCCGCTGCCGGTCGAGGCGGTCGGCCACACGCTTCTCGATGGTTGCTTCGTCGAGGAGCGGCCGCCACTGCGTGAAGACGGCACGGGCATAGTCCTCGGTCTGGAGCAGTCCGGGCACCGACTGGTTGTTGTAGACGTATAGCTGGACGGCCTCGGCCTCCAGTCTGGCGTAGCTCCGGTACCACTCCGGATGCCGGGTCCGGGCCTTCGACTGTGCCTCGCGTACGTCGTCAACGGCTGCCTTGAGCACGCCACCCGCACCCACCAGTCCGTCCACGCGTTCCAGGAAGTCCGGCTGCGGCGTGCGTACCCCGCGCTCGATTGCCGAGATCAGGTCCTCACCGCAGTGCGCGGCGATCCCCAACTCTTTCTGGCTGAGCCCCGCCTGCTCCCTGAGGACCTTGATCTGCTTGCCCAGTGCCCGGAACAGGTGGGCGGTCCCGTCCACCTCGGCCGGCCGTTCCGGCCGCTCGTCCCGTCCCGTGTTGCCCATGCCGTACCTGCCCTTGCCGCACGTGCCCGTCGGTCACGGCCGACATCCGTACAGCGAACCGACCGCATCCGTACGGTTACCCGGCGTCGAACCGTAAGTCCTGGTCAGAGTAAGTGGGGCCGGACACGCTCGGAGATGTGAATACGGAAACGACCACCCCCATGGCTGAGTTCACCCAACGCTTCACCTCGACACGTCGTGGCGCCCGCCTCGCCCGGCACCTCGCCATGCACCAACTCCACGAGTGGGGTCACACGTACGGCAGTGGGTTCGCCGACACGGCGGCACTGATCGTCGCGGAGCTCGGCGCGAACGCGGTCACGCACGGTCGCGTGCAGGGACGAGACTTCGAGCTCCGTCTGCGGCTTGCGGAGGCGACACTGCGCATCGAGGTCTCGGACGCACGGGGCGAGCGCGCGCCCGCGCCGGGGGAGCCGGCCCCGGACGCGGAGACGGGCCGTGGCCTGCTCCTGGTCGCGGCGCTGGCGCAGGACTGGGGCGTCGCGTCCCGCCCGGTCGGGAAGAGGGTGTGGGCGACGCTGCCCACTCCCCTGAGCGCTACGGGGCCCGGCGGGATCCCGACGCCACCCCACCGCCCCGCCCCACCCCGCTCGTATGCTCGACGCATGACCGATGACCAGCCCGGACGGCAGCTCGACGACCAGCCCGGACAGCACCCCGGACAGCGCGGACGGCAAGCCGACCAGTCCAGCCGGCCCGGACAACCCACCGCACGGCCCACCGAGAACGCCATGCGCCGCGCGCTCAAGCGGGCCAGGGACGGGGTCGCCCTCGATGTCGGCGAGGCCGCCGTGCTGTTGCAGGCACGTGGTGACGACCTCGACGACCTCGCCGCGTCCGCCGCACGCGTGCGGGACGCCGGGCTGGAAGCCGCCGGGCGGGCCGGAGTCATCACCTACTCGAAGAGCGTCTTCATCCCGCTCACCCGGCTGTGCCGGGACAAGTGCCACTACTGCACCTTCGTCACCGTGCCCGGCAAGCTCCGTCGCGCCGGGCACGGGATGTTCATGTCGCCCGACGAGGTCCTCGACATCGCGCGGAAGGGCGCCGCCGCGGGCTGCAAGGAAGCGCTCATCACCCTCGGGGACAAGCCCGAGGACCGCTGGCCCGAGGCCCGTGAATGGCTCGACGCGCACGGATACGACGACACCCTCGCCTACGTACGCGCCATGTCCATCCGCATCCTGGAGGAGACCGGGCTCCTCCCGCACCTCAACCCCGGGGTCATGTCCTGGACCGACTTCCAGCGGCTCAAGCCCGTCGCGCCCTCCATGGGGATGATGCTGGAGACCACCGCGACCCGGCTGTGGTCCGAGCCGGGCGGGCCGCACCATGGGTCGCCCGACAAGGAGCCGGCGGTCCGGCTGCGGGTGCTGGAGGACGCGGGACGGACGAACGTCCCCTTCACCAGCGGCCTGCTCATCGGGATCGGTGAGACGTACGAGGAGCGCGCCGAGTCGCTGTTCGCGCTGCGCCGCGTCTCCCGTGCCTACCACGGCATCCAGGAGCTGATCCTGCAGAACTTCCGCGCCAAGCCGGACACGGCCATGCGTGGGATGCCGGACGCAGAGCTCGACGAACTGGTCGCCACCGTCGCCGTCGCGCGGCACATCATGGGGCCCTCCGCCTGCCTGCAGGCCCCGCCCAATCTCGTCGACGGCGAGTACGCGCGGCTGATCCGCGCCGGGATCGACGACTGGGGCGGGGTGTCGCCGCTGACCATCGACCACGTCAACCCCGAACGGCCCTGGCCGCAGATCGACGAACTGGCCGAGCGGTCCCGGGCAGAGGGCTTCGAGCTGCGGGAACGGCTGTGCGTCTACCCGGAGTTCGTGCAGCGCGGCGAGCCGTGGCTCGACCCCCGCCTCCTTCCGCACGTTCGCGCGCTCGCCGACCCGGAGACGGGCCTCGCACGGCCGGACGCGTTCGCGGCCGGCCTGCCCTGGCAGGAGCCCGACGAGACGTTCACCTCCACCGGTCGCACCGATCTGCACCGCACCATCGACACCGAGGGCCGCACCCACGACCGGCGCGACGACTTCGACGACGTCTACGGGGACTGGGAGGCGCTGCGCGAGGCCGCCGCGCCCGGCATGGTGCCCCAACGCATCGACACCGATGTCAGGGAGGCGCTGCGCACGGCCGCGGACGACCCCACCCGGCTCACCGACGACGAGGCGCTCGCCCTCCTCCACGCCGACGGCCCCGCTCTCGACGCGCTCACCCGCATCGCCGACGAACTGCGCCGTGACGTCGTCGGCGACGACGTGACCTACATCGTCACCCGCAACATCAACTTCACCAACGTCTGCTACACCGGCTGCCGTTTCTGCGCCTTCGCACAGCGCCGCACCGACGCCGACGCGTACACCCTCTCCCTGGACCAGGTCGCCGACAGGGCGCAGCAGGCGTGGGACGTCGGCGCCGTCGAGGTGTGCATGCAGGGCGGTATCCACCCCGATCTGCCGGGCACGGCGTACTTCGACATCGCGCGGGCCGTCACGGAGCGCGTTCCCGGCATGCACGTGCATGCCTTCTCGCCCATGGAGGTCGTCAACGGGGCCAGCAGGACCGGGATGTCGATCCGCGAGTGGCTGACGGCGGCGAAGGAGGCCGGGCTGGACTCCATCCCCGGCACGGCCGCCGAGATCCTCGACGACGAGGTCCGCTGGGTACTCACCAAGGGCAAGCTGCCGGCCGCGACCTGGATCGAGGTCGTGAAGAACGCGCACGAGCTGGGCATCCGGTCCAGCTCGACGATGATGTACGGGCATGTGGACCAGCCCCGCCACTGGCTGGGGCACCTCCGCACGCTCGCCGCCATCCAGCAGGAGACCGGTGGCTTCACGGAGTTCGTGACCCTGCCGTTCATCCACACCAACGCGCCCGTGTATCTGGCCGGGATCGCCCGGCCGGGGCCGACGACCCGTGACAACCGGGCCGTCACCGCCATGGCCCGGCTCCTCCTCCATCCGCACATCACCAACATCCAGACCAGCTGGGTCAAGCTCGGCACCGAGGGCGCGGCCGAGATGCTGCGCTCCGGCGCGAACGACCTCGGTGGCACGCTGATGGAGGAGACCATCTCCCGTATGGCGGGTTCGAGTTACGGGTCGTACCGCTCCGTGCGGGACCTCACCGCCATCGCGGAGGCGGCCGGCCGGCCGGCGAAGCCTCGTACGACGCTGTACGGAGAGGTGCCCGAGGAACGGCAGCAGGCCGCTGCCGCGTCCGACGGACATCTCCCGGAGCTGCTGCCGCTGCTGCCAGACTGATCCGTATGACGGATTCGGGGGAGTCGGCATGAGCGGTGCGAAGAAGTCGCTGCGGCGGGTGATCGACGAGCGCCGCAGCGCCCAGTTCGTCGGACGCGACGCCGAACTGGAGTCGTACCGGCGGAACTTCGACCTCCCCGTCGAGGACGCACGCCGCCGCTTCGTCTTCCACGTCCACGGCAGTGCCGGGGTCGGCAAGACATCGCTGGTGCACCGGATGAAGGCGGCGGCAGCCGCGCGGGGCACGCTGACCGCGTACGTCGACGACTCCGTCAACAGCGTGCCGGACGCGATGGCCGCCATCAGTGCCGACGTCGGGCGCCAGGGGTACCGGCTGAAGGAGTTCGACCGGATGCTGGCGACCTACCGCCAGCGGCGGCACGAGGCGGCGTCCCTCGTGGACGACCCGGAGCAGGCGTTCTCCGCGGGCGCCGGGCCGTCGGCCGCGCACGTCGCGGCCGCTCGGGTCGGGGTGGCAGGTCTCACGCTGATCCCGGGGATCGGTCCGTTGGCCGGCGCGATGGACCCGGCGCACATCGCGGCGGGCGCGGAGCGGTTGCGCGCCCGGCTCAGCTCGCACTTCCGGCAGGACGACGTCCAGCTCGTGATGGACCCGCTGCCCGTGCTCTCGCCGGTGTTCCTCGCCGAACTGGAGCACGCGGCGGCGGAGTCGGACCCGGACGCGTCGATCGCGCTGTTCTTCGACACCTACGAGCGCATCGGAGCGTTCCTCGACGCCTGGCTGGCCGCCCTGTTCGTCGTCGACCGCTACGGCGAACCCCCCGCCGGTCTCGTCGTCACCACCGCCGGTCAGCGGCCGCTCGACCGGGTGCGCTGGGCGGACAGTATCGACCTCGTCTCGGAGTTGCCGTTGCAGCCGTTCACCGAGGCCGAGGCCCGTGAACTGCTCACCGCCCGGGGTGTCGAGGACGAGGCCGTCGTACGGGAGGTGCTTCGGCTGTCGGGGCGCTTGCCGGTGCTGCTGACCACCCTCGCCGCGAATCCGGGCACCTTGGAGGGAGCCGTCGACGACCCCAGCTCCACCGCCGTCGAACGCTTCCTCAGTGGTGAACAGGACTCGGCGCGCAGGGCCGCCGCGCTCGACGGCGCGCTGCCGCGCAGACTGAACGAGGACGTCTTCGCCGAGGCCACCGGGGCGGCGGAGCTGTATCCGTGGCTGCGGGGCATGCCGTTCGTGGACGAACGCGCGGGCCTGGCCGTGTACCACGACGTCGTACGCGCCCCGATGCTGCGGCTGCGCCGCGCCGGATCCCCGCAGCGCTGGATCGCGAGCCACGAACGGCTGGCCGCCGCGTTCGCGCGGTGGTGCGCGACGGCCGCGGCCGGCGTCGATGCGGGGCGGCTGTGGGCGGCGGAGAACTGGCGGGAGCTGCGGCTGGAGGAGACGTACCACCGGCTGTGTGCGCAGCCGCCCGTCGCTCTGCCGGGCGCCCTGCGCGACGGGGTCGGGGCGTGCCGGGAGGGGACGGCGGCGGCCCGCGCGTGGGCGCGGATGCTGGCGGAGGCCGGACAGGACGCCGACAGCGATCTGCTGCGCGGCTGGGGCCGGGACTGTCTCGTCGCCCTGCAGGACGAGTCCCGGCTCGGCATCGACCTGCTGGACGTCCTGCTCGCCAGGGCCGAACTGGACCCGGCGGGCCGTGTCGACGCCCTGGTGGTCCGGGCCCGCGACCTGCACAACGCGGGCGAGTACCAGGCGGCGCTCGCGGACGCGCGCCGGGCGCTCGATCTCGACCCGGCCAGCGCGGCGGCACTGCACGGGCGCGGCCGTACGCTGCGCAGGCTGGGCGAGCTGGACGCCGCGCTGGCGGACCTCGACCGGGCGCTGGAGCTGGACCCGGACTTCGGCTGGACGTGGGCCGAGCGCGGCGAGGTGCACCGCCTCGCCGGGCGGTACGACGAGGCGGTCGCCGATCTGAACCGCGCCCTGGGCGGGCTCGATCACCACTGGCCGCTGGCGAGCCGCGGGCATGCGCTGCTGCGGCTCGGCCGCACCGTCGAGGCGCTCGCGGACCTGGACCGGGCGCTGGAGCTCAAACCGGGCTATGTCTGGGCGCTGTTGCGCCGGGCCAGGGCGCGCAGTCAGCACGGCGACTTCACCGGCGCGCTGGCGGACCTCACCCGCGCGGGCGCGCTCGCGCCCGGCAACCCGTGGATCGCGGGCGAACGCGGCGACGCCTACCGCTTCGCCGGGCGCTACGAGGAGGCCGTCGCCGAGTACACGCGTGCGCTCGAGCTCGACCCGGCGTACGCATGGGCGCTCGGCAGCCGTGCCATGGCGCTGGAGGGCGCGGGCCGCACCGAGGACGCCCTCGCGGACCTGGGGCGGGCGATCGAACTGGAACCGGACTACGCGTGGGCGATGCAGCGCCGCGCCGAGATCCGTGAACGGCTCGGCGACACCGCGGGCGCCCGGGACGACCGGGAGCGTGCGGCGGTGACGGCAGGCGGCCGGGAGGCGCGCGAGCTGGCGGCGAGCGGTGCGGCACACGGCCTGGCCGGGCGGCACGAGGAGGCGCTCTCGGAGTTGGACCGCGCGCTGCGCCTCGCCCCCGGCCTCCGGCCGGCGCTGTGGTCGCGGGTGGGCACCAATCTGGCACTCGGGCGTACGGAGCAGGCGCTGGCGGATCTCGCCGAACTGGCGCGGCTGCGGCGGCCGGGGCCGGACGCCAGCGAGGTGACGTACGACGCGTACTCCTTCGGACCGCGCGAGTCGTCGTACTGAGAATCCCGTCCGGCCGGTCATATCCGGCGTCCGGGGAGTTGGCCGACATACCCGTGTGATCTCCCTGCGTGCTCCGAACCCACCGTTCCCGTTCGATTACAGTGCTTCGCCGGGCAGTGTTCGTTCGACGTCGGGGAGTGGCACGGTGAGCGCAGCAGCCAC
This sequence comes from Streptomyces sp. NPDC043812, assembly GCF_056436245.1. NCBI lineage: Bacteria > Bacillati > Actinomycetota > Actinomycetes > Kitasatosporales > Streptomycetaceae > Streptomyces > Streptomyces sp. NPDC043812. The sequence continues at coordinate 251,263 of NZ_JBWKCY010000002.1, forward strand.
GGCCGTGTGGGGCCGGGCCGAGCAGCAGGACTTCCGTGCACGGGTGCGCGGCGCCCTCCTCGGTGGCGCGATCGGCGATGCGCTGGGGGCCGCTGCGGGCGGAGCGAGCCTGGAGGAGCTGCGTACGCTCCACGGGCCGGACGGGCTCACCGACTTCGTACCCTCGGGCGAGCGGCGCGGTGCGGTGACCGCGGCCACCCAGATGACGCTGTTCTCGGTCGACGGGCTGATCCGCGCTCAGGTACGCCGGGACACGGGTGCCTGGCATCCGCCGACCGATCTGCACCGCGCCTATCTGCGCTGGGCGGCGACGCAGAGCGACTGGGGGCCCGACGAGCGCCGCAGGGACAACGGCTGGCTCGCCCGCGAGGAGTGGCTCTACAGCCGCCGCAATCCGTCCCGCGACTGTCTGACCGGGCTCGGCGACGAGAGCATGGGCACTCTGCAGGCGCCCAAGAACCCCACCGCCCGGGATGCGGGAGCGTTGGTGCGGTCCGCGCCGTTCGGGCTGCTGGTGGGCTGGGAGCCGCAGTTGGTGTGCCAGCTCGCGGTGGAGTGCGCCGCGCAGACGCACGGACATCCGACGGCGTATCTGTCGGCGGGCGCGTTCGCCGTCGTCGTGCACGGGCTCGCGCGCGGGGAGACCCTGGACGGCTCGGTGCAGCGCGCCCTCGCGCAGCTCGCGGCCCGCCCCGGCCATCAGCCCGTGACGGACGCGCTGAAGCAGGCACTCGGATCCGTACGCCAGGGCATCCCGAGCGCGACCCGGGTGGCCGCGCTCGGCGAGAACGGGTACGCGGAGGAGGTGCTGGCGATCGCTGTGTACTGCGCTCTCGTCGGCGAGGACATCCGCCACGGACTGCGGTTGGCGGTCAACCACGACGGGCCCTCCGAGGCGACGGGAGCGGTGTGCGGGGCGCTGCTGGGGGCGCTGCACGGTGAGACGGCGCTGCCGCCGGCGTGGCTGTGCGAGGTGGAGGGCCGCGGGACGCTGTTGGAGATCGCGGACGACTTCGCGATGGAGATGACGCAGGGGCCGGCGCTGCACAGCCCGACGACGACGGCGCCGGGCTGGCTGTCCCGCTACCCCAGGGCGACCTCGCCGGAACTCGCCTGACGGTCGGCACCCGCGGCTCCGCGGGGAGCGCCCGGGGTTTCGCAGAACGATGGGGTTCCCCCGGACTCGGTCCGGGGAACCCCATCGTCAGTGGAACTGACGTCGGCGAGCAGGCCGACCGGTCAGCCGGTCGCGCCCTCGCGGCCGAGCGCCGCCGTGTCCGAGGCACCCGCCGGTGCGGGGACCAGGCCCACCGCCCCCGCGTCCGACCCGTCGTCGTCGTTGTTGATCTTCGCCAGGACGTCGTCCCGTTCCGGCGTGTCCTCCGGCTTGATCCACCCGATCACGATGTACAGGACCAGCGACACCACCAGGGGTATCGAGACCTGGTACTGCAGCGGCACGCCGCCCTCGACGTTCCAGCTGATCGGGTAGTTGACCAGCCAGAAGGTGATCAGGCCGATGCCCCAGCTGGTGAGGGCCGCCGTCGGGCCGCTCTTGCGGAACCAGGGCAGCAGCCCCAGCATCAGCGGGATCGCGATCGGGCCCATCAGACCGGCGACCCACTTGATGACGACGGTGATGATGTCGCCGAAGAAGTCCGAGTTGACCTGGGTCGCGATCGCCATGGACAGGCCCAGGAAGAGCAGGGTCGTCCAGCGGGCGGCCAGCAGGCCGGCGCGGGTGTCCCACTCGCGGACCTTGCGGGACACGGCGGGCATGATGTCGCGGGTGACGACCGCCGCTATCGCGTTGGCGTCGGAGGAGCACATGGCCATCGTGTGCGAGAAGAAGCCGACGATGACGAGGCCCAGCAGGCCGTGCGGCAGGAGCTGTTCGGCCATCAGCGCGTAGCTGTCGGCGGGTACATCGGTCTCGATGAGCAGCGGAGCGACCCACATCGGGAAGAACAGCACCGCCGGCCACACCAGCCACAGCACCGCGGACAGGGCGCCGGAGCGCTGGGCGGACTTCGCGGAGTCGGTGGCCATGTAGCGCTGGGCCTGGTTCCACATGCCGCCGTTGTACTCGAAGGTCTTGATGAACAGATACGCGATCAGGAAGACCATCATGTACGGGCCGGCCAGCGGCTCGGTGTGGCCCTCCAGCTTGGGGTCGTCCCACACCGTCCACAGGCTGCTGAAGCCGCCGAGCTCCGCCATGACGGCGACCAGCATGGCGATTCCGGCGACGAACTGGATGACGAACTGGCCGAGTTCGGTGAGCGCGTCGGCCCACAGTCCGCCGACCGTGCAGTAGATGGCGGTGACCGCGCCGGTGATCAGGATGCCCATGTTGAGGGAGACACCGGTGAACACCGACAGCAGGGTGGCGATGGCAGCCCACTTCGCACCGACGTCGACGATCTTCAGCAGTACACCGGACCAGGCGAGCGCCTGCTGCGTGGGCAGGTTGTAACGGTTCTTCAGATATTCGAGCGGCGACGAGACGTGCAGCCGGGAGCGCACCCGGTTGAGCCGGGGGGCGAAGAGCCGCGCACCGATCGCGATACCGATGGCGATCGGGAACGACCAGGTCACATACGACGTGACGCCGTAGGTGTAGGCGATCGCCGCGTACCCGGTGAACATGACGGCGCTGTAGCCCGACATGTGGTGCGAGATGCCCGACAGCCACCACGGCATCTTTCCGCCGGCGGTGAAGTAGTCGCTGACGTTGTCCACACGCTTGTGGGACCAGACGCCGATGGCGACCATCACGCCGAAATAGCCGATGAGTACGGCCCAGTCGAGACTGTTCATGCCCCCTCCAGGGGTCCGGTCCGTCTTGTGAACGCCGTTCATGGTGTGGGGATGCGCGGCGGCGCGACAACGGAGTGGAGGGTCAAGAGAACGTAAAATTGTTCGAGTTGTTGACCTCGGTTCATATTCGTGATCGACAGAAGGGCGAAAAAGGGGCCGCACCGGACACCCGTCCGTGCGGCCCCGCGAGGAACGGCGCCTGCTATCGCATCAGTTCGCCCGCGTTGACCAGAAGAGACTGGCCCGTGATCGCCCGCGCGCGGTCGGAGGCGAGGAAGGCGGCGGCCTCGGACACATCCGTGTCCGTCGCCAGTTCCGGCAGCGCCATCCGCTCCGTGAGGCGGCCGAGCACCTCGTCCTCCGGCACCCCCTCGGTGTCCGCGGTGAACCGGACGTACGCCTGGACCGGCGGACCCCACATCCAGCCGGGCAGCACCGTGTTCACCCGGATCCGGTGCGGTCCCAGCTCGCGCGCCAGCGAGTACATCGCCGAGGTGAGTGCGCCCTTGGACGCCGCGTACGCCGCCTGCCACACCTGCGAGGGCGCGGCGACCGACGACTGGGTGCCGATGATGACGACCGAGCCGCCCCGCTCCTTGAGCCCCGGCAGGCAGGCACGGGTCATCCGCAGCGTACCCAGCAGGTTCACGTCGATGACCCCCTGCCAGGTCGCGAAGTCCGCGTCCTGCAGCCCGCCGAAGTAGCTGTCCCAGGCGGCGACATGCACCACCGCGTCGATACGCCCGAAGCGTTCGAGCGCCAATGAGGCCAGCGCCTCGCACTGCGACTCGTCGGTGATGTCGGTGGGGCGGTACGCGGTGTGCACGCCGCCCGGATCGATCTCACCCGCCGACTTCGCGAGGTTCGCCTCCGTGCGCGCACCCAGCACCGCGTTGCCGCCTTCCCGTACGACGGTCGCCGCGACCTGGTGCCCGAGTCCCGGGCCGACGCCGGACACGATGACGGTCCTGTCCTGAAGCAGCATCCCGACGCCTCCCGAGGCTGGCGGATTACCTGACGGAGCGTCAGAGTAGGTCCGTCCGGCGGAGGAGGGAAGGGGAGCGCCGTGAACGAGGACACGCGCAGTGAGGTGTACGCGGAGCTGGCCGGCGTCGGCCCGTACGGGGTGCGCCCCGGCCACGCCCTGATCACCATGGTCGAGCCGCATCCCGGCCATGAGTACGCGTACAACCGCTGGTACGAGGACGACCACTACTACGCGGGTGCGATGGCGATGCCCTGGATGTACGCCGGGCGGCGCTGGGTGGCGACGAGGGACCTTCAACTGCTGCGCTACCCCGAGAAGTCGGCGGTCGCGCAGCCGGTCACGGCCGGCTGCTACCTGTCGACGTACTGGATCACCGAGGGCCGCTACGACGACCACATGAAGTGGACCGTCGGCATCAACAAGCGGCTGAACCGCGACGGCCGGGTCCATCAGCAACGTACGCACGTCTTCACCGCGTTCCAGGACCACGAGGCCACCGTCTACCGGGACGGGGCGGCCGGTCCGCGCGACGTGCATGCCCTCGACCACCCGTATGCCGGGCTCGTGCTGGAGGTCGTCGACGCGGACGGTCCGCAGCAGCGGGCGGAGCTGCTGGAGTGGCTGCGCACGAAGCACCTGCCGCGGCGGCTGGCCGGCTCCCCGGCCGCGATGGTGACCGTCTTCCGTCCGACACCGCTGCCCGGCGACCGGATGACCTATGTGAAGCAGGTGGAGGGTGTGGACACCCGGCTGACCCTGCTGTGGTTCCTGGAGGCCGACCCGAGGGAGTGCTGGGACCCTGCGTTCACCGGTCTCGACGCCGACATCGGGGGCACGGGGCTCGGCCGTGTGGAACTCGTCGCACCGTTCGTCCCCACGGTCCCGGGCACGGACCGCTACGTCGACCGACTGCGCTGAGGGGGAGGCGTATGGCCGAGCCCCCTCGGCCGGGACGGCGATCCAGTCGAGAGGGCTCTCGGTACTGACGTGTGGTGCTGGCTGACACGCCCTGACACGCGCTGGCGCGCGGCGGCGCCGCGCTCAGTCGCGACCGAACGCGCTCTGCGCCACTTCGTTCACGAAGGCGTTCCACGAGTCGGGGACGAAGGTGATCGTGGGGCCCGCGGTGACTTTCGAGTCACGGACGGAAATCGCCTGGACCACAGGGGACTTGACCTCTACACAAGCGCCGTTACCCGTGGAGTACGAGGACTTCGTCCAGGTCTCCGTGGCGCCCTGAAGGATTGCCATGATCGCTCCGCTTCGGCAAGTGATGTGATGTGCGCCAACGTTCTTGCTGGCGTGATCGACGCTACTCGCCGAGTTGGGTGCGCGAGTTGGGCATTCACTCGACCGGATGGCATATACCAGGCGACTCTTCCGTCGCATGGGGCCTGTGGTGTACTGTGCGGCGCCCTCAGTCGGAGAACTCTCCCGAGTCCTGCGCGTACTCCTTTGCGATGGACGCGATGAACTGCCGCGTCTGGTCCACGTTCAGCGCCTGGGCCCGCAGATGTTCGTACATGACGCTGTACTTCTGGACATCGTTCGCCTTCTCCAGGTACAGGTCGCTGGTGACGCCCTCGATGTAGACGACGCTCGAGTCCGACGCGTCGGGGAACTCGAGGATCGCGTACTGCCCGTTGATCCCCGGATGCGCACCCATCTCGAACGGCAGCACCTGCACCGTCACATGCGGCTGCTGCGACAGCTCCACCAGATGCTCCAACTGCTCGCGCATCAGCTGCTTGTCACCGACCCGGCGGCGCAGTGCGGCCTCGTCGATCACGGCCCACAGGCGCAGCGGATGCTCGTCGTCCCTGATGCGCTCCTGCCGGCGCAGCCGGACGCTGACCCGTTTCTCGACGTCGGTGGTCCCGCTCTCCGGAAGCGCCCCGGCGATGAGCGCCTCGGCGTACTGCCGTGTCTGCAGCAGACCGGGCACGACCTGGGGCTCGTACACCCGAAGGCTGGCCGCGTCGGTCTCCAGTCCGATGTAGACGCTGTACGGGATGTCGCCGAACGCATGCCACCAGCCCTGCTGCCGGGAGTCCTTGGCCATCTGCATCAGCGAGTCGACGATGCGGTGGTCCTCGACCTCGTAGACCCCGCACAGGTCGCGGACATCGCGCTGGCTGATGGAACGGCGGCCGTTCTCCAGTCGGCTGATCTTGGACTGGGACACGAGCAGGCGCTCCGCGACCTCCTCGGCCGTCATGCCCTTGAGCTCCCGGAGCCGACGCAGCTCCTGGCCCAATCGGCGTCTCCTCACGGTGGGATTGACGTTGGACGCCACGGAAACTGCACCTCCGACTGCGTTGCTCTGCGTATCTACTGCTCAGCAGACTGCCACCAATGGTCCTTCCTGCGCTGCAAAATGGCCACAACGCGAACACGCGAGGCAGCAATGAAGCTGCCCCGCGTGCTCTTTGCGGCTCCCGGACCGGGTCATGGGGACGTCGGTGCGGCGGTGGTGCGGTGTACTGCCGTACTCGGTGGTGCGGCGTCGGTGCTGTGCTCAGTGCGCGGCGACGCGTGCCATGCCGCTACGGCGTGGCTGCATCGGTACCGGCCCCGGCTGACGGCCGCTGCCGGCCGCCGGCTGGCTACGGCGCGGCTGGGCCGCCACACCGTTCTGGACGTCCATCACGGCGTGCGCCACGAGGCCGCCCATCGGGTCGTGCCTGATGAGATCCCGTAGCCGGGACCGCGAGGAACGCCCTTCGTTCCCGGGATACAGGTGCTTGCCGAGTCCGACCGCGTGGGCCAGCGCAGCGAGCGCCGCGGTCCGCGGGTCCGGCGGTACGCCGGTGCGGATCGCACTGTCCAGCCGGGCCCTGATGTCCCGGCTGATAGCCGTGTCCGTCGCCTGGTAGCGAGTCGTCGGCAGCACTCCGCACATCTGACCCGCCACGGCATGAACCATGCCGCACCGCTCCAGATGCGAGAGGTAAATCTGGCGCAGCCCCAGTCGGGGCCCGCCGATCCAGTGGACCGCCCGTACCGGACTGCCACGTCTGCGCAGCAGTTCCAGTGCGGAGTCCAAAGTCGGATCTCCTGTCGGCCGTGGCATCACCACGGCGATACGATCCCCGTCTGGGGCTATCCGTCCTGCCAGAGCCAGCTCTACTAGCTGTGCCCCGGCCAGGCCGAGGTCGAGCGACTGCGGCTGCGCTGTGGTACCCGTGGTCGGGTCCAGAGCGAGCAGCAGAAGCTCCTCCGGAAGTGTTCTGCGGCTCCTGCCCATCCATGCCTCCCCGCGTGGATGAATGACAGGGTGACCCCTCTCACATTGGTCTGTCGAGAGCGCCTGGGTGCTTTGTTAGGGAACCGATAGGTATGTCGTTCTCGTCTAGCACGGGAGCCAAGCGCTCACACAGGACACTGGTAGATGCTTCGGACACTGCGAGCGATCGGCCGTCGGCGCGCGTAGTGACACTCGACAACACATACGCATGGCGCATGGCACATGACTCATGGAGGAGGCACGGTGGCGGGCGAGTCCCCCGACAAGTCGGAGCAGCGGAGGTCGTCGGGGGAGACGACTGAGGGCGAACGCGACCCGCGGCTCGCCATGTTCCGCGAGGGTTCCCCGGATCCCGCGGAACCCTCGGAACGGTCGTCGGAACCGGCGTCGGACGAACGGACGGCGGTCTTCCGGACGCTGCCGAAGCGGGACACGGCGAAGCCCGCGCCCGCGAGCCGTACGGCCCCGGTCACCGACGCCCCCGCAGAGGCGGCCGACGCCGCTGCCGACGCCCCGGAGGCACCACCCGGTGCCTCCGGCAACGACGCGCGCCTTCGGGCGGCGGTGGCGGCGTGGGTGGCCACTGCGGACGACTCCCCGGACGCTCAGGCGGACCAGGACGCCGACCAGGACGCGGACGAGGACGCCGGCCAGGACTCGTCGTCGGCCGACGAGGCGGCCGCGGCCGAAGCCGGCAGCGCCGACGAGGGCGTCCCCGACGCGGAGCCCGAGGACCGGGCCTCCGACGAGGAGCCGGAGCGTACGTCGTCGTCCGCGGACGACGAGCCTGCTGAGCCCGATTCCGAGGTTCCGGAGAACGACTCCAGCACCGAGGAGCCGGCACCCGAGGCGCCCGACGCCGTCGTGGAGACACCGGAAGCGGACACCAGCTCGGCTTCGGCCGGTGAGCCCGACCGGGCCGCTGACTCCTCCGCGGACTCCGGCGAGCCGGAGGCCGACGGGCGCGGCGATGCCGCCGACTCCTCCGACTCCGCCGAGCCGGAGGTGGACGCCCCCGCGAACGACACCGCTCCCTCCGCCACGGCGGAGGCGTCCGGTGCCCCGGCGACCGACGTCCCCTCGACCCGCGGCGAAGCCTCCGCCGACGGATCTGCAGGTGCGAAGAGCGAAGCTGCGCCCGCCGGGCGTCCCGTCGTCGATCAGCCGACCACCACCTTCAAGGCGCTGCGCCGGCCCGTCGTCGATCAGCCCACCACGGCGCTGAAGCTGCCCCCGCTGCCGAAGCCCGCCGCCGAGCCGGAGTCCGACTCCGAGCGCACCAGCACGTTCGTGCCGCTGCGGCGCGACGACGTACGAGCGGGCGGCGCGACTGGGAAGCCGCAGGCCAAGAGCCCGGCTCCCGCTCCCGTACCTGCCGCGGCACCCGCCGCCCCGCCCTCGCTGACCGAGGCCGAGCGCACCAAGCAGCAGCCCATGCCGCCGCTGCCCCCGCTCGACCTGCTGGCCGAGCTGACGAACACCCCACCGCCCCCTCAGACCCCGGTCCGCACGGTCGTGCGGCGGATCAAGATCTGGACCCCGCTCGCCGTCCTGCTCGTGATCGTCTTTGCGGTCGTACAGGCATTTCGTCCGCTGCCCGAACCGGAGCTGACGCTCACCGCCGACGCGGAGTACACGTTCGACGGCGGCAATCCGTCGCTCCCGTGGCCGGAGAAGGGTCAGGGCCAGATCACCGTGTCCGGGCTGGGCGTCGTCGGTGAGTTCGGCGAGGAAAAGCCCGTACCGATCGCCAGCGTGACCAAGACGATGACCGCGTACATCATCATGCGCGACCACCCCTTCAAGAGGGGCGAGGACGGCGCGTCCATCCCCGTCGACGCCCTGGCCGAGAAGGAGGGCGGGTACGACGAGACCAACGACGAGTCGACCCTCAACACCATCAAGGAGGGCGAAACGATCTCCGAGCGCGACGCCCTCAGCGCGGTCATGATCCCCTCCGCGAACAACGTCGCGCGGCTGCTCGCGCGCTGGGACGCGGGCTCCGAGGAGGCGTTCGTCAAGAAGATGAACGACACCGCGAAGGAGCTCGGGATGACGAACACGAAGTACACCGACCCGTCGGGCCTCGACGCGACCACGGTCTCCACCGCTGCCGACCAGGTGAAGCTGGGCCAGGCCCTGGTGAAGAACAAGGCCATGGTGGACATCACGCGCGCGCAGGAGTGGTACGACCCGTCCGGCAAGCGCCACAGCAACTACAACACCCTCATGCCGGGGAACGGCGCGATCGGCATCAAGACCGGCTCGACCACCAAGGCCGGCGGCAATCTGCTGTTCGCCGCGTACAAGGACATCGGCGGCACGACGCAGACGATCGTCGGCGCGGTCCTCAGCCAGCACAAGGTGCCCATCCTCAAGGCGGTGAACGAGGCCAGCGAGGCTGTGCTGATCGCGACCCGCGAGGTGCTGGAGTCGAAGACGGTCGTCAAGAAGGGCCAGGTCGTCGGCTATGTCGACGACGGCGTCGGCGGCCGCACGCCGCTCGTGACGACCGAGGAGATGACGATCACCGGCTGGCCCGGCCTGAAGGTCGAGTCCGGGCTGACCGACGGCGGCAAGACGCTGTCGCACACTGCGAAGGCGGGCGCGGTCGTCGGCAGTCTGACCGCCGGTTCGGGAGCAGGCGCGGTCAGCGTTCCCGTCGCGCTTCAGGAGGACCTCGTCGAGCCCGGATTCGGTGACAAACTGACCCGCCTCGGCTAGGTCCTGTCCGGGCGGACAGGACCTGGGCGGACTAGGCCTACCAGGGGTCAGCCCGGCCCTGATCCGGCGGATTCACCCCACGGATTCGTGAGCACGCGGGCGTCCCGGCCCACCGGGGCGCCCGCGTGTTAGCGTCCCGAGGCAACTGCGGGGCGCCGGGACAGCGTCCTTGACATACAGAACACAGCAGGCCCGGGGACGACGGCAGTCAGGACAGAACGGGGAGAGCCGCAGTGACCACCGCTGAGCCGACACGGGCGGACCGCAGCAGCACCGTCACCGGCCCCGCCAGGGGCTCCGGCACCGGCACGGCCACCGGCAGCGCAGCGCCCGCCACGGGCGGGTCGGTCATCGCCCCGCGAATACCGTCGGACCTGCCGCAGGGCGGAACCGGCGCGCGCGTCACGGCTGTTCTCGGCGACCGTCTCGCCCGACACCCCGTTGCCCTCGCCACGGCACTGTCCGCGTTCGTGCATCTGCTGTGGTTCTTCTTCTTCGCGAACAGCGGCGGTGACATCGCGGCCCAGGACGCCTGGGCCGAGTTCGTCGGGCGGCACCCCGACTCCGCGTACAACCTCGCCTGGTACGGCGGGATGCACCCCGTCTCGTACAGCGTCGTCTCCCCGTACCTGATGTCCGTGCTCGGAGTGCGGACGACGATGATCGTCGCGGGGACGGTCTCGGCCGCCCTGACGGCACTGATCCTCGTGCGCGTGCGGGCGGTCCGCAATCCGGTGGCCTGCGCGCTCGCCGGTGTGTTCGCGTTCCTGTGCAACGCGCTGTCCGGCCGGGTCACGTTCGGTCTCGGCATGATGTTCGCGCTCGCCGCCGTAGGCGCGGTGTTCTGCTGGCCGCACCCCTGGCGGCACAACCGCTGGGCGAAGGCGGCCGTTGCCGCACCGCTCGCGGGGCTCGCGACGGCGGCGAGCCCGGTTGCCGGCCTCTTCCTCGGGGTGGTCGCCGCGGCGCTGTTCCTGAACGGCCGCCGGCCCGGCGCGTACGCGGTGGGTCTGGCCCCGCTCGTGGTCGTCGCGCTGTCCGCCTGGTTGTTCCCGTTCTCCGGTACGCAGCCGATGTCCCTCCTGTCGACGTCGCTGCCCTTCGTGTTCGGGGTCCTCGTCCTCGTTCTCGTGCCCAAGGACTGGCGCACGGTCCGTACGGGCGCGGCGGTGTACGCGCTCGGCACGTTGCTGACCTGGCTGATCGACTCGCAGATCGGGTCGAACGTGTCCCGGCTGCCCATGCTGTTCGCGGGCGTCGTCCTGCTCGCGGCGCTGCCCTACACCCGGCCGCGCTCGCGCAGGTGGTACGCCCTGGTGATCGCCTTCGCCGGGCTGAACTTCTGGATCGGTTTCAAGGGCGTCGACGACATCGTCCGCACGGCTCCGACCGCGTCCTGGAACCGGGAGCTCGCCCCCCTCGTCGACCGGCTCCAGAGGGTCGGCGCCGAACGAGGCCGGGTCGAGGTGGTCCCGGCGAGCAGCCACCGTGAGGCGTCGGCGCTCGCGCCGTACGTCAATCTCGCCCGCGGCTGGAACCGCCAGGCGGACATGAAGCGCAATCCGCTCTTCTACGACGAGGACAACGTCCTCACCTCCGCGACCTACCGCGCATGGCTCGACCGGTGGGCGGTGCACTACGTCGTGCTGCCACAGGGCCGCCCCGACTCCAGCGGCGCCGTGCAGGAGGCGGCTCTGGTCCGCGAGGGGCAGCCGTATCTGCACCGGGTGTGGGGCGACGCCAACTGGCAGCTGTTCGCCGTGAAGGACCCGATGCCGCTCGCGGACCCGCCGGCCACGGTCGACCACGCGGGCGCGGGTGAGCTGACGATCCGGGTGAAGTCCGCCGGCCGGGTGCTGATCCGCGTCCCCTACTCGCCGTGGCTCAGCATCGTCGACGAGGACGGGAGAAGCGTGGCGGGCCCGAAGGAGACGGCGGAGTCCCAGCTGCGCGAGGACGGCCCGAAGACCTTCGACAACGTCAACGGCTGCCTGCTGAAGGCCGAGGAGGACGATCAGGGCGACGAGTGGACCGAGCTGCTCGCACCCCGCGCGGGCGTTTACCGGCTCGCCGCCCCTTATCAACTCCCGCGCGGGACACCGTGTCCCGACGAATTCCGCTAGGCCGCATTCTTACCCGCGTTAACACTTATGCGGCCCGTTTCGCTGATGCATAGTGGACCCGCTTTCCATACCGCTCAGTCGGTCTACGGGGTTCGGTGCGACATGGTGTGCGGACGGTGTGACGGTGACGGCGCGGGACTCCTGCGAGGAAGGAGTTGCCGCCGATGCGGTGAGCCGCGCCGGACGGCACGGGGATCCTCCCGTACCGGAAAAGGGCTGCCGGCAGGGGCGGTCTTACTGATGACCCTGGTGCTGGCCGTCCCGGCGTGCGGCCCGCTGGGGGATGACGCGGACCCCGCAGACAGGCAGACCTCCGGCTTGGGCGGTCAGGACGACGACCTGGGCCGCCCGGGCGGGGCGCCCACGCGCATCAGGCCCTCGGACGTGCCCGGCGCGCTGCCCTCGCCGCTGCCGTCCCCGTCCCGCTCCCTGGACCGTCCGACCCCCAAGCCCCCGTCGCGCGCGCAGCCGCCGGGGCGGCCCAAGGGTCCTGCGTACGCGGCCTGGGCGGGACCCGGCTGTACCGGGGGCGGGCGCTACGAGGAGGACGGCCGTTTCAGCGACGGCGACGACGGCTGGTACACCGTCGGCTCCGGAGGCCACGAGGGCGACGGCTGCGACGGCAGCTTCACCGCCGTCCCGATGTCCGGTTCCCCGGTCAAGGACGGCGACGGCAGGGCGACATGGTCCTGGTACGTGGGCAGCGGCTACCGGACCTGCTCGGTGGCTGTCGTCGTCCCCGAGAGCGACCGCGTCGAGGACGTGGCGGGCAACCCGACGACGTACAACGTGCTCAAGGACCCGGACGACCCGGACAGCGCGGTGAAGACGTTCGAGATCGACCAGACGTCACTGCGCGGCAGCGGAATTGTCGTGGAGAAGGTCCCCGTGCACGACCAGCAGGTGACGGTGCAGCTCGTCGACCGCGGCCAGGACTGGGGTGGCGAGCGCGGCGGGTCGCACCACGCGGCGGCACAGATGCGCGCGGAATGCCGCGCCTGAGGCATTCGACGCATCGAACTCCCGGTAACTTGTGGGAATTTCGGAAATGCTGCGCCGCGACAGCTACCGGCAGGTATGCCATTGCTGCAGAGTGTCGCCATGCTTTGCGAGGGATGTGGGGGGCGCACACCGGTGCGCACCCGGGAACGCTTTCTGAGGAGTGCGGGGTGCGGGCAGTACGCATACGGGGCCGGCATCGGCGGTGCGGCCGGGGCTGGACGATCGCGGGCCGTGTGGCCCTGCCTTCCGGGATCGGAAGGGCCGCGCTGGGCACGGGAGTCGTACTCTCCCTCGGCGCGCTGGTGACGAGCGTGACGCTGCTCGTCGGCAGCAGCGGCAGTGCGGTGGGCGACCCGGCGCCCGCCCCTGTGGACGTCGAACTGGGCGGCCGGGCGAACCTGATCAACCCGACCGTCCCGAGCGCCTCGCCGTCCCCGTCCCCGTCGCCCACGAAGGCGTCCCCGGCCCCGCGCCCGAAGGCCCCGCGCCCGCTCGCGACGGAGAAGCCGAAGCCCACCCGGACGTCGTCCCCCTCCCCGTCGTCGTCCCCCTCCCTGCCGTTGCCGTCGGTGACGGCGCTCCCGACGGACTTCTGGCAGGACCACGACCCCTGCTACGAGGACCCGTACGACCCCTACGACCCGTACGACCCGTACGCGGGGTACGGCGGCGGTTCTTACGACGGCCGTCACGGCGGCGGTGGCCACGGCGGCGGTGGTGGTGACGGCTACGACGGGTGCTGGTGACGACCCCGGCCTCCCTCAGGCGGCGGCCGCGTTCCCGGTGACCACCTCACGCCGAGCGCGCCGACGGCCGACGGCTGTGGCTGTGGCTGCGGCTGTAGCTGCGTGCGCTGTGACGGTTTGCGCCTGTGCCTTGGGCTGTCAGGCCTTCCGCCTACGCTGCCGCCCATGTGGAAAGAAGCTGCTGCCGGCGCCCTGCCTGACGTCGAGTTCCGGGCACCCGTCGACGCGACCGCTCTGGCTGAGGCGGAACGGCGACTCGGCCGGCGCTTGCCGTTGCCGCTGACTGCTCTGCTGAGGGAAACCAACGGGATCGTGGGGGAGTACGGCACTGACGTCGTTTGGTCCCTGGATCGGATCGTGGAGCAGAACCTGCTGTTCTGGTCCCCCGATATGTTCCCCGGCCTGTACATGCCCTTCGATCCGCTGCTGTTCTTCGGCGACAACTGCGGGGGCGACCAGTTCGCCTTCGTGCTCACGCCCGAGCGTCCGGACATCTTCGTCTGGGACCACGAGACCGACAGTCGGCTGTGGGCTGCGGGGGAGTTGGAGGACTACCTGCACCGCTCCCTCGCGGATACCGGCGACTGGTGGCGATGACCACTCGGGAACGAGCGGTCCTCGCCCCATCGAGGCAGGGTTCGCGACCACTCTCAGCAGCGGCGGGTCTGGTAGGGCACGGGGGAGGGGACCGGCCCGGTCGGTGTCGGGCACCGGGTCAGGGCGACGAGGAGCGTCAGCGTGATCCCGCCCGCGATGACGAACAAGGCCGTGCTGATCCCGTTGGCGGTGGCGATACGAAGCTGTTCACCCGAGAGGTCGTCGAGCCCCGCGGTCGCCACCAGAACGAGGACGGCGAGTCCGACAGCTGCGCCCACTCCGGAGCCGGTGGACGCGATACCTGAGGCGATCCCCTGTTCGCGGTCGGAGATTCCGCTGGCGGCGGCGATGAACATGGCGGTGAAGACCACGCCGTCACCGACGCTGAGCGCTACCAGACCGGGGATCAGTTCGGCGTACGCGCCGTCCGGCGAGATGGCGAGGCCGAGTCCCACCGCGCCGAGCGCACCGACGGCGAGGGCGACGACCAGCGTGACCCGGAGGCCGAACCTCGTCACCAACTGGCCTGCCGTTGTGGAGCCGGCGACGACCACCGCCGTGGGGATGAGAAAGCCGGCGCCGGTCTGCAAGGCGTCGTAGCCCAGGATCTCCTGGAAGTAGATGGACAGGAAGTAGAGCACCGAGCCGAAGGTCGCCATGAACATGAACGCGATGACGACGCCGGTGATCAGGTTGCGGTTGGCGAGCAGCCGGGGCGGCATGAGCGGGTCGTCGCTGCGCCGCTCGACGACGGCGAAGACTCCGATCAGCAGTACGCCCGCAATCGCGCTGACCAGGATGGCGGGCGAGAGCCAGCCCAATCCGGGACCCTGCACCAGAGCGAACACGATCAACGTGACGCCCAGAGTGACGCTGAGCGCACCGGGCAGATCGAACTTGCGGCCCCTCTCGCGCGCGCCGTCCGGGGGGATGAGCACGAAGGCAAGCAGCAGCGCAGGCCCGGCCAGGACGACGTTGACCAGGAACACCGCTTCCCAGCCGAACGCCTGCGTCAGAATGCCGCCGAGCAGCACACCGATCACGAGTCCCGCAGCGCCGGCACCGCCCCACACCCCCAAAGCGCGATTGCGCATCCGGCCTTCCGCGAACGTGGTGTTGATGAGCGCCAGAGTGGTGGGGAAGACGAGTGCTCCGCCGAGACCTTGGACGGCGCGGGCGACCAGCAGCATCTCGCGCCCGGTCGCGAATCCGCCCGCGAGCGACGCGCCCGCGTAGAGGCCGAGGCCGGTGGCCAGAATGCGGCGACGTCCGAGCAGGTCGCCTGCGCGCCCGCCGAACAGCAGGAAGCCGGCCGAGACCACTGCGTAGGCGATGATGACCGACTGGAGGGTCTGCGCCGAGTACCCGAGGTCGCGCGCGATGTCGGGGAGCGCCACGACCACGATGTACTGGTCGAGCGAGACGATCAGCATGGCGAAGGACAGCAGTGCCAGTGTCGCGGTGTCGCGGTTCCACCCCAGACTGCCTGACGCGGACGACGTCTCGATGGGGCGCAACGGCAGCACTCCTGGTGATCGGTCAGGTCTGCGCATACGGTCTGCGGGACGTTCAGCCGGGGGAGGTCCTCGCCGGGAGCAGACACTCGCCAAGACCCTATACAGCTCGCTGTCCCCGCCCCGTCATCAACACCCGGGATTGCTGCAGGGGCAACCGGCAGCTCCCTGGCGGGCCCTGCCGGTACCGCCGTTCAGTGCCGCCCCTGTCCAACCGTGTTGATGTCAGCCGTGGATGCCATCGCGTACCTGCTGCTCGGTGCAGCGGTGGTCAGGTGCCACACGTGCATCCTGCCGAGGTCCGGGCGGGCCCACTGTTCCGGTCTGCTGAGGTGCAGCAGGCTTCCGATGCGCTGTCGCCGCTCTTTCCGAGGGTGTCGGCGTCGGCCTTGACGACGTACACCTCCCACGGCTCCTTGCCGGGGCCGGTCACGGCTGGAGGACGGCAGCGAACTCGCTCTGCCGTAGTGCGGGCCAGTCGTTGCCGCTGGCAGTGCTGATCGTGTATTCCGTCACGGACGGGATCGTGCCAGGCGCTAGCGAGTCGAGCCACCGTGCCTCACACAGTCGCAGGGCCAATCCACACACGCGATCAACCGCACTCGAGGAGAGCATCATGTCCGCCACCTATACATTCGACGTCTTTTCCAGTCTCGACGGCTTCGGCGCCGCCGGCGGCAACTGGACCGGCTACTGGGGCAAGCAAGGCCCCGAGCTCCTCGACCACCGCCTCGCCCTGTACGGCGAGGAGCAGCGGATGGTCTTCGGGGCCAACACGTATCGGGCGTTCGCGCGGATGCTGGCAGCGAGCACCGAGGAGTCCGAGGTGCGTGACCCATGGGTCACACGGATGAGGAGCCTGCCGGCAACGGTGGTGTCGACCACGCTGGAAGGATCCCTCGACTGGCCGGATGCCAACGTCGTGAGCGGCGACGCCGTCGACGTCGTCGCTCGGCTCAAGGAGGAGTCCGAAGTGCCGTTGCGCTCCCACGGCAGCCTGTCGATGAACCGGGCGCTGATGGCCGCCGGTCTGGTCGACCGCGTCCAGGTGACGCTCTTCCCTGTGATCACCGGTCAGACCGGGCTGGACCCGATCTTCCAGGGTGCGGCCGACTTCGACCTCGAGTTGATCGAGCGCCGGACGCTCGACGGCCACATCCAAGAGCTCATCTACCGGCCCACTTTGCATGTCTGAGTCCATCCATGCACCCGCCCCATCAAGCCTCGGGCCGGGTATCGACGTCCACGGCCCCGGACATCGCAGCGGCCACCTCAGCGGCCCCGGCGCCGTCGGGGCGGCATGCCGTACGCCTGGGGTGCGGTAGCCGTGGGTCTTGTGCGGACGGTCCATCGTCCGCTGAGCCCGATCCGGGCACTCCCCATCTGAATCACGGACCGGCTCTCAAGTTTCGGCAGACGATGACAGGCTCAAGAGGTCAGCGCACATACCGGGAGCGCCTGTGCGGCCAAGCGCGTGTTGGAACCACGCGTAGCGGTCCGGGCTCGGCGCGGGCGAGTGCACCTTGAGGAGATCGGGAAGCCGTTACGGTGACGGGCATGTCTGACGCCGGCTTCTGGAGCTTCGCGCCCGACCGCATAACCCATGGCAGCGGCGTCCGCTATGAACTGACCGTCTTGCACCCGCCGTTCACGGTCGAGGTCGAGGACCTTCCGCCCAACGACCCGGAGTGCGCCGCGGAGTTCGCTCGCTCCCTGGGCACGATCGACTACGTGATCGAAGACCTCGGCCTCCGTAAGCAGAGCGAGACGATTACGGTCGCCACGAGAGCTGACCTGGACCTCGTGCAGGCGGGGGCATGGGGGAACCTCGTGTCGATCTCCGATCCGGCGTTCGCGGACGACGGCAACGACATGCCGCTTCTGGCGGAGGCCACTCGGCTGCGGGAGCGCTTCCCCGACGCACGGATCGTGGGCCGGGTAGAGGTGCGCTGCGGCGCCGAACACACCGAAGACCTCGTGTGGCTGCCGGACGGCACCATGTTCCATGCCTGCGGCTGGCCCGGAGATGGCCGAGGCACTGGAAGACATCGCGTCGAGGATCGTCGACTTCGTTCGTGACTCGTTCGGGAAGTACGCGCCACCGCCGGCCGTTCCGGAGGGCGCGACCCGCGCGGAGAGGCTCCTCGCGTTCACCGGGCGCGACCCGCACTGGTCCCGCTGACCTTGCGCTGAGCGCGCCACCCCGGCAGGACCGTGTGTACACGCACATCGTCCAGGACACGCAGCGCGGGGCCATCGGTCACATGGGCCGGCTGCTCAAGCGGCGGCCCGGGAGGAGTGGGTGACGGCCGGCGCTGACGTCAGCCGTGAATGCCAAAGGGCATCCACTGAATTCAGCAGATGCCCTTTGCGCTTGTGCCCCCGGCAGGATTCGAACCTGCGACACCCGCTTTAGGAGAGCGGTGCTCTATCCCCTGAGCTACGAAGGCGAGGCGAACGTGCGGATCTCTGAGAGATCCGGCGCCTAGCCTAGCGGATAAGCTCTCCGGCCTGGCGGGATTCCCGTTTGCCCAGCTCACGTACGGCGCCACGAGGGCTGGAACCGCGGCCTTGACGGTCGGCGGGACGGCGCATAGCGTCGCGGGCGTACTGAGCAAGCGCTTAGAGAGGGGCGATCCGTGACGCACCCCGAGACGTCCGAGGCGTCCGAGACGTCCGAGGCTTCCGATCCCGTTCGGATCGGCCTCACCGCGCCCGGAGCGCCCTTCGCCGTCGTGCGGGGGGCGGACGGCGTGCTGCAGTACGAGACGGGGCCGCGGACCCTGCGGGAGTTCGTCGAGACCACCTGGGCCTTCGGGGAGCGGCCGTTCCTGATCGGCGAGGACGCGTCCTACACGTACGGGGAGTTCTTCGCCGCCGCCTCCGCGCTCGCGTGCCGGTTCGTCGACGTCTACGGGCTGCGCCCCGGCGACCGCGCCGCCGTCGCGATGCGCAATCACCCCGAGTGGCAGATCGCCTTCTGGGCAACCCAGTTGGCCGGGCTCGTCGCCGTTCCCCTCAATGCCTGGTGGACCGAGGAGGAGCTGGCGTACGCCCTCGACGACTGCACCCCGCGCGTCGTGCTCGTCGACGGGGAACGGCTGCCGCGGGTGGAGAAGTGGGCGGCCGCCCACGGTGCCCGGACCGTCGTCTTCCATCACGACGGGGACGTCGCCGAAGGTGTGGAGCGGTACGAGGATTTCGACGCCCCCGATCCGCTCGCCGCGCCGCCCGACGTCGATGTCGCCGCCGAGGCGGACGCCACCATCATCTACACCTCCGGGACCACCGGCCGTTCCAAAGGCGCGGTCGCGACGCAGCTCGCGCAGGCCGGGGCGACGGTCAATCCGCGGTACCACGCCACCGCGTCCGCGCTCGGGCGCGGGGTGGTGCCGGGGCAGGGTGCGGCCCCGGTCACGCTGATGACCTTCCCGTTCTTCCATGTCGCCGCCTTCACCACGCTCTACGCGATGATGGGCGTCGGCGGCACCCTCGTCCTGATGCGCAAGTGGGACGCCGACAAGGCGCTCGCACTCATCGAGCAGCACCGGGTCACCCACTACTCCGGCGTGCCGACGACCGCGCTCCAGCTGCTCGATGCCGCCGAGCGGATCGGTGCGGGGCTGGGGACGCTGACCAACCTCAGCACCGGCGGGGCCGCCGCGCCGCCCGATCTCGTCGCGCGTCTGACGGCGGCGTACGGCCGCCGGATCGAGCCCCGCAACGGCTACGGGCTCACCGAGACCAGCGGGGGAGTGCTGGCGAACTTCGGCGACGGCTACCGCGCCCACCCGGGCAGCGTGGGCCGGCCCGCGCCCGCCGTGGAGGTGCGGATCGCCGGGCCGGGCGGCGAGGCGCTGCCCGAGGGCGAGGTCGGCGAGCTGTGGCTGAGCGGCCAGGCCCTCGTGCGCGGCTACTGGCGCAACGAGCGGGCGACCGCGGACGCCTTCCACGAGGGCTGGTTCAGGACCGGTGATCTCGCGACCGTCCGCGGTGGCCGGGTCAGCGTCGTCGACCGGCTCAAGGACATGGTGATCCGCGGCGGCGAGAACGTGTACTGCGTCGAGGTCGAGGGCGTCCTGCACGACCATCCCGATGTCGCGGACGCCGCCGTACTGGGCGTGCCGCACCCGCAGTTGGGCGAGGAGGTCGCGGCCGTCGTACAGCTGCGGCCCGGAGCCACGGCCGGTGTCGAGGAGCTGCGTGCGCATGTGGGCCGGGCGCTCGCCGCGTTCAAGGTGCCCGCGGTCGTGGTGCTGCGCGACGAGCCGATGCCCCGCAATCCGACCGGCAAGATCCTCAAGCGGGAGCTGAGGGGTGTGCTCGGGCCGGAGCTGATGGGGGACGTCAGGAGCGTGTGACCCGCACGCGGTAGACGCCGTCGTCCTCGCCGACCACGGCAATGCGCACGTCGTGCTTCTCGTCGGTGAACGACTGGCCGGGCCGGTAGGGCGCGTCGGACAGTTCCGCGTGGATGTTGGGGCCGCGGGTGCAGCCGCCGCTGTCCTGCTGGCTGTCGGCCACTGTCACCGGGCCGCGGCCGGTGTCGACGCTCGACGTCACCCGGTAGATCAGCACGCCCGGTTTGCACACGGCGTCGTCGTTGCCGGCCTGGGTGCGTACCTCCACCGCGTAGCCGGTGTCCTCCGTCAGCGGCACGATGGCCAGCTTGGAGCCGCCTGCGGTGGCGAGCGGGGTGAGCGCGTACTCGGTCGTGCCGGGGTTGGAGGCGCAGCGGATCTGCTCGTTGTCCAGCCACCCCAGCTTCCACTTGTGCCAGCCCAGCAGGTCGTTGTTGGCCCCCCAGTCCTCGGACATGATGTCCCAGTGGCCGACGGCGCCTCCGCCGTCGGCGGTGTACAGGTCGGGCAGTCCGAAGACATGGCCGTTCTCGTGCGGCAGGACGCGGTAGCCAGTCTCCTTGTACGAGCCGGAGCCGTCGTCCTGGCGGCTGTAGACGAAGGACGTGTTGGCCAGCGGCACGCCGTCCGCGTGCGGCGCCTCGTTGTTGCCGGAGAACGTCACGGACAGCACGGTGTCCAGGGCCGAGGGGCCGGCGTTGGGGGTGACCAGCACATTGACCAGGTCGTACTCGCTGAAGTCGACCTTCGCGTCGGCGACCTCGACGAGGTCTTCGACGAGCCGCCGGTAGCCGGGTTCGTAGGGAGAGCCGCGCTCTATCCCGTACGCCGCGAACGGCAGAGGCATCCGCAGCCAGTCGCGCACCGGGGCCTGGGGCAGGTAGCTGAGACGTCCGTAGGAGCTGGTGCGGAACCAGTCCGTGGTCTGCGGGAAGAACTCGGCCAGCCGGTCGAGCGCGGAACCCGCGCCGACCGCGTCCGAGAAGTCGATCATCAGGTTCAGGGCGCGGACGTCGCCCGTGGAGCGGCTGTAGCCGGGTGGCGTGGGCATGCCCTCCGACATCTGCACGCCGACGACCGAGGGTATGCGGCAGGGCCCGAGTCCGGTTGCGTCCGGCACTGCCACCGGCCCGGCCGACGCCCTTGTGGGGGCGGATATCGAGCCGCTCGCCGTGGCCAGTGCGGCGAGAGAGAGCGCGGCGAGTGCGGCGAGTCCGCCGAGCCGACGGCGGCTGCTCCGTCTGCGTATCCGGTGGCGGGTCTGCTCCATGCGTACGCCTTCGGCTCCGCGGCAGCAGGCCGGGCCCTGGCTGCGCTCTGTCCGACAGCCTGTGTCGCGAGGTGAGGGGGCGCGCGTCGGGTGGGCCGATCGAGGGTATTTCCGGCGTCCGACGTTCGATCCCGCAGATGTGGTGCAGGTCACATTCGAACCGGGAAATAACCGGGGATCGTTTCCCCGTTTGGACCTGTGTCTCCATGAAACGGGGAAGGGTTCCCCGCTTACTCGGCACCAGGAACCCGTCACCGCGGACCGGAAGCGAAAAGCGAGACCCAAGAACGAGACCGACGTACGAGAACGAATCCCGAGGCACCCTCGGGAACGACCGGGAAGGACGTGGAGCCGTGAGCCCCGCCGCCACCGAAACGCGCCGCGCGCCGCGCCCGCGGGCCGATGCCCTGCGGAACCGCGAGCGGATCGTGTCGGCCGCGCGCGAGATGTTCGTCGAGTACGGACCCGAGGTCCCGCTGGACGAGATCGCCCGCCGCGCGGGCGTCGGCAACGCCACGCTCTACCGGCACTTCCCGGACCGGGGGGTCCTCATCCGTGACGTCGTCATCTCCGTGATGTCCCGGACGACCGAGCAGGCGCAGAACGCGACGGCCGAGGAGGCCGACCCGTTCACCGCGCTGCGCCGGTTCGTCCACGCCGCGGCCGACGAGCGCATCGGTGCGCTGTGCCCGATGCTGTCGGGGGCCTTCGACGCCGACCACCCGGATCTGCACGCCGGACGCGAACGCCTGGAGGAGGCCGTGCAAGGCCTCGTCGAGCGGGCGCAGGCGGCGGGCAGGATGCGCGGGGACGTCGCCGTCGGAGACCTGATGGTCGCCCTCTCCCAGCTCACCCGGCCCCTGCCCGGCACCGCGTGCCCGAACATGGACCGGTTCGTCCACCGTCATCTGCAGCTGTTCCTGGACGGCCTCGAAGCGCCCGCGCGCTCCGTACTGCCCGGGGCGGCCGCAACCCTCGACGACCTGCGGAGCGCCTCGTGACGCTGTAGCGATCAAGCGATCAAGCGATCAAGCGATCCACCGACACCGCTCAGCGGCTGCAGTGACATCGAAGACGTCGACCACGTCGTGACTCCAGCGGTTGCAGTGACCTCAGCGGAAAGCGACGGCCGGTCCGGATCCGGCCGATGAATTCCGCGGGCCCCGGGGGTCTCCATGCCGAGACTCCGCAGCGCGGGCCTCTTACCGACATTTGCGCGCCCTTCGCGTGACCTCCTTACTCCTTAGGTGGCCAGACCCATGCCGAAAACGCCCGACATATCACTTCCGGACCCGAGTCGATGGAAGGCTCTGGTCTTCATCGCCCTCGCCCAGCTGATGGTGGTGCTCGACGCGACGATCGTGAACATCGCGCTGCCCACCGCCCAGCAGGACCTGGGTATTTCCGACGCCAACCGCCAGTGGGTCATCACCGCCTACGCCCTGGCCTTCGGTGGTCTGCTGCTCTTCGGCGGCCGCATCGCCGACCTGTGGGGCCGTAAGCGCACCTTCGTCGTGGGTCTGCTCGGCTTCGCCGCGGCATCCGCGCTCGGTGGTGCGGCCACCGGCGAGGCGATGATGCTCGGCGCCCGTGCGCTGCAGGGTGCCTTCGGTGCGCTGCTCGCCCCCGCCGCTCTGTCGCTGCTCGCCGTGATGTTCACCGACGCCAAGGAGCGGGCCAAGGCCTTCGGTATCTACGGTGCGATCGCCGGTGGTGGTGGCGCCGTTGGCCTCATCCTCGGCGGCTTCCTCACCGAGTACCTGAACTGGCGCTGGACCTTCTTCGTCAACATCCCGTTCGCGATCGTCGCGGCCGTCGGCGCCTACCTCGTGATCCGTGAGCCGGAGGGCGCGCGCAACCGCTCCTCGCTCGACGTTCCCGGTGTCGTCCTGTCCACGCTGGGCCTGGTCGCGCTGGTCTACGGCTTCACCCGCGCCGAGTCGGCCGGCTGGTCGGACAGCCTGACGGTGGGCATGTTCATCGGCTCCGCGGTGCTGCTCGCCGCGTTCGTTGTCACCGAGGCGAAGGTCAAGGCCCCGCTGCTGCCGCTGCGCGTCCTGACCGAGCGCAACCGCGGTGGCGTCTACCTCTCGCTGGGGCTCGCGATCATCGCGATGTTCGGTCTCTTCCTGTTCCTGACCTTCTACCTGCAGGTGGTCAAGGACTACTCACCGGTCATGACGGGCTTCGCGTTCCTGCCCATGATCGCTGGCATGATCACCGGCTCGACCCAGATCGGTGCCCGGCTGATGACCCGGGTGCCGCCCCGCCTGCTGATGGGACCGGGCTTCCTGGTCGCCGCGACAGGCATGCTGATGCTGACGCAGCTGGAGATCGACACCTCCTACGCGGGCCTGATCCTGCCGGCGCAGCTGCTGCTCGGCCTCGGCATGGGTACGGCGTTCATGCCGGCGATGTCGCTGTCCACGCACGGCGTGAACCCGGCCGACGCCGGAGTCGCCTCCGCGATGGTCAACACCTCGCAGCAGGTCGGTGGCGCGATCGGCACGGCACTGCTGAACACGATCGCCGCTTCCGCCACGACCTCCTACGTCGCCTCGCACGCCGCCGGTGCCACCGACCCCAAGCTCCTGGAGCTGCAGGCGATGGTGCACGGCTTCTCGTCGGCGATCTGGTGGGCGGTCGGCATCCTGACAGCTGCGGCCGTGATCGCCGTGACGCTCATCAACACCGGGCGCCCGGGGGCCGGTTCGGTCACTGCCGGCTCGGGTGACGGCGAAGGCGTGAAGGACGAGGTGAGGATCCCGGTCGTCGCGCACTGAGCGTCGGCGCCGAACGAGGGCGCTCCGTCGAAGGGTGCAGGGCACGGCACACGTCACGTGCGCCGCGCGCAAGGAGAAGGGCCCCGCCCGGGTGCATCACCCGGGCGGGGCCCTTGCCGTGTGTGAGGCGCCGGGCAGGCGCTGCGCCGGCGGAGCTCAGCGCAGCCAGGGCAGGTCCGCGCCGGTGTCCTGCGGTTGCAGCGCCTCGGACATCACGCGCATGATCTCGCCCAGCTGCCGGACCTGATCGGGCGTCAGCCGGTCGAACATCGCCTGGCGCACGGCCTCCACATGTCCGGGGGCGGCCCGCTTCAGCACCTCGAAACCCTCGTCCGTGAGCACCGCGTTCTGTCCGCGCCGGTCGGAGGGGCAGTCCTCGCGGCGCACCCAGCCGTTCTTCTCCAGCCGCGCGATCGCGTGCGAGAGGCGGGAGCGGGTGATCTTGGCGTCCATGGCGAGCTCGGTCATCCGGCGTCGGCGGTGCGGTGCCTGGGCGAGCTGGACGAGGAGCCCGTAATAGATGTGCGGCATGCCCGCGTCCCGCTGGAGCTGGCGGTCGAGGTGGTCCTCGAAGAGAGTGGTGGCATGCCGGTAGGAGCGCCAGACGCGCTGCTCTTCCTCGGTCAGCCAGCGCGGCTCGGAGCCGCTGTCGCCAGTGGGTGCCCTGTTCATGTATCCACTCTACGACCCCGTCCTTGAAAGTTGAACTAAAAGGGGAGTGGGAGTTACGCTGGATGTGAGGTTGAAAGTTCAAGTAGACCGGAGTCGCCGTCATGAATGCCCACAGTGCAGCGGAGCGTATGCCCGCCCTCTATCTCTCGCACGGTGCCCCGCCCCTCGCGGACGACCCTGTCTGGCCCGGTGAACTCGCCGCCTGGGCGGCCGGAATCCCGCGCCCCAAGGCGATCCTCGTGGTCTCCGCACACTGGGAGGAGGCGCCGCTCGCCCTCGGCGCGACCGCGACAGCGCCCCTCGTGTACGACTTCTGGGGCTTCCCCGAGCACTACTACCAGGTCCGCTACGAGGCTCCCGGCGCCCCTGAACTCGCCGCATCCGTGCGCAAGATGCTCCATCGTGCCGGTACGCCGGTGCAGGACGTCCCCGACCGCGGGCTGGACCACGGCGCGTACGTCCCGCTGGTCGAGATGTTCCCCGGCGCGGACATCCCGGTCCTGCAGGTCTCCATGCCCACCCTCGACCCGCGCAAGCTGCTGGAGATCGGGCGGCGGCTCGCCCCGCTGCGCGACGAGGGCGTACTGATCGTCGGCAGCGGCTTTTTCACCCACAACCTGGCCGCCCTGCGGCACGGCGGCACGCCGGGCTGGTCGGCGGAGTTCGACGACTGGGGGCGCGAGGCGCTCGCGGCCGCCGACGTGGACGCGCTGCTCGACTTCGAGAACAAGGCTCCGGCCGGCCGGCTCGCCCACCCCCGCACCGAGCACTTCGCGCCCCTCTTCGTCACGCTGGGCGCCTCGCGGGACGACGAACTCGGCAGCGGCCGCAGCGTCATCGACGGGTTCTGGATGGGGCTGGCGAAGCGTTCCGTGCAGTTCGGCTGAGACTCAGGACGGGGCCGGGGCGAGGCGCTTCTCGTACCAGGCGACGTCCCAGTACCGGCCGAACTTGCTGCCCACCTCTTCGTACGTACCGACGTGGCGGAAGCCGAAGCGGGCGTGGAGGCGGACGGACGCCTCGTTCGGCATGGCGACGCCCGCGTATGCGCGGTGCACGTCCTCGCCCCCGAGTGCGTCGAAGAGGGCGCGGTAGAGGAGGGTGCCGACGCCGCGGCCGGCTGCCTGCGGGGCGCAGTAGGCACTGACCTCCACCGAGGTCGAGTACGCGGGCTTGGGGCGGAAGGGGCTGCTGGTCGCGTAGCCGAGGATGCCGCTTCCGGGGTTCGTGGCGACAAACCGGGCAACCTGAGCAACCAGAAGGCGGTGCGGGCCGTCTTCAGGGTGGGAGTGCAGCCAGGGGCGGCGCTGATCGGTCGTGAAGACCGTCGTGTCGAACGTGATGGCCGTCTCACGGACGTAGTGGTTGTAGATCTCCGTGAGGGCCTCCAGGTCGGCCTCCGTGCCGGGCCTGACCTGCACCTCGGCGTGTTTGTGCGACATCCGACCTCCCCGTGGCAGCGGCACAGGGTACTGCATGATCGCGGAAATCGATGCACAGCATGGGAATTCTGTCCGGATTCCAGTCGTTGTTTCCTTCGGATGCAGGGCACCCGAAAGGGTGTCGCGACCTACTCAGCAAGGGAGCTCGCATGGCAACCCGTGCCGTCGCCCGACGACAGTCCGACTCCGGTGGGGCTGAGAGGGCAGGCAGTGTTCGCGCCGTGGGCGGGGAGATCGCCGACCGCGACCTGGTCGGCATGTACCTCGACGAGATAGCGCGTACGCCGCTGCTCGACGCCGCCAAGGAGGTCGAGCTTTCCCAGACCATCGAGGCCGGCGTCTATGCCGGTCAGATACTCGACGGCGAGGTCGACAGCGAGGCCGGCGGAGCGACGCGTGAGGAGCTGGAGGCGCTGGCCGAAGCCGGTGAGCGCGCGAAGGACATCTTCATCCGCTCCAATCTTCGCCTCGTGGTCGCCGTCGCCCGTCGCTACCCACGCAGCGGACTGCCCCTGCTCGACCTGATCCAGGAGGGGAATGCCGGCCTTGTCCGCGCCGTGGAGAAGTTCGACTACGCGAAGGGGTTCAAGTTCTCGACCTATGCGACGTGGTGGATCCGCCAGGCGATCACTCGCTCCATAGCCGACCAGTCCCGCACCATCCGGCTCCCCGTCCACCTGGTGGAGGAGCTGGGCCGGATCCGTCGTGTCCAGCGGGAATTCAACAGGGAGAACGGGAGGGACCCCGAGGCCGCCGAAGTCGCGGAAGAGCTCGGCTCGACGCCCGAGCGCGTTTCGGACGTGCTGGACTGGGCGCGTGACCCGGTCAGCCTGAACATGTCCGTGGACGACGCGGGCGAGACCCAGTTCGGCGACCTGCTGGAGGACACCTCGGCGGTGTCGCCGGAGCAGTCAGTGCTGACGCTGCTGCGCAGCGAGGAGCTCGACGACCTGATCGACCGGCTCGACCACCGCACCGCGTCCATCATCCGGATGCGCTACGGCATCGAGGACGGCAGGGAGCGCACGCTGACCGAGGTCGGCAAGCAGCACGGCCTGACCCGGGAGCGGATCCGCCAGATCGAGAAGCACGCGCTGCTGGAGCTCAAGCGCATGGCGCGGGACACCGGCTTCGACGCGGCTGCCTGAGGCGGACGGCGCGCCGCCGCCGACGAAGTGCGGGTGGCGGACAGACGCATGTGGCGGACGATCCCGGGACACCGGGACCGTCCGCCGCGGCGTGTGCGGGCCCCGCTCGGCGGCAACGGAAGTTCAGGCCGCTGCGGCCATCCGCATTCCGCATGCTTCGGCCGACTCCGCAATGCCTCGGCAGCTTCGACGGCTCAGGCGCGGGGCGAGGGCGGCTGCGCGTGCCTCAGCCAGTCGATCGGGACAGGCGGGTCGCCAGGTCCGTCACGTAGTCGCGCAGCGGCTGCGGGCCGTGGACGGTGAACTCGCAGTCCACCAAGGCCAGTCGCAGCGCAAGCCACTCCACCGAGTCCGCCGACCGTGTCCGCAGCCGACAGGCGTCCTCACCCGTCGGGACGGGCGCGCCCAGATGCTCGGGCAGGCGTGCCGCGACGAACGACGCCGGGGCGTAGAAGCTCACGTCGACGTCGTTCTCCTGCTGGTGCCGCGACATCGTGTGGCTGAGCAGCTCCGCCGCGTCCCCGACCGGCGCCTCCCGCGGTGTGAACCGCGCTCCCGTCGCGAACGGCTCGGTGACCCGGTCCACCCGGAACGTGCGCCAGTCCTCCCGCTGGAGGTCGTAGGCGACCAGGTACCACCGCCGTCCCGTCGACACCAGCCGGTACGGCTCGACCTGCCGCCTCGTCTCGTTCCCGTCGCCCGCGCGGTACGCGAACCGCAGCCGTTCGCGCGCCGTGACCGTGCCCGCGATCACCGTCAGGGTCTGCGGGTCGATCGTCGCGCCGTCGCCCCTGGTGAGCGGGAGCGTCGCCGCCTGAAGGGTGGTGACCCGGTGCCGGAGTCTGGAGGGCAGCACCTGTTCCAGTTTGGCGAGGGCCCGCACCGATGCCTCCTCGATGCCTTCGATGGCATGGCCGGCCCCGGCGCGCAGACCGACCGCGATGGCCACCGCTTCCTCGTCGTCCAGCAGGAGCGGGGGCATGGCCGCGCCCGCGACCAGGCGGTATCCGCCGACCGCGCCCCTGGTGGCCTCCACCGGATAGCCGAGGTCGCGCAGCCTGTCGATGTCGCGCCGGATCGTGCGCGGACTGACCTCGAGGCGCTCGGCGAGTTCGCTGCCGGGCCATTCGCGTGGCGTCTGGAGCAGCGAGAGCAGATTCAGAAGTCGTGCCGGAGTGTCCGTCATGTTCTTCAGGATGCTCCTCGACTAGGACACGAGCTGACCTATATTCACTCTAGATTCCTCGCATGAGTTCACAGCAGCCCGCCGTAACGAGTACGGCATCGGACCGCCGACGATGGATCGCTCTCGCCATCGTCATGACCGCGGCCTTCATGGATCTGGTCGACGTCACCATCGTCAACATCGCGATCCCCAGCATCGAGCGGGATCTCGGCGCCTCGTTCGGCGCGATCCAGTGGATCACCGCCGGATACGCGCTCGCCTTCGCCGCCGGCCTGATCACGGGCGGCAGGCTCGGTGACATCTACGGCCGCAGGCGGCTGTTCCTGATCGGCATCGCCGGCTTCACGATCGCCTCCGCGCTCTGCGGGTTCGCGCCGAACGAGGAGATGCTGGTCGCCTCCCGGCTGCTGCAGGGCACGGCGGCCGCGATGATGGTGCCGCAGGTCCTGGCCATCGTCCATGTGACCTTCCCCGCGCACGAGCGCGGCAAGGTCTTCGGTCTGTTCGGTGCGATAGTCGGCCTCGGCGCGGTCTCCGGTCCGCTGCTCGGCGCGCTGCTGACCCAGTGGAACCTCTTCGGCCTCGAATGGCGCCCGATCTTCCTCATCAACCTGCCGGTGGGTGTCGCGGGTCTGATCCTGGGGCGGAAGTTCATCACCGAGTCCCGCGCCCCGCAGGCGCTCCGGCTCGACCTCGTCGGCGTCGCCCTGGTCACCCTCGGCCTGCTGATGCTGATCTACCCGCTGACCCGCGGCCGCGAGCTGGACTGGCCGCTGTGGGGTCACCTGTGCATGGCGGGCAGCGTGCTGGTCTTCGCGGTGTTCGTGGCGTACGAGAAGTACAAGACGCGCAAGGACGGCTCCCCGCTGGTCGAACTGTCGCTGTTCAAGGTGAAGAGCTTCGCCGCCGGTATCGCCGTCCAGCTGACGTTCGGCATCGTGATGGGCATCTTCTTCCTGGTCTGGACGCTCTACATGCAGATCGGGCTCGGCTGGAGTCCGCTGAAGGCGGGGCTGACCGGGGTGCCGTTCTCGATCGCCGTCTCGGCGGCGGCAGGTATGTCGGTGCAGCTGCTGGTGCCGCGCTTCGGCCGGAAGGTTCTCCAGGCGGGTGCGGCGACGATGGCCGCGGGTCTGCTGATCTACATCTGGGAGGCCGACCGCTACGGCACGGCGATCCACTCCTGGCAGATGATCCTTCCGCTGGTCGTGATGGGCGTGGGGATGGGGCTCATCGTGGCGCCGCTGACCGACGCGGTGCTCTCCGAGGTGCCGCGTGAGCACGCGGGCTCGGCGTCCGGTCTGATCAACACCACCGCCCAGATGGGCAACGCGCTGGGGCTGGGTCTGGTGTCCGTCGTCTTCTTCGGCACGATCGACGAGGAGCGGCTGGCGCCGAGCGCGGTGGGCACGGCGTTCGCGGATGCCTTCCAGAACTCGCTGTGGTGGGTCGCGGCGGTGCTGGGTGCGATCTTCGTGGTGATGTTCGCGCTGCCGGCGCGGCCGAAGCAGCACCTGGAGGCGGGCGCGGTGGACGACGAGCCGGTGGTCGTCGCGAAGACGGGGGAGGCCGAGCCGGAGGCGGCGCTCGCGCGCTGAGGTCCGCCTCGGACAAGCAGGCAGAGGGTGCCCGCGCCACGATCGGTGGCGCGGGCATCGTCGTGTCCTGGGTCCTGGGTCCTGGGTCCTGGGTCGTGGGGCGTGCGTGGGGTCGTGGAGCGTGCGTGGGGGAGTGCCTGACCGTGTGGGTTCGATGCCCGAGTCTGTTTACTTCGCGGAAGAGTGGGCGTAGCCTGCGAGAGAAACCACAGGTTCGGGCATGAAACGGATGTAAAACCACATGTACGCACCGGAGCGCCAACAGGAGATCCTGCGGCTCGCCCGCGACGGCGGACGCGTCGACGTGCTCTCGCTCGCCGAGGAGTTCCAGGTCACCGCCGAGACCATCCGGCGCGATCTCAAGGCCCTGGACCGGTCGGGCCTCGTGCGCCGTGTGCACGGCGGTGCCATTCCGGCCGGACGCCTCGACTTCGAACCCGACCTGGCCGAGCGGGAGTCCACCGCGGCCGACGAGAAGGACCGCATCGCCCGCGCCGCCCTCGCCGAACTGCCCGAGGACGGCAGCGTGATCCTCGATGCCGGTTCCACGGTCGGCCGTCTCGCGACCGCGTTCCCCCTGGAGTGCTCGCTCACCGTCGTCACCCACGCCCTGCCTGTCGCGGCCCGCCTCGCCGACCACCCGGGCATCGACCTCCACCTCGTCGGCGGCCGTGTCCGGCACCGTACGCGCGCGGCCGTCGACGCCTGGGCGCTGCGGGCGTACGGGGAGATCCGCGCCGACGTCGTCTTCCTCGGCGCCAACGGGTACTCGGCGGACGGCGGGCTGACCACCCCCGATCTGGCGGAGGCAGCGGTCAAGCGAGCCGTGATCTCCGCTGCGCGCCGGGTCGTACTCCTCGCCGACTCCGCCAAGCACGGCGAGGAACACTTCGCCCGCTTCGGCGACCTCGCCGACGTCGACCTGCTCATCACCGACAGCGGGCTCGCCCCGAAGGACGCCGCGGCGATCAAGGCCGCGGGAACGGAAGTCGTACGCGCATGATCCTCACCGTCACCCCCAACCCGTCGCTGGACCGCACCTACGAGGTCCCGGCGCTGGACCGCGGCGAGGTGCTGCGCGCCACCGGCGAGCGAATGGACCCCGGCGGCAAGGGCGTCAACGTCTCGCGTGCGGTCGCCGCCGCCGGGCGCCGCACGGTCGCCGTCATGCCGCTCGGCGGCGCGCCCGGAGCGCTCGTCGCCGAACTGCTCGCCGGCCAGGGCATCGAGGTCGCCCCCCTGCCCATCGCCGGACACACCCGCTCCAACATCTCCGTCGCCGAACCGGACGGCACCCTCACGAAGATCAACGCTCCCGGCCCCGAACTCAGCCCCGCCGAAGCGGTGCTGCTGCTCGCCGCCGTCTGCGAATACTCCGCCGACGCGGACTGGATCGCCTGCTGCGGAAGCCTGCCGCGCGGGCTCGCCCCCGAGTGGTACGCCGAGCTGGTCGCCCGTGCGCACGCAGCCGGTGCGCGCGTCGCCCTCGACACGTCCGGACCCTCGCTGACGGCATCCCTCTCCTCGTATCCCGACGTCGTCAAGCCGAACGCCGACGAACTCGCCGCCGCCGTCGGCCGCCCGCTGCTCACCGTTGGCGACGCGGTCAAGGCGGCGGAGGAACTCCTCGGCCTCGGCGCGCGCTCCGTCCTCGCCAGCCTGGGAGCCGACGGCCAGCTGCTCGTCTCGGCAACGGGCACCTGGTTCGGTACGGCACCCGTGTCGGCCGTCCGCAGCAACGTCGGCGCGGGTGACGCCTCGCTCGCGGGCTTCCTCGCGGCGGGCGGCGAAGGCCCCGTCGCGCTGGCGGCGGCGGTCGCCCATGGCACGGCGGCGGTACAGCTGCCGGGCAGCGTGATGCCCACCCCGGCCGACCTCGAACCGTCCTCGGTCACCGTGACCGAGGACATCCCCCTGGACCGAGTCCTCACCGAACAAGGGAGCCCGCGATGAGCGACATGATCACCGCGGACCTGGTCGACCTCGACCTGGCCGCGACGACGAAGGAGGCCGCGGCCAGGTCGCTGGCCGAACGGATACGGGCGCTCGGCCGGATCACCGACCTGGACGGCTTCCTGGCCGACGTGGCCGCGCGTGAGGCGCAGATGCCGACGGGCCTGGACGGCGGGATCGGTATCCCGCACTGCCGGAGCGCGCATGTGACGGAGCCGACGCTGGCGTTCGGCCGATCGGCCGCGGGTATCGACTTCGGCGCACCTGACGGCCCCGCGGACCTGATCTTCCTGATCGCGGCCCCGTCGGGCGCGGACGACGCCCACCTGACGATCCTGTCGTCCCTGGCCCGGCGCCTGATGGACGAGTCGTTCACCTCGTCCCTGCGGACGCTGGCGGACCCGTCGACGGCGGCAGCATTGATCCGTGGCGAGACGCCACCTGCCCCTGCCCCGGCGGCGCGTGAGGACGCAGCCGATGCGGGTGCCCCGCAGCAGCTCGCCGCCCCTGCCGAGGCGGACGAGGCTCCCACCCCGGCCGAAGGGGCCCTCGCCGCGGACGAAGGGGCCACCGGCGCCGGCTCGCGGGACGGCGCGTCGGCTTCGTCCGTGGGGGCGGCTCCGGCTGGCCCCGCTTCGGGAGCCGGAGCCCCGACCGGACCGGAGGGCCAGGCCCTGTCACCCGCGCCCGCCGACGATGCTGCCGACGCCGTTACGAGCGGGGACGAGGCACCGGCCGTACCGGCGGCTTCCGCCGAGGCCACTGCCGGCGAGCCCGGCGTATCCGGCGCATCCCGCGCACCCGGGACCCCGGGGGCCGGGCCGGTGAAGGAGCAGGGCGGGGAAAACAGCACCCCGTTCCGGATCGTCGCCGTCACCTCCTGTCCCACCGGCATCGCGCACACCTACATGGCCGCCGAAGCCCTGGAGAAGGCCGGTGAGGCCGCCGGTGCCGAGGTCGTCGTCGAGACGCAGGGATCCGCCGGCTTCACCCGGCTCGATCCGGGCGTCGTGGCCGCAGCCGACGCCGTGATCTTCGCTCACGACGTGCCCGTACGGGAGAAGGAACGCTTCGCCGGGAAGCCCACCGTCGACGTCGGCGTCAAGGCCGGGATCAACCGCCCCGCCGAACTGATCGCCGAGGTCCGGGCCAAGGCCGAACGCGGCGAGGTCACCGCGACGGCCCGAACGTCCTCCCCCGTGGACGCGGCCGGCGAACCGGGCGAGGGCTACGGCACCAAGCTCCGCAAGTGGCTGATGTCCGGCGTCAGTTACATGGTCCCGTTCGTCGCCGCCGGCGGCCTCCTCATCGCACTCGGCTTCGCCATCGGCGGGTACGAGATCTCCGACGCCAAGTCCGTCGCGGAGAGCTTCGTCTGGGCCGACCACAGCAGTTGGGCCGCCCTCCTGTTCCAGATCGGCGGACTCGCGTTCAGCTTCCTCGTGCCCGTGCTCGCCGGGTACATCGCGTACGGCATGGCCGACCGCCCCGGACTCGTCCCCGGCTTCGTCGGTGGCGCCATCGCTCTCACCATTGACGCCGGATTCCTCGGCGGCCTGATCGCCGGTCTGCTCGCGGGCTTCACCGTCATGGCGATCCAACGCCTCAACGTGCCCGCACCGTTGCGCGGAATCATGCCCGTGGTCGTGATCCCGCTGGTCTCGTCGGCCGTCGTCGGCTTCCTGATGTTCCTCGTCGTCGGAAAGCCCGTCGCCGAGCTTCAGCAGGCGCTGACCGACTGGCTGTCCGGCCTCTCGGGCGCCAATGCCGTCATCCTGGGCGTCATCCTCGGCCTGATGATGTGCTTCGACCTCGGCGGACCGCTCAACAAGGTCGCGTATGCCTTCGCCGTGGGCGGACTCGCCAACCCCACCGAAGGCTCGCTCAAGGTGATGGCTGCGGTGATGGCCGCGGGCATGGTCCCGCCGCTCGCGATGGCCCTGGCAACGACCGTACGCGGCCGGCTGTTCACCAGGACGGAACGGGAGAACGGCAAGGCGGCCTGGGTGCTGGGCGCTTCGTTCATCACCGAGGGCGCGATCCCCTTCGCCGCCGCCGACCCGCTGCGGGTCATCCCCTCCGCGATGGTGGGCGGCGCGGTCACCGGCGCGCTGTCGATGCTCTTCGAGTGCACACTGCGCGCGCCGCACGGCGGAATCTTCGTCGTGCCGTTGATCGGGAACCCGTTCCTCTATCTGCTCGCCATCGTCGCGGGCACCCTCGTCAGCACCACGCTGGTGATTCTGCTGAAGGGCGTACGAAGGACGGTCCCGGCCTCTGCCGCGACGGTGCAGGACCAGAAGGTGTCCGTCGCCGCCTGATCCGCATCGTCCGAGCGGTCCGGTCGGGCCGAACGACGGTCACCGCACTCGCGCGCGGAGCTCCATCGCTTCGCGCGCGGTGCGCTCTGCCTCGTAGACCTCGCACATATGGCGCCCGTCGGGCGTGGCCGTGTGCTCGACCTCCCACAGGCTGGTCTCGCTGCCGTCCAGCAGCAGGAACGCATGCTCGTAGAGCGTGAACCCGGCGTCCTTGCCCGCCACCTTGAACTGCCGTCCGAAGACCTGGGTGATGTGGTGGGCGAACGCGCCCCGCAGCCTGTGTGCGGTGCCCTCGCCGGGCCGGTCCTCGTTCTCCGCGCGGCGCAGCACACGGCGGGCGTGGTCCGCCGAGTCGTCGGGGACGTACATCGGCGGGAGCGGCGCCGGGGGCGGCGACATCAGGGACGCGAGCAGCTCCAGGTCGGCGTCCAGAGCGAAGCCCGGCCCGCCGGTCTCCTCGGCGAAGCCGGGGAAACCAGCCGGCAGACGGGACGCGGCCAGCCGGGCATCGGACTCCTCCGCGTAGAGCTCGTGCTCCTCGGCACCCGCGGTGCCGTCCTGACCGGTGCTGTGCACGAGCTCCCACAGGGTCAGCGAACTGCCGTCGCTGAGCAGATAGGCATGGCGGTACGTCGACCGGTGCAGTCCCGCGCTGTGGTGCGAGGAGTGCAGTGAACTGGCATGGGCCAGCGCCGATCCGAGACGCTCGATCATCGTGTCGGGCAGGTCGAAGGAGTTGAGCGCCCGCCCCAGGAGTCGCTCGAGGTGTGTCCCGGTGGTCTCGTACGGATCGATCGGATCGTTCAAGAGGGGTCTCCAGGCCGTCGCCACACGTCACTTGCTGATTGCTAAACGTAGCGCTTGGGTCTGACAACGCGGTTGGGGTTCAGGTAAAACGAACGACCGCCCCGCGGGAGTTCCCCGTCACATGCCGGATCCTCAACTTCCCTGCTGCGTCCTTCAGTCGGTGCCGTACAGCTCCCGGTACGAGGGGTAGCAGCCCCCCGGTCCGTCGATGCCGTCCGCCGCGCGCACAGCGCGGACG
Source organism: Streptomyces sp. NPDC043812 (assembly GCF_056436245.1). Taxonomy (NCBI): domain Bacteria; kingdom Bacillati; phylum Actinomycetota; class Actinomycetes; order Kitasatosporales; family Streptomycetaceae; genus Streptomyces; species Streptomyces sp. NPDC043812. The sequence goes on from NZ_JBWKCY010000002.1 coordinate 286,803, forward strand.
ATCGCCTCGGTGACCATGTCCGCGCCCGCCGCGAGCACATCGTTGAGGGCGAGTGGATTGGCGTCGTCCAGCGCCCGGGCGCCCGTGGCCAGAGCGAACACCGTGTCGCCGTCGTTGAGGAGATGGACGGGGCGCACGGCGCGCGCGATCCCGTCGTGCGACGTGCCGGCGAGTTTGTGCGCCTGGGCACGCGTCAGGGTGGCGTCGGTGGCGACGACGGCGAGGGTGGTGTTCAGCGGCGGCGTACCGTTCTTCTCGTGCGCCTCGGCGAGCCGCAGCTGGGCAGCGGCATGCACCGCGGGCGACGGATCGGCGGCGCGTCCGCCGAAGTACGCGCCGTACAGGGCGCCTGTGCGCGGGTCGACCGCCGACCCCGCCGCGTTTGCGACGACCAGTGCGGCCACGGTGATTCCGGACTCCAGGACGCAGCCCGCCGTACCGATGCCGCCCTTGAACCGGCCGACCACCGCACCCGTTCCGGCGCCCACGTTCCCCTCCACCACCGGGGTGCCGTCGGCGGTGGCCGCTGCGGCTGCCACGGCGGCGCGGCCGGTCGCGGCGTCCGGCCGGGCCCGCCAGTCGCCGCCCCGGCCCAGGTCGAAGACGCAGGCGGCCGGAACGACCGGCACCACCTGTGCGGGGTCCGCGCCCACCCGTACACCGCGGCCCTGCTCCTCCAGCCACGCCATCACTCCGCTCGCGGAGTCGAGCCCGAACGCGCTGCCGCCCGTCAGCACGACGGCTTCGATGCGCTGGACCAGATTGCGCGGGTCCAGCGCGTCGGTCTCGCGGGTGCCGGGGCCGCCGCCGCGTACGTCCACGGCCGCGATCACCCCGCCTGCGGGGGCGAGGACGACGGTGGTGCCACTGAGGGTGCGCTCACCGGGGACCTGCGCATGACCGACGCGCAGTCCGGCCACTGCGGTCAGCCCGCCGGCTGCCGGCCGGTCGGCAGCGCCCGGTCCGCTGGTGTCGTTGACGGCCATGGCTCCCACGGTAGTTGAGTCCGCCCACCCTGGTGCCGGTGGCCCCGGCGTGGGCGCGTGCGGACAGCTGGAGTGGACGACGACGTCGCCGGACGACCGGACCGAGGTGGGCCGGGAGGAGACGACGATCTTCGGCGGTGACGGCCGTGGAGGCAGGGCCACTCCGACCGTCACCTTGTCCGCGCGTGCCCAGGTCCTCGGCGGACACCACCCAGCGCCCCGCGAGGGTGCGGGCGGGCGTCCGCTTCATACGCCGCGGAGGTGCGGGCGGGCTGCCGCAGTGGCCGGACCCGTCGCTCGCTCACCCCTCTGCTTTCTATAACGGGACGTACCTGACATACAGCCCTAGCGTGGGCCCGTGACCGAGCCACCAGAAGCCCCCGCCGCACCCCCGTCGGTGCCGCCGCCGGAGCCCCCGGTCCCGCCGGACGCGGCACCGCAGCCGGGGCGTCCGCGTGCCCGGACGCCGCTCCCCGCGCCGCTTCGGGCGACCATGGCCGGTACTGCTGTTTCCCTCCTGCTGATCGTCGCCATCGTCCTGGGCAGCAGGCTGCTGCGCGACTTCGACTCCGCCCTCCTTCCGTACGCCGTGGCCACCGTCTTCCTCGCCTTCGGTGTCACCTACCGCTACACGGTCTGGGTCTCCTCTCCCGGCGCGCGCCGGCTCTTCACGCACGGCCTGCGGAGCCTCTTCTCGGCCGACAATTTCCGCAGGGCGCCCACCGCGCTGCCGAGGATGGCCGCCACCTACCTGGGTCTCCAGAAGTTCCTCGGCGCCCGATCGCACGCACGCTGGGCCGCCCATCAGCTGATCTTCTGGGGCTGCATCCTGGCCGCACTGATCACGTTCCCGCTGACCTGGGGCTGGTTCACCTTCACCTCCGGCAGTGGCTCCGGTCCCGGCTACGAGATGCGGATCTGGGGACTGAAGGTCCTCGGCTTCGACTCGTTGAACTTCTTCGGCTGGGTCATGTTCCACGGCTTGGACATCGCGGCCGTGCTCGTCATCCCCGGCGCCTCCTACTTCCTGTGGCGGCGCATGAAGGACCGTGGCGCGATCACCGGCCAGCGCTTCGCCTACGACCTCGTCCCGCTGATCGCCCTGATCGTCATCTCCGTGACCGGTCTCCTGCTGACCTTCTCGTCGCTCTTCCTGCACGGCGGCGGCTACGAGTTCCTCGCGATCCTGCACATGGTGTCGGTGGTCTTCACCCTGATCTACATCCCCTTCGGCAAGTTCTTCCACATCGTCCAGCGGCCCGCCGCCGTCGGCATGCAGCTGTTCAAGTACACGGCCAGGCAGGACGAGCAGGTCTTCCACTGCCGCCGCTGCGAGCAGCCCATCGACGCCGCCCCCTACATCGAGAACCTGCAGGACACGATGCGCGACCTGAAACTCGACTTCGCCCAGTGGGCCGAGTACTGCCCCCGTTGCAAGCGGGTCCTGCGCGGCGGCGCGTATCTGACGCAAGTCAAGAAGGGGTTCAAGTGACTGCTGCCGATCCGCGCGCGCACATCCCGCTCGACCCGTCAATCGCCCCGCCCGGCACCCGCAACTTCCGCGACGCCGGAGGCATCCCCGCCGACCGGTGGCGTGCCGACAAGAACGGCGAAACCCTCGTCCCCACGCACTGCTGCTTCTGCGGGGTCCAGTGCGGTATGTATCTCCGCGTCGACAAGGGCGGCAAGGTCTTCGGTGTCGAACCCCGCAATCACGACATCAACCGCATGCGGCTGTGCCCCAAGGGAATCAATGCGTATCAGCAGGTCAACCACCCCGACCGGCTGACCGCCCCGCTCATGCGGCGCTCCCGCGACGAGCCGTTCCGGGAGGCCTCCTGGGAGGAGGCCCTCGACTTCACCGTCTCCGAGATCGGACGGATCCAGGCGGAGTACGGCAAGGACGCCTTCGGGCTGCTGGGCGGTGCCAGTCTGTTCTCCGAGAAGACGTATCTCGTCGGCAAGTTCGCCCGAGTCGCCCTCAAATCCCGGCACGTCGACTACAACGGCCGCCTGTGCATGGTGTCCGCGGCCGGGGCCAACAAGCTGGCCTTCGGTATCGACAGGGCCGGCAACCCGTTCTCCGACATCCTTCTCACCGACTGTCTGCTCATCGCGGGATCCAACGTCGGAGAGTGCTTCCCCGTGATGACCCAGTACCTGTGGGGCGCGCGGGACCGCGGCGCGACTCTGATCGTCGTCGACCCGCGCGAGACGGCCATCGCGCGCACCGCCGACATCCATGTCGCGATCAAGCCGGGCACCGACTCGGCCTTCTTCACCTCCGTCCTGAACGTCGTGATCACGGAGGGGCTCACCGACGAGGCGTACCTGGCCGCCCACGCCACGGGCTGGGACGAGGTCCGGGCCAAGGCGGCCGAGTATCCGCCGTCCCGCGCCGCAGCCATCTGCGGAGTCCCCGCCGAACAGATCGTCCGGGTGGCAAGGGTCTTCGCGGGCGCGGACAAGGCCATGGCCTGGCACGCCCGCGGCATCGAGCACCACTCCCAGGGCGTGGAGAACTGCCTCACCGTCATCAACCTCTGCGTCGCCACCGGCAACATCGGCAGGCCGGGCGCCGGCTACGGAACGATCACCGGCCAGGGCAACGGCCAGGGAGGCCGGGAGCACGGCCAGAAGTCGGACCTCCTCCCGGGCGGCCGCTCGATCATGAACGAGGAACACCGCCGCCAGATCTGCGAGATCTGGGGCATCGAGGAGTCCGAACTCCCGCCCGCCGGCACCTCCATGATGGAAATGGTCTGGCAGATGCAGCGCGGGGAGATCCGCGGACTGATCGGCATCTGCAACAACCCCTTCGTCTCCCTGCCCAACTACCAGGTGGTCAAGGAGGGCTACGACGCCATCGAGTTCCATGCCCAGTTCGACTTCTTCCTTTCCGAGACCGCGACCAACGCCCATGTCGTCTTCCCCGTGACCACCTGGGCCGAGGACGAGGGCGTCATGGCGAACGCCGAAGCACGCGTCGTCAAGCACAACAAGGCCCAGCAGCCGCCACCGGGAGTACGCACCGACACCTGGGTGATCTGCCAGCTCGCCCAGCGACTCGGCGTCGGCGACAAGTTCGCGTTCGCCGGCTCCCGCGAGGTCTTCGAGGAACTGCGGATCGCCTCGGCAGGAACCGTCAACGACTACTACGGCATCACCTACGAACGCCTGGAGGAGACCGGCGGCATCGTCTGGCCCTGCCCCGCCACCGACCATCCCGGCACGCCCCGCCTGTTCGAGGACGGGAAGACGTACCACCCTGACGGCAAGATCCATCTGCAGGTCGTCGACTGGCACCCACCGATGGACCCGTACAGCGACGAGTACCCCATGTCGCTCACCACGGGGCGCACTGTCGCCCACTTCCTGTCCGGCAATCAGACCCGCCGTCTGGGGGCTCTCGTCGAGCAGACCCCTCGCCCCTGGGTGGAGGTGCACCCCTCGCACGGCTTCCGTTCCGGTGAACCCGTCCGTGTCGTCACCCGGCGCGGCAGCGGGGTCTTCCCTGCTCTGGTCACCGAGGCCATCCGTCCCGACACGGTCTTCGTGCCGTACCACTGGCCCGTCCCGACGTCCGCCAACGCCCTCACCATCGATGCCCTCGACCCGCGCTCGAAGATTCCCGAGTACAAGGTCTGCGCCTGCCGCGTCGAGCCCGCCGAAGAGATCGACGAGGTGCCCGCGCCACCCGTCGCACCCGGGCACGTGGCCTATCCGGCGGCTCAGGTCTCCCGCACCGACCCCCTGCCGCCCACGGCCCCGCAGGGGCGCGGCACGGGCGAGAGGAGCTGATGCCCCGTGATGGGCAGGACGATCTTCATCGACCCCGGGCGCTGCATCGGCTGCCAGGCCTGTGTCTCGGCCTGCCGCGAGTGCGACTCGCACCGCGGCAAATCCATGATCCATCTCGACTACTCCGACGAGGGACACTCGGTCGCCTCCCTTCCCACTGTCTGCATGCACTGCGAGGACCCGGTTGCCCCGTGCGCCGAGGTGTGTCCCGCCGACGCGATCCTCGTGACCGCCGACGGTGTGGTGCAGCAGGCGGACACCACCCGCTGCATCGGCTGCGCGAACTGCGTCAACGCCTGCCCCTTCGGCGTACCGAAGATCGACCTCCGGGCGAAGCTTCAGATGAAGTGCAACCTCTGCTACGACCGCACCGCCTACGGCCTCGCCCCGATGTGCGCCACGGTCTGTCCCACCGGCGCCCTCTTCTACGGCACGGAGGAGGAGCTGCGGGCGGAGCGCCCTGGGGTCGAGGTAGCCGACTCGTTCGTCTTCGGCGACGTCATGGTCAAGACGGGCGTGGCCATGGTCGTCCCGGCGGACAAGGTCCAGTGGCCGGTGCCCGGCGGCCTGCCCGTCGTCGAGATCAACGGAGTGGATGTCCGATGAGCGTCACTCACCAGCCGCCCACGGGTGAACCGGCGCCGGACGCTGCCCAGGAGGCGCTCCACGACCGGATCTCCGCCGATGCCCTCACCACACGGCGCGACTACCTCCGTATCGTCGCCACCGTCTCGGGAGGCCTGGCCGTCGGAGGGATCGGTGTGGCCGCCGGTGTGCTGACCCGGCACGGCGACAACGAGGGCGCTCCCGAACCCAAGCGGATTGCGGACAGTCTCGCCCCCGGCGAGTCCCTCGCGTTCCGCTACCCCGGTGAGGAGGACCGGGCAGTGGCCGTGCGCCTCACGGACGGCACCCTCGTCGCCTACTCCGCCGTGTGCACCCATCTGGCCTGCGCGGTGCTCTGGCGGGCGGACCGCGGCATGGAGGGCGAGCTGCTGTGCCCCTGCCACGAGGGTGTCTTCGATGTGCGCACCGGTGAGGTGACGGCCGGTCCGCCGCCGCGCCCGCTGCCGAGAGTGATCATCGACGAGGACGCCGACGGCAGCGTCTGGGCATTCGCCACCGCCCGCTCCGGAGAGAACGACAGGGACGCCTGGTGCCGGCAGTTCGCCGAGCTGGCACCCGAGCGTGCCGCGCTGCTCGAATGTCCCGGGGCGGCGTCCGGTACGGGGGGCGAGGCATGAGCGAGGCGAATCCGCCGTCGGCCGAGGGCCAAGGGCTGCCGGGCGGGGAGGAGACGGGTGCCGCCGAGCCCGGCCCGTCCTCGAGTCCCGTTTCGGACCCCGGCACCGGCCCGGAGCACGGCCCCGGTGCCCGGCCGGCCGGGTCGCATCCCGTGGCCGTGCCCGCCTATCGGCCGGGCAGCGTCGATCCCCGGCTGAACCGCCCCGTTCGTGAACGCTATCCGCAGATCCGTGCCACGAGTGGCTACGGCGATCCGCGCGTCACCAGGACCGGACCGGGCCCCGGGGCCGGCAGTGAGCAGGAACCCGAACGCAGCTCCAAGCTCACCGCTCGGCTCGTCCTCGCCGGCACGGTGGTCGTCGGCCAGCTCTGGGGCCTGACCGTCGTCGTCAATGAGTGGATGCAGGGGGAGACCGGCACCGCATGGTGGGGTGCGGCGTTCCTGTGTCTGTCGTTCCTCGTTGTCCTGGGGCTGTGGTCGCTCGACCCCGAGGACCGCTGACCACGCCGGCTTCGGCCGCCGTACCCTGGAAGCATGAGCACCGCCCCCGCCCCCGGACCGCGTGACGCGAAGCAGCCCGGCGAGCAGCAGCCGAAGCCGAAGCTGATCTTCGACGATCCGCTGGACCAGCAGTCCTCGGACGATACGGACCGTGGGTGGGGTGAGCGGCCTCTCGCGAGCGGAGACAGCGCTGCGGACCTGGCACGCTTCCTCGACGAGAAGCCGCCCCACCACATCTGAGGGGACATCCGAGCCCTCAGGGCTCGTCAGGCGCTCTGCTCGCGAGTTGGCGAGCGGACTTATGCGCGACCCTGCGGACCCGCGGCACCGGACGGGCCGCCGCTGTCCCTGGTGTCCTGCGTTCCGGCCGAGCGCTGCGCGACCAAGGCGTCGCGGATCTCCTTCAGCACCTCCAGCTCGGTGACCTCCAGCGTCTCCTGCACGCCTTCCTTCGCCTTCCGCTGCGCCTCGCGGCGTGCCAGGTACTTCGCCATGGGCAGCACCATCAGGAAGTAGACGACAGCCGCTGTGATCACGAACTGCAGTGTCGCGCCGAGCACCGAGCCCCACAGGATCTGGATGCCCTGCATCTCGCCGTCGACCACCTCGCACGGGTCCTTCAGACAGGAGCTGTACGAGTCCAGATTCTTTGTGCCGAACGCTCCGACGAACGGGTTGATCACGCCCTTCACCACAGCGTTGACGATGTTGGTGAAGGCGGCACCGATGACGACGGCGACCGCGAGGTCGATCACGTTGCCACGCATCAGGAAGGCCTTGAAGCCCTCGATCAGACTCGGCTTCTTCTCGCTCACGAATGAGCCTCTTTTCACATGCGCGATGGGGTACGGGGACTGCTGGGAAACCTACGGCAGCTCCCGGCAGCCCTGTCCAATCCGCACGCGTCATCAGGTGACCTGACGATACGTCAGTGCGACTCTTCGCCTCGGGCCTCAGCACACGGTCACCGCCAGCCGGGACGTCGCACTTGCTCCGGCCAGTGCCACGGCGGTGGTTCGCGGCACGGACAGCACGATCAGTGCGCCGCTGTCCGCCAAATTCTCGCGTGGCTGCGGAACTTCGGCCACTCGGACGCCGGATGCCACCACCTTCGCCGGTGAATCCTCGCCGCTCGGGGCGTCGGCGGCGGCGATGACGTCGACCCGGTCCCCCGGTCGCAGCAGCCGCACTGTCGCCGCGTCCGCGATCCGCACCGGAGCCGACACCAGCCGGTCCGCGGTGTGCTGTCCCCGGGAAGGAGCGGCAGCGGCCAACGCCCCTGTGCCGGACGTGCCTTGTCCTCGCGGCCCGGGCGGTCCGCCGGGATCGTCCGCCCCCCGCGCGGTCGAGGCCGCCAGCGCCGCGGCCGTCACCGCCAGTCCCGCGGTCATCGCACGCCGCTGCCTGTGCAGCGCCCGCCGCAGCCGACGACTGCTTCCGCGCACCCGCAGGGGCGCGAACTGCGGTACGCCCAGCGGTGCGGGGGCCGGTGCTGTGGCCGGCAGCGGGGCTTTTGCCGAGGGGGCAGGAGAAGGATCCGGGGAAGCCGCCTGAGCAGCCGATGACGTTGAAGGGTGGAAGGACATGCCGGGCACCGCCTGTCATGAGGAGTTGACCGGGCCTGCGCGACCCGTGTCCGATCGCTCCTCACGATCCCCGATACGCCAATGCCCCGCCGGAGCCTGTGGACAGGCCCCGGCTTGTGGACAACTCGGCCACCCCCAGGGGTGATTACGGAAGCTCGATGCCCGGATCGACACCCGCCAGGGCGTTCCGGCACGGGCAGTCGCGCTCCTCGTTCGACGGCAGTGCGGCGACCGCGTCGAAGAGCACGTTCCGCAGCCGGTCCACGTTGGACGCGAACACCTTCAGTACTTCCTCGTGCGAGACGCCCTCGCCGGCCTCGGCTCCCGCGTCCAGGTCCGTGACCAGCGTCATCGACGTGTAGCAGAGCTCCAGCTCACGAGCCAGGACGGCCTCGGGGTGCCCGGTCATGCCCACCACCGACCAGCCCATCGACGCGTGCCAGCGGGATTCGGCGCGGGTGGAGAACCGCGGGCCCTCGACGACCACCAGCGTGCCCCCGTCCACCGGCTCCCAGTCCCGCCCGCGTGCGGCAGTGAGCGCGGCCTTGCGTCCCTGCGGGCAGTACGGGTCGGCAGGCGATACGTGGATCACGTTCGGTACGGTTCCGGACGGCAGCGGAAGCCCGTCGAAGTAGGTCTGCGCGCGGGCCTTCGTACGGTCGACGAACTGATCGGGGACGAGCAGCGTGCCCGGCCCGTACTCGGGCCGCAGTCCGCCCACGGCGCACGGGCCGAGTACCTGCCGCACGCCGACCGAGCGAAGTGCCCACAGGTTGGCGCGGTAGTTGATGCGGTGGGGCGGCAGATGGTGACCCCGGCCGTGCCGGGGCAGGAAGGCCACCTTGCGCCCGGAGATCTCACCGAGGAACAGCGAGTCACTGGGGGACCCGTAGGGAGTGTCGACCTGGATCTCGGTGACGTCGTCGAGGAAGGAGTAGAAGCCCGAGCCGCCGATCACCCCGATCTCCGCGAGCCCGGAGCCTTCGCGGGAGTCGGAGCCTGCGTTCGCATTCGCGTTGGTCGCCATGGCGATCACAGTAGCGGGACGCGAAAACGCCAAGAACCCCGTCGAGGCCAGTGCCACGGCGAGGTTCTTGAACCGTAAGGATCAGGCGGCGGAGCCGGAGGAGCTCGACGCGCTCGACGACGAGGTCGAGGAGGACCCGGTGCCGGACGAGGCGGCGGCCGTGGTCGAGGTGGACTTCGTCTCGGACGACTTGCCGGTCGACGACGCGGGCGTGCTGCTCGAGGACGAGCCGCGGCTGTCGTTGCGGTAGAAGCCGGAGCCCTTGAAGACAATGCCGACCGCGGAGAACACCTTCTTCAGGCGTCCGTCGCAGCTGGGGCACACGGTCAGGGCGTCATCGGTGAACTTCTGCACCGCCTCGAGGCCCTCGCCGCATTCGGTGCACTGGTACTGGTAGGTCGGCACTTGTCTTCCTCCTGGCACTCTCACTCGATGAGTGCTAACGACGATCCATAGTGACGTATTCCGCTCGATCAGTCCACCGTCACCGGCACTCGGTGACCGATCCCACGCGCGGCGACCCGTCCGACGGTCGTGACGGACAGCCGGGAGCGCAGCGAGATCAGGGTGGTCAGGGCGAGCGCGGTGCCCACGAGCGGGACCACGAATCCCGCGCTCGCGCCGTAGCCGTCGGCCAGTCGGCCGGCGACCGTGACGGCCCCCGCCTGCCCGAGCGCCACCGCGCCGGTCAGCCAGGTGAAGGCCTCGGTGCGGCCGGACGCGGGCACCAGCGATTCGACCAACGTGTAGCCCGTGATCAGGGCGGGGGCGATGCACAGGCCCACGACGAGTCCGAGGGCGCCGAGCAGCGCGACGGAGTGCGCGGTCCACAGCAGGGACGCGGCGGCGGTCAGCGCCGCGTAGCCGACGACGAGACGGCGGCGCGGCCCGCTCTTCCAGGCGATGGCGCCGACGGCGACACCGGCCAGCATGTTGCCCGCGGCGAACAGTCCGTACAGCAGCCCGTTCATGCCGGGCTGCCCGATCTCCTCGGTGAACGCGGTCAGCGAGACCTGCATGCCGCCGAAGACGGAGCCGATGCCGAGGAAGGCGACGGCGAGGACCCGGACGCCGGGCACGGGCAGGGCCGACCTGCGCCCGGCGCGCACCTCTGCTGTCGCCCGCCCGTGGGCGGGCTGGGTGCGGCGCTGGGCGGCGAACAGCAGACCGCCGGCGAGCGTGAGGGCAGCCTCGGCGATCAGTCCGGCAGCAGGGTGGACACCGGTGCACAGCGCGGTGGCCAGCACAGGACCCACTACGAAGGTGAACTCGTCCGTCACCGACTCGAAGGCCGCTGCGGTCGGCATCAACGGCGAGCCCTGGAGCTTTGCCGCCCAGCGGGCCCGCACCATCGGGCCGACCTGCGGCACCGAGGCACCGCTCGGCACGGCTGCGGCGAACAGGACCCACAGCGGAGCGTCCGCCAGCGCCAGCGCGGTCAGTGCGGCGACCGAGACGGTGTGCACCAGCACGCCGGGCACGAGCACCGCACGCTGGCCGAAGCGGTCCGCGAGCTTGCCGTTCTGCGGGGCGAAGAGAGCCATGGAGACGCCGGTTACGGCAGCGACGGCGCCGGCGCTGCCGTACGAACCGGTGGTGTGCTGGACCAGCAGCACGATGCCGATGGTGAGCATCGCGAAGGGCTGCCGGGCCGCGAAACCGGGAAGCAGGAATGTCCAGGCCCCAGGGGTACGGAGCAGCTGTCCGTAGCCGGGACGCCTGTCAGAAGCGACCGTGGACACCACGGCCCCTTGCCTTTCTGCCGCCTGGTAGCGCTCACCGGGGTGCCGGGAGCCGCCGAGAGCTGTCCTCTTGCGCGGAACTGCGGTAGATACCGGGGTCCGCGGAAGGGACACCGCGGCCGCCATACGGTCGCGCCAGCTCTGCTTCAGGCAGAGTTGGTCGATCAGTGTGCCTTCATGCTACAGGGATCTCGGAGCTCCTGCCTGAGAAGATGGCGGAGATCACCTCGTTTGCCCTGCGATTGGTCGGTATTTCACTGCCCGACCGGTCGCCGGGGCCGCAGAGGCCGGGGTTCGGCGCCGGCCCGGTACCTCAGGGGCGCCGGGCTCGGCAACCGGCTCCGCACCTCAGGGGCGCCGGGCTCGGCACCGGGCCCCGCACCGCAGTGGCGCAGGGCACCCGCACCTCAGTGGCGCCTGGACCGCCTCGAGGCGGGACCGCCCGTCCCCAGCCAGTCGGCCAGCTTGCCGCCCTGGCCGACCGCCCGCAGCCGGCGTTCCGCTGCGTCGCGCACCGGATCGGTGGCGACGACCAACAGCTCGTCGCCATGCCGCAGTACCGTCGTCGGTGCCGGCACGAAGCTCTTGCCTTCCCGTACGACGAGGGTGACCGCGGCCCCCGGGGGCAGCCGCAGCTCGGCGACCTCCACGCCGTGCATCCTGGAGCCGTCCGGGATCGCCACCGACAGCAGATGACCGCGCAGCCGCTCCAGCGGCGCGGACTCGATGCCGAGATCCGCGGCCTCGGAGGGGCCACCGAGATGCAGCGCCCTGGCGAGCCAGGGCAGGGTCGGCCCCTGGACCAGGGTGTAGACGACGACCAGCACGAAGACGATGTTGAAGATCCGGTCGTTGCCCTTGATCCCGGACACCATGGGAATGGTGGCGAAAATGATGGGGACGGCGCCGCGCAGTCCCGCCCAGGACATCAGCACCCGTTCCTGCCATGGGATACGGAACGGCAGCAGGCTGACAACGACACTGACAGGTCGGGCGACGACGGTCAGCATGAGCCCCACGACCACCGCGGGCCAGAAGTCCCGGAGCAGTTCGTGCGGGGTGACCAGCAGACCGAGCAGTACGAACATGCCGATCTGGGCGATCCAACCGAGCCCTTCGGCGAATCCGCGGTTGGCGGGCGCGTGGGGAAGTTTCGAGTTCCCGAGGATCATCGAAGCGAGATAGACGGCGAGGAACCCGCTGCCGTGGGCCATCGCCCCAGCCGCGTACGCGACCACGGCGATCGCCATGACGGCGATCGGGTACAGGCCGGATGCGGGGAGTGCGACGTGACGCAGTCCGAACGCGCCGAGCCAGCCCACCGTGAGTCCGACGGCCGCGCCGATCGCCAGTTCCAGTGCGATCTTGCCCACCAGGACGTACCAGTCGTCCACCGGTCCGGACGACGAGAAGGCCACGACCAGAATGACGACGGGGGCGTCGTTGAAGCCGGACTCGGCTTCGAGGGCGCCTGTGACGCGAGACGGCAGCGGCACCTTGCGCAGCACCGAGAACACCGCGGCCGCGTCGGTCGAGGACACCACCGCGCCGATGATCAGCGCCTGCCGCCACTCCAGTCCGACCAGGTAGTGCGCTGCCGCGGCCGTGATGCCCACGCTCACCGCGACGCCTACCGTCGACAGTGCGGCGGCCGCCGGCAACGCGGGTTTGATCTCCTTCCACTTGGTGCCCAGGCCACCCTCGGCCAGGATCACCACAAGTGCGGCGTAGCCGATCACCTGGGTCAGCCCGGCGTCGTCGAACCTGACGTCGAACAGGCCGTCCTGGCCCATCGCGATCCCGATCCCGAGATACAGCAACAGGCTGGGCAGCCCACTGCGGGACGAGATGCGTACCGCCGCGACGGCGATGAGCAGAACGAGCGAGCAGATGAGCAGGAGTTCATTGAGCTGGTGGACAGTCAGTGGCCGATCCCTTCCCCTTGCGCCCTCATGCCGGAGATCGTCGTACCGGCGGCGACACTTCGTTACCTTACCTAATCTTTAACGTTTCCTTGACGGGTTGATGATCTGTTTGTCCGACTGCGCCACCGGCCTTGTGGATACCGCGTCGGGGCCGGTCGGGTGCTGCGCCTAGAGTTGCCTCAGCATTTCCAGGACCACCCTGCCCCTCGAAGGACAGCGATGCCCGCCAACACAACCGCCTCTTCCCCCAAGAAGAAGAAGGGGCGACGCGCCCGACTGCTCGTGCTCGTCCTGGTGCTGGCGCTCGTCGCGGGTGTCGGGTACGGCGCCTACTGGAGCATCAGCACGGTTCGCGCCTCGTTCCCGCAGACCACCGGATCGGTCGAACTCCAGGGCCTCGGTGGCCAGGTGGAGGTCAAGCGCGACAATTACGGCATCCCGCAGATCTACGCGGACACCGACGAAGACCTCTTCCGCGCCCAGGGCTATGTCCAGGCCCAGGACCGCTTCTGGGAGATGGACGTCCGCCGGCACATGACGTCGGGCAGGCTGTCCGAGATGTTCGGTTCGGGGCAGGTCGAGACGGACGCCTTCCTGCGCACGCTCGGCTGGCGCCGCGTTGCGCAGCAGGAGTACGACACCAAGCTCTCGCCGCAGACGAAGAAGTACCTGCAGGCCTACGCGGACGGGGTCAACGCCTACCTCAAGGGGCGCTCCGGCGAAGAGCTGTCCGTCGAGTACGCGGCCCTGTCCTTCACAGGCGACTACGCGCCCGAGCCCTGGACGCCCGTCGACTCCGTGGCATGGCTCAAGGCGATGGCCTGGGACCTGCGGGGCAACATGCAGGAGGAGATCGACCGGTCTCTGCTCACCAGCAGGCTCAGCGACAAACAGATCCGCGAGCTCTATCCGGAGTATCCGTACGACCGCAACAAGCCGATCGTGCGGAACGGCGGGATCGACCCGGCCACCGGCACGTTCGACCCCAAGGCCAAGCCCTCGGGCGAGGGCACCGGTTCGGCCGGCGACGGCACCACGGGCACCGGCAGCGGCACCGGCACGGGCTCGGGTACCGGCAGTGGCACGGGCAGTCCGGCCGGAGCCGCCTCAGGGCTGAACTCCCAGCTCGGCGCGCTCTCCGACACCCTCGACGCGATTCCGGAACTGCTCGGCCCGAGCGGAAGCGGTATCGGCTCCAACTCCTGGGTCGTCTCCGGCGCGTACACGACGACGGGACAGCCGCTCCTGGCCAACGACCCGCACCTCGCGCCGCAGCTGCCGTCCCTCTGGTATCAGATGGGCCTCCACTGCCGGCAGGTCACGCCCTCCTGCACGTTCGACGTGGCCGGCTACACCTTCTCCGGCATGCCGGGCGTGGTCATAGGCCACAACCAGAACATCGGCTGGGGCTTCACCAACCTCGGCGCCGACGTGACCGACCTCTATCTGGAGAAGCTCAGCGGCGACAGCTACCTGGTCGGCAGCCAGGAGAAGGAGCTGACGAGCCGCAAGGAGATCATCAAGGTCGCGGGCGGCCCGGACAAGGAGATCACCGTCCGCTCCACCGCACATGGCCCGCTCGTCTCCGACCGCAGTGACGAGCTGGAGATGGTGGGCGACCGGGCGCCGGTCTCCAACGCGGCGCCCGACCGCGCCTCCGGCTACGCGGTCTCCCTCCAGTGGACCGCCCTGCAGGCGGGCAAGACGATGGACGCCGTCTTCGCGCTCAACCGCGCCAAGGACTTCCCGTCCTTCCGCCGCGCCGCCCGCGACTTCGAGGTGCCCTCGCAGAACCTCGTCTATGCCGACACCAAGGGCAACATCGGCTACCAGGCGCCGGGGAGGATTCCGATACGGGCAGAGGGTGACGGTGCCACCCCGGCTCCGGGCTGGGACCCCGCGTACAAGTGGGAGGGCTTCATCCCCTTCGACGAGCTGCCCTACGAGTACAACCCGGACCGGGGCTACATCGTCACCGCGAACCAGGCCGTCGTGGACGAGAAGAAGTACCCGTATCTGATCACCGAGGACTACGGCTACGGCGCACGCAGCCAGCGGATAAACGACCTCGTCCAGTCCAAGATCCGCGGTGGCGGCAAGATCTCCACCGAGGACATGCGCACGATGCAGATGGACAACAGCAGCGAGATCGCGAAGCTGCTGACGCCGTATCTGCTGAAGATCGACATCTCGGACTCCTACGTCCGCGAGGCCCAGAAGCTGCTCGAGGGCTGGGACTACACCCAGGAGCCGGACTCCGGCGCCGCCGCGTACTTCAACGCCGTGTGGCGCAACGTCCTCAAGCTGGCCTTCGGCAACAAGCTCCCCAAGGAACTGCGGGTCGAGGGCGAATGCCTCAGCGTCCTGCCCGCCGACAGCAATGCCCCGGCCGACGACGACCTGACCGAGCGGGTCCGCGAATGCGGCCAGCGGGACGGGGACTCCGCGCAGCCCGACGGCGGCGACCGCTGGTACGAGGTGGTGCGCCGGCTGCTCAAGGACGAGAACAACGAATGGTGGCGCACCCCGGGGACGCGTACGGACGAGGCGACCGACACCCGTGACGAGCTGCTCGACCGGGCGATGGAGGACGCGCGCTGGGAGCTGACGGCCGAGCTCGGCAAGGACGCCTCCAGCTGGAGCTGGGGCCGCCTGCACCAGCTGACCCTGAAGAACCAGACACTCGGCACCGAGGGTCCGGGCTTCCTGCAGGCCGTGCTCAACCGTGGCCCGTGGAATCTGGGCGGCGGCGAGGCCGCGGTCAACGCCACCGGCTGGAACGCGGCCGGCGGCTACGGGGTCGTGTGGGTGCCGTCGATGCGGATGGTCCTCAACGTCGGCGAGTGGGACAAGTCCGGGTGGATCAACCTGACCGGGGCCTCGGGCCACGCGTACAGCGCCCACTACACCGACCAGACCGACAAGTGGGCGAACGGCGATCTGCTGGAGTGGGCCTACGGCGCCGAGGCGGTGGAGGCGGCGACGGTCGACACGCTCACGCTCGTCCCGCCGGGCGAGTCGGTTCAGTGAAGCGGCGTACCCCCTGAGGGGTGACCACGGCATGGACGGGCCGGTCGTGCGGTTCCACCGGGACCCGCGCGACCACCTCGTTCGCGTACAGGAGCACGACCAGTGCCGGGTCGGCCCCGGAGACGGCGAGGCGGGCGAGTACGCGGTCGTACGATCCGCCTCCGCGGCCCAGCCTCATCCCGTCCCCGTCGACGGCGAGTCCGGGCAGCAGCACGGCGTCGGCGCGCGTCACGGCCTCGGGGCCGAGCCGTTCGCCGTCCGGCTCCAGCAGTCCGCGGCCTGCCGGGAGGAGATGGTCGCCGCCCCTGTAGCGGCCCCAGTCCAGGTCGTTGTCCGGCAGCAGGACGGGAAGGAGTACGCGAACCCCCCGTGCGCGCAGCGCGTCGAGCAGCGCGCGGGTGCCCGGCTCGCGCCCCACCGAGACGTAGGCCGCGACGGTGGCGGCATCGGCCAGCTCCGGTAGCAACAGCGCGTGCCGCGCGAGAACCGCGGCCGCATTCTGGACGTCCTCACTGGACAGCAGCCTTCGTGCGCCGAGGAGTTCTTCGCGAAGCGCAATCTTTCCGGACATGTCATCGCTCATTGTCCGCTTGTAAACCTCTCGTATACGCCGTTATGAGGATGAAGTTAACCGGAGCATCATCTTCCGCCCATAGACACCGGCTAAGGTGCTCCGCATGACTCAGTCGCACTCCAGGATCAGCAAGGCTGTCATCCCCGCCGCAGGCCTCGGCACCCGGTTCCTGCCTGCCACGAAAGCCACTCCCAAAGAGATGCTGCCTGTGGTCGACAAGCCCGCGATCCAGTACGTCGTCGAGGAGGCGGTCTCGGCCGGCCTCTCCGACGTACTGATGGTCACGGGCCGTAACAAGCGCCCCCTCGAGGACCACTTCGACCGCAATTACGAGCTGGAGGAGGCGCTCTCCCGCAAGGGCGACGCCGAACGGCTGGCGAAGGTCCAGGAGTCGAGCGACCTCGCCACCATGCACTATGTGCGCCAGGGCGACCCGCGCGGCCTCGGTCACGCGGTGCTGTGCGCGGAGCCGCACGTCGGGGACCAGCCGTTCGCCGTCCTCCTCGGCGACGACCTGATCGACCCGCGCGATCCGCTGCTCGCGCGCATGGTCGAGATCCAGGAGCGGGAGGGCGGCAGCGTCGTCGCGCTGATGGAGGTCGATCCGGCGCAGATCCACCTCTACGGCTGTGCCGCCGTGAAGCCCACCGGTGACAGCGACGTCGTCAAGATCACGGATCTCGTCGAGAAGCCCGAGCCCGCCGACGCCCCCAGCAACCTGGCGATCATCGGCCGCTACGTCCTCGACCCCGCCATCTTCGCCATACTGCGCGAGACCGAGCCGGGCCGCGGCGGCGAGATCCAGCTCACCGACGCCATCCAGAAGCTCGCCGAGGCGGATCAGTCGGGCAGCGCCACCGCGGGGGGCGAGGGGGGCCCCGTGCACGGCGTGATCTTCAAGGGCCGCCGCTATGACACCGGTGACCGAGGCGACTACCTGCGTGCCATTGTCCGACTCGCGTGCGAACGTGAAGACCTGGGCCCGGAGTTCCGGACCTGGCTTCGCAGTTTTGTGACCGAGGAGATGTAGGACGTGAGCAGCAAGATCTGGTCGGTGGACGACCATCTGGAGGACATCCTCGCCGCGATCCGGCCGCTCGACCCGATCGAGCTGCAGCTGCCGGACGCCCAGGGCTGTGTCCTCGTCGAGGACGTCACCGTCGCGGTCGCGCTGCCCCCCTTCGACAACAGCTCCATGGACGGATACGCGGTCCGGGTCGCCGATGTCGCGGGCGCGAGCGAGGAGTTCCCCGCGGTTCTCACCGTGATCGGCGACGTGGCGGCGGGCAGCGGCGGACTGCCCACGGTCGGGCCCGGCCAGGCGGCCCGCATCATGACCGGTGCCCCGCTGCCCCCGGGGGCGCAGGCGGTCGTCCCGGTCGAATGGACCGACGGCGGTGCGGGCGGCGGAGCCGCCACCACCATGCGCCCGGCCGGAGAGGCACCCGAAGGCGCGAGCGGCGAGGTCCGCGTGCACCGCCCGGTGGGGGACCGCGCCCATGTGCGGGCCCTCGGCAGTGATGTCCAGGCCGGCGATCTCGCGCTGGCCGCCGGATCGGTCCTCGGCCCGCCGCAGATCGGACTGCTCGCCGCGATCGGTCGCGCCACCGTGCGTGTCCGGCCCCGCCCTCGCGTGGTCGTCCTGTCGACCGGCAGCGAACTGGTCCAGCCCGGCGAGAAGTTGGCCGAGGGCCAGATCTACGACTCCAACAGCTTCGCGCTGACCGCCGCCGCCCGTGATGCCGGCGCCCTCTCGTATCGCGTCGGAGCGGTCACCGACGACGCCGAGACGTTGCGCGCCACCATCGAGGACCAGCTGATCCGCGCGGATCTGCTGGTCACCACGGGCGGCGTGAGCGTCGGCGCGTACGACGTCGTGAAGGAAGCACTCGCTTCGGTCGGCGACGAGGACGTGCCCGGCAGCGGAATCGACTTCCGCAAGCTCGCCATGCAGCCCGGAAAGCCGCAGGGCTTCGGCTCCATCGGCCCCGAGCACACCCCCCTCCTTGCCCTCCCGGGGAACCCGGTCTCCAGCTATGTCTCCTTCGAGCTCTTTGTCCGCCCCGCGATCCGCGCGCTGATGGGCCTGCCCGATGTGCAGCGTCCCAAGGTCCGCGCGCTGATCAAGGCCGACAAGGCGCTCACCTCGCCGGCCGGGAAGCGTCAGTTCCTCCGGGGGACGTACGACGCGGAATCGGGCACTGTCACTCCTGTCGGCGGCGCCGGGTCCCATCTGATCGCCGCCCTCGCCCAAGCGGACTGCCTGATCGTCGTCCCGGAGCCCGCCACCTCCGTGGAGCCCGGAGCCGAGGTGGACGTGGTCCTCCTGGGGTGAGCAGGGCGCCGTGGCGGTACCGTGTCTGCCCACACAGACCCTGAGGGGACCCGGACCGGGAGCACAGGCGCACATGAGTACGCAAGACAGGCTGACGCACATCGACGAGGCGGGGGCGGCCCGCATGGTCGACGTCTCCCGGAAGGACGTGACGGCCCGCACCGCGCGGGCGACCGGCCGCGTCCTGGTCTCACCGCAGGTCGTGGAACTGCTGCGTGGTGAAGGCGTCCCGAAGGGCGATGCGCTGGCCACGGCGCGCATCGCCGGGATCATGGGCGCCAAGCGCACCCCCGACCTGATCCCGCTGTGCCATCCGCTCGCGGTCTCGGGTGTGAAGCTGGACCTGTCGGTCGCCGACGACGCGGTCGAGATCGCCGCCACCGTGAAGACGACGGACCGCACCGGCGTGGAGATGGAGGCCCTGACCGCGGTCTCGGTCGCCGCGCTCACAGTCGTGGACATGGTGAAGGCGGTCGACAAGGCGGCGGTCATCAGCGACATCCGCGTGGAGGAGAAGACCGGCGGCAAGTCCGGCGACTGGTCCCGCGAGGAGGCCGGGTCATGATCGGGACGCATCCGTCGGTCGGTGGCGCACTGCCCGCCCCGTACAGCGCCCTCGTCGTCACGGCGTCCAACCGCGCCGCCGCCGGGGTGTACGAGGACAAGGGCGGCCCGGTCATCGCCGAGGCCCTCACCGCGATGGGCTTCGCCGCCGACGGCCCGATGGTCGTCCCGGACGGCGATCCGGTCGGGCAGGCGCTGCGCGAGGGAGTCGCCGCCGGGTACGACGTCATCCTCACGACGGGAGGCACCGGTATCTCGCCCACCGACCGGACGCCCGAGGTGACCCGCGCGCTCCTGGACCACGAGGTGCCCGGAATCCCGGAGGCAATCCGTGCGTACGGGCGCGAGAAGGTGCCCACGGCTGCGCTCTCGCGAGGTGTCGCCGGTGTCGCGGGCGGCACGCTGATCGTCAACCTCCCGGGCTCCACCGGCGGAGTACGCGACGGGATGGCGGTACTGGAACGGATACTGATCCACGCCGTCGATCAGATCCGCGGCGGTGATCACCCCGGCCCCGGCGGGCCGCCGCGGCCGTCGCCCGCGTCATGAACGTGACCTGGCCCGTCGTCCTGGGGGACGGCCCTGTCGTCCTGCGCCCGATAAAGCTGCGCGACCAGCAGATCTGGCGGGAGGTCAACCGCCGCAACCGCGACTGGCTGCGCCCCTGGGAGGCGACGGTCCCGCCGCCCGCGCCGGGCGGCCCGGTCGCCCGGCGCCCCACCTACCGTCAGATGGTCCGTCATCTGCGCGCGGAGGCGAACGCGGGCCGGATGCTGCCGTTCGTCATCGAGTACCAGGGTCGGCTGGTCGGCCAGTTGACGGTTGCGGGGATCACCTGGGGCTCGATGTGCTCGGGCCACGTCGGCTACTGGGTCGACAGGGGGGTGGCGGGCCGTGGGGTGATGCCGACCGCGGTCGCCCTCGCCGTGGACCACTGCTTCCG
Organism: Streptomyces sp. NPDC043812; assembly: GCF_056436245.1. NCBI lineage: Bacteria > Bacillati > Actinomycetota > Actinomycetes > Kitasatosporales > Streptomycetaceae > Streptomyces > Streptomyces sp. NPDC043812. Next base: position 307,063 of record NZ_JBWKCY010000002.1, read on the forward strand.
TACGGTCGGGCTGCACCGGATGGAAGTGTGCATCCGCCCCGAGAACGGGCCCAGCCGCCGGGTCGTGGAGAAACTCGGATTCCGGGAGGAGGGGCTGCGGCCCCGTTATCTCCACATCGACGGTGCGTGGCGTGACCATCTGGTCTTCGCGCTGACGGCCGAGGAAGTACCGGAGGGTCTCCTCAACCGCTGGCACCAGGCACGACCAGGAACGGCGCCCGGAACGGCACAGGAAATAAAATAAGTGTTCGAAATTGATCGGCGTGGACCATCAACTGATCTGAGTAATCACAAAAAAGTCCGTGATATCAGCCAGATCGTGCGACACACCGGGCCAATTGGCGGATGCCGTTGCGCGAATCCCTCTACGGTGTGATGCGTGAGCAGCAGCGGCCTCATCTATGCAGTCATTGTCGGGGCCTGGGCCGCCTACTTGGTGCCGATGTGGCTCCGCAGGCAGGACGAGCTCAACGAAGCCCGTCCGACGGAACGCTTCTCCACCGCCATCCGGCTGCTGTCCGGCCGGGCGGGGATGGAGCGCCGGTACGCCAAGGAGCTGCGGGAACGCACCGCCGAGCAGCCCGAGCACGACGTCGAACCGGATGCGGCCACGGACTCTGTGAGTTCCGTGGACGTCCGGGCCTTCGCCGCGCCCCGAACCGAAGTGCGCCAGGACGTGCCCGAGAGTGCGCCTCCGACCGACGCGCCCCCTCGCAGGTCCGCCCCGGCGCGGCGCCCGGCCGACCGGCCGCGACCGAACCGTGCCGCCGTCGAGCGTGCCAGACGCAGCCGGGTCCTCGCCCGGCGCAGACGGACGACGACCGTGCTCTTCCTCGCCTTCACGGCCGGGGCGATCGTGGCCGCCGTCGGTGGTCTGGGCTTCCTGTGGGCGCCGGCCGCCCCGGCGGTGCTCCTGAGCGTCTACATCGTGCATCTGCGCGCGCAGGAGCGTCGGCGCTTCGCGTTCGTCATGGACCGGCGGCAGGCGGAGGTCGCCGCGCAGCGTCTCCGTGAGAACCGCCCGCGCCGCCATCAGCCGCCGACCGATACGGGCGAGCCCGACGAGGAGCCCGCCGCGAACGCCGAGCCGGAACCGGCGCCCACGGTCTCCCCGCAGGAGGCGGGCCGCCGCGCGCTGGTCGAGCAGACCGACCACGCGGAGTGGGTGGACCAGCAGCGCCAGCGCGGTCCGGTCACCGGCGAGAGCTGGGAACCTGTCCCCGTGCCCCTTCCGACGTATGTGACGGCCCCCGTGGCTCCGCGCGCGTCGAGCGGCGTGGACGTCAGCGACCCGGAGACCTGGAGCGCGGCCCGTTCCTCGGCCGCCGAGCCGGCCCCCGCACCGGACGAGCCTCCGGCGGCCCGCCGTACGCCGGGGCCGCGACGCTCCCGCGACCGAGGCCGCACGCCGCTCTTCGACCAGTACGCGGACGAGGACAGGCCGCGCGCGGCCAACGAGTGAGACCGCCCGGCGGGGTCCGTGACCAGCAGGGTTGGCAGGGTGGAACGGATTTCCAAGCACCCCGATCGGGATGCTAGAGTTTCACTCGTTGCAAGGGCCTGTGGCGCAGTCTGGTAGCGCACCTCGTTCGCATCGAGGGGGTCTGGGGTTCAAATCCCCACAGGTCCACCGCAGCTGAGAGCCCCTATCGGAGAAGTCCGATAGGGGCTCTCTCTCGTCGTACAGCAGCGAAGTACAGCAACTAGATCTGATCTTGCGTGCCGAGGTGCTCGCCCAGCTTCCGCAGCGCCTTGCGCGTGGCCTCGGACGGGATGTGCGTATACACCTCCATCGTCACCGCGATCTTGCCGTGGCGGAGGATCTGCTTGGCGATCCGGGGATGCACGTCGAGGGCAGCGAGCAGCGACCCGCAGGTGTGGCGGGTGTCATGCAGCCGGATCCTGCGTACGCCGGCCTGGGCCGACCGGGCAGTGAAGGCGCGGTTGAAGTTCCTCGGCTCGATCGGAGCTCTTCGGCCGGCACGCGCCCACGGCCCCGCCTGTCGCGGTCGGCGGCTACGACGAGCTGATAGGCCGCAGACTCAGCTCGCAACGTCAGTCTCACGATGGTGAAGACGTTCATGGATCAGACCGAACTGCTGCGTACGGTCGATCGCCAAATGGGCGCGTCGGCGCTGGTGGATCAGATGACGGGCACCTTGCGACGCTCGAGGATGCGCTTACCTTTGCCGTGCTGCCTGAGACGCGCCGCCCTGTTGCTCTTGCCCGGGCCGGAGCTGCCACGCTCGCAGCTTGGCAGGCCCTCGACGCTGGGGGAGCCGAAAGGGCTTGACGGCACTGCTAGTTGGGCAAGCGGGCGGCACAGGAGGCAGGCGAGCGGATGTATGTCGCTCACGCCACGGCCGAGCAGGCGTACGTGCTCACGCCGCAGGCCGCCCCGAGACTGCGGTCGCCCTCGTACGCGAAGCTCAGCGGCTGGGCGGGAGCACGATGTCACCGCGCCTGCGGGCATGGCTGTACGCGGCTGAGGCCGAACTCTGCGCCAACGCCGGCTTGGTGGATGACTGCCGGACGCCCTCGAAAAGGCCGACGCTGTCCTGCCCAGCGGGGGCAGGTGTTCGCGACGCCGGGCTCGATCAGCGCCCACAACCGCTTCGCCGCGGACATCAGCCTGTTGTCCGAGGAACAGGGCAGCGCCGATGTGGTGTCCGGCGATCGTCTTCGCTTCCACATCCGCACCGCGGCGGTCCGGGGAACCGTCACGCTGCTCCACGGCGTCGACGTGGTGCGGCCCCTCCACAGGGCTGACGTGACGGTCTCACTCGAAGAACCCGTTGCCCTGGAGGAAGGCCAGTCCTTCGCTTTCCGCCACCACGCTCGTGCCGCCGGCTCCGGAACCGTGATCCAACTCCCGCACTGAACCTCACGAGCGGAGCCGCCGGGTAAGCGGATGCCCGCCGCCCGCTCGTGGCACCCGAATACGCTCCAAGACTGGGATCACCTGGGGCGAGTCACCCCGGTCGGGCCCCTACCAGCCCATGTTCTTGGAGACCTCCGCTTGCGCAGCCGCGATCTCCTCGTGAGTGGACTCCGTGACATCGACATCAGCCGCCCACTCGAAACGGCCCGCAAGGTCTGCCAGCGCCTGTTTCTGCGCGGGATGCGTGATCGGCACCGCGTTCAGATCGGTGCTCATCAGCCAGTCGTAAAGCACGACGGCATCTGCGTGCCACAGGCGCACATTTACGGTGGGCACAGTTTCCCACGAGTTATTGGCTTCCATGGGAGTCATCGTGCCAGGTCAGACGCTTGGGCACTGGCCGTCAACCTGCCATAACGGGCCTCGCGCGTGCCCCCGCTGCGGACGGCAGCGACGACGGCAGTGGGTCCGGCGGTTCGGCCTACTACGCGAACTGCACCGAGGTGCGCGCCGCCGGCGCCGCTCCGATCCGCACGGGGGATGCAGGCTACGGCAGGCACCTGGACCGCGACGGTGACGGCGTCGCCTGCGAATAGCGCAAGTCATGCATGGAGCCGCCATGCCCGATCCGTGCCCGACAGGCCGGTAAGCCACGGTCGACAGCGGCTTCCAGGAGGAACCACCGTTGGGCGCTGGCCAAGTCGTCAACGGCGCCCGGAAGCGCGGTGATTCCCAAGCTCAGAGCGCGGGTTCGATTCCCGTCACCCGCTCCAAGAGAAAGCCCCGGGCCAAGTGCCCGGGGCTTGATTGTTGTCCGACACGCGGCATCGTCGCCCTGGTGTTTCGGTGCAAGCTGTCAGGCGGCGCTGAGCGTGCCTCCGCCGAGTCGACGGCAGTTGACCGGCTCACGCTCGACGAGGTCCGAGAGCGGATGGCCGAGGTCTACGCGGTGCGCCTGCTCGATGCGCTGGATGGACAGGGCCCGTATGTCCGCAGCCATGACGGCCGGCATCACACCACCGTGACAGCGGACGTTGCTCTCCAGCTTGAGCGCCTCGCAATACGAGGAGACCGCAGGGATCTTCGGTTGCGTATCGGCCCCTGCATGCGGTTCGGCCTGAGGACGCGGAAGGGGTGCCCTCCCCAGCAGCGGAAGGGCACCCCCCCAAGGAGGTCAGCGGTGGTCGTAGCGGTCGTGACCCCCGTGGTGGCCGTGGTGCTTGTGGCTGTGGTGCTTGTGGCCGTGGTGCTTATGGCCGTGGTGCTTATGGCCGTGGTGCTTGTGACCGTGGTGCCGGTGGTCCCCGCGGTGCCGGTGGTCCCCGCGGCCGTCACGGCCGTCACGGTCGCCGCGGTCGTCGCGGTCGTCGCGGTGGTGGCCCCAGCGGCCGTCACGGTCGCCGCGCCCGTTGTCACCGTTGTCGTGACCTCGGTCGTGCGCGGCATGAGATACCACTGAAGGCGCGGTGGCGGCGCTGGCGCCAGTGGCGCCGCCCAGTAGGACAGCGGCCGCGACGCCCAGCGCGGCGGCAAAGCGGGAAACGCGCATTCCGTGCTCCTTTCACGGCAGGTGCCTGATGCGCCTGCCTGGGTCGAACTCGTTGATGTTGACATCCGAAATACACCGTTAAGTCCGAGCCATCACCAAAGTCACCTCATGTAACGAAAAACCGTTTGGCCGGGAACCGGTGCCCGGCGTGTCGGCGTCACGCGCGCACGCGTACTGGTGGCCCGCTCCGTCCATCAGGGTGAACTTGCGCCACATGATCTTGCCGAGCCGCCCCGTTCCGGCCACTGCCGCTGCGGCCCTGTGGCCAGCAGCGACGCCCACAAGCCCAAAGCGCCTCCGGAGCCGTTTGCAGTACAGCAACGAAGTACTGCAACCATCGCGACCGCAGCCGACCGCAGCCGACCGCAGCCGACCGCAGCCGACCGCAGCCGAACTGCCACTGGTCGCAGGAGCACCGGTGGCCGGCCGAGCAGACCTCGGCGACCGCCCTGCCGATAGTTCGCATCGAGGGGTTCTGGGGTTCAAATCCCCACAGGGCCACCGCAGCTGAGAGCCCGATCGGAGAAGTCCGATCGGGGCCCTTCGGCATTCCGCCGTTTCACGCGGCGGCGCAGATGTGGCGTACGTCATTCCCGGCTGAATCCCTGACTCGGCACGCCGCCCGGCGTGTGTGTGGGATCGTACGGCGGTTGTTACTCGCCGGTATCGGTGAGTCCCTGCCTGTTGCGCGTATCCCCCACACACACGCTCCGAGGATTCCCACGTGCGTAAGACCTCTGCCGGACACGCCCTTTTAGTGGCCCTGGCCTCCATATCCCTGCTCGCGACCGGCTGTTCGGCCGGGTCGGGGGCCGACTCGCCGGCCGCCCGGGCCGAGGTGCCCCGGGTCACCGCCGACAGCACTCCCGACCCCGAGCCCTCACGGCGGCTCGCGGTCGATCCTGTGCCCGACGGGAAGCCGACCGCCGTCGCCCGTGCGGACGGCGGCGGCAAGGCGCGCAAGTCGCCCCTGAAGGTGGCCTCGTACGACGCCACCAGCCGACGGGCCGTCATCTCCGGTACGGAGAAGGCATCCCCGAGCCCCGGTCCCGCCGGCGGCGAGAAGACACCGTCCGTCGGTGACGTCATCGCCAGCGGGCCCGCCCCCGGAGCCCCCGACGGGCTGCTCGCCAAGGTCACCGATGTGGCCGGGCGGACCGCGAAGGGGACCGAGGTCGAGACCGAGCCGGCGACGTTGTCCGCGCTTCTCGGGGACGACACGGCGGACGGCACGGTGCCGGTGGATCCGGCCGCTGTCGATGTCGAGCCGCTGGTCCGGGGTGTGCAGGTGTCCTGGGCGAAGCCCGGGGGTGAAGCTGTCGGGCCCCGGGGCGCGAAGGTGCCGCTCGGGAGCCTGCGGCTGGATGTCGGGGCGTCGGTGCCGCTGCCGGTCACCGAAGGCGCTCCGGTTTCCGGTGCCGCGTCGGTCTCGGGCTTCGTACAGCTCGCGCCCCAGGTGGAGTTCTCGTACGACGGGACCTCGGTGCTCGCGCCGGACGCTGCCTTCCTCGGGCTGAGCGGCGACTGGAGTTCGCGGTGGCAGCTCAAGGGGAAGGCCGTCGCGGGCGGCAAGCCGGTGCGGATCCCGTTCGCCAGGCTGCATGCCGACCCGGTGATCCAGGTCGGTCCCGTGCCCGTCGTCGTCAACCTCGACCTCACGGCGTACGTCCAGGTCGCGGGCGACGGCACCGTCACCGTCGACGTCGAGCAGGAACTGAAGGGCGACTTCCGGCTCGGCGGCGCGTACACGGAGGCCGCCGGCTGGAAGCCCGTCAGCAGCTCCGACATGAGCGCGACACCGGTGCGGGCCAAGGTGACCGCGGCCGGGAAGGTCAAGGCCGCGCTCGGTGTCGAGGCGGGCGTGGGTCTGTACGGCGCGGTCGGCGTGATCGCCGATCTGGCGCCCTACGTGCGCGGTGAGGCGTCGGCATCCGCGACGCCCGAGGACCTCGTCGGGGCCTGGAAGGTCCACGGCGGGCTGGATCTCACGGGCACGCTGCAGTTGCAGCTCGCCGTGTTCGGGACACCGCTCTTCGAGCGCCGCATCCCGCTGGGTGCGCTGCACCGTGAGTGGCTGCTGGCCCAGGGCGAGGTCGCCTGACATCGGGAGCGGACCGACGGGCCCCTGCCGGAACGATCCGGCAGGGGCTTGCCGCGTCCTGGGCGATCAGGACGTCTGTGCCTTGTCGTAGACCGCCTTCGCCTCGTTGCCGAAGTACGGGCCGAACATGCGGTTGGGCAGGAAGGTGTAGCCGAAGCTGTTCACCGAGACCTGCAGCCCGGTGCCGGTCGCCTCGCTGAACGAGGAGAACCAGGGACCGCCGCTGGAGCCGCCCGTCATGTTGCAGCCCAGGCTGTGGTCCTGGGAGAAGAGGAAGTCCTTCGAGCTGTTGCCGCTGCAGTGGATCAGCTTGCTGCCGTCGTACGGGGCGGCCGCGGGGAAGCCGAAGGCGTACATCGCCTTGTTGTAGCCGCCGTTGAACTGCAGGCCCTGTGCCCCGACGGTCTCGGCGAGCGTCTTGCCGTTCAGCGGGGCGACGACGGCCGCGCCGACGTCGTAGTTGATGTCCTCGCTCGCCGCCCATGCGTCGGTCGCCAGGATCTTCGTCGCGCTCCACTGGCCGTACGGGGCCTGGCCGTTGTCGTAGCCGGGCACGAAGACCCAGTTCGTGTGCCAGGAGCCCTGGTACTTCACGCAGTGGCCGGCGGTGATGACCGTGCTGCCGTTCTGGCTGGTGACCGAGTTGCCGGAACAGGACGCCGTACGGCCCTGGAAGGTGAAGAACACCCGGCCGGATGTCTTCACCACCGCGCCGCCGGCGGTCCACGGACCGCCGGGCTGCGGGAAGGCGGTCGGCCGGATCACCGTCTCCTTGCCGGTCGCCTTCGGGGCCTTCAGCGCTCCGGGAAGGGTGCGGATCAGATCGAGCGGGGTGGCGCCGCGCATGCGCTCGGCGGTCCAGAAGCCCTTCGCCGCCTGCTTCGGGGTGAAGGTGGCGGGACCGGGGGAGGGTGCGGTGGCCGCGCCGGCGGGTGCGGCCGACAGAGCCGCGGCGAACAGGGCGGCGACGGCCAACAGGGTTCCGGCCGCGGTGCGATGACGTCTCACGCATGTCTCCTTCTGCCGTTCCCGCCCGGTGAAGGACGCGCAGGGCGGGGTGGGGGACGAGGCGGTGCGGATCGGCGTGCGTGAGGCAGGGTGCCACGAAGTACGTGACTATGTCAGGGGCGCGTCAAAGACTTGGCCATGCAGCGACTGTTCTCGTAGCAGCGGTAGTGGCCGAATTTCGCGCATTCCGCGTAGCCGCTGGAGGCGTACAGCGCGATCGCCTCGGGCTGCATGTCGCCCGTCTCCAGTACCATCCGCACCCGCCCGGCGGCGCGGGCGTCCTCCTCCAGGGCGGCGAGGATGCGGCGGGCGAGGCCGAGGCCCCGGGCCTCGGGGACCACGTACATCCGCTTCAGCTCGGCGTCCCCGTCCGTGTACCCGAGGGGATTCTCGTCCTGGGTGCGCCAGCCGCCCGTCGCGACGGGGCGGTCCTCGGAGTCGTAGGCGATGAGATACAGACCACTCGGCGGCACGAACATGGAGGCGGCCAGCGGCGTCGCGTCGCCCTCTCCGTCCCCGTAGCGCTCGACGTATTCGAGCTGCACCTGGTCGTTCAGTTTCACGGCGTCGGGGTGGTCGAAGGCCACGGTTCTGATCTGCATGTTGAAAATCGTACGGGTACGCGAAAGGAGCCCGGCAGGGACGGGCGACGCGGCTGGTGTCCCAGGGTCGGTAGGGTGCCGGGATGCTCACCGTGACTTCCGTGAACGTGAATGGACTGCGCGCCGCCGCGAAGAAGGGCTTCGTCCCCTGGCTGGCAGGCACCTCCGCCGACGTGGTCTGCCTGCAGGAGGTGCGGGCCGAGGCCGGTCAGCTGCCGGCGGAGGTGCGGGACCCCGAGGGCTGGTTCACGGTGCACGCCCCGGCCGCCGCGAAGGGCCGCGCGGGCGTCGCGCTGTACACGCGGCGGGAGCCGGACCGGGTGCGGATCGGATTCGGATCCGGCGAGTTCGACGGCAGCGGCCGCTACGTGGAGGCGGACCTGCCCGGCGTCACCGTCGCGAGCCTGTATCTGCCCTCCGGCGAGGTCGGCACGGAGCGCCAGGACGAGAAGACGCGCTTCATGGACACGTTCCTGCCGTACCTGAAGGAGCTCAGGGAGCGCTCGGCGGCGGACGGCCGTGAGGTCGTGGTCTGCGGTGACTGGAACATCGCCCACCAAGAGGCCGACCTGAAGAACTGGAAGGGCAACAGGAAGAACTCGGGCTTCCTGCCCGAGGAGCGCGACTGGCTCTCCCGCGTGTACGCGGACGCCGGATACGTGGACGTCGTGCGCGCCCTCCACCCCGACCAGGAGGGCCCCTACTCGTGGTGGTCCTACCGCGGCCGCGCCTTCGACAACGACACGGGCTGGCGCATCGACCTCCAGGTGGCGACACCGGGGCTCGCGGGGCGCGCGGTGAAGGCGTGGGTGGAGCGGGCGGCGACGCACGCGGAGCGCTGGAGCGACCATGCGCCGGTGAGTGCGGTGTACGAGCTGTAGGGGCGTCCGGGGCCCTGGCCCCACGCCGCCTCCGACCCACCGATGCGCCCGTTCACGGCGGCCCGTGCCGCGGTTAACGGGCGTCTGTGCGTGGGGTGCACGGGGAGGCGCGTGGGGGCTTCGGGGGCGCATTACCAGCGCATTCATCCGGTGATGTCGAAGTGATTCGGCCATTTCCCGCTGTGTGTCAATTGGCGTAGACCCAAAGGACTTTGGTGTCGTACTACTGGGGCGACTGATCCAGTCGGTTGCTGCCGGAAGTCCTTGGGGAGATTGTCATGCCTGGTGAGGCCACGCACTGCTGGGTCGTGGTGCTGGACATCGAGAACTTCAGCTCCCGCCCCGATCCGATCCAGCGCTCGTTGCGAACCGGGATGTACGAGGTGCTCCGGGAAGCGCTCGACCGGGCAGGTCTGCCGGCCGACGACGTCGTCACCGAGGATCGTGGCGACGGGGTCCTGATGATCGTTCCCGCGGCCGTCTCACCGATCGTTCTGGCCGGACCGTTCGTACGCGCCCTTGACGACGAGCTGCGGCAGAAGGCGGTCGTCTACAGCCCCGCCCACGCGATGCGATTCCGGGTCGCACTGCACCAGGGACTCGCCGCGCGCGACGGTGAGGGCTGGTCCGGGGACGCCGTCAACACCGCCTGCCGACTGGTCGACGCGGGTCCGCTGCGCGAGGTCCTGGCGGCGGCGGCTTCGTCGCGGATGGTCTTCGTCGTGTCGGACGAGATCTACCGGGCCGTCGTCCGGCACGGGCACCGCTCCATCGACCCGGCCGCGTATCTGCCGATGCCGTTCCGGACCAAGCACGGCGAGCTCGTCGAGAGCTGGGTGACAGTGCCGGGATCACCGGCACCGCCCGGACTCCCCGCGGCGGAACCGGATCCTTCCGGGCAGACCGGGCAGACCGGGCCCTCGGAGCCCCGCGGACCCGAGCCGCGCTTACCCGAAGCGGGCGACGGCCAGGCGGCTCCCGGCGGACACGGGGGAGCGGCCACCGGGTCCGGCGACCCGAGACCGCCGGGTGGTGCCGGTATCAGCGTCGGAACCGTCAACGGTGACGTGTTCCAGGGCAACAAGACCGTCAACGTCAACACGAACGGTCCGGTCCGGCCATGACCACAACGACGGGGGGAGCGCCGGCCGCCGGCGCCGCGGGAGCGGCTCCGGCAGCCGGTACGGGGGGCGGGCCGGGTGGGGCGGCGGGTAATGCCGGCGCACCATCCGGCCCGGCACAGCCCGCGGGTGAGGGACAGGCCCCGTCCGCGGACGGGGCGCCGGGTGCGCAGGGCGGCGGGGAGGGCGGTGCCCAGGGCGAGCCTCCGCGTTCGGGCCCGGGAGCCGAGTCCTTCGAGGCCACCGGCCGGATGGGCCAGGGTTCCCTGCGTCACGACCGGGTGCGCAACGCCTTCGCCAACGTCGAGGGCGATGTCGTCGGCGGCGACAAGTACGTCCTGCTGCTGGGCGGGGCCCAGAGGCGCCTGCGGACCATCTCCCCGCTCCTGGAGGAGCGGGTGCGTTTCGCGTACCAGGAGCATCCTGGTCTGTCGGCCGCGCGGGAGGCGCTGGCCGGCCGGCACCTGCTGATCCTGCGCGGTGCCCCCGGTCTCGGGAAGACGGCGATGGCCGTCCGTCTGCTCCAGGGGATGGGAGCCGCCACCAAGTACCACCTGGACAGCGATGTCGACTTCGCCTCGCTCGCCGACCTCCTGGAACGCGGCGGGGACTCGATCGAGCCCGGCGCCGCCTTTCTCCTCGACCAGCCGTCCGGCATAGCCGGGCTGCGGGGCCAGATGTACGAGAAGGTGCAGGGCGCCCTCGCCCTCGCGGGCGCGTGGCTGGTGATGACCGTCTCCAGCACGGAGGTCGCGGACAGCGAACTCCTGACGGCGGTCGTCGATGTCACCGAGGCGCCCGACCAGCGCGGCATCGTCTCCTCGCATCTGCGCTGGCGGCTGGGCGATGCGGTCCGCGACCGGCTCCTCGCCGACGACGGCATCGGGAAGCTGCTGGACGAGCTGCTCGACGGCGACCCCGCCTGCAAGCAGGCGGCCGATCTGGCGGCGGCGATCACCGAGGAGTGGGAGAGCGGCCGGCTGGACCCCGAGGGCATCAAGAAGCGCCGCGCCCGCCAGGCCGACGAGGACTTCGACATCTGGGTCGAGAACCTGCGGGAGCCCTCCGTCCGGAGTCTCGCGATCGCGCTCGCCGTGCTCAACGGCCTGCCGCAGGAGTACATAGCCACCGCCGCCCGCGCCCTGCGCGAGCGGCTGGAGGACGACCGCCCGCATGTGCTGATGGCCGGTCCGGACGGTGAACCGCCCCGTGTCAAGGACCCCTTCGGCGCCCCGCGCCGCACGCAGCTGACGCGGCTGCGTGCCCGTGACATCGGCAAGGAGGACGGCGAGCCGGGCCGCGCACTGGAGTACAAGGACCCCTCCTATCCGCCGCGGGTGATCCGGCACGCCTGGATCCAGTACGAGATCCAGGGCGAACTGCTCGGCTGGCTGTCGGACCTGGTCGTGGACCCGGCCGAGGAGGTACGGGTCTACGCGGCCGCGGCGCTCGGGGTGATCGCCGCGGAGTCGTACACCTACCTCTGCGACCAGGTCTTCCACCGATGGGCGCAGAGCGAGCACCCGCTGCGCCGCGACGCCGTCGCCTACGCCCTTCGGATCGCCTCGCGCGACCCCTGGATCGGGGAGCGTGCGGACATGCTGGTGGAGGGTTGGTTCGCCGACCGGAGCCGGCCCTATGTGCAGGCGACGGCGGCACGGGTGTACGGCATGCGTGAGGACCCCGAGCCCGCCGTGGCAGCCCTGGCCCGCCTCACCGTCGTCGACCGGGCGACCGTGGCCGTTGCCGTCGGCCGCAGCCTGACCGATCTGCTCGCGCAGAACGCCGACTCGACGGGGCTGGTGCTCCGCACCCTCCACGAGCGGTCCGCCGACCATCGGAGGCGGCCGACGGCGCTGCTCTCGTTCCTGATCGTCGCGGCCCAGGTGGTGGTGGGCACCGAAGAGTGGGGGACCGACGGCGATGTGGAGCAGTGGCCGGCGCTCCTCTATCTGGCGCACCACCGCGAGGAGTTGCGCGCGCCGTTCATCGCGCTGTGGCGTGAGTCGCTCAACCAGGCGGAGTTCGGTGAGGAGGCGCAGCAGGTCCTGCGTAACTGGGCCGCGCTCGCCGAACGCGACCCGGCCCTGCGGGACATGTTCCAGCTGATGGTGGGCGCGATCGCGTACGGGGACCCGAGGACCGGCCGGATCCTGCGGCGATGCGCGGCCGACTGGATCGATCCCGACGAGCTGGCACCGCTGCCCCTGACCGCTGCCGTCGTCCATGCCCAGCTCGATCTGGAAGGGGTGTGACATGACCGTCTCACTGATCCTCAACAACCGTCCGGTGCCGCGTGCTCAGCTCGCCACCCTGCCCAACGTTCCGCCGAACTTCGCGGTCGTCTACCCCCTCGACGGTGGCGGCTGGGAGGTCGAGTCGCCCAAGCACCGGACGATGACCCAGCGGTGGCTGGGCAAGAACAAGCTCTGCTACGTCGTGGACCTGGGTGACCACCGGCGTACCGCCAGGCTCACCAAGACGCCGCTGACCTGCAAGGACCAGGCGCACCGGTTCGAGGCGACGATCGACGTCGGATTCCGGGTGCATGACCCGGTGGCGGTGGTGCGGAGCAATCTCCCCGATGTGCTCAGTGCCGTGTATCCGTTTCTGGTCAGCAAGATCCGGCCGCATGCGGCGCAGTTCGCGATCGACGAGGCGTTCGAGGCGCAGGCCAGGATCAACGGGGCGCTCGCGCTGCCCATACCGCTGCCCGAGGGGATGACGCTCTACTACTGCGACGTGCAGCTCGAACCCGACGAGGCGGCGCGGGAGTTCATCCGCAGCCGCACCAAGGCGGGCCGCGACTCGGAGATGGGCCGCATGCAGCACCAGACGGTCATCGGGAACACCCGCCATCAGGAAGTGATCAAGGACCTGGAGCAGGAGGCCCGGCTCGAGCGGGAGAAGCGGGAGCGCGCCGCCCTCGCCTCCGTACGGCTCGACTTCCGCAGCCTCGTCCTCGAACACCTGGCGAAGCACCCGGACGACACCGAGAAGTCCATGGATCTGCTGATGCGCTGGGAGGAGGGGCGACAGCTGCGCGCCCTGGACCAGGAGCAGCGGCAGGTCGAGATGGTCCGGTACATGATCGACAAAGGCATCGTGCGGGAGGTCGACCTGCCCGGTCTGCGCGAGGGCGTGCTCGGGCCGTCGGCCAATGTCTTCGGCGGCATGCTGCCGCCCGGGACGGGGGCACCGGCGCAGACGGCACCGGCGGCCGCGCAGGCGCTGCCACCGGTGGCACATCCGTCGCCACCGCCGACGCCCCCGGCGACCCCGCCGTGGGGCGGGACCCGTCCCGATGCCGCGACGCAGCAGTCCGGCGGCTCTTCGCCCGCCGCACCGCCGGACGCCCGCCCGGCGGCGGTCGGCCTCGCACCGGTCTACGTCGTCCTGGACACTTCGCCCGCCACGGCCGGCTGTGTCACCCAACTCCGCGATGCACTGCGGTCGTTGCAGACCCTCCTCGCCAACAGTCCGGACGTGACCGCGGCCGTGCGGCTGTCCGTACTCACCTTCTCCGACACGGCCGACGTCCGGATGCCGCTCACGCAGGTGTCGTGGCAGACCGGCGTCCCCGACCTCCAGGCAGGAAACGGCTGCCGGTACGAGCCCGTTTTCCGCCGCCTGCTGGAGCTCGTACCTCTGGAGACGGAGCGCCTCAAGCAGCAGGCGGCGCGCGTGAACCGCCCCACCGTCTTCCTCCTCGCCGCGGGGGACCCGGAGGACGGCGGCCAGTGGCAGGCCGTGCACCAGCAGCTGATGCAGCACCAGTACCGGCCGAACATCGTCGCCTGCGGCATCGGTGCTGTCGACCGGCGGACGGTGGCGCGCATCGCCAGCCCCGCCGCATTCGCCGTCGCGGCGCACGCGCACACCGACCTCGCGGAGTCGGCGGCGCAGTTCTCGATGCTCCTCCAGAACACCGTGCTCCACCTGGGGCGGAGCGCAGTCGCCGGCTCTTCCGAGCTGCGGCTGGAACGCCCGCAGGGACTGAGCCCCATCGAAGACGCCGAGTAGAGAGATTCGAAAGAAATGGCCGAAACCCAAGGGCAGTTGCTGCCCGTGTACGTACTGGCTGACGAGTCCGGTTCCATGCATCCCTACGTCGGTGATCTCAATGCCGGACTCGCCTCGCTGCACCGGGCCCTGCTCGGCGAACCGATGGCGGCGGCGAAGGTGCGCTTCTCGGTGCTGGGATTCGCCAACAGTGTGACCGAGCGGCTGATACTCGCCGATCTGCGGGCCGAGAGCGAGCTGCCCCGCCTCACGGCGAGCGGCGGCACGAGCTACGAGGCTGCCTTTGCGGCGCTGCTGAGACGGCTCCCGCAGGATGTGGACACGCTGAAGAGCCAGGGCTACCGCGTTCACCGGCCCGCGGTGTTCTTCCTCAGTGACGGTCAGCCCAACTTCGGGGAGGACTGGCAGGAACGACACCGGGAGCTCACCGACCGTTCGGTGACCAAGGCGGCACCCAACATCATTGCCTGCGGCATCGGCCAGGCCGAGGCCGAGACGATGCTCAGCGTCGCCACGCAGTCCGAGTTCGCCTTCATATCGGTGCCCGGTGCCCAACTCGGCGAGTCCATCGCCCGGTTCTTCACCGCGCTCACCAAGAGCGTGGTGGAGTCCGGCAACGCGATGGCCTCCGGCCAGGCGGAGCTGGTGGTCGAGCGGCCGGAAGGCTTCCGGCTCGCGATTGACGAGGTGTGAGCGTGGCACGTCTTTTCGGGCGCCGACAGGAGGATGAGGGCGAGCCCTCCGAGTCCTCCGACGGCGGCGGATCCCCGGCGGGGAACCGGTCGCCCGACGGCCGTCCCCCGGCCGACCACGGGGGCGGCCGGTACCAGGCGCCGTCGGCCGGAGGGCCACCCCATTCCGCGCCACCCGCGCAGGGATACGGGCCCCCGCCGGGCCCCGGCTCCCCGCCGTCTCACGCGCTGATGCCGGGGCAGGGGGGAACACACGGGCCGTCGGCCGGTCACCGGCCGACGCCGGGCGACGTACGCCACTCCGCGCCCGCACTGCCACATCAGCAGTCGGAGCACACAGGCGCCCCGGTGCCTGTGCGGAGATCGCGGGAGCCCCGGCCGCCGGGGTCGCCGTCTCCGGTCTGGGCACGTGTCGCGCTCGGCCGCCCGGCCCCCCGGTTCGAGCCGAAGCCGCCGCCTGCCGACCCCTACCGCCCCGACACGCTGTTCGACGGCTGGTCCACACCGGGGCTCACCGTCCGGCTGGCCTCCGTACGGGGTGACGCGCACCGTTTCGGAGGGCAGCCGCGCCAGGACGACATCGTGGTGGCGGCGCACGAGCCGACCGATGCCGTGGTGTTCGCGGTGGCGGACGGCGTCTCGGCGGCCCCGCAGTCCCACGTGGGCGCCGCGCTGGCCTGCCGCACTGCCGTCGCCGACGTGCTGCGGCAGTTGGACGAGGGACGGCCCCAGGTCGACTGGAAACGGACTGTGGCAGCAGCCGCGTACCAGTTGTTCATGCGGGTGACCCGTGGATCGGAGCCGACCCGGGAGCAGAGGCAGGAGGCCCAGGCCCTGCTGGCCACGACCCTCGTCACGGGCGTCGTGCGTCTCACCGGGAGGGGACAGCTGGAGGTCAATCTGGTGCACGTCGGGGACAGCGGCGCCTGGATGCTCCACGAGGGCCGCTTCCACCCGCTGTTGGGCGGCAAGGAGGAGCGCGCGGACGGCATCTTCTCCTCGTCGGTGTCGGCGCTGCCGTGGCTTCCGCCGCAGGTCGAGGGCACCTGGTACACGCTCCCGGAGGACGGGGTGCTGTTGATCGGTACGGACGGGTTCGGGGACCCGCTGGGTGACGGCACGGGCAGGGTCGGGGCGGCGATGGCGTGGGAGCTGGGCCGCCCGCCGCGTGAACCACTGGCTCTCGCCCAACTGCTCGACTTCTCCCGCGAGACGTTCGACGACGACCGGACACTGCTCGCCGTCTGGCCGCGTCACCGCCTCGACGAGAGCGGCGGCCCGGGTGAAGTGACGTCCCGGACAGGTGGAGCGGTGGGATGAGCGGGGCGTATCCGGGAGCGATGGACGCCGGCCGGGTGGTGAAGGGGCGGAAGTTCAATGCCGGCGGGCAGGGCTCGGTGTGGGCCGTCAAGGACCGGACCATCAACGGGTCCTGGCCGGTGGCCTACAAGGAGTACCACGCGAGGATCCGCCCCGAGCTCAAGGCCGACGTCCTCTCCGGGATGGTCGACTTCATCCCGTCCCTGCCGCACGGCACCGGCCAGTGGCTCGCCGAATGCACGGCCTGGCCCGCCGTGCTCGTGACGGACTCCGCCGGGGTGAGCGGATTCCTGATGCGGCAGATCCCCGACCGGTTCTTCCGCCGCTTCGACTTCGCGCCCGGGGAGTCGCAGCCGGCGGGCTTCCAGTACCTGCTGAACGGCGCCGCCTACTTCAAGATGGCGGGCATCACCATCACGCCCCGCCAGCGGTTCGAGCTGCTCCTCGATTTCGCCCGCATGCTGGGCCGGTTGCATTCGCTCGGAGTCGTCGTGGGCGACATGTCGCCGAACAACGTGCTCTTCTCCCTCGAGGGGACACCCGGTTGTTTCCTCATCGACTGCGACGCCATGGGGCTGCACGGCAAGTGGGCGCTCCAGACGGTGGAGACACCTGGCTGGGGTCTGCCGTCGGGGGAGCGGATGGGCAGCCCGGCGGGGGACGCGTACAAGTTCGGGCTGCTGGCCGCGCGGCTCTTCGCCGGCAAGCAGGAGGGCCAGGACCTCAGCGTGCTGCGTGCTGCCGACGCTGCCGTGGGGCGGCTGGCCGAGCGGAGCCTGTCCGCCGATCCCGCGCGTCGGCCGTTGCCGGAACGGTGGCTGACCGCGCTGGCGGCCGCGGTCACGACGGCGCCCGCGACACTTCCACAGGCCGCCTCGCAGCGCACCTCCGTGCCGCAGAACGCGGCTGCTCCGGCGCCGCCGCGACAGGGCACCGGACGGGCGCAGCCGCCACCGCGACAGGGCACCGGACGGGCGCAGTCACCGCCGCGACAGGGCACCGGACGGGCGCAGCCGCCACCGCGGACCGTGCACAACACCCCGCCCACGGTCCCCCGGACCCCGTATGTGCCTCGGCCGACGCCACCCGCGCCGGCGAAGTCCAACGCCGGCAAGTGGTTCGTCGCGATCGTGCTGATCATCCTGGCCTTCGCCTACGGTCCCGATCTCTACGAGAAGGTCATGGAAGGCTACCGATCCGCCAGTTCGGGTCGGACGGGCCAGGGCTTCGGATCCGAGTCCACCCCGAACTCCGAGGAAGGGCAGGCGCGTGCGCTGAACGGACTGCTGGAGCGGAACGACGGCAACCGTGGCAGTGTCGGTGAGGCCGTCCGCCGGATGACCACGTGCCCGGGACGTTCCGGACTCCGGGAGGCCAAGGGGGTGTTCGAGGACGCGGCGACCGAGCGGGACGAACTCGTACGGGATCTGGCGGCACTCGACCCCGACCTGCTGCCCGACTCCATGACGAGAAGTCTCGAATCCGGCTGGCAGGCGTCGGCCGACGCCGACCGCGCCTACGCGCGGCTGGCCGAGGAGATGATGAGCGGCTGTACGCCCGATGCCGTGGTGGCCTCGTCGCAGTGGCAGGAGGCTTCCGGTGCCAACACGCGGGCGACGCGCGCGAAGAAGGATTTCGTGTCCGGCTGGAATGTGCTGGCCGAGGAGCACGGACTGACCACGATGTCCTGGGACGAGGTGTGACCGCTTCCTTTCGTGTGCGGTCCCCCGTCCGCCGGACAGCTTCTCCCTGATCCACCGGACGCCGCCTAACGCCCGCCGCTGCTCAACCGTTTCAGTTCGTCGGGCCGGTCGATCGTCAGTCTGTTGCGTCCCGTTGTCACCCAGCCTCGCCCGCGCCACTGCTCGAAGACGCGGCTGACCGTCCGCCGCGAGCTGAGGACGAGCCCGGCGAAGTCGTCCTGGGACAGCGGCAGGGCGATGAGGGTGGAGCCGTTGCCCTCGGGGCGCCCGTACTCGGTGCCGAGTTCCAGCAGGAGCGCGGCGAGCCTGGCCTGGACGGCCTCGGAACCGGCGGCTGCCCGGTGGCCGTCCGCCTCGCGCAGGCGCTCGGAGAGCACCTGCTGGAGGGCCAGCGCGATGGCGGGCGCGGCCCGCGCGGCGGCACGGAACGGGAGCGCGGGGATCAGCAGGGCCTCGACCCGGGTCAGCGAGGTGAGGGTGGCGGAGCGCGGTCCGCCGTCCAGTGCGGCCTGCTCGCCCAGAAGATCCCCGGCGTTGCGGATGGCGAGCACGGCCTCGTAGCCCGCGGCGGAGTTGGCGGCGACCTTGACGCAGCCGCGCCGGACGACGAGCAGATGGTCGGTGAGGTCGTACTGCCGCAGCATGGTGTCCTTCGGCGGGAAGGCGACCATGCTGCCGATGCCGAGCAGTTCGGTCCTGGCGGCGTCGTCGATCAGCGACCAGAAGGGCATCCGGCGCGGGCGGTGCTGCGGTGTGCTGTCCACGGTGGCCGGTTCAGGCGAGGGCGATGACGGCGGCGACGAGCACGCTGCCGATGACGGCCAGCAGCAGCGACTGCTGGACGCGCCTGTGCTTCGTCCAGGCGATCGCGCTCATCACGACGAGCTGGCGGCTGAGCGTGGGCAGCGGATCGGTGCGGGCGAGCCGTCGGGCCAGATCGTCGGGGGACCAGTGGCGCAGATGACCGTAGAAGAGGAACTCGTCCTCGCCGGGGCTGGGCGAGCGGCCCTCGCCGTTGTGGCGGGGGACGACGACGAGCACGGCGAGGAGCGCGGAGAGTCCGATGAGGGCCACTCCCAGCCACAGGAGGGCCTCGGCGAAGCCGGTCACGCGGTCGAGGGAACGGCCGCTGCCGGACAGTGCGGCGATTCCGGCGAGGGCTGCGGACTCCATGGCGAGGGCGAACGACGCCTTGGCGTCCACCGTGCGGGTCGACTCGTGGAGCGAGCCGTGGATCTGCCAGGCGGTCTTGACCGCCTCGGCCCGGGACTCATCCTGCGACACTGGCGCATCCCCCGATTCTCGAAACCCCCGCCACTATAGCCACGGGTCAGCCAGCGCCAGCAGTCAATCCACAGGGTCAATTCCGTCTGGTACGGCCGGAATTGGGGTGTCGGCGTTCCGCTTGCCGTGCAGCCGCCGGTCCATCGCCATCGACAGTTCCGCGTCCACCACGCTCTTGGCCAGCGGGCGCAGCCGTTCGATGTCCGGGTCCGTGGCATGGGTGCCCAGGACGTCGAGGAACAGCTCGGCCAGCTCGTCCGCGTGGGTGCGGACGCGGCGGCCCGCGTCCAGGACGACGGAGAGCGGGATGCCCTCCTTCACCAGGGCCGCCGACACCTCCAGCAGGCGGCGGCTGATGTGCACGATCTCGTCGCCGTCGGTCGCGAGATAGCCGAGCTCCAGGGCCTTCGCGAGATTGTCGGGGGTGACCTCGCCCTCGAAGTAGTCGGCCAGCGCCTCCGGGGTGAGCCGGACCGGGGTCTCCTCGGTGGGTTCCCCGAGGCCCAGGACCTCGCCGACGTCGCGGCCGCTCTCGAAGGCGGTGGCGAGGTCCGCGATGCCGTTGAGGGTGTGTCCGCGTTCCAGCAGGGCCGCGATCGTCCGCAGTCTGGCCAGGTGGTGTTCGTCGTACCAGGCGATGCGGCCCTCGCGGCGGGGCGGCTGGATCAGTCCGCGCTCGCGGTAGAAGCGCAGGGTGCGCACCGTGATGCCGGCCTCCTTGGCCAATTCCTCCATGCGGTACTCGCGCGCCTCAGTCACGGCAGAAGCCTATGTTGTACCGCCGGTAACTTGTCGCGCCGTACCCCTACCGCTCGGTAGGGCGCTGCTCTACCCTCCCAACCATGCCAGTGATTGCTGGCAACGTTTACGCTGACGGCGATCCGGGACGTTCGGCGGTCCGGCAGGAGCCGGCGGGATTCAGTGGGAGGCGGCGGTATGACCGAGCAGTACGAGCACGTACGAGTGGCGGTGATCGGATCCGGATTCGGCGGCCTCGGTGCCGCGGTCCGGCTGCGCCGTGAAGGGATCACCGACTTCGTCGTCCTGGAGCGCGCGGACTCGGTCGGCGGGACCTGGCGGGACAACAACTACCCGGGCTGCGCCTGCGACGTGCCCTCGCACCTCTACTCGTTCTCCTTCGCGCCCAACCCCGACTGGCCCCGCACCTTCTCCGGGCAGGAGCACATCCGGGCCTACCTGGAGCACGTCACGGACACGTTCCGGCTCCGGTCCCATCTGCGCCTGAACCACGAGGTGTTGATGATGCAGTGGGACACCGACGCCCTCCGCTGGGAGATCGAGACCTCCCAGGGCACGATCACCGCCGATGTGGTCGTCTCCGCGACCGGTCCCCTGTCCGACCCGAAGATGCCCGACATCCCGGGCCTGGCCGACTTCCCGGGCAAGGTCTTCCACTCCGCGCGCTGGGACCACGACTACGACCTCAAGGGCAAGCGGGTCGCCATGATCGGCACCGGCGCGTCCGCCATCCAGATCGTGCCCTCGATCCAGCCCGAGGTCGGCAGCCTGACGCTCTTCCAGCGCACTCCGCCGTGGGTCATGCCGCGCGTCGACCGGAAGATCTCCGGCGCCGAGCGATGGCTGCACCGCCAGTTGCCGTTCACCGGCGCGGCGCGGCGCGGACTGCTGTGGGGGATCCGGGAGCTGCAGGTCCAGGCGTTCACCAAGCGGCCCAACGAGCTCGGGCTCATCGAGCGGCTCGCCAAGGCCAACATGGCCAAGTCCATCAAGGACCCGGAGCTGCGGGCCAAGCTGACCCCCTCGTACCGCATCGGCTGCAAGCGCATCCTGCTCTCCAGCGCGTACTACCCCGCGCTCGCCCAGCCCAATGTGGATGTCGTCGCCTCCGGTCTGACCGAGGTGCGCGGCTCGACGGTGGTCGCCGCCGACGGCACGGAGACCGAGGTCGACGCGATCATCCTCGGCACCGGATTCCATGTCACCGACATGCCGATCGCCGACCGGGTGGTCGGCGCCGACGGGATCACGCTCGCGGAGGCGTGGAAGGACGGCATGGAGTCGCTGCGCGGTGCGACCGCGGCCGGCTTCCCCAACTGGATGACGATCATCGGCCCGAACACCGGGCTCGGGAACTCCTCGATGATCCTCATGATCGAGTCCCAGCTGAACTACATGGCCGACTACATGCGGCAGTTGGACGTCCTCGGCGAGGGCACCGTCCTCGCCGCCCGGCCGTCCGCCGTGCACGCCTGGAACCGGCGGG
The DNA here is from genome assembly GCF_056436245.1 of Streptomyces sp. NPDC043812. Taxonomy (NCBI): domain Bacteria; kingdom Bacillati; phylum Actinomycetota; class Actinomycetes; order Kitasatosporales; family Streptomycetaceae; genus Streptomyces; species Streptomyces sp. NPDC043812. Next base: position 328,473 of record NZ_JBWKCY010000002.1, read on the forward strand.
TGCAGGAGCGGATGAAGCGGACCGTCTGGAACACCGGTGGCTGCACGAGCTGGTACCTCGACGCCAACGGCCGCAACACCACGATCTGGCCGGGCACGACCACCGAGTTCCGCAACGCGACGCGGCGGGTGGACCTGGCGGAGTACGAGGTGATCAGGGCGCGCGCCGCCGGTGCCGCCCCCGCTGCCGCCCAGGACACCGCGGAGGTCGTCGCATGAGCAGGCTGCTGCGGCGCACCGACGCGCCCCCCGTCGCCGACCGCGAGCTGACCGCGGTCTCCGCGGACGGCTCCCGCATCCACGTCGAGGTCCACGGCCCGGACGGCGCCCCCACCGTGGTCCTGGCGCACGGCTGGACCTGCTCCACCCTCTTCTGGGCCGAGCAGATACGGGGCCTGGCGGCCGACCACCGTGTCATCGCGTACGACCAGCGCGGCCACGGCCGCACCCCCGCCTCGGCCGTCGGCACCGACCTGCTCGCCGACGACCTGGAGGCCGTGCTCTCGGCCGTGCTCGCACCGGGTGAGCAGTCCGTCGTGGCAGGCCACTCCATGGGTGGCATGACGATCATGGCCGCGTCGCGGCGGCCCGGTTTCCGCGAGCACGCAGCCGCCGTGCTGCTGTGCAGCACCGGCAGCGCCCGGCTCGTGGACGAGTCGCTGGTGCTGCCGATGCGGCCGGGGCCGCTGCGGACCCGGCTGACGCATCTGATCCTCGGTGCGCGGGCCCCGCTCGGTCCGGTCACGCCGCTCTCGCGGCGGATCCTCAAGTACGGGACGATGGGCCCGGCTTCGTCGCGGGAGCGGGTCGACATCTGCGCCCGTATCGTGCACGCCTGTCCCCGGGCCGCACGGGTGGCCTGGTCGCAGGTGCTCGGCGAGCTCGACCTCGACGAGGGCGTACGGGAGTTGAACGTGCCCGCCGTCGTGGTGGCCGGCACGGCGGACCGGCTCACCCCGCTCGTGCACGCCAAGCGGCTCGCCCTCGATCTCCCTCACTGCGAGGAGCTCGTGGAACTTGCCGGCATGGGCCATATGACGCCCGTCGAGGCGCCCGAGGCGGTCACCGGAAAGATCCGTGACCTGACCCGTAGGTATCTGAACGCGAAGGAGCAGGTCGCATGAGCAGGAGGAGCCTGGAAGGCCAGGTCGCCGTCGTCACGGGCGCGGCGCGCGGCGTCGGCGAACTGCTGGCGCGCAAGCTGTCGGCGCGCGGGGCGAAAGTGGCGCTCGTCGGCCTGGAGCCGGACGAGCTGAAGAAGGTCGCCGAGCGGCTGCACAGCGAGTGCGACCACTGGTACGCGGACGTCACCGACCACGAGGCGATGGCGCGGGTCGCTCAGGAGGTCAAGGAGCGCTTCGGCAAGATCGACATCGTGGTCGCCAACGCCGGTGTGGCGGCGGGCGGTCCGTTCGTGGACTCCGATCCCGTGGCCTGGCGGCGGGTGATCGAGGTCAATCTGATCGGCAGCGCGGTGACCGGGCGGGCGTTCCTGCCCGTCCTGGCGGAGAGCCGCGGGTACTTCCTCCAGATCGCGTCGCTGGCGGCGATCACCCCGGCACCGATGATGTCGGCGTACTGCGCGTCCAAGTCGGGTGTCGAGGCCTTCGCCCACTGCCTGCGGGCCGAGGTCGGTCACCGGGGCGTGCGCGTCGGCGTCGGTTATCTGTCCTGGACGGACACGGACATGGTGCGCGGCGCCGACCAGGACGAGGTGATGCGCGATCTGCGCAAGCGGCTGCCGTGGCCGGCGAACCGCACCTATCCGCTGGGCCCGGCCGTGGACCGCATCGTGGCAGGCATCGAACGGCGCTCGGCCCATGTGTACGCACAGTGGTGGCTGCGTGGCATGCAGTCGGTGCGGGGATATCTGCCCGCGGTCATCGGGACGGTCGGCCAGCGGGAGATGCGCCGCTTCGAACCGCGCCTCGGCGGGGTCGCGAAGGGGCTCGTCGGGGCCGGCGGAGCGGCTGACGAGTCGGCCCGCACCGGCGGTCGCTGATCGAAATGCGCGGCCTGTCCTCGAGTGCAACGCTGGTCGAGGGGCAGGGGGCGCCCCGCACCCCGTCCCCCGCACCCGTTTCGAGGAAGTGACTCTTCATGGGCATGACGGAGCAGTCCCAGAGCAAGGTGCAGGACGCCGCGGAGAAGATGAGGCAGATACACCGCGGCAACGTGGAGCAGCGGTCGGAAGGCTCCAGCAAGAAGCGCGAGAAGTCGTCGGAGCGTTCGTGGGGGACGGGGCCGGACGACCCGCGCAACGTCCGTGAGGCGATGCAGGAGGCCGAGGACCGGTTCAAGCAGGACTACGACATCTGACGCCGACCTTCCGGTGAAGGCGCACCCGCCGCGGCGAGTGCGCCTTCACCATGTCCTGCCCGCCCCCTGTCCCCGTCTCACGACCTCGGCGGCAGCTTCGGCCGGCGCAGGTGCGGCGCGTTCGAGTAGTCCGGGGCGAGCGCGGCGGGGGACGACTTGAGCAGGTCCAGGGCGAGCCGGACCGCGTCGTCCATGTCGGTGTGGCGGCCCTCCGCCCAGTCCAGCGGCGTGCGCAGCGAATCCAGATCCGGTTCCACACCGTGGTTCTCGATCGACCAGCCGTAGGCGTCGAACCACGCGGCGTTCATCGGGACCGTGATCACCGTGCCGTCGCCCAGCCGGTGCCGGCCCGTCATGCCCACGACCCCGCCCCAGGTGCGGCTGCCGACGACAGGCCCGAGCCCGAGCAGCTTGAACGCCGCGGTGATCATGTCGCCGTCGGACGAGGTCGCCTCGTCCGCGATCGCGACGATCGGACCGCGCGGCGCGTTGGATGCGTACGAGACGGGCTGGGCGTTACGGGTCAGGTCCCAGCCGAGGATCTTGCGGGTGAGCTTCTCCACCACCAGCTCGCTGATGTGACCGCCCGCGTTGCCGCGCACGTCCACGATGAGTGCGGGCAGGGAGACCTCCAGACGCAGATCACGGTTGAACTGCGCCCAGCCGGAACCGCCCATGTCCGGGATGTGCAGGTATCCGCACTTGCCGTCGCTCAACTTCCGTACGACCTCGCGCCGTTTGGCCACCCAGTCCTGGTACCGCAGCGGGCGCTCGTCGATCAGCGGGACGACCGCCACCCGGCGGGCCCGCCCCTCGCCCTCGGCAGCGACCTCCGCGGGCAGGAAGGCCAGTTCGACGGTGGTGCCGCCCGCAGCGGACAGCATCGGATAGGGGCCGGCGACCGGGTCCACCGGGCGCCCGTCGACATGGGTGAGAACCGCGCCCTCGCGGATGCCCGTGCCTGCCAGCGGGGAACGCGCCTTGGAGTCGGACGAGTCGCCCGGCAGGATCCGCTTGACGACCCACTGGCCCTCCCGGCACACCAGGTTCGCCCCGAGCAGGCCCATCGCACGCTGGTAGTGCGGTGGGCCCTCGTTGCGCCGGGCGGGGGTGACATAGGCGTGGGAGGTGCCGAGTTCGCCCAGCACCTCGCGCAGCAGATCGGCGAACTCGTCGGGGGACGCGACCCGTTCGACCAGCGGGCGGTACTGCTCCAGTACGGCGTCCCAGTCGATCCCGCACATCCCGGGCTCCCAGAAGTACGCGCGGATCAGCCGGCCCGCCTCGGCGTACGCCTGGCGCCACTCGGCCGCCGGGTCCACCTCGTGCAGGATCCGCCGCATGTCCAGATAGACGGTCGAGTCGCCGTCGCCGGACTCCGTGGCGGGGACGGCCCGCAGTTCGCCCTCGTCGACGACCACCAGCCGGCTGCCGTCGCCGCTGACCGCGAACCAGTCGAGATGGTCGACCAGTTCGGTCTTGCGCGCCTTGGCCAGGTCGAAGTGCTCCAGCGTCGGGCGGCCCGAGGTGTCTGCCGGGTTGGCGAACGTCTCGCCCAGGGCGCCCGAGATCGGCCAGCGCAGCCACACCAGGCCGCCGCCGCTGACGGGATGCAGGGCGGAGTACTTGGAGGCCGAGACCGGGAAGGGCACCACCCGGTTCTCCAGGCCCTCGATCTCGACCATCACCGTGTGGTCGCCGGAATCCTCCAGCGGGTCGAGACCGCCCGCGGCCGGCCTGCCCTCCGGGGTGAGCGCGAAGGGGGAGGGCGTCGCGGACGACAGCGGCACCAGGTACGGGCGGCAGCCGAGCGGGAACGACAGGTCCCCGGTGTGCACGTCGTACACCGGGTCGAAGCCGCGCCAGGAGAGGAACGCGAGATAGCGGCCGTCACGGGTGAAGACCGGATTCTCGTCCTCGAAGCGGCCGTTGGTGACATCGACGATCATCCGGTCGGCGATCCGCGCCATCCTGATCCGGCGCAGCGAACGGCCGATACCGGGCTGCGACCAGGTCAGCCAGCTGCCGTCGGGGGAGAACGCGAGGTCGCGCACCGGCCCGTTGTCGGAGCGGCCCAGCTCGGTGGTCCCGCCGGTGCCCTCCTCCGCCGTATCGACGAGCAGCAGCCGCCCGTCGTGCGCGGCGACCGCGACCCGCTCCCCGTCCGGGTCCGGCTCCAGCTCCAGTACCCGGCCCAGCTCGCCCTGTGCGAGCCGCCGCGGCGCGCGGTCGCCGCTGGCCCGCGGCAGATAGGCGATCTCGATCGCGTCCTCGCCGTCCGCGTCGGTGACGTAGGCGACCTGGCCGCTGCTGCCGAGCATTGCCGGCAGCCGCGTCCGTACGCCCGGGGTGTCGGCGATCGTGCGGGCCGGGCCGTCGCGGTGGGTGAGCCAGTACAGGCTGCCGCGTACGGTGACCGCGCTCGCGCGTCCGGTCTCGTCGACCGACAGTCCGTTCACGTTGCCGGCGGCCGGGACCTGGTGGGTGCGCCGGCCGGCCCGCGGACCGCCGAGCCGTACCTCGAGCTTGCGCGGCGCCGAGTCCGCGGTCAGCTCGTCGACGATCCACAGCTCGCCCGCGCACTGGTAGACGATCCGACGGCCGTCGCTGGAGGCGTGCCGTGCGTAGAACTCGTCGTGGTCGGTGTGGCGCAGCAGATCGGTGCCGTCGGGCCGGCACGAGTACAGATTGCCGACGCCCTCGTGGTCGGAGAGGAATGCGATCCGGCCACCCTCCTCCGGTGTCCAGCGGTCGGAGCCGGGGCCGCGGATGAACATCGGGCAGTCCAGATGGCCGTCGAGGTGCGGCAGCAGCCGCTCGCCGTGCAGCCACAGTCGTCCCGTGGCACCGCCCCGGTACCGCTTCCAGGCGGCCGGCTCGTGCGGCGGCTTGCCGGTGAGCAGTAGTGTGCGCCGGGCGCAGCCGGTGCCGCCGGCCTGGGACGGGCTGTCGGCCACGTCCGTCACGGCGATGTCGGAGACCGGACCCCACGGGAGGCGGCCGCCGGGCGACCCGTCCGCGGGGATGCTGTAGGCCCAGGAGAAGTAGGAGAACGGCTGGCCGTGCGAGGAGACGGCGAGGATCTGGCCGTCCGGTGTCCAGCCGCAGACCCGGGTGTCGGTCGAACCCCAGTAGCTGAGCCGCCGCGCGGGGCCCCCGTCGACCGGCGCGAGATGGATCTCCGGATCGAGGCTGCGCCAGTTCGTGTACGCGATGTGGGTGCCGTCGGGGGAGAAGCGGGGATGGCCGACTCTGGTGCGGTCGACGGTCAGCCGCCAGGCGCGGCCCGGCCGGTGCCCCTGCGGCACGAGGGGGGCGACCCACAGGTCGTCCTCGGCCGCGAAGCACAGCAGGTCGTCGTGCAGGTGTGGGAAACGGAGATACGCGCCGTGGTCACTCACCCCCCAATGCTTTCCGCGCCGGAGGGGCGCGGCAACTTGTGGGCCCGGGTGAATTCGCGGGAGGTCCTTGGCCTGCGACGGCGTGACCGAGACCACAGCGAAACGGTTTCGTTTCGCTGGGCCGATGGACTACCTTGGAGGTGTACGAAACCGTTTCGTTCGGCAACGCTCAGGGAGGCCGATGATGACGCGCAGCCGGCTCACCCCCGAGCGTGAAGCAGAGCTGTACGAAGCAGTGCTCGACCTGTTGCGCGAGGTCGGCTACGACGCCCTCACCATGGACGCCGTGGCGAACCGCACGCGGTCCAGCAAGGCCACCCTCTACCGCCAGTGGCGGAGCAAGCCCGAGCTGGTCGCCAAGGCGCTGAGGCACAGCAAACCGGTGCAGGTGGGCGACATCGACACCGGCACGCTGCGCGGGGACTTCCACGCGATGCTCGCGCGCACGGACGACTGCCAGATGGAGAGGGACTCCACGCTGATGCGGGGTCTCGCCCAGGCGATCCACTCCAACCCCGATCTCCACGAGGCCCTGCGCGAGCTGTTGATCGACCCCGAGCTCACCGGACTCGACGTGCTGCTGCGACGGGCCGTCGACCGGGGCGAGATCAGCGCGGACAACGCGGCGATGGGATTCGTCCCGCACATGCTGGTCGGCGCCGTCGTCGCCCGGCAGCTGATCGAGGACCGGACACCCGACCGGGCCTTCCTCACCGACTATCTCGATGCCGTGGTCCTCCCCGCCCTCGGAGTCTGACACCGCCCGGAGTCCCCGCTCCGCGGTCCCCGGATCAACCAGCACGATCCGCTCCCCAGCACCACCTGACGCGCGCCGCTCTCGTCGTCGGGCCGGCTCCCCTGCCCTGTTCACCTCACACACGGGAGTAGCCCTCGTGGCCACGTTCCTCTACAAACTCGGACGGACCGCGTTCCGGCGCCGCCGTCTCGTCGCCCTGCTGTGGGTGGCCCTGCTGGCCCTCGCCGGATTCGGCGCGGCCTCGGCCCCTGTCGCCACCTCCTCGTCCTTCTCCATACCGGGCACGGAGGCCCAGAAGGCCTTCGACCTGCTGGAGGAGCGCTTCCCCGGCGGCAATGCCGACGGCGCCACCGCCCGGGTCGTCTTCAAGGCGCCCGCAGGCGAGAAGATGACCGAGGCGGGCCCCAAGGCCGAGGTCGCCAAGGCGGTCGAAGAGCTGAAGTCCGGCTCCGACCAGGTGGCTTCGGTCGCCGACCCGTACGCCGTACAGGCCGTCTCGAAGGACGGCTCGACCGCGTACGTCTCCGTCACCTACAAGGTCACCTCCATGGAGCTGACCGACGCGACGCGTGAGGCGCTGGAGGAGACCGGCACCGAGGCACGTGAGAGCGGGCTGACGGTGGAGATCGGCGGAGACGCGCTGCAGGCCGTGCCCGAGACCGGTGCCGGCGAGATCATCGGCGTGATCATCGCCGGGGTGGTGCTGGTCATCACCTTCGGATCACTGGTGGCCGCCGGACTTCCGCTTCTCACCGCGATCATCGGTGTCGGCATCGGCATCTCCACGATCACCGCCCTCGCGAGCGTGCTCGACCTCGGTTCCACCACCTCGACGCTGGCGATGATGATCGGCCTCGCGGTCGGCATCGACTACGCGCTGTTCATCGTGTCCCGTTACCGCGCCGAACTGGCCGAGGGCCGTGAGCGCGAGGAGGCGGCCGGACGGGCCGTCGGGACCGCGGGTTCGGCGGTCGTCTTCGCGGGCCTGACCGTGGTCATCGCCCTGGTCGGCCTCGCCGTCGTCAACATCCCGATGCTCAGCAAGATGGGCTTCGCCGCGGCCGGCACCGTCGTCATCGCGGTCCTCATCGCCCTCACGCTCATCCCGGCCCTCCTCGGTTTCGCGGGCGACCGCGTGCTCGGGCGCAAGGTCCGCAAGGGCAAGGAGATCTCCGACAAGCCGAACGCGGGCACCCGCTGGGCCCGCTTCGTACTGCGCCGCCCGGTCGCCGTCCTGCTCGCCGGTGTCGTCGGCCTCGGCGCCATCGCCGTGCCGGCAGCCTCGTTGGAGGTCGGCCTGCCCGACGACGGCGCGCAGCCGACCAGCACGACCCAGCGCAAGGCGTACGACCTGCTCTCCGACGGTTTCGGCCCAGGCTTCAACGGGCCGCTGATGGTCGTCGTCGACGGCGGCAAGAGCGAGGCCGACCGTACGGTCGAGGTGGTCAAGGGGCTCGAAGGCACCGTCGCCGTCATGCCGCCGACCCTCAACAAGTCGGGCGACGCCGCGATGATCACGGTCATCCCGAAGGACCGGCCCTCCTCGGTCGCGACCGAGGACCTGGTCCACGACATCCGGGACAAGAGCGGCGACGACGTGTACGTCACCGGCGCGACCGCGATGAACATCGACTTCTCGCAGAAGATGAACGACGCGCTGCTGCCGTATCTCGCGCTCGTCGTGGGTCTTGCCTTCCTGCTGCTGATGGTGGTCTTCCGGTCGGTGCTGGTCCCGCTCAAGGCGGCGCTCGGCTTCCTGCTCTCCGTCGTGGCCGCGCTCGGCGCGGTGGTGGCCGTCTTCCAATGGGGCTGGCTGGGTTCGCTGTTCGGCGTCGAGCAGACCGGCCCGATCATGTCGATGATGCCGATCTTCATGATCGGTGTGGTCTTCGGCCTCGCCATGGACTACGAGGTCTTCCTGGTCACGCGGATGCGGGAGGCGTATGTCCACGGGCAGCGGCCCGGCGAGGCGATCGTCACCGGCTTCAAGCACGGCGCACGTGTGGTGACCGCGGCGGCGGTCATCATGATCGCGGTCTTCTCCGGGTTCATCGGCTCCAGCGAGCAGATGATCAAGATGATCGGCTTCGGCCTCGCGATCGCGGTGTTCTTCGACGCCTTCGTGGTCCGCATGGCGATCGTCCCGGCGGTCCTCGCCCTGCTCGGCCGCAAGGCATGGTGGCTGCCGCGCTGGCTGGACCGTGCGCTGCCGAACGTGGACGTGGAGGGCGAGCAGCTTCACAAGGAGCTCGCCGAGAAGCCGGGTGACCCGGACGAGGACCGCGAGCTGGTCCGCGTCTGACCCCTGAGCCCCGGGAGTATCCCCGTCGGCCCGGCAGGGGCGGCGGGGCCGGTGCCGGCAGAGCGGCCCGGCACCGGAGGAGCGAACTCCCGGCAGCGCGACGGCACCGTGGGGACGGGGGCCGTCACGGACGGACGGCCGTCTCCCGCCGGGCAGGGGCCCGGCGGGAGACGGCCGTCGCGTGTACGGGGCCGGTCGCGCCTTACGCGGGTGCGGCAGGCGCGGTGGTAGGCGCGGCAGTTGCTGCGTGTGCCGCGTGTGCTGCAGGTGTGACGCCGGTGGCGGACACGGGGCCCGCATAGGTGTGGAGCAGGAAGCGCCGCAGAGTCTTCGCGTCGAACTGCACCACGGCGACCCCGTCGCTCGTGTGGAACTCCACCACCGCCTGCACCCGGCCGCACGGCCAGACCTCGACGTCGCCGCGCCGGACCGGTGCGGCGAGTCCCGTTTCGAGGAGCTCTCGGGGGAAGGTCCACTCCCTGCCGCTGGGGAACGAGAAGCACACGGCCCCCGGATCCTCGGCGGGGTCGTAGCGGAGCGAGACGCGCACGGGGCGATACTGCGGAGCGTCGGTGACGATTCGGCCTCGGGCGTGTTCCATGACGGCGGGGGACATCGGCCGGCTCCTCACACTCGTCTGCTTTGTCATCTAATGTCCCATATTTTGTGCGGAATGCCTGCTGATGCCTGCTCCGCTTTTCGCTGCACTGTTCATCTGTGACCCATGCGCTCTTGCAAGTGGTTCGCAACAGGGCCATATCATTGAACGGTTATTCACCTGTCCGAAGCGGAGCTCCCCATGCATGTCCCTGACGGATTCATCAACGCACCCGTCTCGGTGGCCGCCGGAGCCGCCGCCGCCGGTGCCGTCGCCATCAGCCTCCGCGGCGCCCGCCGTGAGCTGGGCGGCACCGCGGTCGGCATGGTGGGAAGCGAGCGCACGGCGCCTCTCGCGGGTCTCGTCGCCGCGTTCGTCTTCGCCGTCCAGATGCTCAACTTCCCGGTCGCGGCCGGCACCAGCGGGCATCTGCTCGGCGGCGCACTCGCGGCCATCCTCGTCGGTCCGTACACGGGCATCCTGTGCATAGCCGTGGTGCTGCTGATGCAGGGCATCCTCTTCGCCGACGGCGGCCTCACCGCGCTCGGCGTGAACATCACGGTCATGGGCGTCGTCACGGTCCTCGTGGCGTACGGCCTCTTCCGCGGTCTGGTGAAGATCCTGCCGCGCACCCGCCGGTCGGTGACCGTGGCGTCGTTCGTCGCCGCCCTGGTGTCGGTGCCCGCCGCGGCTGCCGCCTTCACCCTGCTCTACGCGATCGGTGGCATGACCGACGTCCCGATCGGCTCGGTCCTCACCGCGATGGTCGGCGTCCATGTGCTGATCGGCATCGGCGAGGCCGCCATCACCGCGCTGACGGTGGGCGCCGTGCTCGCTGTGCGGCCCGACCTCGTGTTCGGCGCGCGCGGCCTCTCCGCCCCGCTCAAGCTCCGTGTCGGCGGCGAACTCGTCGACGCGCCCGCCGCCGAGCCCGCCCCCGCCGCGGCCGGCTCCCCGCGCAAGCTCTGGCTGTCCGGCCTGATCACCGCGTTCGTCCTCGCCGGGTTCGTGTCCTTCTACGCCTCCGCCGATCCCGACGGGCTGGAGAAGGTCGCCGCCGACAAGGGCTTCGACAAGACCGTCGAGGAGCACGCCGCCGCCGGCTCGCCGCTCGCCGACTACGGGATCGAGGACATCAGCGACGCCCGGGTCTCAGGCGGTCTCGCCGGCGTCATCGGCGTCGGTGCCACGGTCGCCGTCGGCACCGGCGTCTTCTACGTGGTGCGCCGTCGTCGCTCCGGGGACGACCGGAGCACCGCCGAGCAGAGCTCCGCCTGACATGGGTGCGGGCCATGCTCACAAGCTCTACCGGCACGGGCACTCGCCGGTCCACGGGCTGCCCGCGCACTGCAAACTGGTGGCCGTCCTGTGCTTCGTGCTCGTCGTGGTCTCCACACCGCGCGAGGCCGTGTGGGCGTTCGCTCTGTACGCGGCGCTGCTCGGCACCGTCGCCGCGGTGGCCCGGATCCCGGCGGGCTTTCTGCTCAAGCGGCTGCTGATCGAGATCCCGTTCGTGGCCTTCGCGCTGCTGATGCCGTTCGTCGTCCCCGGAGAGCAGACCCAGGTGCTCGGCGTCTCGCTGAGTGTCCAGGGCCTGTGGGGCGCGTGGAACATCCTGGCCAAGGGCACCCTCGGCGTCGCCGCGTCGGTGCTGCTCGCCTCGACGACCGAGCTGCGTTCCGTGCTGCTCGGGCTGCAACGGCTGCGGTTGCCGTCGCTGCTGGTCCAGATCGCTTCGTTCATGATCCGCTACAGCGATGTGATCGCCGACGAGATGCGCCGGATGTCGATCGCCCGCCGCTCGCGCGGCTTCGAGGCGAGCGGGGTGCGCCACTGGGGCGTGCTGGCCAAGTCGGCGGGTGCCCTGTTCATCCGCTCCTACGAGCGCGGCGAGCGGGTGCATCTCGCGATGGTCAGCCGGGGCTACACCGGGACCATGCCGGTCCTGGACGAGGTGCGCGCCACCCCCGCCCAGTGGTCGTACGCCGCCGCACTGCCCGTGACCGCGCTCGCGGTCTGTCTGCTGGGATGGACCCTATGACCCCTTCGCTGGAAGTGCGCGGGCTCGCGTACGCCTACCCCGACGGTCACCAGGCCCTGTTCGGCGTCGATCTGACCGTCGGGCGCGGCGAGCGGGTCGCCCTGCTCGGCCCCAACGGCGCGGGCAAGACCACGCTCGTGCTGCATCTCAACGGCATCCTGGGCGGCGGGGTCGGCTCCGTCACGGTCGCCGGGCTGCCGGTCGCGAAGGCCAACCTGGCGGAGATCCGCCGGCGGGTCGGCATCGTCTTCCAGGATCCGGACGACCAGCTGTTCATGCCGACCGTCCGGGAGGACGTCGCCTTCGGGCCCGCGGCTTCGGGGCTGCGCGGCGCCGAGCTGGAGGCGCGCGCCATGGCGGCGCTCCGGCAGGTGGGCATGGAGGAGTTCGTGGACCGGCCGCCGCACCACCTCTCGTTCGGCCAGCGGCGCCGCGTCGCGGTCGCGACCGTGCTCGCCATGCAGCCGGAGATCCTCGTCCTGGACGAGCCGTCGTCCAACCTGGACCCGGCGTCCCGCCGCGAACTGGCCGACATCCTGCGCTCGTTGGACGTCACCGTCCTGATGGTGACGCACGATCTGCCGTACGCGCTGGAGCTCTGTCCGCGCTCGGTGATCCTCAGCGACGGCGTGATCGCCGCCGACGGCACCACGCAGGAGCTGTTGGGCGACGACGGGCTGATGCGGGCTCATCGTCTGGAGCTGCCCTTCGGCTTCGACCCGAAGTCCGTGACAATGGGCGCGTGAACCGCTTGAAAGAGGACCCGACCGGGTCGGCCGCCCCCTCGCTGCTGCTCGACGACCAGCTGTGCTTCGCGCTGTACGCGGCCCAGCGCGCGGTGACTGCGGCCTATCGGCCGCTCCTCGCCGAGCTGGGACTGACGTATCCGCAGTATCTGGCGATGCTCGTGCTCTGGGAGCGCGGTGAGGTACCCGTCAAGGAGCTGGGTGCCGCACTGCGGCTCGACTACGGCACGGTCTCGCCGCTGCTCAAGCGGCTGGAGTCGGCGGGGCTGGTGCGGCGCGAGCGTTCCGCCGCCGACGAGCGCTCGGTGCTGCTGGTGCTGACCGGCGAGGGCGAGGCGATGCGCGAGCGGGCCGAGCGGGTGCCGGAGAGGCTGCTGGTGAGCACGGGCCTGGAGGCCGCGGAGATCGCGCGACTGCGGGGCGAGCTGCACCGGCTGGCGGAGCGGGCCGCCGCGGCGGCGCCCGAATGACGTTCTAAACCCCCGAGTAATAAAGACGTACCCGTCTCCGATACATTGTGCGCAATGTATTTCTGTTGCTGATACGGCTTGCCGTGCCGAGACCTCGGGGACGCATCATGAGCGAGACGGTCGAAACCCTCGACACCCGCCCGACGAAGATCATGTACGTGGCGGAGGCCACCGCCCACGGCGGCCGCGACGGCTTTGTGACCAGCCATGACGGCCATATCGACCTGCGCGTCGCGATGCCGCCCGCGCTCGGGGGCGACGGCAACGGCACCAACCCGGAACAGCTCTTCGCGGCCGGCTACAGCTCCTGCTTCCACAACGCCCTCGTCCTCGTCGGCCGCCGCGCGGGCCTCGACCTGACGGCATCCACGGTCGCCGCCAAGGTGGGCATCGGGCCCAACAGGGCCCGGGGCTACGGACTCGCCGTCGCGCTCAGCGTCTCCCTCCCGCTCGTCGACCAGGAGCTCGCCTCCCGGCTCGTGACCGCCGCGCACCAGGTGTGCCCGTACTCCAACGCCACCCGCGACAACATCGACGTCTCCATCGTCCTGAGCTGACCCGGCCCCGAGCAGACGTCCGTCCTCGGCCGGCGCTCCGACAGGGGCCGCCCCGCGGACCGGGCGGTCTGGACCACGTTGCACCATGGGGGGATGGACGGCAGCGAAGGAGCAGACGTGGTGGACGTCCGGGGCACGGTGACGGACGGCTTCGAAGCGGTCCGGGACGCCTTTGTGCGCAACTTCGAGCAGCGCGGCGAGCGCGGAGCGGCCGTCGCCGTCTACCGGGACGGGCGCAAGGTCGTCGACCTGTGGGCCGGCTCCCGGGACGTCGACGGCCACGAGCCGTGGGCCGTCGACACCGCACAGGTGGTCCGCTCGGCGACCAAGGGCGTGGCCGCCGCCGTCGTCCTTCTGCTGCACCAGCGTGGACAGATCGACCTCGACGCGCCCGTGGGCACCTACTGGCCGGAGTTCAAGGCGGCCGGCAAGGAACGCGTCCTCGTACGTCACCTTCTCTCCCACCGCGCCGGACTCCCGGTGCTGGACCGGCCCCTGACCCCCGCCGAGGCCGCGGACGGCACGAGCGGCCCGGCCGCGCTCGCCGCCCAGGCCGTCGCCTGGGCGCCCGGCACCGCGCACGGCTATCACGCGCAGACCTACAGCTGGCTGCTCGGCGAACTCGTCCGCAGGGTCACCGGCCGTACCATCGGCCGCTGGGTCGCCGAGGAGGTGGCCCGCCCTCTCGGCCTCGACTTCTGGATCGGACTGCCCGCGGACGAGACCCACCGCGTCGGCACGATCGGCCCCGTACCCGAGCCCGAACCCGCCGACGGCGGCGGTCTGAAGCTGCGGCCCAAGCGTGCCGTCTCCGAGGCGTACCGGGACCCGGCGTCGCTGACCCGCCGCGCCTTCGGTGCCATCGACCCGCTGCCCGACGAGAACGACCCCGCCTTCCGCGCCGCCGAACTGCCCGCCTCCAACGGCATATCCACCGCCCGCGCCCTCGCACGCTTCTACGCCGCGACCCTCGGCGAAGTCGACGGCGGCCCGCGCCTGTTCGCGCCGGCGACTCTCACACTTGCCCGCACCGAGGAGTCCGCCGGACCCGACCGGGTGCTCGTCGTCCCCACCCGCTTCGGCCTCGGCTACATGCTGCACAGCCCCGCGTCGCCGATGCTCGGCCCCGGTTCCTTCGGCCACGCCGGCCGCGGCGGCTCCCTCGGCCTCGCCGACCCGGAGTCGGGCATCGCCCTCGGCTACGTGACGAACGGGATGCGCAAGGGAGTCACCGCCGACCCCCGTGCGCAGGCACTGATCCGCGCGATACGTTCGGCCCTGTGAACCGCTTCGAGGGGTACGCCGTACTGATCACCGGCGCGGCGCGCGGCATCGGTGCCGCGACCACCCGCCGTCTGGCCGCGGAGGGTGCCCGGGTGCTCCTCACGGACATCGACGAGGCGGCCGCGGAGCAGACCGCCGCGACGGTCCACGGAGCGGAGCCCTTCCGCTGCGACGTGGGCGACCGCGCATCGGTCGAGGCCGCCGTCGCGTATGCCGTCGAGCGCTTCGGCGCCCTCGACGTCCTGGTCAACAACGCGCTGTCGGCCGCCATCGACCCCCCGCTGCTGGAGGACCTGCCGGACGACGCCTGGGACCGGGACATCGACATCTGCCTGACCGGCGCCCTCCGGTGCGCGCGGGCGGCACTGCCCCACCTCGCCGAGGGCGGCAGGGGCGCGATCGTCAACATCGGTTCCGTCAACGCCGAGCAGTCCTTCGGCGGCCACGCCTACAGCGCGGCCAAGGCCGGTCTCGCCTCGCTCACCCGCACCCTGGCCGCCGACGCGGGCACGCGCGGCGTCCGCGTCAACCAGATCAACCCCGGCACCGTCCGCACCCGTGCCTGGGAGGGCCGCGAGGCCGAACTCGAGGCGCTGGCCGACGTCTATCCCCTCGGCAGGGTCGGCGAACCCGAGGACATCGCCGCCGCCGTGGCGTTCCTCGCCTCCCGCGACGCCGCCTGGATCACCGGCACGACGCTGCGGGTCGACGGCGGACTGCTGGCGGTCAACACCGGGTTCCGGCTGGCGGCGGAAGCGGGCGGCGGCCGGCCGTCGCCGCCGCCAGCACGAACGTGACCGTGATCAGCAGCGCCCACGCGCCGAACTTGGCCACGGCCACCGGCTGCCAACCGTCCAGTTGGTCCGGATAGCTCCAGGCCCCGGCGTATGTCGCGACGTTCTCGGCGACCCACAGGAAGAACCCGATCAGGACGAACGACAGGGCCAGCGGCATCCGGAGATCCTGCTCTCCCACCCGGAACCGCACCCAGGTCCCCGCCGTAGCGCACAGCAGCAGGACGCTCAGCGCCCAGCGGCCGTCGGGCAGCCAGTGGTGGCTGAAGAAGTTCACATAGACCGCGACCGCGAGCACCGCCATGGCCCGGGGCCGGTAGCCGGTCAGCCGCAGGTCGAACAGGTGCCAGGCCCGGCAGACGTAACTGCCCACGGCGGCATACATGAACCCGCCGTACAACGGCACGCCGCCGACCTTCGTCAGCGCGTCCTCCGGGTAACTCCACGAGCCCATCCGCACCTTGACCAGCTCGAAGAGCAGCCCGATGAGATGGCAGCAGGCGATCACGGCGGTGTCGCGGGTGCTGTCCCAGCCGACCTTGCGCGCGAGCACGGCGAGGGAGACGCCGTAGAGCAGCAACAGGTCGTAGCGGGCAACGGGCAGTTCGGGCAGCACGGCCGAGACGGCGATCCCGCCGACGAGCGCGACTGCGAAGGCACAGCAGCGTGCCTGCAGCAGGGCGAACCGGAGCAGCTGGCGTATCCCGTGCGTGATCGTTCCCATGGCGTGGAGGACGCGCACAGTGGCCGAAACGGTTCGCCCCGGCTGTCAGCCCGCCTTGAGCATCAGCCCGATCCCCAGCACCATCAGCCCCGCCGCCGCGATCCTCGGCGCCCCGAACCGCTCCTTGAACAGCACTGCCCCGATCGCCGCACCCACGATGATCGACGACTCGCGCAGTGCCGCGATCGGCGCCAGAGGCGCACGGGTCTGGGCCCACAGCACCAGGCCGTACGCGGCGATGGACATCGCCGCGCCGAGCAGCCCGCGTCCGACGTACGGCCTCAACTGGGCGACGAGGGCGCCCCGGCGGGAGTACACCGCGTAGGCCGGGATCAGGATGCCTTCGAGGATCATCAGCCAGGCGATGTAGCCGATCGGCGTACCGGACGCGCGGACACCCACGCCGTCGACCACCGTGTACGCGGCGATCGACAGCCCGGTCGCGAGCGCCGCGAGGATCGCCGCCCAGTGCGGGCGCGTACCGCTCCCCTTGATGCCCCACAGCGCGACGCCCACCAGCCCGGCCGAGGCTACGGCCACCCCCGCGAGCTGCCAGCCCCCGATCCGCTCGCCGACGAACAGGGCCGCGGCGACCGTCACCACCAGTGGCGCCGTACCGCGCGCGATCGGGTACATCTGGCCGAAGTCGCCGAGACTGAACGACCGCATCAGCAGCGCCTGGTAGCCGACGTGCAGCAGCGCGGAAACGACGAGGTACGGCCAGGCACCCGAGGCGGGCAACGGAACGAAACAGGCCATGACCGCGCCCATGACCGCGGCGCCGCCGGCGATCAGGGTGAAGGCGACGAGCTGGTCCCTGATCCCGTGCGCCAGGGCGTTCCAGCCGGCGTGTGTGACGGCCGCGGCGAGGACGGCGGCGGCGACCAGCAGCGTCACGCCGTGCGCTCGCGGACGTCCACGAGGGTGCCGCCCGCGTGGGCGATCAGCGTCTTGGGGTCGAGCGGGAAGACGGTGTGCGGGTTCCCTGCAGCCGCCCAGACCAGGTCGTGGTCGAGCAGGGCGCGGTCCGCGAGCACACGGGTGCGGGTGCGGTGGCCGAACGGCGGTACGCCGCCGATCGCGTACCCGGTCGTCTCCCGCACGATGTCCGCGCCCGCGCGGACCACGGACTCGGCGCCGAGCTCCTGCCGCACCCGCTCCAGGTCCACCCGGGACGAGCCGTCCATCAGCACCAGCACCGGCGCGCCGTCCGCCTCGAAGATCAGCGACTTGACGATCTCGCTCACGTCGCAGCCGATCGCCTCGGCCGCCTGCGCCGCGGTGCGGGTGGCGTCCGGGAAGCGGCGTACGGGGACGTCGAGCCCGAGCTCGCGCAGAGCCTCGGCGAATCGGGGGTGGGCCTCGGCGGAGGGTTGAGTGCTCATGGCCCGCACGCTAGCGGTAGCTGTACGGGCCATGCGACTCCGTTTCGGCCTGTGGGCGTCAGCGGGCGTTCAGCACCTGGGCGACCACCGGACCGGCCGCTGCGCCGCCGTGCCCGCCCGCGTCCACGACCGCGGCGGCGGCGAGGTCGTCCGCGTAGCCGGTGAACCAGGCGTTGGAGTCGCCCTGGCCGTCGACCTCGGCGGAGCCGGTCTTGGCACCCTTGTTCCCGCCGACCGGGGCCATGGCGCCGGCGGCCGTGCCTTCGCCCATGGCGGCGGCGTTCATCAACTGGCGCAGAGTCCCCGCCATCGAGCCGGGAAGCGGCGTGGCGGTGGCCAGTTGGCGGCCGTCCAGGTCCTGCGGCACGATCACCGGCTGGTGGAAGGCGCCGCCCTTCACGGTCGCGGCGATGGAGGCGACATTGAGGGCGTTCATCTGGATCCTGCCCTGGCCGATGTAGGAGGCGGCGGTCTCGGCCCCCGTCGACGCGGGCACGCTTCCGTCGAACGTCGCGATCCCCGTCTCCCAGGTCTCCCCGATGCCGAAGTACTTGCGAGCGGTGTCGCCCAGGGCCGTGCCCGCGTCGGCGCCGAGCGGCTTGACGGGCTTGATGAAGGTGGTGTTGCAGGACCTGGCGAACGCCCGCTGGAGCGTGGTGTTGCCGAGCGAGAAGTCCTCGAGGTTGTGGAACTTGCGCTCCCAGTCGACCGTCGCCGGGCACTCGACGGATGAACCCGGCCCGTTCACCAGCCCCTTGTCCAGCATCATCGCCGCGGTCACGATCTTCATCGTGGAGCCGGGGGCCTGGGCGCCCTGGAGCGCGGTGTTGAAGCCTGTCGCCGGGTTGTTGGCGACGGCCCGGATCCGGCCGCTGCTCGCCTCGACCGCGACGACCGACGCCTTGCTGTACTTCTTCACGGCCTTCTCGGCGGCCGCCTGCACACCCGCGTCCAGATAGGTCCGGAGCGTGCCCTCCTTGCCCTTGGAGAGCGTGAGCAGGGTCTTGTCCGGCACGTTCTCGTCGGTCGAGGTGATCGCCAGCTCGATGCCGGGTGTGCCGCCGGCCTTGTCGCCGTACTTCTCGCGCAGCCCGTCGAGGACAGGCCCGAGCGAGGGGTACTTCTCCGCCGTCAGCTCCAGGCCGTCCTTGTCGACCGCCCTGATCGGCGGTGCGGCGGCCTCGCCCGTGACGAGCGAGGCCCCCTTGATGAGATCCGGATGCACCACGGACGGCTGCCAGTCCACGAGCGCCTTGCCGGTGGTGAGCCCGCGCACCACGGTCAGCTCCGAGGAGTACGACCAGGGCTTGGACGTGCCCTCGAACTCCACCGTCGCCTCGACCGTGAACGGCACCTTCGCCCCGACCGCAGCCCCCGGCTCGATCACGGCCTTGGTGACATGGGCGTCATCGCCGTAACCGGTGAGCAACGGCCCCGCTTCGGCGGCGTTGTTGGTCAGCTCTGCGGCTCCGGGACCGTCCCCCGCGGCCCAGGCGGCGAGGAAGTCCTTCGCCGTCTTCTCGATCTCGTCCGCGTCGGGCGGCCCGGTCCTCTTGGGCGCGGACCGGGTGGACACCCCGTCGCCGCCGCCACCGGCCAGCCCGTTGTACAGGTTCCAGCCTCCGTACCCGACACCCGTCGCCACGACGGCGAACACGCCGCCGACGACGGCGACCTTCACACCACTGCGCATGACCGCAGTCCCCTCCCCGGAGTGCATCCTGAACGTGTTCAAGAATGCGAGTAAGGAGCACTTTACGGGACGGGGGTGACGCGTGCGGTTGTTGTTATGCGACCGCGACGAAGGCCCCGGCTCCTGGAGCCAGGGGTCCGGCCACGTCCGGTTGCGCCATTCGTCCATCGGGATCGGGGTGCCCGAGGTGAGCCGGGAGGTCGCATCTCACCTCAGTGGCTCATCACCCGTTGCACCGCCTCGCACCGCCAGGTGGGGTGGGATTCATGCAGCCAGAGCCTTCCTCCTCGGACGACCGGAACGTGCCGCCGCTCGAGCGGTCCCACTGGGTGGCGTTCGCCGGCATCCTCCTGATGCTCAGCGGCCTGTTCGACATCATCAACGGCTTCGTGGCCCTGCTGGACAAGGGCTACTACGAGACGACCGCTGATCACGGCAACCGCCTGCTCATCTTCAACTACGCCTTCTGGGGCTGGGTGTGGATCATCATCGGGATCGCACAGGTCCTGGCCGCCCTGGGCCTGTTCGTGGGGTCGAGGGGCGCGCGGATCACCGGCATCGTGCTGGCGGCCGCCTGCATGGTCGGCCAGCTGATGTTCCTCTCCGCCTTCCCCCTGTGGTCGGTGATCACCATGGCCTTGTCCGTGCTGGTCATCTACGGACTGCTCGCCGTGCCGCGGCATGTCCCTGGCGAGCGGGTCTGACCAGGAGGCGAAGGCGCGGCGGTGAACGTGCCGGATCCTGGCGGATCCTCGCATCATGGGAGCGCCGCCCGCGGGCGGGACGACCGCCCACCACCATCAACGACCGGGACGGGCCCGGCACCCACCGGTGCCGGGCCCGTCGGCGTCGCAGCCGGCCCCAGGTGTCCAGCCACATCCGGACCGCGGGCCAGCCGCCCCACGCGCAACCGACGCCCCCGCGCACGCGTCGCACAGCACATGGAACGCGAATGGCTCTTCTCGCTCATCCCGCTGACGATCGGCGCGGCCTTCCTCGGCTTCGGCGTGTACGGGCTCCGCCGCGCCGGCGCGCTGCGCCGCACAGGTGTCACCGCAGAGGCTCGGATCGTCCGACACGCTGTCAGGCGGAACGACGAAGGCGCCACGTTCTACCACCCGGTCGCAGCCTGGACGACCCGGGACGGCCGCGAGTGCGAGTACTCGTCCAGGTTCGGCCGCGGTGTCGTAGGAGGCGACTTCGGCGTGGGGACCTTTGCCACGGTCCAATACGATCCGGAAGACCCCCGCCGGTTTGCGATCCAGGGCTGGGACGTAGCGACGGTCGACCGGCTGTTCACCGTGTTGGGGGCGGTGTTCACGGCGGGCACCCTGGCGGTGTTGCTCGTCCGCCTGCTCACTCTCTGACCGCACCCGAGTCTCATTTCCGGGGGCTACTCGTAGATCAGGACACCGCCGAACCCGGGCCGCTGGGCCGTCCGGGGGCCGTCTGGGGCCGTCGAGGGACGTCCCCCGACAACCCGTGACCGCCACCGACGACCACGGCGGGCCCGGCGCCCACCGGTGCCGGGCCCGTCGTCGTCACCGCTACACCCAGGTGTCCAGCCACATCCGGTTGCGCCACTCGTCCATCGGGATCGTCTGGCCGGTGTAGATCGGATAGAAGTAGATGAAGTTCCACACGATCAGCAGGACCAGCACGCCGGCGCCGATCGCGCCCACCGCACGGCGGCGTTCGTCCGAGCCCGGCGGGCCCAGCATCGCGCCGATCATCATCGCCACCGCCAGGCACAGGAACGGCACGAACACGACCGCGTAGAACAGGAAGATCGTGCGCTCCTGGTACAGCAGCCAGGGTGCCCAGCCCGCGAGGAACGCGCACAGGATCGCGCCCGCCCGCCAGTCGCGGCGGAAGAACCAGCGCCACAGGACGTAGCAGATCGCGAAGCACGCCGCCCACCACAGCAGGGGCGTGCCCAGCGCCAGGACCTCGCTCGCGCACTTGTCGGCCGTACCCTCCGGGCAGCCGCCGCGGCCCGCCGACGGGTCCTCGTAGTAGTACGAGACCGGGCGTCCGAGCACCAGCCAGCTCCACGGATTCGACTGGTACGTGTGGCCCGACGTCAGGCCGATGTGGAACTCGTAGACCTGGGTCTCGTAGTGCCAGAAGCTGCGCCACCAGTCCGGGAAGAGCCAGCCCCAACTGCTCTCCTTGCCGGCACCCGTGCTCGCCCAGTTCCGGTAGTACCCCTTGTCGGTGGCCAGCCAACCGCTCCACGAGATCATGTAGGTGACCAGCGCGACCGGGACCGTCGAGAAGAACGCCGGCACCAGGTCCTTGCGGATCACCGCCGCGTACGGCCGTACCGCGCCCGCGGTGCGGCGCGCGCCCACGTCCCACAGCACGCTCATCACACAGAACGCGGCCATCACATACAGGCCGTTCCACTTCGTGCCCGCCGCCAGGCCCAGCATCACACCGGCCACGAGCCGCCACGGCCGCCATCCGAAACGCAGGGTCTCGGCGGTCGTCATGTCCGGGCGCAGCACGCCGTCCTCGTCCACGGGCAGCGCCGCCGCGAGCCGGGCGCGGGTCCTGTCCCGGTCCAGGAGCAGCGCGCCGAACGCCGCGAGCACGAAGAACATCAGCACAAGGTCGAGCAGCGCGGTGCGGCTCATCACGAAATGCAGCCCGTCGACAGCGAGCAGCAGTCCCGCAAGGCAGCCGAGGAACGTCGAACGGAACAGCCGCCGCCCGATCCGGCAGAGCATCAGCACCGAGAGCGTGCCGAGGACGGCAACCATGAACCGCCAGCCGAAGGGCGTGAAGTCGAACATCTTCTCGCCGAGGCCGATGATCCACTTCCCGACCGGCGGATGCACCACATAGCCGGGATCGGCGGGGATCTGTACGGACGAGCCGTTCTCGAGGATCGTCTTGTCGATCTCCTTGGGCCAGCTCGCCTCGTACCCCCGGTTGATGAGCGCCCAGGCGTCCTTGGCGTAGTACGTCTCATCGAATATCACCGCATGCGGCTTGCCGAGGTTCCAGAACCGCAGCACACCGGCGACGAGGGCGACGAGGATCGGCCCGCCCCATGCCGCGATCGTCAGGAGCGCGTCCGCATCGACACGCCGCCGGATGCCGAGCACCGGCCACAGCCGGTCGGAAGGGCGGGTGTACGGCGGCACCAGGCGTTCGCGCAGGCCGATCACGGGCCGGGGCGTATAGCCGAATCGGCGCAGTCGCTGCTGCCAGCCGGGCGGCGGCTGGCCTGCGTCCTTGCCCTCGATGGTCTGCGGCGCGGTACTGGTCACGGCGCCATCGTAGGGAACACGGCTGTGCGAGTGGTGCCTCCCGTCCTGGGAGGATGGCTTTGTGACTGGAACGCTGGTACTCGCAGGGACCCCCATCGGTGATGTCGCGGACGCGCCGCCCCGGCTCGCCGCCGAACTGGCGGGCGCCGACATCGTCGCCGCCGAGGACACCCGGCGGCTGCGCCGGCTGACCCAGGCCCTCGGTGTGCACACGACGGGGCGCGTCGTCTCCTACTTCGAGGGCAACGAGACCGCCCGCACTCCCGAACTGGTCGAGGCCCTCGCGGGCGGCGCACGGGTGCTGCTGGTCACCGACGCGGGCATGCCCTCGGTCTCCGACCCCGGCTACCGTCTCGTCGCCGCTGCGGTCGAGCAGGACATCAAGGTCACCGCCGTGCCCGGCCCGTCCGCCGTGCTGACCGCGCTCGCCCTGTCCGGCCTGCCCGTCGACCGCTTCTGCTTCGAGGGCTTCCTGCCGCGCAAGGCCGGCGAACGGCTCGGCCGGCTGCGCGAGGTCGAGGGCGAGCGCCGCACCCTCGTCTACTTCGAGGCCCCGCACCGGCTCGACGACACGCTCGCCGCGATGGCGGAGGTCTTCGGCGTGGACCGGCGCGCCGCCGTCTGCCGCGAGCTGACGAAGACCTACGAGGAGGTCAAGCGCGGCGGGCTCGGCGAGCTGGCCGCCTGGGCGGCCGACGGTGTCCGCGGCGAGATCACCGTCGTCGTGGAGGGCGCCCCCGAGACCGGGCCCGCCGAACTGGATGCCGGCGAGCTGGTGCGCAGGGTGCAGGTGCGCGAGGAGGCGGGGGAGCGACGCAAGGAGGCGATCGCGGCCGTGGCCGCCGAGGCGGGACTGCCCAAACGGGAGGTCTTCGATGCGGTCGTCGCGGCAAAGAATGCGGCGAGAACGGCACCGTGAGACGGTAAAGGACTATCGTAAAAGGCAAAGCGGAGACCGTGCAGCGGTCCTCTCGGCAAGGGGAAGCCAAAGAGCATTCCATTGTTCGACCGGCGCTGATGCGCTCCAGCCGGAAAAGGCGTCCACTGGACCAGTGGAAAGGAGCTGGCATGAGTGAGACCACCGGCACCGCCGTCGGCCACGAGGAATACTCCTTCGCCTGCATGTACTGCGGGCACGGCTGGGAGCAGTCGTACGACATCGAGCACCACACCGACGGTGAGGGCCAGGGATACGTCGTCTACAAGACCGACGGCGCGCGGGTGCCTTCCCCGCTCAAGGACCCGACCTGTGTGAACTGCGGTAGGCACCGCGTCCGGATCATGCGGGCGGGACGGGTCTCCTCGGTCAGGGACATGATGGCGCAGATGTACGGCCAGCCGTCGACACCGTCCGCAGCGGCCGCCGGCCTGCCCACCGCGGTACCGGAACCCGCCGAGATCGCCGCAGGGAACACCCCCGCGAAGGCCGAGCCCCCCGGCCCGGTCAAGGAACACCACTGGCAGCTCTCCGATCTCCTGCACCCCTTCCACCACCGCAAGTGAGGACCCGGGCGCGCGCCTCGTAGGATCGCGCGCATGAGCTCGAAGTCCGCACCTCCGCCACTGCCCGAACCGCTCGGGGTGGCGGTCGCCGATTCGCACACCCACCTGGACATGCAGGACGGCACCGTCGAGGAGGCCCTCGCCAGGGCCGCCGCGGTCGGTGTGACGACCGTGATCCAGGTGGGCTGCGACATCAAGGGATCCCGCTGGGCCGCGGAGACTGCGGCCGCGCACCGTGACGTGCACGCGGCGGTCGCCCTGCACCCCAACGAGGCGCCGCGGATCGTGCTCGGGGACCCCGACGGCTGGTCGCGCCAGGGGGCGCGGGAAGCCGGCGGTGACGCCGCTCTCGACGACGCGCTCACCGAGATCGACCGGCTCGCCGCCCTCGACGAGGTGAAGGCCGTCGGAGAAACGGGCCTCGACCGTTTCCGTACCGGCCCCGAGGGGATGGCCGCCCAGGAACGGTCGTTCCGCGCCCATATCGAGATCGCGAAACGGCACGACAAGGCGCTCGTCATCCACGACCGGGACGCGCACGCGGATGTGCTGCGCATTCTCGCGGAGGAGGGTGCACCCGAGCGCACCGTTTTCCACTGTTATTCGGGTGACGCGGAAATGGCCGAGGTGTGCGCCGCGGCCGGCTATTTCCTGTCGTTCGCAGGGAACGTGACCTTCAAGAACGCGCAGCCGCTGCGTGACGCCCTCGCCGTGGCCCCCGCGGAACTGGTGCTCGTCGAGACGGACGCGCCGTTCCTCACCCCGGCGCCGTACCGCGGACGGCCCAACGCGCCGTACCTGATTCCGGTCACTCTGCGGGCCATGGCCGCGGTGAAGGGCCTCCACGAGGACACCCTGGCCGCCGCGATCGCCGCAAATACCGCGCGCGCATTCGGCTACTGACCGGATCGGGCGGACCCGCCCACGTCGACGACACAGAGTGTCCGTTTCGCTTTGGAGAGTGACGAACGCTCCGCTACTGTCCGGTGCCACTTGGCCGCCGGATCTTACGGAGCGTCGTGAGCAATGCGCAGGGCAGTCACCGTGCCGCACGCGGCGGCCGAGGCATGTTCCGCACCGCGGCAGCGCCCGAACGGACGACGGGCGGCGGACCGGCGGCCGGCGGACCCTCCGGGCGCCGCTCCGAAGGCGCCTTCGCGGACGACGGAGCCGTACCGGCGCCACCTGCCGGATACGGCCGGGACACCCGGACAGACCCGTACGCCCACAGGCACAGCGACGCGGCCTACGCCGCCGCGCAGGCGCCGACCGCCGTCGACGTCCGGTTCGCGAACGCCTACGCGCCGACGCTGCCCTATCTCGACCTTGGCCCCGACGGCCGGGGCGGAGAGCTCCCCACCGGGCAGCCCCCGCCGCCGGAACGCCGCGCATCGGCCCTGCCGCGTCAGGCCCCGCCCGCCGCAGCGGAGCGCGACGTGCCTCACAAGGCCGCACCCGGTGCCGGAACCGAGGACGGCGCGCCCCGTGCCGGGGGCCGCGCCGAAGCACGGCGCCGTGGCCGGCGGCGGAACGCCGAACGCTCCGACACCCTGCGCCGGCTCGTCCCGCAGGCACTCGTCGTCGCCTTCCTCGCCGGCGGGACCTCCGCGTTCGTCGCCACCGACAAGTCCGTGCGGCTCACCGTCGACGGTGAGCCCCGCTCCCTGCACACCTTCGCCGACGACGTGCAGGAACTCCTCGCCGACGAAGGGCTCGCCGTCGGCCCGCACGACATCGTCGCCCCCGGCCCCCGGGAGGACCTCGACAACGGCGACGAGATCGTCGTCCGCTACGGCCGCCCCCTCGCCCTCACCCTCGACGGCCACCGCCGCACCGTATGGACCACCGCCCGCAGCGTCGAGGGCGCCCTGCGACAGCTCGGCGTGCGCGCGGAAGGCGCGTTCCTGTCCGTCTCGCGCTCCTCGGAGATCGCCCGCTCCGGGCTCAGCCTGGACGTACGCACCGAACGGTCCGTGACCTTCATGGCCGACGGACGCGAACGCACCATCCGCACCACCGCCGCGACCGTGCGCGAGGCCCTGGACGAGGCCGGCATCGCACTCCGCGGCCAGGACACCACCTCGGTGCCGGCGGAGAGCTTCCCCCGCGACGGCCAGACCATCACCGTCATGCGGATCACCGGCGCCCGGCAGGTGCGCGACGAACCTGTCCCGTACGCCGTCGAGAGGGCACCCGACCCGTCGCTGTTCGCAGGCACCGAAGTCGTCGACCGCCAGGGCGTCGCCGGCGTGCGCCGCGTCACCTTCGCGCTGCGCACCGTCAACGGCGTGCGCCAGAGACCCCGCAAACTCGCCGAGGAGATCGTCCGGGAGCCGGTCACCGAGCAGATCCGGGTCGGCACCCGGCAGCCGCCGTCGTCCGTCAGCGGCGCCGACGGGCTCAACTGGGGCGCGCTCGCCGACTGCGAGTCCGGCGGCCGCCCCGGCGCGGTCGACGCCTCCGGGAACTACGGCGGGCTGTACCAGTTCGACGCCGGTACCTGGCGCGCCCTCGGTGGCAGCGGCCGGCCGGAGGACGCCCCGGCCGCGGAACAGACCTACCGGGCGAAGAAGCTCTATGTGCAGCGGGGGGCGAGTCCGTGGCCTCACTGCGGCCGTAGGCTGTATCGGTGAGCACCACTGATCCCGACGCACTCCTCGGCCCCGCCGACATCCGCGAACTGGCCGCCGCGCTGGGCGTACGCCCCACCAAGCAGCGCGGCCAGAACTTCGTCATCGACGCCAACACGGTCCGCCGCATTGTGCGCACGGCCGGCGTACGGCCCGACGACGTGGTCGTCGAGGTCGGCCCCGGGCTCGGCTCGCTGACCCTGGCACTGCTGGAGGCCGCGGACCGGGTCGTCGCCGTCGAGATCGACGACGTGCTCGCCGCCGCGCTGCCCACCACCGTGGCGGCACGCCTGCCGGAACGGGCCGAGCGCTTCTCGCTCGTCCACTCCGACGCGATGCATGTGCAGGAGCTCCCGGGGCCGCCGCCGACCGCGCTCGTCGCCAACCTGCCCTACAACGTCGCCGTGCCCGTCCTGCTGCACATGCTGGACCGCTTCCCGACCATCGAACGCACCCTGGTCATGGTCCAGGCCGAGGTCGCGGACCGGCTCGCGGCAGGGCCGGGGAACAAGGTGTACGGCGTCCCCTCGGTCAAGGCCAACTGGTACACCGAGGTCAAGCGGGCCGGCGCCATCGGCCGCAACGTCTTCTGGCCCGCCCCCAACGTGGACTCGGGCCTCGTCTCGCTGGTGCGCCGCACCTCGCCGGTGCCGACGTCCGCCACGAAGGCGGAGGTCTTCGCCGTGGTCGACGCGGCCTTCGCGCAGCGCCGCAAGACCCTGCGCGCCGCGCTCGCGGGCTGGGCCGGATCCCCGGCCGCGGCGGAGGCCGCGCTGGTCGCGGCCGGAGTGTCGCCGCAGGCGCGCGGGGAGTCCCTGACGGTGGAGCAGTTCGCCCGGATCGCGGAGGCCAAGAAGTGAGCGTGACCGTACGAGTGCCGGCGAAGGTCAACGTCCAGCTGGCGGTCGGCGCGGCCCGCCCCGACGGCTTCCACGACCTCGCCAATGTCTTCCTCGCCGTCGGTCTGTACGACGAGGTGACGGTGCGGCCCGCCCCGTCGCTGACGATCACCTGCTCGGGGCCGGGCTCCGACCAGGTGCCCCTGGACCGTACGAACCTGGCGGCCCGCGCGGCCGAGAAGCTCGCGGCCCGCCACGGCATCTCGCCCGACGTCCACATCCACATCGCCAAGGACATCCCGGTCGCCGGAGGCATGGCGGGCGGCTCGGCGGACGGCGCGGGCGCGCTGCTGGCGTGCGACGCGCTGTGGGGCCTCGAGTCGTCCCGTACCGAACTCCTCGACATCTGTGCGGAGTTGGGCAGTGACGTGCCGTTCAGCCTGGTCGGCGGGGCGGCCCTCGGTACCGGCCGCGGCGAGCAGCTCACGGAGCTGGAGGTCCGCGGGACGTTCCACTGGGTGTTCGCGATGGCGGACGGCGGGCTGTCCACACCCGCGGTCTACGGGGAGTTCGACCGCCTGAACTCGGGCGCAGCCGTTCCCGCGCCGGTCGCCTCGTCCGCTCTGCTCGACGCGCTGCGCACGGGCGACGCCGCGGCCCTCGCGGACGCCGTCTCGAACGACCTGCAGCCCGCGGCCCTGTCGCTGCGCCCGTCGCTGGCGGCGACGCTCTCGACGGGCATGTCGGCGGGTGCGCTGGCGTCCCTGGTCTCGGGGTCGGGCCCGACGACGGCGTTCCTGACGAAGGACGAGGACACGGCGGTGTCGGTGGCGTCGGCGCTGGTGGCATCGGGCACGTGCCGTGACGCCCGGGTGGCGGCGTCGCCGGCGGTGGGCGCGACGATGGTGTAGGCGGGGAAGGGGACCGCTCGCCGCAGGCGACCACGTACTCACGCCGCGGATGAGTACCCGCGCTCTCCCGGCAACGGCAGCGACCCCGGCAACCTGCCCCCATGGCCACAAACGTCCGCGCGCTCGCCGCCGCCACCCCCGCCACCCGCGACCGGTACGTCGACCTCCTGCGGGTCGCCTCCCTCGGCGTCGTCGTCGGCGGGCACTGGCTCATGGCCGCCGTCACCGGCGGCGGGCAGGACGGGCAGGACGCCAAGGTCGGGAATCTGCTCGCCGTCGTGCCCGAGCTGCAGGCGCTCACCTGGGTCCTCCAGGTCATGCCCGTGTTCTTCTTCGTCGGCGGGTTCTCGCACGCCCTCGCGTACCGCTCCCTGCACCGCAGGCACGAAGGCAGGTCCGTGTACGCCGCGTTCCTTCGCGCACGGCTGCAGCGGCTCCTGCGGCCCACCATGGCCTTCGTCCTCGTCTGGGGCGTCGCCGCGCTGCTCGTGCAACTGCTCGGCGGGGGAGGCGGGATGACCGGTGTCGCGCTGCGGCTCGTCGCGCAGCCGCTGTGGTTCATCGGGATCTATCTCGCCATGGTCGCGTTCACCCCGCCGCTGCTGGCACTGCACGAGCGCTACGGCTGGGGCGCCTTCGGCGCACTCGCCGGCGGGGCGGTCGCCGTCGACGTGCTGCGCTTCGCCGCCGGCGTCCCCTTCGTGGAGTTCCTGAACTTCGCCTTCGTCTGGCTCGCCGTCCACCAGCTCGGCTTCCTGCGCGCCGACGGGCGGATCCGGATGCCCGACGTGCTCGCAACCGCCGGCCTCGCCGGTGCCGCCGCGCTCGTCGCCCTCGGGCCGTATCCGCTGTCGATGGTCGGGATGCCGGGGGAGAAGGTCTCCAACATGGCTCCGCCCACCCTCGCGCTGCTCTGCCACGGGCTCTGGCTGGTCGGTGCCGTCGAACTGCTGCGAGGACCTGGCACCCGGCTGGTGCAGAGGGCCCGCGTCTGGCGTGCCGTCGTCGCCGCCAACGGGATCGCCATGACCGCCTTCCTGTGGCACCTGACCGCGATGCTGGGGGTGTACGGCGCGATGATCGCCGCGGGTCTCGCGCTGCCCGAGCCGGCCACCGCCGCCTGGTGGGCGCAGACACCGGTCCGTATCGCCGCGGCCGCCGTGCTGACGGCCCTGCTCGTCGCCGTCTTCCGGTCCTTCGAGCGGCCCGGTGCGGCTGCCGTGGTCCCGGTGAACGGCACCGGGCCGATCGCAGCCACCGGGATCACTCTCTGCCTCTTCGGCATCCTCGGACTGTCGATGGTGGGCTTCGGCGGGCTGCTGGAGGGACGGACGGCGATGCTGGTGGCCGTACGCGTCAGCGCCCCGGCCGCCGTGCTGATGGCGCTGGGCGGCTGGCTCCTCGTGGAACGGGCCGGGCGGGGGAGTCACGGGTGACAAGTAGGCTGGGGGGTCGATCGTTCCCCCTGGCAGGAGAAAAATGGCCGTCAACCTCGTCAATGTCGAGGCAGTCAGCAAGGTGTACGGCACACGTGCCCTGCTGGACTCCGTCTCCCTCGGCGTGTCCGAGGGGGATCGCATCGGCGTCGTCGGCCGTAACGGCGACGGCAAGACCACCCTCATCCGGATGCTCGCCAAGCTGGAGGACCCCGACACCGGACGGGTCACCCAGAGCGGCGGGCTGCGGATCGGTGTGCTCACCCAGCACGACTCCCTCGACCCCGAGGCCACCATCCGGCACGAGGTCATCGGGGATCTCGCGGACCACGAGTGGGCGGGGAACGCCAAGATCCGCGATGTGCTGACCGGACTGTTCGACGGTCTCGACCTCTCCGGCTTCCCCCAGGGCCTCGACACCGTGATCGGACCGCTGTCCGGCGGTGAGCGCCGCCGTATCGCCCTCGCGCAGCTGCTGATCGCCGAGCAGGACCTGATCGTCCTCGACGAGCCCACCAACCACCTCGACGTGGAGGGCATCGCCTGGCTGGCGCAGCACCTGAGGAACCGCCGTTCCGCGCTCGTCTGCGTCACGCACGACCGCTGGTTCCTCGACCAGGTCTGCACCCGCATGTGGGACGTGCAGCGCGGCGCGGTGTACGAGTACGAGGGCGGCTACAGCGACTACGTCTTCGCCCGTGCCGAGCGCGAGCGCATCGCGGCCACGGAGGAGTCCAAGCGGCAGAACCTGATGCGCAAGGAGCTGGCCTGGCTGCGGCGCGGTGCCCCCGCCCGTACGTCCAAGCCGCGGTACCGCATCGAGGCCGCCAACGAACTGATCGCCGATGTGCCGCCGCCGCGTGACACCTCGGAGCTGATGAAGTTCGCCTCAGCCCGGCTCGGCAAGACGGTCTTCGACCTGGAGAACGTGACCGTCCAGGCGGGCCCCAAGGTGCTGCTGAAGCACCTGACCTGGCAGCTCGGCCCCGGTGACCGCATCGGCCTGGTCGGCGTCAACGGCGCGGGCAAGACGTCGCTGCTGCGCGCACTCGCCGATGCGGCGTTCTCCCAGGGCGACGAACAGCCCGTGGCGGGCCGGGTGGCCGTCGGCAAGACCGTGCGGCTCGCGTATCTCTCCCAGGACGTCACCGAACTGCCGCCCGCGCTGCGCGTGCTGGAGGCCGTGCAGCAGATCCGTGACCGGGTGGATCTGGGCAAGGGCCGGGAGATGACGGCGGGGCAGCTGTGCGAGCAGTTCGGCTTCGGCAAGGAGAAGCAGTGGACGCCCGTCGGTGACCTGTCCGGTGGTGAGCGGCGCAGGCTGCAGCTGCTGCGGCTGCTGATGGACGAGCCCAACGTGCTGTTCCTCGACGAGCCCACCAACGACCTCGACATCGAGACCCTGACCCAGCTGGAGGACCTGCTCGACGGCTGGCCGGGGACGATGGTCGTCATCTCCCACGACCGCTTCTTCGTCGAACGGACGACGGACCGTACGTTCGCGCTGCTCGGCGACGGCGCGCTGCGGATGCTGCCGCGCGGGATCGACGAGTACCTGGAGCGCCGGGCACGGATCGTGGAGACGTCGGCGCCGACACCGCCGCCGGCCGCGGCCTCCGCGACCAAGGAGAAGTCGGCCGCGGACACCCGCGCGGCGAAGAAGGAACTGCAGCGGATCGAGCGACAGCTCGACAAGATCTCCGACAGGGAGGCCAAGCTGCACACGCAAATCGCCGATAACGCCACGAACTTCGAGAAGGTTGCCGAACTGGACGCCGAGCTGCGCGAACTGGCGGGCGAACGCGACGAGTTGGAAATGCGCTGGCTCGAACTCGCGGAAGACGCCTAGAGAGCCGTCGGTAGAGAAGCCGTGGAAAGCGCGTAACAACAGCATCACGGGCCGGTCCTCCCTTGGGAACAGGGTGGACCGAGCCCGCTCCGCCTTCGTCGTGAGTGATACAAAGAAGCGCGCCCCGACCGGTTCTGTCCGGCCGGCGCGCGCTGTGATGTGTCCGATCGACTCTTTCGGATCGAGGTGCTGACCGAATCTCGCCTCACCGGAACAACGGGGCGGGTTGTCGCCCACGCCGAAGGCTGAGGGAGCGGCCGGGCAGCAGACCGTAGGAGAAGGGGGAGGGGCTGATGACTCAGCCACCGGATCGGCCTGCGCCGGACGGCGGCGTCACAGCTGCGCATGACCAGCAGCAGGGGGCCGCTTATCCACCGCCGCCTGCCCATGCGCCCCAGATGCCGCCCACTGCGCCCGCCGGGTACGGCGGGCCGCCGGCACCCGGGCCCGGGTACCCGCAGCAGCCCTATGGTCATCAGCCAGGCCCCTACGGCCGGCAGCCCGGCCCGTACAACCAGCCCGGCCCTTACGGGGGATATCCGGCGCAGCCGCAGCAGTTCGGCGCTCCGGCCCCGGTTGCCCCGGCTGCCCGCGGTGGCTTCCTGCGGGGCCGGACTGGTGTCGTCGTCGCCGCGGTGCTCGCGGCGGTGCTCGTCGTCGGCGGTGGTACGTATCTCGCCCTGAGCGGCGACGCCAAGGACACCACGTCCCACGCGGACAAGGGCGGCGCGGCACCCTCCGGCCCGTCCACCGGATCGCCGGGCGACGGAGCGGCGTCCAACGCCACGGCCGACGCAGGCGCCGACGACCTCAACGCAGGGCGCAGGCCCGGCGAGGCGAAGATCCTCTTCCTCGACCGCAACACTGTCGACGTGCCGGGCGGCGGAGCCGATGTCAACGGCCCCTGGGTCGTGGGCGACACCCTGGTGAAGGCCGTCTACCGCGAGATAGCCGGCTACTCGGTGACCGACGGCAGCAAGCTGTGGACCATCAAGCTCGGCACCGATGTGTGCCTGGCGGCGCCGGAACCCTCCGCCGACGGGAAGATCGTCCTCGGCGTCAAGAGCGGTCTCACCACCGAATCGGACTGCAGCGTCCTGCAGATGATCGACGCCAAGAGCGGCAAGGCGGGCTGGAAGAAGCCCATTCCCAAGCCCAAGGACCTCGTGGGCTTCTCCGACTTCATTCTCGCCCTCGGCGGGAACACGGTCACCGCGGCCGGTCTGGACACCTCGTTCGGGTTCCGGGTGAGCGACGGGAAGCAGCTCTTCGCCACCCCGGCCTCCGGGTGCCTGCGCTTCGGGTTCGCGGGTATCGGCCCCGGGATGATAGCCGCCGCGAGCTGCCCGACCGGGGAGTCGGAGACGATCAAGCAGGAGCTCCAGGGCGTCGACCCCGCCACCGGAAAGACGGTGTGGCGGTACCCGCTTCCCGCCGAGTGGGAGGTCGAGAAGGTCTACGCGACCACCCCGCCCGTCGTCTCCATCCGGCAGCAGGACAGCGACGGCGAGCGCATCGCGGGAAGGATCGTCGCGCTGACGGCCGAGGGGAAGCTGCGCTCGCAGTTCCCGGTCGGCAAGGAAGTGGACGTGCCCCGGTGCAGCAGTGCGACCGTCCAGTTCCGCGGTGACATCCACGGATGGTGCAGCGGCGTCGCGGCCGACGCGGCCACGCTCTGGATGGCCACGAAGGCCGGCGGGAGCAACGAGGTCGTCGCCTACAACCTGGACAGCGGCAACGTGAAGTGGCGTTCGGCGCCCGGTCCCGACCGCACGATGGTTCCGGTGGCCGCGGAGAACGGCAGTGTCGTCGTCCACATCGCGCCCTACGGGGATCAGGCCGGTGCGGTCGCCACGATCGGGCCGGGCGGCGGCTCCCCCAAGATCCTTCTCAAACATCCGAGTTCGGCCGCCGAGGCCGAGGCCGACCTCGTCAACCGCCGGGCGCGCACGGCCTACGCGAACGGCAGGTTCTTCCTCGTCTCCCCGAACATCAGCGCACTGAACGACGACGATGAACAGAAACTCACCAGCATGATGGCTTTCGGCAAGTGAACGCGGTCTGGGTCATCCGGACATCTCCCACTCCTAATCGCATCTCCCCACTCCAGAGGTAGTACGCCATGACACAGCCGCCGAACCAGCCGCCCCAGCCCGGCTTCGGAGCCCCCCAGGACCCGCAGGGTGTTCCCCAGCCGCCCGCCCAGCCGCCGCAGATGCCCCCTGCCCCGGCAGCTCCGCCCACGCCGCCCGCAGGTGCGCCGGCGCCCGGCTACGGATACCCGCAGCAGCCGCCCGCGCCCCAGCCCGGTTACGGCTACCCGCAGCAGCAGCCCGGCCAGCCCGGCCCCTACGGCCAGCAGCAGGGGCCGTACGGCCAGCAGCCCGGCCCGTACAACCAGCCCGGCCCTTACGGCGGTTACCCGGCGCAGCCCCAGTACCCGGGTGCGCCGACGCCGCCCGGCGGCGGGTCCGGGAACTTCTTCAAGGGGAAGACCGGAATCATCGTTGCCGCTTCCGCGGCCGCGCTGCTCGTCATCGGCGGCGGCACGTGGTTCGCGCTCGCCGGTGACGACAAGGACGACAAGCCGTCCGTCAGCAAGTCCAGCGACGACCCGAAGCCGACCGGCTCGCCCACTGTCGACCAGGGCGACGGCAACGGCGACGGCGGCGGCCGTGACGGCGAGGACGACCTCAACGCCGGGCGCAAGGACGGCGAGGCGAAGGTCCTGTTCCTCACCAAGAACGACGTGGACCTGCCGCGCAACGGCGCCGACGTCTTCGGTCCGTGGGTGGTCGGCGACACCGTCGTCAAGGCCATGTACCGCGAGATCGCCGGCTACTCGGTGACCGACGGCAAGAAGAAGTGGAGCGTGCCGATCAGCACCAAGGTGTGCTCCGCACCCGTCAACGCCTCCGCCGACGGCAAGATCGTCTTCGGGGTCGAGGACGGTCTCACCGAGAAGGCCGAGTGCAACGACCTGCAGATGGTCGACCTCACGACCGGCAAGGCCGGCTGGAAGAAGCCCATCCCCAAGCCGACCGGCGCGTTCGCCTCGCTGGCCGACTACACCCTCGCCATCAGCGGCAACACGCTGGCGGTCGGCGGCGGCAGCAACTCGTACGGCTTCTCCCTCACCGACGGCAAGCAGCTCTTCGGCAAGCCGTCCGGCGACTGCAAGCCGTTCGCGTTCGCCGGCGGCCCGAAGCTGCTCGCCGGTGCGAGCTGCAAGACGTCCGACGTCAACAAGCCCAAGCAGCAGCTCCAGGAGATCGACCCGGCCAGCGGCAAGCCCAAGTGGACGTACAACACGCCCGAGGGCTGGGAGATCGACAAGGTCTACTCGGCGAGCCCGCTGGTCATCTCCATCACCCAGCGTGAGCCGAAGAAGTGGTCGATCATCTCGCTGACCGACAACGGCAAGCCGCGCGCGACGATCGACGGCGGCAAGGACAAGTTCGCCCCCCGCTGCGGCGGCGCGTTCGTGATCTTCGGCCAGAACCTCGAGGGCTGCACCGGTGTGGCCGCCGACGCCAAGAACTTCTACATGTCGACGGACACCGGCTACGGCACCGCCAACGAGGTCGTCGCCTTCAGCCTCGACACGGGCAAGTCCGTCTGGCGCTCCAAGGCCCCGGCCGAGCGCCAGATGACGCCGCTGCGGATCGAGGGCGGCAACGTCCTCGTCTACATGGGCGCCTCGTACGACAAGGGCGGCACGGTCGCCACGATCGCCCCGAGCGGTGGCGCGCCGAAGACGCTGCTGCAGCACCCGGCGTCGACCGCGCAGATCGAGAACACCTTCTACTCGCCGAAGATGGCGTACGCCGACGGCCGCTTCTTCCTCGCCAGCGGGCGGGTGAGCGCGAGCAACGACAAGGAGGAGAAGGAGGCCAAGACCATGATGGCCTTCGGCCAGTGACCGTCTCCTCCGTCGACTCAGTCCACTCCCGTACCCCAGAGGTAAGCCCGTCATGACACAGCCGCCACCACCGCCCAACCAGCCACCCAACCAGCCTCCTGTCGACCCGCTGGCGAAGCAGCCCCCTGCCGCTCCGCCGAACCAGCCCCCGCAGGGCGGTTTCGGCGCACCCCAGGAGTCGCCGGGCGGAGGGTTCGGCGCGCCGACGCCGCCGCCGGACGGCTCGTACGGCTATCCGCAGACCCCGCCGGGGACCCCTGCGCCGGGTCAGCCGCAGTACGGCTATCCGCAGCAGCCCGGTTACGGCTACCCGACCCAGCCTGCGCAGCCGCAGTACATGCCGCCGCAGAACGGCGGCAGCGGCGGCGGCAAGAAGCTCAGCACGCAGATGCAGATCATCATCGCCGCGTGCGTCGCCGTCGTGCTCATCGTCGTGGGCGGCGTCGTGTACGCCTCCTCCGGTGAGGACGGCGGCAAGAAGGAGGACACCAGCAGCGGCCCCGGCGGCGGCACCGGCGGTGGTGGCGGCGACGATGCCAAGGCCGCGCCCGACGGTCCCGGCAAGGAGAAGGCCGGCGCGAACACCGCCTCCAAGGTCGCCTTCCAGCTTCCCGAGCCCGCCCGTGAGGACCTGACCGCGGTGCCCGGTTCGTGGGTCACCGACAAGGCGTTCGTGAAGCCGGGCGTGAACTCGCTCGTCGGCTACGACGTGGCCAAGGGCAGCGTCCTGTGGACCACCAAGCTTGCGGGCCAGGTCTGCGGTGCCTCGCGCCATGTCAGCAAGGACAACAAGACGGCGATCCTCTTCGAGGCGAAGAAGCGCACGGCGCCCAAGTTCTACGAGCGGTGCACCGAGGTCGGTGTCGTCGACCTGAACACCGGTGCGCTGGTGTGGAGCAAGTCCGTCACGGGTGACGCCCGCGGCGACGAGAAGACGGTCTTCGAGCAGATCACTCTCAGCGGCAACACCGTTGCCGCCGGCGGTCTCTACGGCGGCGCGGCATTCGACATCGCCACCGGCGCCGTCCGGTGGAAGCCCACCGTCGACGCGGAGCAGTGCAAGGACATCGGCTACGGCGGCGGCAAGGCGCTGGTCGCGGTCCGCGCGTGCGGCGACTACGACACCCGCACCGCGATCATCCAGCCGGTCAACCCGGACAACGGAACCCCGCTGTCCTCGTTCAAGATGCCCGACGGTGTCGAGGACGCGCGGATCGTCTCCACCGATCCGCTGGTCGTCGCGGCCGACGTCGGCGACACCGGCACGTTCGGTATCTCGGACTTCTTCTCGATCGACGCCAAGACGGGCAAGCTGCGCGCCAAGATCGCTGCCCTGGGCGACAAGTACCTCGCCCGCTGCTCGGCCAGCGACGGAGTCGAGGGCTGCGAGTTCGTACTCGTCGGCAACGGCAGGATCTACCTGCCGACGACCGAGCACGACGGTGCCGGTGACGGTGGCCGGACCAACGAGATCGTCTCCTTCGACCTCGCGACCGGCAAGGGAACCAGCGACCGCGCGGACGCGGGCGACGGCTACCACGCCCTTCCGCTGCGGATGGACGGCGGCAGCCTCATCGTCTACAAGTGGCCCCCCTACGACAAGGGCGGCCAGATCGTCAGCATCGACGGTGCCACGTTCAAGCAGACGGTCCTGCTGGAGAACCCGGGGGACCGCTCGGTCCGCGACGCGGAGACCAGCTTCACCGAGAACGGCTCCGAGTACCGCTACGAGGCGGGACGCTTCTTCATCTCGCAGACCCTGATGAGCAAGCCCCGTGAGTCCGACTCGCAGTTCGGCAAGAAGTACCTGGCGATCTCGTTCAGCGTCGCCGACTGACCGCCCGACGCACGACCTGCCGGCCCGGCACCTCGGATCCCCGAGGTGCCGGGCCGCGGTGCAAGTGGCCCCGGTTGGCGATGAATTCGGCAATCTGGGGCGCTTCTGCCGGAGTTAGGGGCGCGCTGCGTGGCACGAGCGTGTAGCTTGCCGGGTCAGGAGGGCCGGGAGGCCTGCCAACGGGGAGGGTTGCTCGATGGGCGTGCGGCTCATCGTGGTCGACGACCACAGACTGCTCGCCGAGGCGCTCGCCTCGGCGCTGAAACTGCGCGGGCACCGGGTGCTCGCGGCCGCCGCTCCCGCCGCGGGCGCGGCCGAACTGGTCGTCGCCAGAGCACCCGAGGTGTGCCTGCTGGGGACCCAGGCGCCCGCCGCGCCGGGCGCCTTCGACCCGATCGTACGGATCAAGAAGGAACGCCCACAGGTGGCCGTCGTGGTGCTGGGGCCGGTGCCCAGCCCGCGCGGTATCGCCGCAGCCTTCGCAGCGGGAGCGTCCGGCTATGTCCGTCACGACGAGCGCATAGAAGGCGTGGAGCGCGCACTGGTGAAGGCGCGTGCGGGCGAGGCGGTGGTGGCGCCGCAGCTGCTTCAGGGCGCGTTCGCCGAGCTGCTCAACCCGGCCGCGCAGCCGGACGACGAGGGCCAGCGGCTCCTCGCGCTGCTCACTCCGCGGGAGGTGGAGGTTTTGGTGCGGGTGGCGGAGGGTGAGGACACCCGGTTGATCGCGGCGGGCATGGGGATCGCGTCGAGCACCGCGCGGACACATGTGCAGCGGGTGCTGATGAAGCTGGGGGTCGGCTCCCGGCTGGAGGCGGCGGCGCTGGCCGCGCGGACCGGGCTGCTGGACCGGGCGGCGATCGCGTCGCCGCCCGGACCGTATCCGCAGTAGCCAGGCCCTGTCCGGGCGATCTTCTCGGGCCCGCGACGCCGGCTACGGCATTCCCCCAGCCTTCGGCCGGTGGGGTCCCCCCGGCGGAGCCAGGGGGAGTGCCCCCACGCTGTGTTGTCAAAGTCGCCCGAGTACATCCAGTACGAGGACGATCTCCCCCGGCCCGGCCTGGCGGCCGGGTGGTGCCCCCACCGCCTTGCGATGCGTCCCCTCGGCCCTGGCGGGCCGGGGAGGCCCCATGCATCCGACGCCGCGGGCTGATCCTCGAAGATCGCCCGGACAGGACCTACTCGGCGGGTATCGGCGGCACGGTGGGCCGCAGCCTCAGCCAGACGAGGAAGAACAGCCCGAGGGCGAGCATCCCGAGGCCCGTCCACAGGTTGATGTTGACGCCCTGCGCCTTCTTCAGGTCCGCGTCGGAGGCGAACACGCCCGCGGTCGTGACGATGACGCCGTAGAGGGTGAACAGGCCGCCGATGATGCGGCGGATGTCGAAGAGCCGGGCCGCGGTGGCGGACTTGCGCTCCAGCTCGGAGACTTCGCGATGCAGGTCGGACATGGTTGTTGGGGCCTCCGATCGGTCAGAAGGAATAGGGGATGTAGCAGGCGGCGGCGAGGACGATCGCGCCCCAGCCCAGGAGCGCGGGCCTGCGGTACCAGGCGTCGTCGCCCTCGGCCGGTGCCTCCTCCATGTCCGGCGACTTCGTGCCGTAGACGAGACCGGCGAGTTCGGCCTCGGGCCGGGGCGCGGTGAAGAGGGTGACCAGGACCATCACGACCGCGCCGGCGGCGAAGCCGACGATCGCGGAGACGAAGTTGGCGCCCTGCTCGGACGGGATGTCGACGATGCCCTGCTTGTAGACGACGAAGTAGTTGACCATCGCGGCCGTGGTGCCCGCGAACAGGCCCCAGACACCGGACTTCATGGAGGCCCGCTTCCAGAACATGCCGATGATGAAGACGACGAACATCGGCACGTTGAAGAAGGAGAAGAGGGTCTGCAGGTAGCCCATGATGTTGGAGAAGCTGGAGGCGAGGAAGGCGGTGCCGATGGAGCACAGCACGCCGATCGCCGTGATCAGCCGGCCGAAGCGCAGGTAGTACCGGTCGTCGCGGTTCTTCTTCACGTACTTGGCCCAGATGTCGTACGTGAACATGGTGTTGAAGGACGACACGTTCGCCGCCATGCCGGCCATGAACGCGGCGAGCAGACCGGTGACGGCGATTCCGAGCACACCGTTGGGCAGCAGTTCCTGCATCAGCAGGGGGACGGCGTCGTTGTAGGTGAGGTCGGAGCCCGCGGTGCCGATCTTCGGTACGAGGACGGCGGCGACGAGGCCCGGGATCATCACCAGGAACACGATGAACATCTTCGGGAACGCGGCGATCAGCGGGGTGCGCTTGGCGGCGGAGAGGTTCTTCGCGGACAGGGCGCGCTGCACCTCGGCGAAGTTGGTCGTCCAGTATCCGAAGGACAGTACGAAGCCGAGGCCGAGGACGATGGTGAGCCAGTTGGCGCCGAGCGGGTTGGGGTCGCCGATGCCGGTGCCGCCCCAGGCGGTGAGGAAGTCCTCCCCGTGGCTCTTCTCCAGCGATCCGGTCAGTCCGTCCCAGCCGCCGACCCGCTTGAGCCCGAGGAGCGTCAGCGGGATGAGCGCCGCGAGGATCACGAAGAACTGCAGCACCTCGTTGTAGATCGCGGAGGACAGGCCGCCGATGGTGATGTACGCGAGGACGAACAGCCCGGCGACGACGATGGAGATCCACTGCGGCCAGCCGAGCAGGGCCTCGACGACGATGGAGAGGGCGTAGAGGTTGACGCCGGCGATCAGGATCGCGGCGAAGGCGAACAGCACCGAGCTCAGCAGATGTGCGGACCTGTCGAATCTCTGGAGCAGGAACTCGGGGACCGAACGGACCTTGGAGCCGTAGTAGAACGGCATCATCACCAGGCCGAGGAAGACCATCGCCGGGATGGCGCCGATCCAGTACCAGTGGACGACCGCGACGCCGTACTGCGCGCCGGTGGCCGCCATGCCGAGTATCTCGGTCGCGCCGAGGTTGGCGGCGACGAAGGCGAGGCCGGTGACCCAGGCGGGCAGTGAACGCCCGGAGAGGAAGAAGTCGAGGCTGGTCCTGACGCTGGCACGGGCGGCGAAGCCGATGCCCAGGACGACGGCGAAGTAGATCGCCAGGATCGCGTAGTCGAGCCCGTTCGTGGGGAGCCGGAGCCCGTCGGCCAGGTAGTGCATGCGTACTCGCTTCGTTGCGTGAACTGATCTGACCGGAACCTACGCGTCGATGTTCAGAAACTGAACACTTCTGTTGATGTTCTTTGTTTGATTGTGATGGGGAGTGAGGGGTGGGCTGCCGGATATGCCCTGCAGTGCCCCGAGGTGGGCATTCATGGCATGACCATTGACGCGCCCTGTTGGCTTGTGATTTGTTATGTGCGGTTCTGTTGGATGGGGAGTGGCTGAGGGAGCTCCGCGTGAAGAAGACGTCGACCCGGCTCGCCGACGGTCGTGAGTTGCTCTACTACGACTCCCGGGACGACGCCGTACGCGACGCCGTCGACCGGCGGCCCCTCGACGCCATCTCCACCACCTCGGAGATCCGCCACGACGTGCTCCTCGGCGACTCGGTCGCCATCGCCTCGCACCGCCAGGGCCGCATCTACCACCCGCCCGCCGACGAGTGCCCGCTCTGCCCCTCACGGGAAGGCCGCTTCAGCGAGATCCCGTCCGCCGACTACGACGTCGTCGTCTTCGAGAACCGCTTCCCCTCCCTCGCCGGCGGCTCCGGCCGCTGCGAGGTCGTCTGCTTCACCTCCGACCACGAGGCCTCCTTCGCCGACCTCACCGAGGAGCAGGCGGCACTCGTCCTGGAGGCATGGACCGACCGCACCGCCGAACTCGCCGAACTCCCCGGCGTCCAGCAGGTCTTCTGCTTCGAGAACCGCGGCGCCGAGATCGGTGTGACCCTCCAGCACCCGCACGGGCAGATCTACGGCTACCCGTTCGTCACCCCGCGCACCGAGCTGATGCTGCGCTCGGCGGCGGAGCACCGGGAGGCCACCGGCCGCAATCTCTTCGACGACGTCGTCGCGCGCGAACTCTCCGAAGGCGTCCGGACAGTGCTGGAGGGCGAACACTGGGTCGCCTTCGTGCCGTACGCGGCGCACTGGCCGTACGAGGTGCACCTGTACCCGAAGCGCCGGGTGGCCGACCTGCGGGGGCTCGACGACGCGGCGCGCACAGAGTTCCCACAGATCCATCTGGAACTGTTGAGGCGCTTCGACCGGATCTTCGGCCGCGGTGAACCGCCCACGCCCTACATCGCCGCCTGGCACCAGGCGCCGTTCACCGGCGCCGGGCGGGAGGAGTTCGCCCTGCATCTCGAGCTTTTCACCATCCGCCGCACTTCCGGCAAGCTGAAGTTTCTCGCGGGTTCCGAGTCCGGTATGAGCGTGTTCATCAACGACGTGCCGCCGGAAGCCGCGGCCGAGCGACTGCGAGAGGTAGCGAGCGAGTGAGCAAGAAGTACCTGGTCACAGGCGGTGCGGGTTATGTCGGCAGTGTGGTGGCGCAGCACCTTCTGGAGGCCGGCCACCGGGTGACCGTCCTCGACGACCTCTCCACCGGGTTCCGCGAGGGGGTTCCGGCGGGCGCCGAGTTCATCGAGGGCCGCATTCAGGACGCGGCCTCCTGGCTGGACCCCAGCTACGACGGGGTGCTGCACTTCGCGGCGTTCTCGCAGGTCGGCGAGTCGGTCGCCAAGCCGGAGAAGTACTGGGCGAACAACGTCGGCGGCACGATGCTCCTCCTGGACGCCATGCGCTCCGCCGGTGTGCGCACCCTTGTCTTCTCGTCCACCGCCGCGACGTACGGCGAGCCGGTCTCCACCCCCCTCACGGAGTCCGACCCGACCGCCCCCACGAGCCCGTACGGCGCCTCCAAGCTCGCGGTCGACCACATGATCAGCGGCGAGGCGGCCGCCCACGGGCTCGCCGCCGTGTCCCTGCGCTATTTCAACGTGGCAGGGGCGTACGGCGACTGCGGTGAGCGCCACGACCCCGAGTCGCACCTCATCCCGCTGGTCCTGCAGGTCGCACTCGGCAGGCGCGAGTCCATCTCCGTCTTCGGCGGGGACTACCCGACGCCCGACGGCACGTGCGTCCGCGACTACATCCATGTCGCCGACCTCGCCGAGGCCCATCTGCTCGCGCTGGACGCCGCGACCACCGGCGAGCACCTCATCTGCAACCTCGGCAACGGCAACGGCTTCTCCGTGCGCGAGGTCATCGAGACCGTGCGCAAGGTCACCGGTCACCCGGTTCCCGAGGTCGTGGCCGAGCGCCGCGCCGGCGACCCGGCGGTCCTCGTCGCCTCAGCAGCCGCCGCCCAGGCTCGCCTGGGCTGGCAACCGAGCCGCGCCGACCTGGCCGGCATCGTGTCCGACGCCTGGGCATTCGCCCGCGGGAGGGAAAACGCGTCATGAGCAACGGTGTGTGGGCAGCCCCCGGCAGGGTGAATCTGATCGGTGAACACACCGACTACAACGACGGGTTCGTGATGCCGTTCGCGCTGCCGCACACCACGGTGGCGACCGTGGCACGCCGCGACGACGGCGTGCTGCGGCTGCACTCCGCCGACGTCGACGACGGCCCGGTCGAACTGCGCGTCGACGCGCTCGCGCCGGGCGGCGCGGGCGGCTGGACCGACTATCCGGCGGGCGTGGTCTGGGCGTTGCGCGAGGCCGGCCACGCGGTCGGCGGCGCCGACTTCCACTTCGCGTCGACCGTGCCCACGGGCGCCGGACTGTCCTCGTCCGCCGCCCTGGAGGTCGTCACCGCCCTCGCCCTGAACGACCTGTACGAACTGGGCCTCGAGCGCCCGCGTCTGGCCCGCCTGTGCCAGCGCGCCGAGAACGCCTATGTCGGCGCCCCCACCGGGATCATGGACCAGACGGCCTCGGCGTGCTGCACCGAGGGGCACGCCCTGTATCTGGACACCCGGGACCTGTCCCAGCGC
Organism: Streptomyces sp. NPDC043812; assembly: GCF_056436245.1. Classification (NCBI taxonomy): domain Bacteria; kingdom Bacillati; phylum Actinomycetota; class Actinomycetes; order Kitasatosporales; family Streptomycetaceae; genus Streptomyces; species Streptomyces sp. NPDC043812. Next base: position 371,670 of record NZ_JBWKCY010000002.1, read on the forward strand.
CAGATCCCCTTCGACCTGGCCGCCCACGGCCTCGAACTCCTCGTCGTCGACACCCGTGTGAAGCACGCCCACAGCGAGGGGGAGTACGGCAAGCGCCGCGCGGGCTGCGAGGCGGGCGCGGCGGCGCTCGGCGTCGCCGTGCTGCGGGACGTCGGGTACGGGGAGTTGGGCGAGGCGCTGGCCCGCCTGGACGACACGGACGTGCGTGGCCTCGTGCGCCACATCGTCACCGAGAACCACCGTGTGGAGCGGGTGATCGGGTTCGCGGAGGCGGGTGACTTCCGTGCGATCGGACCGGTCCTGACCGAAGGACATGCCTCGCTGCGGGACGACTTCCGGATCTCGTGCCGCGAACTGGACCTGGTGGTGGACACCTCGCTGGCCGCCGGCGCGCTGGGCGCGCGGATGACGGGCGGCGGCTTCGGCGGCTCGGCGATCGTGCTGACGGAGTCGTCGGCGGCGGCGACGGTGACGAAGTCGGTCCTGGAGGCGTTCGCCGCGCAGTCCCTGGACACGCCCCGGGTGTTCACAGCGGTGCCGTCGGCAGGAGCGAAGCGTCTTTCCTGAGACGGGTGTTCGGGCCGGATCGCCGCCGCTGCGGGGGCCGACCCGGTCGACTTCCGTCCCGATCCGGAACATGCGTCACACCATGAACACCCAGGGCGATCAGTTCTGCAAATAGCCTTCCGCTGCAGCCACCCGTCCGTACTCTGATGCACAACACCGGTGGGGGCCGGTGTTGATCAGGGGGCGACACCGTTGGGTACGGCGCCCGGGGCGGGGTATCAGTGAGAGCACGGCGGCGGCCGTGCGATGCGCTGGGCCTTCGACTCCGGGTCGCCGTAGCCGCGCCGTGCGTCCTCCGACACTGGGGGTGTCTGTGGTTCGAATCCGGGTGCTGGTCGTGGACGACCACCGAATCTTCGCCGAGTCGCTCGCCGCGGCTCTCGCCGCCGAGCCCGATGTCGAGGTCGCCGCGGCAGGCAGTGGGCCCGCGGCCCTGCGCTGCCTGGAGCGGGCGGCAGGCGACGGTCGGCGCTTCGACGTCATGCTCGTCGATGCCGATCTGGGCGACGCCGCCTCGGTGCCCGCACCGCGGGGTGTGCCCGACAGTGGTGGTGAGGGGTTCGTGGACGGGATCTCGCTGGTGTCGGGGGTGCGTTCGCTGGGGATCGCCGTACGGTCCGTGGTGCTGGCCGAGAAGGACGATGCAGGCCGGGCCGCGCTCGCGCTGCAGGCGGGGGCCTCGGGCTGGATCGCCAAGGACTGTTCGCTGCAGCGGCTGCTCGCCGTCATCCGGGGAGTGCTGCGCGACGAGACGCATGTGTCGCCCGCCCTGCTCACCGGCGTCCTGCGGGAGTTGACCGCCGCGCGCAAGCACCGGACCGAGAGCGAGCAACTCGTCGAGTCGCTGACCCCGCGTGAGCGGGAGGTACTGCGGTGCATGGTTGCGGGCCTGGGGCGCAAAGCCGTGGCCGAGCGCCTCTTTCTGTCTCCGCACACCGTTCGGACGCATATGCAGAACGTATTGGGGAAGCTCGGCGTCCACTCCACGCTGGCCGCGGTCGCCCTCGCCCGCCGAGCAGGCGTGGGACCTGTCGACCTAGCTGGGGATGTTGTCGAACGGGGCGGTCAACTGGCGTAGCAGTCCGGCCAGTTCGGCGCGCTGTGCGCGGGACAGCTCGGAGAGGATGGCGCGCTCCTGGGCGAGCAGACCGGCCAGTGCCTGGTCCGCCCGATCCCGTCCCTCGGGGGTGAGCCGCACCAGGACCCCGCGCCGGTCGCTGGGGTCCGGCAGTCGTTCGACCAGGTTCTTCTTGGCGAGCCGGTCGATGCGGTTGGTCATCGTGCCGGAGGTGACCAGGGTCTGGGTGAGCAACTGGCCGGGGGAGAGCTGGTAGGGGGCGCCGGCACGCCGCAGGGAGGTCAGTACGTCGAACTCCCACGGTTCGAGCTGGTGCTCGGCGAAGGCGAGCCGACGGGCGCGGTCGAGATGGCGGGCGAGCCGGGAGACACGGCTGAGCACCTCGAGCGGTTCCACGTCGAGGTCGGGGCGCTCACGGCGCCATGCTGCGACCAATCGATCGACCTCGTCCTCCATGTCGATCAGTGTAGAGGGTCCCTCGACATGAAGTCTCTTGACGTCAAGATATATTCTGCTTGACTATTGGGCAGGGTCGGGCCGGAACCGCTCTGTCTCGGCCTGATATTTCCTGCAAGGGGGACTCGAACGTGTATTCCGTACCCACCTGGGACCCACACCAGTACCTGCGCCACGCCGGGCATCGCACTCGCCCCTTCCTGGACATGCTCGCCCGCATTCCTCAGCTGCCCTCCGGCAGCCGTCCGGCCCGCATCGCCGACCTCGGCTGCGGTCCCGGCAACGTCACCGCGCTGCTCGCCGACCGCTGGCCCGACGCCCACATCACCGGGTTCGATCTCTCCCGCGAGATGCTCGCCCAGGCCGAGAAGGACCACGCCGGCGCCACCGCGGGCGGGGGATGGCTGGATTTCCGGCCCGCCGACGCGGCGCACTGGACCCCGGACGAACCGTACGACCTGATCGTTTCCAACGCGGCCCTGCAGTGGGTGCCCAACCACCCCGAGTCCTTCCGCGTCTGGGTGGACGGCCTCGCGCCCGGCGGCACGCTCGCCTTCCAGGTGCCGGGCAATTTCACCGCCCCCAGCCATGCCCTTCTCGGGGAACTGTGCGAGACCCCGCAGTGGCGTTCCCGCCTCGGCGACCACGGCCGACGCTATGTCCACATCCTGGATCCCGCGGAGTACCTCGTCCGGCTCGCCGACCTCGGATGCGACACCGACGCCTGGGAGACGACGTACTTGCAGCTCCTCGGCGGCGAGGACCCCGTGCTGGACTGGGTGAAGGGCACCGCCCTGCGTCCCGTGCTCACCGAACTCGCCGAAGACCCCGCGGCCGAGGCGGAATTCCTGCATCAGTACCGGGAACTGCTGCGCAAGGCCTATCCGCCGGGCCCGCACGGCACCGTGTTCCCGTTCCGCCGGATCTTCGCGGTCGCCCGGAAGGTCTCGTGATGCTCACCGCCGTCGACCACGTCCAGCTGGCCGCGCCGCCCGGCTCCGAGGACGCCCTGCGCGCCTACTACGTGGATGCCCTGGGGATGACCGAGATCCCCAAACCACCGGTCCTCGCGGCCAGGGGCGGCTGCTGGTTCCAGGTCGGCACCGTTCAGCTGCACCTGGGCATCGAGGCGGACTTCCGGCCCGCGAGGAAGGCCCATCCCGGGCTGCGGGTCAGTGGTATCGAGGCGTACGCCGCACGCCTGGAGACGCACGGCGCGAAGGTCGTGTGGGACGAGGACCTGCCGGGGCACAGGAGGTTCTACTCCGACGATCCGGTGGGGAACAGGCTGGAGTTTCTGGAGGCCTCCCGATGAGCCCCGTCGCGCACGAGCGCCCCGCCGCGGGAGGACCGCGGCGGGGCGCCGGTGGTGGGGCGGGATCCCGAGGGATCAGTGCAGGCTGGTGTAGGTGTTCCAGCCGGTGCCGATCAGCTTCTTGGCCTTGAAGCCGCCGGTGCCGTTCGCCTCGTAGCCGTACAGCTGACCCGCGGAGTTACGGGCCACGATGTCGGCCTTGCCGTCACCGGTGATGTCGCCCGGAGCCGCGAAGCGGTTGTAGGTGTTCCAGCCGGCGCCGATCAGCTTCTTGGCCTTGAACGGGGCCGTGGCGGAGCCGGTACCCGCGTACAGGTACAGGTTGCCGTCCTTGGCGCGGGCGATCAGGTCCGCCCGGCCGTCGCCGTCGACGTCACCCGCGCCGACGAGGATGTTGAACTGGCTCCAGCCGCTGCCGATCCGCTGCTTGGTGGCGAAGCCGCTGCCGGTGCCGTTGCCGCGGTAGAGGTAGAGGACGCCCGAGCCGTCGCGGGCTATCAGGTCGCCCTTGCCGTCGCCGGACAGGTCACCGGGGCCGACGAGGGTGTTGTAGACACCCCAGCCGCTGCCGATGGTCTGCATCCCCGACTTGTGGCTGTAGTTGTAGAGCGTGCCGTCGTAGACCTCGAACAGGTCCGCGGCCCCGTTGTCGTCGAGCGACGAGACATACGTGATCTTCGCGCTCTTCCAGCCGCCGACGTCGCTGGCCTTGTAACGCGGGGCGAACAGGCCGTTGTTCTCGTCGTAGTAGTGGTAGAGCGTGCCCTGCGTGTCGAGGGCGAACATCCCGTCCTTGCCCCACGCCGGGTTGTTGCTCGCGTTCGCGAACTGGCTGACGTTCCTGTTCCAGCCGCTCGCCACCTTCACCCTCGGCAGGAACGCGCCGGTGGCCGTGGAGTTGTACTGGTACAGGTCGCCGTTGGCCGCGCGCGCGTACAGATCGGCGTTGCCGTCCTCGTCGAGGTCGTCGAGGCTGAACAGCGCGTTGTAGATGTTCCAGCCGCTGCCGACCTTGACCTTGCCCTTGAACGGGCGGGAGGCCTCCCCGGTGCCGCTGTAGAAGAACAGCTCACCTGCGGTGTTGCGGGCGAAGAGGTCGGCGATGCCGTCGTTGTTCACATCGTTCATGCCGGCGAGCTGGTCGTAGACGCCCCAGCCGGAGCCGACCTTGATCCGCGCGCCCAGCGGCTCGGCGCCGTCGGGTGTGCCCGGGTACAGGAACAGGTCACCGGCGGAATTGCGGGCAAGCACGTCACCGGCGCCGTCACCGGTCAGGTCACCCGGCGAGAACACCTTGTTGAACTGCTGCCAGCCCGTGCCGGACCAGTAGGCGCTCGCCCAGCCGCTCTCGTTCACATAGGCGGTGAGGCGACCCGCGGCCGTCAGCGTGAACGTCACGGCATTGGGGCCGCGGAGCCCCGCGGCCGAGAAGATGTCCTTGTACTCCTGGCCGTCCGACGCGTGCACACCGTCGTCGATGAGGTAGGGGTACGGCTCGGAGTTGCCCGTGGAGACATAGACCTGCCCGTCCGCCCCCTTGTAGATCATGTCCGACCAGCCGTCGCCGTCGATGTCGCTGCGCGGAGCGGCGAGCGGGGCGTCGGGGTCCAGTGCCTTGGCGGAGGATCGATTCTCCTGTGCCGCCGCGGCGGGGTTCGGCTGATCACGGCCGGGCAGCTCCAGGCTCGGCAGCTCCAGCTCGACGGCGGGCTTCTCCACAGACCGGCCAGGCGGCCGGATGTCGTCCGCCTGCGCCGGGAGCGCGAGCAGCATGCCCGCGGACACGGCCAGAGCCGTGCAGGCCGCGACCCGGCGCGCCGCTCTGCGGCGAACGACGGCAGGGCGGCCGGAATCCACTGATGTCAAAGTCCCCCCCTGGGGAAAAGTCGTGATGCCGGGAATGAACAAGTCCGCGCCCAGTAGCGCCAGTTGCGCACTTGCGGGGGACTCATCCCGGAAAGCCGGATCTTACCGTCCCGTCACACAGGACAGGCATCGGATTAGACGACCAGGAGGGAACAAGGGATGTACGGAAAGGGCGAGCATTTCTGCCCGCCGCTCCCGTCAGCTCTTGCGGTGGCCTATCAGGCGCGGCTTCGGCTCCAGACCGTCCAGGCCGTGCCACGCCAGATTCACCAGATGGGCCGCGACCTCTGCCTTCTTCGGCCGGCGCGCGTCCAGCCACCACTGGCCCGTCAGCGCCACCATGCCGACCAGAGCCTGTGCATACAGGGGAGCGAGCTTCGGGTCGAAGCCCCTGTTCTTGAACTCCATGCCGAGGATGTCCTCGACCTGGGTGGCGATGTCGCTGATCAGTGAGGCGAACGTGCCCGTCGACTGGGCGACCGGCGAATCGCGCACCAGGATCCGGAAGCCGTCCGTATACGTCTCGATGTAGTCCAGCAGCGCGAAGGCGGCCTGCTCCAGCAGCTCGCGCGGATGGCCCGCCGTGAGCGCGCCCGTCACCATGTCCAGCAGCTGGCGCATCTCGCGGTCCACCACGACGGCGTACAGGCCCTCCTTGCCCCCGAAGTGCTCGTACACCACCGGCTTGGACACACCCGCCTTGGCCGCGATCTCCTCCACCGAGGTGCCTTCGAAGCCCTTTTCGGCGAAGAGGGTGCGGCCGATGTCCAGCAACTGCTCCCGGCGCTCGGCACCGGTCATCCGCACCCGTCGGGCCCGCCTGCCGCCCGACGACCGGGCCTTGTCCGCGCTCGTACCGCCGTCACTCGCCACGCCGTCAATCATGCCGCGTCGACGGTGGCGCTCTTGCGGCGGGCTTCGTCGCGGTCGGCATCCACCCGGCGGGCCTCGATACGGGACTGCTCCGGCCAGCGCACGTCGTACGCCCAGCCCGCCAGCTCGAACCAGCGGATCAGCCGGGCGCTGGAGTCGACCTGGCCCCGCAGCACCCCGTGCCGGGCGCTCGTCGGGTCGGCGTGGTGCAGGTTGTGCCAGGACTCGCCGCACGACAGCACGGCCAGCCACCACACGTTGCCCGACCGGTCACGCGACTTGAAGGGGCGCTTGCCCACCGCGTGGCAGATCGAGTTGATCGACCAGGTCACGTGGTGCAGCAGCGCCACACGCACCAGCGAGCCCCAGAAGAACGCGGTGAACGCGCCCCACCAGGACATGGTCACCAGGCCGCCCACCAGCGGCGGGATCGCGAGCGACAGCACCGTCCACCACACGAAGTCGCGCGAGATCCGGCGCAGCGCCGGGTCCTTGATCAGATCCGGTGCGTACTTGTGCTGCGGAGTCTGCTCCTCGTCGAACATCCAGCCGATGTGCGCCCACCACAGGCCCTTCATCAGCGCGGGGACACTCTCGCCGAACCGCCACGGCGAGTGCGGGTCACCTTCCGCGTCCGAGAACTTGTGGTGCTTGCGGTGGTCGGCCACCCAGCGCACCAGCGGCCCCTCGACCGCGAGCGAGCCCATGACCGCGAGCGCGATCCGCAGCGGGCGCTTGGCCTTGAAGGAGCCGTGGGTGAAGTAGCGGTGGAATCCGATCGTGATGCCGTGGCAGCCGATGTAGTACATCGCGACGAGCAGCCCGAGATCGAGCCAGCTCACACCCCAGCCCCACGCCAGCGGGACCGCGGCCAGCAGTGCGAGGAAGGGCACCGTGATGAACAGGAGCAGGGCGATCTGCTCGATCGACCGCTTGCTGTCCCCGCCCAGTGTGGCGGTCGGCGCGTCGGCGGACGGCGACCTGTCGGCGTCGTCCAGCACATCGGGACTACTGGTCATAAGGGTTCCCTGGGGGTGGGGAGAGATGGGGAATGGCGTGGCTACGGGACCGTAACCTACGGCGACGTAAGTATGGCAGTGCCCGGCTTCGCGGCAAGAGACCTGGGGACAACGTCAGGGAAATGGACACCTATCCTGTGTGTCGTCGGACAGCGCGGTCCGCAAGCCTCCAGTACCCCTCCAGACGTGCTCAAACACTGCAAGGAGCCGCACCTGTGAGCAGTGCCGACCAGACCCCCACCGCCAGCGCCGAACTTCGTGCCGACATCCGCCGACTGGGCGATCTTCTGGGCGAGACCCTCGTCCGCCAGGAAGGTCCCGAGCTTCTCGACCTGGTCGAGCGGGTCCGTGCCCTGACGCGCACCGACGGTGAGGCAGCAGCCGAGCTGCTCGGCGACACCGACCTGGAGACCGCGGCCAAGCTGGTCCGCGCCTTCTCCACGTACTTCCACCTGGCCAACGTCACCGAGCAGGTGCACCGCGGCCACGAGATGCGCGAGCGACGGGCGGCCGAGGGCGGGCTCCTGTCCCGTACCGCGGACCGCCTCAAGGACGCGGACCCCGAGCATCTGCGCGAGACGGTCAGGAACCTCAACGTCCGGCCGGTCTTCACCGCCCACCCGACCGAGGCCGCCCGCCGCTCGGTGCTCAACAAGCTCCGCCGCATCGCCGAGCTCCTGGAGCAGCCGGTCATCGCCGCCGACCGGCGCCGTCACGATCTGCGACTGGCCGAGCACATCGACCTCATCTGGCAGACCGACGAGCTGCGTGTCGTACGCCCCGAGCCGGCCGACGAGGCGCGCAACGCCATCTACTACCTCGACGAGCTGCACGCGGGTGCCGTCGGCGACGTGCTCGAGGATCTCGCCGCCGAGCTGGAACGGGTGGGTGTCGAGCTGCCGGCCGGCACCCGGCCGCTGACCTTCGGCACCTGGATCGGCGGCGACCGCGACGGCAACCCCAACGTCACCCCCGCCGTGACCTGGGAAGTCCTGATCCTCCAGCACGAGCACGGCATCACGGACGCCATCGACGTCATCGACTACCTGCGCGGGCTGCTCTCCAACTCCATCCGCTACGCGGGCGCCACCGAGGAGCTCCTCTCCTCCCTGGCGACCGACCTGGAGCGGCTGCCCGAGATCAGCCCCCGTTACAAGCGCCTCAACGCGGAGGAGCCCTACCGGCTCAAGGCCACCTGCATCCGCCAGAAGCTCGTCAACACCCGTGAGCGCCTGGCCAAGGGCACCCCGCACGAGGACGGCCGCGACTACCTCGGCACCGCCGAGCTCATCGCCGACCTCACCGTCATCCAGACCTCGCTGCGCGCACACCGCGGCGGACTGTTCGCCGACGGTCGCATGGACCGCGTCATCCGCACCCTGTCCGCGTTCGGCCTCCAGCTCGCCACGATGGACGTGCGCGAGCACGCCGACGCCCACCACCACGCACTCGGCCAGCTCTTCGACCGGCTCGGCGAGGAGTCCTGGCGCTACGCCGACATGCCGCGCGACTACCGGCAGAAGCTGCTCGCCAAGGAGCTGCGCTCCCGCCGTCCGCTCGCGCCCACCCCGGCGCCGCTCGACGCCGCCGGACAGAAGACCCTCGGCGTCTTCCACACGGTCAAGGAAGCCTTCGAACGGTTCGGCCCGGAGGTCATCGAGTCGTACATCATCTCGATGTGCCAGGGCGCCGACGACGTGTTCGCCGCCGCCGTCCTCGCCCGCGAGGCCGGGCTCATCGACCTCCACGCCGGCTGGGCCAAGATCGGCATCGTGCCGCTGCTGGAGACCACCGACGAGCTCAAGGCCGCCGACGTCATCCTCGACGGCATGCTCGCCGACCCTTCCTACCGGCGTCTCGTCTCGCTGCGCGGCGACGTCCAGGAGGTCATGCTCGGCTACTCCGACTCCAGCAAGTTCGGCGGCATCACCACCAGCCAGTGGGAGATCCACCGGGCCCAGCGCCGGCTGCGCGACGTCGCCCACCGGCACGGCGTCCGGCTGCGGCTCTTCCACGGCCGTGGTGGCACCGTCGGCCGCGGCGGCGGCCCCTCGCACGACGCGATCCTCGCCCAGCCGTGGGGCACGCTCGAAGGCGAGATCAAGGTCACCGAGCAGGGCGAGGTCATCTCCGACAAGTACCTCATCCCGTCACTGGCCAGGGAGAACCTGGAGCTGACGGTCGCAGCCACCCTCCAGGCGTCCGCCCTGCACACGGCGCCCCGCCAGTCCGACGAGGCACTCGCCCGCTGGGACGCGGCCATGGACACGGTCTCCGACGCCGCCCACGCCGCGTACCGCAGGCTCGTCGAGGACCCGGACCTGCCCGCGTACTTCTTCGCCGCCACGCCCGTCGACCAGCTCGCCGAGCTCCACCTCGGCTCGCGGCCCTCGCGCCGCCCCGACTCCGGCGCCGGGCTCGACGGACTGCGCGCCATCCCGTGGGTCTTCGGCTGGACCCAGTCGCGGCAGATCGTGCCCGGCTGGTTCGGTGTCGGCTCCGGACTCAAGGCGCTTCGCGAGGCCGGTCTGGACACGGTGCTCGACGAGATGCAGGAGCAGTGGCACTTCTTCCGCAACTTCCTGGCCAACGTCGAGATGACGCTCGCCAAGACCGACCTGCGGATCGCCCGCCATTACGTCGACACCCTTGTGCCCGATCACCTCAAGCACGTCTTCGAGGCGATCGAGGCCGAGCACGCGCTCACCGTCAGCGAGGTGCTGAGGCTGACCGGCAACGACGAACTGCTGGGCTCCAACCCGGTGCTCCAGCAGACGTTCGGCATCCGGGACGCCTATCTGGACCCGATCTCCTACCTCCAGGTCGCACTCCTCAAGCGGCAGCGCGACGCGGCCGAACTCGGCAAGGAGGCGGACCCGCTGCTGGCCCGCGCCCTGCTGCTCACCGTCAACGGCGTCGCGGCCGGCCTGCGCAACACCGGCTGAGCCGCACGGCCGCACGACGGTGCCCCCTGCCGGAACCCGGTTCCGACAGGGGGCACCGTCATGCCGGGCTCAGTGCTGACGTGCCGTACGGCGGCGGGCCAGCAGGTAGCCGCCACCGGCGACCAGCGCCGCGGCCACCGTCGCCAGCACGCCCAGCGGTGCGCCGTTGCCGGTCTCGGCGAGGTCACCGGGCGAGCCGTTCGGCGACGCCGCCGGGCTGGACGGTGCTGCCGCGGGCTCGGAGGCTGCCGGGGACGACGGCTCCTCCTCGGCGGGGGCGGAGGGCTCCTCGCCGGGCTTCCCGCTCGGCTCGCCGGGCTCGTCCTCGCAGTCGGTCTTGAAGACCTTGTGCTTGGCCTTGCCGTGCTCGCCCTCGAAGGTCCAGAACAGCTTGTACTGGCCGTCGGGCAGCGTCATGTCGGCGGTGCGCTCATGGCCATCGGCGTCGAGGGTGAGCGAACCGGACTTCACCGTCCCGCCCTTGGCGAGATCGTTGTTCGCCCAGGCCTCAATGTGCCAGTCGACCTGCTGACCGGCGTCGAAACCGAAGGCGTCGAGGTAGAACGAGCAGACCTTCGGCTCGTTTCTGCGGAGTTCCTCGCCGGTCGCGGCGTCGTGGATCTTCACGGTGCCGTTGTCGCCGGGCGGGGTGGCGTACGCGGAGGGAGCGGTAATCAGCGAGAACGCCGCGCCCGTGGCAAGGACGGCGCTGGGGACAAGGGTGCGCATGGGCAGTCCATGAGGGGAGAAGGGGTGCCGTGGGGGGCGGCTCAGCGTCCTGGCCGGGGCCCTCACCGGTCAAGACGCGTGGTGTCCCATCCGCGGCAACGATGACCGTCCGTCCGGATAGTCCGCATAACGATCAGGTGAATGAGGCGTTCCGGAACGGCACTTCACTGGTGAGCCCCCTGATCGGCTGTCGCCGCCATTGCCCGAAAGGGACCCGCGATCCGCCTTCTCACCTCCCGCCGACCCGGAGATCAGAGCGCCAGGAACGAGGCCACCAGCAACGCACCGCCCGCGCACGCGGACGCCCATGCCACCCGTGTCAGCCGCATCCCGCCACCGATCACCAGCGCCGCCAGCAACAGCGCGCCGCCCAGCGGCAGCCATGCGTACATCCCGCCGGCGGGTCCGGTGCGCACCGCCTGTGCCGTGCCCGGCTTCAGGACGACGGCGAGCGTCTCGCCCTTCTTCACCGCGACCGACTTCTCGATGGTGACCTTCGTACGGTCCGGTGACGGGTCCCTCGGCACGTACGTGCCGGTGCAGACCTTGTCGTCGCAGCGGGACACCGCGAGGGTGCCGTGCTCGCGGCCCTTCGAGAGCAGGATGTGCTGGGCATCGCGCCACGACGCCCAGAAGCCCGCGACCAGCAGCAGCGCGGCGACGAGCGCCATGGCCGCCATTCGCGCACGGGTCAGCATCCGGCCGGAGGTATTCCGCTTCATGGGCCGCGATCCTTGGCCATGGTGCTACTGAAGGTCAACTCTCGCTGGTCAGCGAAGCCGGGCAACCGGATCACTCAACGGTCCGCGGACGTGCCGGCCGACGCGTGGCTCAGGAGTTGTACGTGCCCTGAGCCCGCTCGAGCCCCTCGATCACCAGTGCCTGCGCCGCGTCCGCCGCACGGTCCACGAAGTAGTCCAGTTCCTTGCGCTCCGCCGACGAGAAGTCCTTCAGCACGAAGTCCGCAACCTGCATCCGGCCCGGCGGGCGGCCGATCCCGAAGCGCACCCGGTGGTAGTCCGCGCCCATCGCCTTCGTCATCGACTTCAGCCCGTTGTGCCCGTTGTCACCGCCGCCCAGCTTCAGCCGCAGCGTTCCGTAGTCGATGTCCAGCTCGTCGTGGATCGCGACGATGTTCGCCGTCGGCACCTTGTAGAAGTCCCGCAGCGCCGTCACCGGGCCACCGGACAGGTTCATGTACGACATCGGCTTCGCCAGGATCACCCGCCGGTTCGAGGGACCCGGGGCGCCGATCCGGCCCTCCAGCACCTGCGCCTGCGTCTTCTGCGCGCGCTTGAACGAGCCGCCCACGCGCTCCGCGAGCAGGTCCGCGACCATGAAGCCCACGTTGTGCCGGTTCGCGGCATAGCCGGGTCCGGGGTTGCCGAGACCCACGATCAGCCACGGTGCGTTCGGGTCGGACATCAGCGCTGCGTCTCCTCGTAGGACGGCCGTGAAAAGGGAAACGGGGTGGCGCGCCGCAGCCCGCCACCCCGTATCAAGTCGTCAAGCTCCGACAGAGCTTACGGCTCAGGCCTCGGCGGCCTCTTCACCCTCGCCCTCGGCGGCCTCGGCGGCAGGCTCCTCGGCCTGCGCGGCCAGGATCTGCAGGACGACGGTGTCGTCCTCGACGGCCAGCGTGGTGCCCTTGGGCAGCGTGATGTCCTTCGCGAGGATGGAGGCACCGGCCTCCAGGCCCTCGATGGAGACCGAGACGGACTCGGGGATGTGCGTGGCCTCGGCCTCGACCGGCAGGGCGTTCAGCACGTGCTCGAGCAGGAACGCACCCGGGGCCAGGTCGCCCTCGGTGTGGACCGGGATCTCGACGGTGACCTTCTCGCCGCGCTTCACGAGCAGCAGGTCGACGTGCTCCAGGAAGCCCTTTAGCGGGTCGCGCTGCACGGCCTTCGGGATGGCCAGCTCGTTCTTGCCGTTGATGTCCAGCGCGAGCAGGACGTTCGGCGTACGCAGGGCGAGCAGCAGCTCGTGGCCCGGAAGGGTGATGTGGACCGGCTCGGTGCCGTGACCGTACAGAACGCCGGGAACCTTGTTCTCGCGACGGACGCGGCGGGCGGCGCCCTTGCCGAACTCGGTCCGGATCTCGCTGGCGAGCTTCACCTCGGACATGTGCACTCCTCGTATACAGATGCAGAAACTGGTGGCGGTCACCCGGCCACGACAGGCCTGCTACGAAGAGCGCGTCGATAACGGACCACCGCAAGATGCGGTCTCCCTCGCCGAGCAACTTCGACAGTCTACCCAGCGGCCCCCGAGCTCCCAAATGGATCATCCGGACACGGAGAAGGGCCGCCCCGCGATCCGTGGGACGGCCCTTCTCGTGATGCCCTGGGGAGGATTACGCCTCTTCCTCGAACAGGCTCGTCACCGAACCGTCCTCGAAGACCTCACGCACCGCGCGCGCGATCGTCGGCGCCATCGACAGCACCCTGATCTTGTCGAGCTCCAGTTCGCCCGGCGTCGGCAGCGTGTTCGTCAGAACGAACTCGCTCACCTTCGAGTTCTTCAGCCGGTCCGCGGCCGGGCCCGACAGGATGCCGTGCGTCGCCGTCACGATGACGTCCTCGGCACCGTTCGCGAACAGCGCGTCGGCCGCCGCGCAGATCGTGCCCGCGGTGTCGATCATGTCGTCGACCAGCACGCACACGCGGCCCTTGACCTGACCGACGACCTCGTGGACCGTCACCTGGTTGGCGACGTCCTTGTCACGGCGCTTGTGCACGATCGCCAGCGGCGCGTCCAGCCGGTCGCACCAGCGGTCGGCGACCCGCACACGGCCCGCGTCGGGGGACACGATCGTCAGCTTGTTCCGGTCGACCTTGGCACCCACGTAGTCCGCGAGGACCGGCAGCGCCGACAGGTGATCCACCGGGCCGTCGAAGAAGCCCTGGATCTGGTCCGTGTGCAGATCCACGGTGAGAATGCGGTGCGCGCCCGCCGTCTTCAGCAGATCCGCGATCAGGCGGGCCGAGATCGGCTCACGGCCGCGGTGCTTCTTGTCCTGCCGGGCGTAGCCGTAGGACGGGATGATCACGGTGATGCTCCGGGCCGAAGCCCGCTTCAGAGCATCGATCATGATCAGCTGTTCCATGATCCACTTGTTGATGGGAGCCGTGTGGCTCTGCATCAAGAAGCAGTCCGCGCCGCGCGCGGACTCCTGGAAACGGACGTAGATCTCACCGTTGGCGAAGTCGAAAGCCTTCGTCGGGACGAGGCCGACACCCAACTGGTGTGCAACCTCCTCGGCCAGCTCGGGGTGGGCGCGGCCGGAGAAGAGCATCAGCTTCTTCTCGCCGGTCGTCTTGATCCCGGTCACAGCACTGTCTCCTCAGACGTGTTCCCTGGCCGCGGAAGTCCTGGGCGCGAGCCAGCCGAATTTGTGTGCACGTATCACGGTACGCCGAGTTCGACGCACCCGTTTCCGGTCAGTTCTCCTCGGCGACGTGCTCCGTTGCTGCCACAGCCGCCTGCGCGGCAGCACTACCGGGACGCTTGCGGGCCACCCAGCCCTCGATATTCCGCTGCTGGCCACGGGCGACGGCCAGCGAACCCGCCGGCACATCCTTCGTGATGACAGAGCCCGCGGCGGTGTAGGCACCGTCCCCGACCGTGACAGGAGCCACAAACATGTTGTCCGAGCCAGTACGGCAGTGGGACCCGATCGTCGTGTGGTGCTTCTTCTCGCCGTCGTAGTTCACGAACACGCTCGCAGCGCCGATGTTCGAGTACTCACCGATCGTCGCGTCGCCCACGTACGACAGGTGCGGCACCTTCGTGCCCTCGCCGATCGTCGCGTTCTTCGTCTCGACGTACGTACCGATCTTGCCCTTCGCGCCCAGCTTCGTCCCGGGCCGCAGGTAGGCGAACGGGCCCACCGACGCACCCGCGCCGACTTCCGCCGAATCGGCCACCGTGTTGTCCACGCGGGCGCCCGCGTGGACAACGGTGTCCTTCAGCCGCGTGTTCGGGCCGACCTCCGCGCCCTCCGCCAGGTGCGTGATACCCAGCAGTTGCGTGCCGGGGTGCACCAGCGCGTCCGGCTCGAACGTCACCGTCACGTCCACGAACACCGACGCCGGGTCGACGATCGTGACCCCGGCCGTCATGGCCCGCTCCAGCAGCCGGTCGTTCAGCAGCCGGCGAGCCTCCGCCAGCTGCACGCGGTTGTTGATACCCAGGATCTCGCGATGATCGCCCGCGACCGAGGCGCCGACCCGGTGCCCCGCCTCCCGCAGGATGCCGAGCACGTCGGTCAGATACTCCTCGCCCTGACTGTTGTCCGTCCGCACCTTCTTCAGCGCATCGGCCAGCAGCTGCCCGTCGAACGCGAACACCCCGGAGTTGATCTCACGGATCGCACGCTGCTCGTCGGTGGCGTCCTTGTGCTCGACGATCGCGGTCACAGCGCCCGTCGCCGCGTCGCGCACGATCCGCCCGTAGCCCGTCGAGTCCGGCACCTCGGCCGTCAGCACCGTCACCGCGTTGCCGTCGGCGTCGTGCGTCGCGGCCAGCACGGCAAGCGTGTCACCGGACAACAAGGGGGTGTCACCGCAGACGACGACCACGGTTCCGCGCAGCTCCCCGCCGAGCTCCTCGAGCCCCATGCGGACCGCGTGGCCGGTGCCGTTCTGCTCGGCCTGGAAAGCGGTACGGGTGCCCGCGTAGTGCGCACCGAGGTGCGCCTCGACCTGCTCCCGCGCGTGCCCCACGACGACGACGAGCTGCTCGGGCTCCAGTTCGCGTGCCGCGGAGACGACGTGTCCGACGAGCGAACGCCCGGCGATTTCGTGCAGGACCTTGGGGGTCTTCGACTTCATGCGGGTGCCCTCACCCGCTGCAAGAACGACGACGGCTGCCGGGCGATTGGCGCTCACGGGTATGCCCTTCGGCTTCGGGTGGTGGACATCCCGAAGGATACCGGGGGGTTTCGGGGAGGAAACGAGTGCGGGTCCTGACCGGAGAGGTCAGGACCCGCGCCAAGGGCTCCCGGGGAAGGAATCGAACCCTCATTCAATGGACCAAAACCATTTGTCCTGCCATTAGACGACCCGGGATAAATGCCCTCTATGTCCGATTCTCTGCATCGGTACCGAGGGCAGCCCCTACTATGCCGTACCACCAGCCCTCGACGCGACGGTAGAGCTCGGCGCTCTGTCGAACTTGGATCACGAGACAGCCGTGATAGCCCGCGGTGTTGCCTTTGCGGTTGGTCTTGGGGTTGTGGCGCTTGATCGTCGTCTTGCCGAACGTCGAAGGATGGAGCCCGGTGAAGTCTGCCCAGAACTTCTCCGCGCCACGGACATCTGCGGTCTCGTGAATGTGGACGTACGGTCGCAGGAGGTCATTCGGTACATCCAGCAGTCGAAGCCATGCGAGAAAGACTGCGATCATGTGAGGATCGCTATTGACGAACGTGATCCGTTCCTGGTTCCGGTGCGGTTTGGCTTTGGTTCCCTCTGCCCAGTAGAGGCCCACTCCGAGCAGGAAGAGCTCACGGTCGGTCATCGCCCCGATCTCGCTTGCCGCTGTCTCCTTGTCACGTCGGCGCTCCTCGGCCCGCTGCTGAAGTCTCACCTCCCAGCCCCGACGTGCGATCGCGGCAGCCTCCTCGCGGGAGCGCTTGCGCTCCGGCTTCGGGAGATCCCGCACCCACAGTGAGATCGAGCTCTTCGAGCAGCCCAGCTCCACCTGGATCTGGTCGTACGTCATGCCCTGGAGGCGGAGATCGCGTGCCTTCGCCCGCAGGTCGTCCTTGGCGTTCGGGCGCTTCGTCCACTCGGGGGGCGGTTCGCCCTGCACGAGGCGGTTGAGGATGTCGTTGTTGTCGATGTGGAGGCGGTCGCGGATCTGGCGGAGGCTGAGGCCCTCGCGGCGCAGGGACACAGCCTGCGCGCGGAGGCCTTCGAAGTCGGCGTACTTGTCGGCTGTGCGTGTCATGCGGCAATCGTCGTCCGGAATGCGGACGCCCGGGTCGAAACTCTGATCGGCTCACCAGTTCGAGTGTTTCTGGCGCATTCCGCAAGAAAGCGCGCACGATCCGTGCCCCCGCCCTTACGGGAAAACGACTCGCGCCCGCCCGTAGTCTGGAAGACATGACCACTACGGGGGTAGATCGGGACGCCGCGGGTTCGACCGCTCGCGCGTGGTTCTGGTGGGAACGGCGGCGTAGCGCCGTACTGGATGTGGGGCTGGGCGTCGCCTCCGCCTTGGAGTGCGCGCTGGAGGGCGTCGGTTTCGCGGAGCTCGCCGCGTTGCCGGTGCCGTTCGGGGTGCTGTTCGGGCTGGCTGTCGGGTCCGTGCTGGTGTTGCGGCGGCGGTGGCCGATCGCGGTGGTGCTGGTGTCGATCGCGACGACGCCGGCCGAGATGGGTTATCTGATGGCCGTCGTCGGCCTCTACACGCTGGCCGCGTCGGAGGTGCCGCGGCGGATCACGGCGACGCTGGCGGGCATGTCGCTGGTGGCGACGTTCATCGTGACGTTCGTCCGGGTGCGGCAGGACGTCGAGGGCGGGGACTTCGGGGCCTGGTACGTGCCGTTGATGGCGGTGTTCATCTCGCTGGGGCTGAACGCTCCGCCGGTGCTGTTCGGCCTCTACATAGGGGCGCGAAGGCGGCTGATGGAGAGCCTGCGGGAGCGTGCGGACAGTCTTGAGCAGGAGTTGTCGCTGCTGGCCGACCGGGCGGAGCAGCGGGCGCAGTGGGCGCGTACGGAGGAGCGGACGCGGATCGCGCGGGAGATGCACGACGTGGTGGCGCACCGGGTGAGCCTGATGGTGGTGCATGCGGCGGCGTTGCAGGCGGTGGCGCTGAAGGATCCGCAGAAGGCGGTGAAGAATGCCGCGCTGGTGGGGGACATGGGCCGGCAGGCGCTCACCGAGCTGCGGGAGATGCTCGGGGTGCTGCGTACGGGCGAGGGCGAGCAGCGGTCGCCCGTGACGAAACCCGTGCCGCTGGCGGCGGTGGGAGCTGCGGCCGCTGCGGCTGCCGCGGCGGCGGCCGAGGACGGGCCGTGTCTGGCGGACATCGAGGTGCTGGTGGGCCAGTCCCGGCAGACGGGGATGGTCGTGGAGTTCGCGGTGCAGGGGGATGCTCGCGGCTATGCGCCGGAGGTCGAGCAGACGGCGTACCGGGTGGTTCAGGAGGCGCTGACCAATGTGCACAAGCATGCGGCGGGCGCGAAGGTGATGGTGCGGCTCGCGCATCGCGACGCGGAGGTTGCGATGCAGGTGGAGAACGGGGCCCCGGAGGCCGCGGGTACGGCGCCGGGTCTGCCCAGTGGGGGCAACGGTCTGGTGGGGATGCGGGAGCGGGTGACGGCTCTGGGCGGGGTGTTCGTGTCCGGGCCGACGGATGTGGGGGGTTTCCGCGTCTCCGCGGTGCTGCCGGACCGGGCCGGGGCGGCCTGAGGGGGCGTTGCCTGCTACTCGGTGGTGAGCCGGGCGGGCTGGATGCCGGCCACGAGGGTGCCGAGCGCCTGGTCGATGTCGGGCCCGAGGTACCAGTCGCCGGTGTGGTCGACGCTGTAGACCCGGCCTTCCGTGTCCATGGCGAGCACGGCCTGCTGGTCGCCTTCCATGCCCAGGGGCGAGATCACGGTGTCGAGTGCGCGGCCGAGGTCGGCGAAGGTGCGGGCGAGGTGGAGTCCGGCGAGCGGGTCGAAGTGCAGGGGAGCGGGGGCGTGCTGGCGGCCGGGGCCCGGCGCGGTGACGGTGAGCCCGCCGAATTCGGCCCATGCCTCGACGACTGCGGGGAAGACGTTGTGCCGGTGTCCGGCGGGTGAGGCGTGTTGCCGCAGGGTGTCGGCCCAGTGCTCGGCCTGTTTGATGTCCCACCGGCCGGGCTGCCAGCCGGCTTCGCGCAGGGCCGCGTCGACGGCGACGGGGAACCGGGTCGTGCTGAGGTGGTCGGGCATCGGTGTGGGTGTCAGCCGTTCTCGGGTGCGGTCGGGTCGACGGGGCGTACGCCGAAGTGGTCGAGCATCGCCGTGCAGGACCTGCAGGGCGGCGCGTAGCTGCCGTGCAGCGGGTCGCCGTCCTCGCGGATGCGCCGTGCGGTGAGCTTTGCGTGTTTGAGGGCGCGCCGGGCCTCGCTGTGGGTGAGCGCTTTGCGCTGGGCTCGTTTGGAGCGCTGGGTCTCGGAGGCGCTCAGGTGCCGCGACAGCAGGATGGCTTCGGGGCAGCGGCCGGTGAAGCGTTCGCGCTGTCCGCTGGTGAGGGTGTCGAGGAAATCTTGTACGAGCGGATGGAGGGCGGGCGGCTGGTCGCCTTTGCCCGCGGTGCTGGTGAGGGTCTCGCCGCGTACGAAGAGCGCGGCGGCCACGGCGGGCAGGATGCCGTCGCGCCGGTGGTGCAGTCCGGGAGCGCGCGCGGCGTCGCTGCTCCAGCTGAGGCGTGGATCGCCCGATGTGCTTGGTTGCGCTGTGTGCATGGTGCTTGGGTCCCCTCCGTGCACTCCCCCGAGTATGCGGGGACAGCCTGCCAAATGGGGCGGGTGGTGTGGAAGCTGGGTAGCTGAAACGTGTCGCCCCGGGGGCTCTGGGTCACTCGAAAGTGACTGTTCGTTACGGAGGTGGAGCGTCGGCCGTCCCTCTTGCCGTACCGCTTAGGCTGTGCTGAACCAGCCAGACGCCACAGGGGGCAAATCGCCATGACGACAGGTCGGCAGGGCCTGGGGGCAGCAATGGGCCCCGGGGCCGGCGCGCGTACCGCGCCACCGAATGCGGCCTACGCCGGGCAGCTCGTGCACTTCCCGGATCCCGTCCGGGCTTCGCGGCATCCGCAGGGGGTGCGGGTTGACGACAGCGGCTTCCCGGTCTTCTCGCCATATGCGCGGGCGGCCGCGGAGATCGCCGAGCCGCCGGAGGGTTTCGGTGTGGACGAGTTGCGGCTCACCGACTTCGTGTCGGCGAATGCCGCGCTGCACGCGGAGGGGCATGAGCTGTGGGACACGGTTCCCTCGGTCGCCACACCGCACGGTTGGACCTGGCACCACGTCCCGGGGACTCGCCGGCTGGAGCTCGTACCGGTCGAGGTGAAGGCGTTGCTGCGCCATCACGGCGGTCTGGTGACGGCCCCGGTGGACCAGGGCAAGCGGGGGACGCGTCCGCTGCAGGAGACGCGGCCCGCGCACTTCGGGCTGCCGAAGAACGCGGTGTCGGTGACCGAGCAGCAACTGCTGGGTGTGGAGGAGGACCTGGGCTACCGGCTGCCGGGTGCCTACCGTTCCTTCCTGAAGGCGGCGGGCGGTTGTGCACCGGTGGGTGCGGCGCTGGACGCCGAGCTGGGTCTGCTCGTGGACCAGCCGTTCTTCACGGTGCGGGACGAGGCCGCGGTGAATGACCTGGTGTATGTCAACAAGTGTTTGCGGGACCATCTGACGAAGGACTACCTGGGCGTTGCGTTCGTCCAGGGCGGGATCCTCGCGGTGAAGGTGAAGGGCGCGGACACCGGGTCGGTGTGGTTCTGCGCGTACGACGATGCCCGTGACCAGGACGGGTGGAGCGTGCAGGAGCGGGTGGAACGGCTGTTGCTGCCCTGCGGCGAGGACTTCGACGCGTTCTTGCAGCGGCTTGCGGGCAATCCGCCGGAGCTGGAGACCGTGGCGAATCTGATGGTGGACGGCGGCTTCGCGCGGGCCGTGCCGGTTCCGGGCGAGGGGTGATGGTCCGATGGTGACGTTTGCACAGGCGCAGGAGCGCGCCGAGGAGTGGGTGAACGGCGATGTGCCCGCGTATCAGCACCGTGAGGTGCGGGTGCGGGAGTTCGAGCTGGGTTTCGTGGTGTGGGCGGAGGACCGCGAGGGCGGGGTCCGTTCGGACGGCGGGCAGCAGCGGCTCGTGATCGCCAGGGACAGCGGCGAGGCGACACTGTGGCCGGGGCTGCCGGTGGGTGAGGTCATCCGTCGGTACGAGGAGGAGTACGGGGTGCAGCCCGCCGCGGCGGCATCCGCGGCGGAGCCGCCGCAGCGTATCGATCTGAATCAGACGTCGTTCCTGCTCAGTCCTCCGGAGTGGTTGCAGGAGGCGGCGGACAGGCTCGGTATTCCGGACCGCCGGGCGGGGGCGTCCGGGGCGCCTTCCGGAGACGGGCCGGCCGTGGGGGCTCCGGCGCCCACGTCGACTGCCGACGAACCGTCATCCGATGGTGCGGGCAGCGGTGTTGGCGCCGGATCCGGTGCGCCGTTCGCAGGGGCGCAGTGGTCCGCCACGGACGGCGACCCGGATGCTTCGGGTTCGATCGGCAGCAATGCCTCGCAGGCGACGGGGAGTTCGTCGCCCGGCGGCGCGACGGCTTCGCCGTGGCCGGAGGCCGGTGTGTCGCCGTCCGGCGAGGACGCCTCGCAGAGCGGTTCGGTGTGGCCCGGTGCGGGCGGCGAGGACCATGAGCCGACGGCGTCGGACGGTGTGCCCGCGAATCCGGCCGGCGGAACGGGGTGGACGGACACGAGTGCGGGCGGTGGGGACGATGCGTCCGTGCCGCTGCCGGCGACGGTGTTCGCGCCGCCGATCCGGCCGGATGCCGACCGCACCCCGCCGCCGGTGGGCGCGGACGCGCCGACGGCGCTGATGTCGGGCGGCAGTCAGCTGCCGCGTACGGCGATCGCTCCGGCGCTGGGGCCGCAGGCCGGGCAGGCTCCGCAGGAGCCCGTCTCCCCGTCCCCGGCTGCCGCTTCGCCCTCGACGGGGGCGCATGCCCCCGGCGCGGCCGACATCGCGGACGCGGCGACGAGCAAGGCGGTCCTGCCGCCGCGCAGTGCGCGCGGAGGTTCGGGCGGTGCCACGCCTCCGCCGCCGCCGGGTGCCCCGGGTACTCCGGGCGCGCGCCCCGGTGCCACGCCGCCGCCGTCGGGTCCGGGTGCTCCCGGCGCGCCAGCGGGCGGCTATCTGCCCACGCAGCTCGTGCCCCAGACGGGCCCGGAGGGCCCGCAGTCTCCTGCTGCGCCGGGTTCGACGCCGCCGCCTCCGGGGCCTCCTGCTGCGCCGGGTTCGACGCCGCCTCCGGGTGGTGGGGTGCATCATGCGGCGACGATGCTGGCGGATCCGAGCCAGATGGGTCCGGGCGCGCCGCAGCCGCCCGGTCCCCCCGGTGTGCCGGGGGCGCCGCGTCCGTCGGGTTCGACGCCGCCGCCTCCGGGGCCTCCTGCTGCGCCGGGTTCGACGCCGCCTCCGGGTGGCGGGGTGCATCATGCGGCGACGATGCTGGCGGATCCGAGCCAGATGGGTCCGGGGGCCCCGCAGCCGCCCGGTCCCCCCGGTGCCCCGCGTCCGCCCGGCTCCACGCCGCCGCCTCCCGGTGCGACGCCGCCTCCGGGCGGTGGGGTGCATCACGCGGCGACCATGCTCGCCGGGCCCGCGCAGATGGGTCCGGGCGCGCCGCAGCCGCCCGGTCCGCCCGGCGCTCCCGGTCCCGTGCCGCATGCACCGCAGGCCGGTCAGCCGGGTCAGCCGCCCGCGTACGGCTATCCGCAGCAGCCGTCCGGCGTGCCGACGGTCGGCCCCGGCTACCAGGCGGTGCTGCGTTACCGCGCACCCGACGGTTCCGAGGCCCAGCTGATCCGCCGTTCGGCGCCCGGCACCCCGCATCCGGAGTGGCAGATCCTGCACGAGCTGCGTGCGATGAACGTGCCGCCGCAGCAGGTGCTGGAGCTGCACACCGAGCTGGAGTCGTGCGAGCTGCCGGGCGCGTACTGCGCGCGGATGATCCGCGAGACGTGGCCGCAGGCGCGGATCACGTCGATCGCGCCGTACGGCAAGGATCATGCGTCGCGCCAGCAGGGCATGCGGCAACTGCTCGCCCATCAGGGTGAGTTGCATCAGGTCGCGGACGGGCCCGCACGGCCGGCGCCGGTGCGGGCGCCGCTGCCGCAGGTGCCTCCGGCGCCACCGGTCCCGCCGGAGGGTGTGGCGCAGGAGCTGGCGGGTGCGTTCGGTCCGCAGGGCATCTGCAGGTTCGACCAGCGGGCCGTTTCGCGTCAGGGTGTGCCGGAGATCGTGGCGGCGACACTGGTGTGGGCGGGTCTGCCGGGGGACTTCAACCCGTTCTTCTGGGCTCAGCCTGCGCAGCCGGTGGTGCCCACGCTCGCCGAACTGGCCGCCCAGCGGCAGGTGCAGCCCGCTTCCGACGCGGGTTCGTATCTGGTGCTCGGCAGTGACTTCGGCCGCGCGATCTGTGTCCAGTACGGCACGGCGCACATCGTGGCGGTGCCGGTGGAGGCCGGGCCGGGCGGTCAGCCGGTGGCCCCGCAGTTCGTGAACACGGGCCTGCCCGAGTTCGTGCGCTGCATGGCGCTGCTGGGCCGTATGTGGCGGCTGCGCTTCGGGCTGACGCCGGAGCAGGCGGGGCGCTGGACGCTGGACTTCCAGGCGCAGCTGGCGGCTCTGGACCCGGCTGCCCTGTCGTCGCCGGAGAGCTGGTGGTCCGTGCTGCTGGAGCAGATGTGGGACGGGCTGCTCTGAGCGGCTCCTGACCTCTGATCGACCGAAAGGGCGCCCGGCCTGCATCGCAGGCCGGGCGCCCCTGTGTTCGCGCTGTGCGGGTTCAGGACGCGGCGGTGCCGCTCGCCGCCGGTGTGCCGGCGAGGATGGCCGGTTCCACCGCTTCGTAGCGCTGCCGCTGGCCGGCTGCGTCCCGTTCGGACAGGACTGTGCCGAGCCATCCCGCGAGGAAGCCCAGCGGGGCGGAGATGATGCCCGAGGTGGTGAACGGGAACCAGTTGAAGTCCTCGCCCGGGAAGATCGCCTGGGGCGATCCGGACACCAGGTTGCTGCCCGTCATCAGGACGAACGCCGAGACGCTGCCCACGATGAGCGTGCAGAGCAGTCCCGTACGGGAGAACCGGCGCCAGAAGAGGGTGTAGACGAGCGCGGGGGCGACCGCGGACGCGCCGATGCAGAACGAGAGGGTGAGCAGCGCCTGCAGGTTCAGGTGCCGTGCACCGGCCGCGATCGCGATCGCGAGGAGACCGACGCATCCTGCCGCACCGCGGGCGATGGCCATCTCCGTGGAGTGCTTCAGTTCCGCCTTGCGCAGCCCGTGCTGGACGAGGTCGTGCGCCAGGGTGTTGGCGCAGGCGAGGGTGATGCCGGCGACCGACGCCAGCAGCGTCAGGAAGATCGCGGTGGCGACGGCAGTGAAGATCAGCGTCTCGAAGGTCGTCTGCTCGTTGCCCATGACGGCCTGGCTGACCATGAGGAACGCGGTCTTGCCCTGCGGGTCGCCGGCGACGAGGCCCTGGCGTCCGACGATCGCCGCCGCGCCGAAGCCGATCACGGCGAGCAGCAGGCACGTCACGACGACGGTCGACACGGCCCAGGACATCGAGCGCCGCACCGCTGTCGCGCTGCGCGAGGTGAACATGCGCATCGTGATCTGCGGGAGGACGGCCGCGCCCAGCACGACCGTCAACTGGGTGCTGATCATGTCGAGTTCGTTGCCCTGGAACTGCAGCCCGGAGGCGAGGTACGCGTCCCCGGCCCCGCTGCCGCGCTTGGCGGCGTCCAGCAGCGACGGCAGGCTGAAGTCGAAGCGGTTGAGGACGAGCGCGGCGATCGCGGTGGCGGCGCCGAGCAGGACGACGGTCTTGACGATCTGGATGAACGCCGTGCCCTTCATGCCGCCGATCGCCGCGTAGGCGATCATCAGCAGGCCGAGGAACACGATCGACCCGGTCTTGAAGCCGTCGGCGTCGAAGCCGAGGACGACGGAGAGCAGATCGCCCGCGCCCGCGAGCTGGAAGACCACCAGAGGCAGCAGCGCGACCAGGGTGACCGCGGCCACGGTGATGCGCACGACGGGGCCGGGCATGCGGCGGGTGAAGACGTCGCCCATGGTGAACCGGCCCGCGTTCCGCAGCGGTTCGGCGAGCAGGAACATCATCAGCACCAGTGACAGGACGGTGCTCAGGGCGAGGGTGATCCCGTCGTAGCCGACGAGCGCGATGATGCCGATGGTGCCGAGCACGGTGCCGGCGGAGATGTAGTCACCGGCGAGGGCCAGGCCACTCTGCACGGGGGACAGCGAGCGGTAGCCGGTGTAGAACTCGCCCAGGTCGTCGCGGTCGGGACCGGTCATCACGCACAGCAGCAGCGTGACGGTGATGACGGCGATGAACGCGACCAGCGACATGGTCTGCGCCTCGGAGCTGAAGCCGGTCATGCGCGCGTACCTCCCGCGGACTGCTGCCATCCGCCGAGCCCGGGACGGCCCGGCCGTTCCTGCCGGGACTCGGCGGCCGCGGCCGCCTCCTCGGCGCGTTCGCGGATCGCGGCGGCGAGGGGGTCGACTCGCCTGCGGGCGATCCGCTCGTAGACGAGGATCGCGGCCAGTGCCACGGGCAGCTGGAGAAGGCCCAGCACGAGACCGGTGGTGAGTCCGCCGGACACGGTGCTGGTCATCATCCCGGGGGCGTAGCCGGAGAGGAGGAGGAAGAGGACGAAGTAGCCGAGCGCGGTGAAGGTGGCGACGCGGCGCAGGCGTCGGTAGGCCGAGCTGAGCCTGTTCAGTTCGGCGCGGTCGTCGGCGGCGGTGGGCGGTTCGGGCTGTGGAGCGTCCCAGGGCTGCGGCTCCTCCCACGACCGGGCGGCCGTCTGCGCTGCGGAGTTCCACGCCTGCGGTTCGGATTCCCAGGCCCGTTGCGGGAAGTCCCTGGAGGGCGGTCCGCTCGCCTCCCAGGACTGCTGGGCCGGCTCCTGACGGTGCCGCCCGGCGTTCCGCTGCTGGGGGACGGGAGGTGGGCCCGGGAAGGGCTGGTGGTACGACATGGTTCTTGCTCCTTGCCGCCCCGGGGGAACGGGCGGGTGGCGCTGGTGGTCCGCGTACGTTACTCAGCGGTACAGCCCTGGCGTAAGGGGGTTTCCGACCGCTCGGTATGTCGGTTCGGTGACGATTCTGTGTGCGCGGCGACGGAACCCGCGGTAACACCGGTCAGCGGGCTTTGCGCAGGCCGGAGGGCGTCTCACGCCACACCGGCGGGCTGTTCCCAATCCGCCGACGAGTACCGGCGGACGCTGCGGGCGCCCGGCCCCGGGGCCGGGTCCGGTGTCAGCCGGAGCGGTCGTCCGGCGCCGGCTCGGCGATGACCGGGAAGCGGCGCGGCGCCACGAAGATCAGGACCAGCAGAGCGAGGCCTGCCGCCACGGCCGCGCCCACGTAGACGTGGTCGACCGCCGCGGCCACCGCCCGGCGGAGCGTGTCGGTGGCCGCTTCCGACGTGGGGTGCTCCAGGGCGCGGGAGACCGAGTCGAGGTCGCCGCCGCCCAGCCGGGCGACGAGCACGGCGTTGGCGATCGCGCCGAACAGGGCCGCGCCCACCGACTGGCCGACCTGGCGGCAGAAGAGCACCGACGCGGTCGTGGTGCCGCGCTCCGACCAGCCGACGGTCGACTGGACGCCGACGATCAGCGGGAGCTGGAACAGGCCCAGCGCGCCGCCGAGCAGCAGCATGATCAGCGCGGGCTGCCAGGGCTCGCCCGGATAGGGGAGCAAGGGGAAGGCCAGCAGGATCAGCATGGCCAGGCCGATGCCGATGATCGCGGTCCGCCGGAAGCCGATGCGTGTGTAGACATGGTTGGACAGGGCGGCGCTGACCGGCCAGCTCAGGGTCATCACCGACAGGACGAAGCCCGCGGCGATCGGGCCGAGGCCGAGGACCGACTGCGCGTAGGTGGGCAGGAAGACCGTCGGCGCCACCATCAGCAGACCCAGCGCGCCCAGTGCGAGATTGACCGCGGCGATGGTGCGGCGGCGCCATACCCAGCCGGGGATGATCGGCTCCGCGGCGCGGCGTTCGACGACGACGGTGACGGCGACGAGGACGGCGGTGCCGCCGAGCAGGGCGAGCGACGGCGCCGAGAGCCAGGGCCAGGCGATGCCGCCCTGCACCAGCGCGGTCAGCAGTAGGGTGGCGGCGGCGAACACGAGCAGGGCGCCCGCCCAGTCGATGCGGGGACGGGCGGCTGCCCGCGTGCGCGACGGTTCGACGAAATGCCGGGCGACGAGCCAGAGGGCGACCGCGCCGACGGGCAGGTTGATCAGGAAGATCCAGCGCCAGTCGGCGTACGCGGCGAGCAGCCCGCCGATCGCCGGGCCGGCCACCGCGGAGGTCGCCCACACCGTGGACAGCCTCGCCTGGATCCGGGGCCGTTCCTTGAGCGGGTAGAGGTCGGCGGCGATCGTCTGCACCGTGCCCTGCAGCGCACCGCCGCCCAGCCCCTGCACGACGCGGAAGGCGATGAGCGAGGCCATGCTCCATGCCGCCGCGCACAGCAGCGAGCCGACGAGGAACAGCACGATGCCCACGATGAGGACGGGCTTGCGCCCGAAGGTGTCGGAGAGCTTGCCGTAGACGGGGAGGGTGACCGTGACGGCGAGCAGATAACCGGAGAACAGCCAGGAGAAGACGGTGAAGCCGCCGAGGTCGCCGACGATCTGCGGGACGGCGGTGGAGACGACGGTCCCGTCGAGTGCCGCGAGTGCCATCCCGAGCATGAGTGCGGCGACGACCGGCCCGCGCCGGGGCGCGGCAGGAGGCGTGGCAGGTGTGACGGGGCCGGGCGTGCGTTCTGTGCGACCGGTGCTTCCCACGGATTCCCCCAAGTCCTTTCCCCTTGCATCTATCTCCGGGGGACACCTTCTCACTTGCACCTGACGCAGCGGGAGGGTGCACGCTCGACCGACGGCGCCTCCACCCATGGGTGGAGAACCCCTAGGGACTCCTCCTTACTTCCGGTCAGGGGGCGTTCGTCCCGACGGACGACGTGAAGGGCCGAGGGCGTTCCTTAACTTGGTCTTACGGCCGCGACCGGGGCGGGGGTGGGGAAAACCCCCGCATCAAGACTGCGCCGCGCACCAGCGCGCCGGAACGTCCGCGCCGCAAGACTCGACACGTATCCGCGGCGACATCATTCGCTGATTTCCCAGAGCTAGGAGACCTACCGTGACAACGGCTGTAACCACCCCCGCACACGGGGAAACCGGAGGGCGCACGGCCGTCGCCGCACGGGGACGGCAGGTCGTCAAGGCTTACGGCGCCGGGGAGACCCGTGTCGTCGCACTCGACCACGTGGACGTGGACATCGCGCGCGGGCAGTTCACCGCGATCATGGGGCCGTCCGGCTCCGGCAAGTCGACACTGATGCACTGCCTCGCCGGTCTCGACACCGTCACCTCCGGCCAGATCTTCCTCGACGACACCGAGATCACCGGGCTCAAGGACAAGAAGCTCACCCAACTGCGCCGCGACCGGATCGGCTTCATCTTCCAGGCGTTCAACCTGCTGCCGACGCTGAACGCGCTGGAGAACATCACGCTTCCCATGGACATCGCCGGCCGCAAGCCCGACGCGGCGTGGCTCAACAGGGTCGTCGAGACCGTGGGGCTGTCCGACCGGCTCAAGCACCGGCCCACCCAGCTCTCCGGCGGTCAGCAGCAGCGCGTCGCGGTCGCCCGCGCCCTCGCCGCACGGCCCGAGATCATCTTCGGTGACGAGCCCACCGGAAACCTCGACTCCCGGGCCGGCGCCGAAGTCCTCGGCTTCCTGCGGCAGTCGGTCGACGAGCTGGGCCAGACCATCGTCATGGTCACGCACGACCCGGTCGCCGCCTCCTACGCGGACCGGGTGCTCTACCTCGCCGACGGGCGCATCGTCGACGAGATGTTCCGCCCGACCGCGGACGCCGTCCTCGACCGCATGAAGGACTTCGACGCCCGGGGGCGCACGTCATGACCGTGCTCAAGACCTCCCTGCGCAACTTCCTCGCCCACAAGGGCAGGATGGCGCTTTCGGCGGTGGCGGTCCTGCTGTCCGTGGCCTTCGTGTCGGGGACGCTGGTGTTCACCGACACCATGAACACCACCTTCGACAAGCTCTTCGCCACGACCGCGTCCGATGTCACCGTCAGCCCCAAGGGCGCCGGTGACGACGACAACCCGGCCACCGGCAAGCCCGAATCGCTGCCCGCCGCGCTCGTCGAGCGGGTCCGGTCGGTCGAGGGAGTCGAGTCCGCGGAGGGCGCGGTCTCCAGCCTGAGCGTGACCGTCGTCAACTCCGAGAACAAGAACATGGGTTCCACGACCGGCGCCCCGACGATCGCCGCCAACTGGACCGAGAACGACCTCAAGTCGATGGCGATCACCTCCGGCCGTGCGCCGCGCGGCCCCACCGACGTGATGGTCGACGCCGACACCGCCGACAAGCACCACCTGAAGCTCGGCGACGAACTGCGCACCATCGCGGTGACGGGCGACACCACCGCGAAGATCTCCGGTATCGCCTCCTTCAAGGTCACCAACCCCGGTGCGGCCGTCGTCTTCTTCGACACGGCCACCGCGCAGCGGGAACTCCTCGGCAAGGAGGGCCTGTTCACCCAGGTCATGGTCACCGCCGAGCCGGGCGTCACCGACGAGCAGCTCAAGAAGGACGTGGCCGCGGCGCTGGACACCCCGTACAAGCTGCAGACCGCGAAGGAAGCGGCGGACGCGGGCCGCGAGGAGGTCGGCTCGTTCCTGAACGTCATGAAGTACGCGATGCTCGGCTTCGCCGGAATCGCGCTCCTCGTCGGCATCTTCCTGATCGTCAACACCTTCTCGATGCTCGTGGCACAGCGCACCCGCGAGATCGGTCTGATGCGGGCCATCGGCTCCAGCCGCCGGCAGGTGAACCGTTCCGTGCTCGTCGAGGCGGTGCTGCTCGGCGTCGTCGGGTCGATCGCAGGCGTGGGGGCGGGCGTGGGCCTTGCCGTCGGCCTGATGAAGATGATGTCCGCGGTGGGCATGAACCTGTCCACCAGTGATCTGACCGTGAAGTGGACGACCCCCACGGTCGGTCTGACGCTCGGCATCATCGTCACCGTTGTCGCCGCGTACATCCCGGCCCGCCGGGCCGGCAAGGTCTCCCCGATGGCCGCGCTGCGCGACTCCGGAACGCCGGCCGACGGCAGGGCAGGCTGGATCCGCGGCACCATCGGCCTCGTCCTCACGGGCGGCGGCGCGGCCGCGCTGTTCGTCGCCACCCAGGCCGACAAGGCGAGTGAGGGATCGCTGTTCCTCGGTCTCGGCGTGGTGCTCTCCCTGATCGGCTTCATCGTCATCGGCCCGCTGCTGGCGGGTGTCGTGGTCCGTGTGATCAGCGCTCTCGTGCTGCGGATGTTCGGCCCGGTCGGGCGGATGGCGGAGCGCAACGCGCTGCGCAACCCGCGCCGTACGGGAGCGACCGGCGCCGCGCTGATGATCGGTCTCGCACTGGTGGCCTGTCTGTCGGTGGTGGGGTCCTCGATGGTCGCCTCGGCGACGGAGGAGCTCGACAAGTCGGTCGGCGCGGACTTCATCGTCCAGTCCACCTCCAACGACGGCAGGGCGATCGTGCCCAAGGCGCAGGAGGCGCTGGAGAAGGCGCCGGGGATCGCGCACATCACCGAGTACAAGTCCGTGGACGCGAAGATCACCGCCCCCGACGGCACCACGGAGGACGAGTCGCTCGCCGCCGCCGACCCGACGTACGCACAGGACCTGCGCCGGGAGACGACCGCGGGTGAGCTGTCGGCGGCGTACGGGATGGACGCGATGTCGGTCGGCAGCGACTACGCGCAGCGCCGCGGCGTGAAGGTCGGCGACACGATCGAGGTGGCGTTCAGGAACGGGCGGACCGCGGACCTGAAGGTCGCCGCGATCACCTCGGACGACACGAACGTCGACAAGGGCGCGATGTACGTCAACATCACGACCGTCGCGCGGTACATCCCCGCCGACAGGATGCCCGAGAACATGATCATGTTCGCGACGGCGCAGGACGGCAAGGAGAAGGAGGCGTACGCCGCCCTCAAGAAGTCGCTGGCCGAGTACCCGCAGTACAAGGTGCAGAACCAGACCGACTTCAAGCAGGACCTGAAGGACCAGATCGGTCAGCTGCTGAACATCGTCTACGGCCTGCTCGCGCTCGCGATCATCGTCGCGGTGCTCGGCGTGGTGAACACCCTCGCCCTGTCGGTCGTCGAGCGGACCAGGGAGATCGGCCTGATGCGGGCGATCGGCCTCTCGCGCCGCCAGCTGCGCCGCATGATCCGCCTGGAGTCGGTGGTCATCGCGCTCTTCGGCGCCCTGCTCGGCCTGGGGCTGGGCATGGGCTGGGGCACCTCGGCGCAGAAGCTGCTCGCCCTGGAGGGCCTGGGGGTCCTGGAGATCCCGTGGCCGACGATCATCACGGTCTTCGTGGCGTCGGCGTTCGTGGGGCTGTTCGCGGCACTGGTCCCGGCGTTCCGTGCGGGCCGCATGAACGTCCTGAACGCGATCGCCACCGAGTAGCCCCACCGGCGGGCCCGGTACGGGGGTCCGGTCCCACCGGTTGCGCCACGGCCCCCGGGTGTCCACGACGGACGCCCGGGGGCCGTGGCGTGCGTCCGCAGCCGGTGGCGGGGGCGGGCCCGATCCCTCGCGCGAGTGTCGGACCGACGCCGTAGTCTGGAGACCCCCGGCCCGTACCACGTGTCGGGCTTATCGCGTTGCCCATCCTCGCTTTCTCCCGGACGGAAATCCCTTCATGAGCCTGCACGGTCTGCTCGATGCCGTCGTACGTGACCCGGCGCTCGCCGAAGCGGTCAAGGCGGCCGGGGACGGCCACCGCATGCATGTCGACCTGGTGGGTCCGGCCGCCGCGCGGCCGTTCGCCGTGGCCGCGCTCGCCCGTGAGACGGACCGCACCGTGCTGGCCGTCACCGCCACCGGCCGGGAGGCCGAGGACCTGGCCGCGGCGCTGCGCTCGCTCCTGCCCGGTGAGGGCGTCGTCGAGTACCCCTCCTGGGAGACGCTGCCGCACGAGCGTCTCTCGCCCCGCTCCGACACCGTGGGCCGCCGGATCGCCGTGCTGCGCCGTCTCGCGCACCCCTCGGCCGACGACCCGGCCGCCGGTCCCGTGCGCGTCGTCGTCGCGCCCGTGCGCTCCGTACTGCAACCGCAGGTCAAGGGCCTCGGGGACCTGGAGCCGGTGGCGCTGCGCACGGGGCAGCAGGCCGATCTGAACGAGATCGTGGACGGCCTGGCCGCCGCCGCGTACTCGCGGGTCGAACTGGTCGAGAAGCGTGGTGAGTTCGCGGTGCGCGGCGGCATCCTGGATGTCTTCCCGCCGACCGAGGAGCACCCCCTGCGGGTGGAGTTCTGGGGCGACGACGTCGAGGAGATCCGTTATTTCAAGGTCGCCGACCAGCGCTCCCTGGAGGTCGCCGAGCACGGTCTGTGGGCGCCTCCGTGCCGTGAGCTGCTGCTGACCGAGGACGTGCGGCAGCGGGCGGCGGCGCTCGCCGAGGCGCACCCGGAGCTGGGCGAACTGCTCGGCAGGATCGCCGAGGGTATCGCCGTCGAGGGCATGGAGTCCCTCGCCCCGGTGCTCGTCGACGACATGGAACTGCTGCTGGACGTGCTGCCGCAGGGCGCCATGGCCGTGGTCTGCGACCCGGAGCGGGTACGGACCCGGGCCGCCGACCTCGTCGCCACGAGTCAGGAGTTCCTGCAGGCGTCCTGGGCGGCGACGGCGGGCGGGGGAGAGGCCCCCATCGACGTCGGTGCGGCCTCGCTGTGGGGGATCGCGGACGTACGGGACCGGGCGCGCGAGCTCGGCATGATGTGGTGGTCCGTCTCACCGTTCGCCGCCGACGCGGAGTTGGACGAGGACACGCTCAAGCTGGGCATGCACGCCCCGGAGACGTACCGCGGCGACACCGCCCGTGCACTCGCCGACACCAAGGGCTGGCTGGCCGACGGCTGGCGCACCGTCTACGTCACCGAGGCGCACGGCCCCGCCTCCCGCACGGTCGAGGTGCTCGGCGGCGAGGGCATCGCCGCCCGGCTGGAAGCGGACCTCACCGACATCTCACCGTCCGTCGTCCATGTCGCCTGCGGCTCCATCGACTTCGGCTTCG
The DNA here is from genome assembly GCF_056436245.1 of Streptomyces sp. NPDC043812. NCBI lineage: Bacteria > Bacillati > Actinomycetota > Actinomycetes > Kitasatosporales > Streptomycetaceae > Streptomyces > Streptomyces sp. NPDC043812. The sequence goes on from NZ_JBWKCY010000002.1 coordinate 404,440, forward strand.
TCGACCCGGCGCTGAAGGTGGCCGTGCTCACCGAGACCGACCTGTCCGGCCAGAAGGCGGCCGGCAAGGACGGTCAGCGGATGCCGACCCGGCGCCGCAAGACCATCGACCCGCTGACCCTGGAGGTCGGCGACTACATCGTCCACGAACAGCACGGCGTGGGGCGCTACATCGAGATGGTGCAGCGTACGGTGCAGGGCGCGACCCGCGAGTACCTGCTCGTGGAGTACGCCCCCGCCAAGCGCGGCCAGCCCGGCGACCGGCTCTACATCCCCACCGACCAGCTGGAGCAGGTCACCAAGTACGTGGGCGGCGAGGCGCCGACGTTGCACCGGCTCGGCGGCGCGGACTGGACGAAGACGAAGGCGCGGGCGAAGAAGGCGGTCAAGGAGATCGCCGCGGACCTGATCAAGCTGTACTCGGCCCGGATGGCGGCCCCGGGTCACGCCTTCGGGCCGGACACCCCGTGGCAGCGCGAGCTGGAGGACGCGTTCGCGTACGTCGAGACGCCCGACCAGCTGTCCACGATCGCCGAGGTCAAGGAGGACATGGAGAAGACGGTCCCGATGGACCGGCTGATCTGCGGCGACGTCGGCTACGGCAAGACGGAGATCGCGGTCCGCGCGGCCTTCAAGGCGGTGCAGGACGGCAAGCAGGTCGCGGTCCTGGTGCCCACCACGCTCCTCGTCCAGCAGCACTTCGGTACGTTCTCCGAGCGGTACTCGCAGTTCCCCGTCGTGACCCGGGCACTGAGCCGCTTCCAGTCGGACACCGAGGCGAAGGCGACGCTGGAGGGACTGCGGGACGGCTCGGTCGACATCGTCATCGGCACCCACCGCCTCTTCTCCTCCGAGACCAAGTTCAAGGATCTGGGCCTGGTCATCGTCGACGAGGAGCAGCGGTTCGGTGTCGAGCACAAGGAGCAGCTGAAGAAGCTGCGCGCCAACGTGGACGTGCTGACCATGTCGGCCACGCCCATCCCCCGCACGCTGGAGATGGCCGTGACGGGCATCCGCGAGATGTCGACGATCACGACGCCGCCGGAGGAGCGCCACCCCGTGCTCACCTTCGTCGGCCCCTACGAGGAGAAGCAGCTCGGCGCGGCCATTCGCCGTGAACTGCTGCGTGAGGGCCAGGTCTTCTACATCCACAACCGCGTCGAGTCGATCGACCGGGCGGCGGCGCGGCTGCGCGACATCGTGCCCGAAGCCCGCATCGCGACCGCCCACGGCCAGATGCCCGAGTCGGCGCTGGAGCAGGTCGTGGTGGACTTCTGGGAGAAGAGGTTCGACGTGCTCGTCTCGACGACGATCGTCGAGTCCGGCATCGACATCTCCAACGCCAACACGCTCATCGTCGAGCGAGGCGACAACTTTGGTCTCTCGCAGCTGCACCAGCTGCGCGGACGTGTCGGACGAGGGCGGGAGCGGGGATACGCGTACTTCCTCTACCCGCCGGAGAAGCCGCTGACGGAGACGGCGCACGAACGCCTCGCGACGATCGCCCAGCACACGGAGATGGGCGCGGGCATGTACGTCGCGATGAAGGACCTGGAGATCCGCGGCGCGGGCAATCTGCTCGGTGGCGAGCAGTCGGGTCATATCGCGGGCGTCGGCTTCGATCTGTACATCCGCATGGTGGGCGAGGCGGTCGCCGACTACCGCGCGGCAGTCGACGGCGGTGTGGAGGAGGAGCCCCCGCTCGAGGTCAAGATCGAGCTCCCGGTCGACGCGCACGTCCCGCACGACTACGCGCCCGGCGAGCGGCTACGGCTCCAGGCGTACCGCGCCATCGCCTCCGCCAACACGGAGGCGGACGTCAAGGCGGTCCGTGAGGAGCTGACCGACCGCTACGGCAAGCTCCCGGAGCCGGTGGAGAACCTGCTGCTCGTCGCCGGTCTGCGCATGCTGGCGCGCGCCTGCGGGGTGGGCGAGATCGTGCTCCAGGGGCCCAACATCCGCTTCGCGCCGGTGGAGTTGCGCGAGTCGCAGGAACTGCGGCTCAAGCGCCTGTACCCGCGCACGGTCATCAAGCCGGCGGTCCACCAGATCCTGGTGCCGCGCCCGACGACGGGCAAGATCGGCGGCAAGCCGGTGGTGGGACGGGAACTGCTCGCGTGGACGGGGGAGTTCCTGACGACGATCCTGGGTTCGTAGCGACGGGGCCGCGGTCGGGGTGCGGCCGGCCGTGGCTCAGGGCGCGGGGCCGGGCGTGGCTCAGGACTGCGCGCGGGCCCGCCGTGGCTCAGGACTGCGCGGGGCCGGGCATCGCCTGTGCCAGTGAACGGAACACGTCCTGCGGGTCGCGGTCGCCCACCACCCGGTCCAGGTTGTGGCTGAGCAGCAGTGTCGCGAATCCGTGGGCCACCGACCAGGCGGCAGTCGCCATCAGGTCCGGGTCCCCGTCCGGCCGCCGGTCCAGGACGCCCGCGCGGAGCTCCGTGTTCGCGCGGGCCTTGGCCGCAAGCAGCTCCGGGGCGTCGGGGCGGTGGAGCTCGGGCTGGAACATGACCTGGAAGTGGGCCGGGTGCCCGATGGCGAAGCGGACGTAGGCCACGCCGCGTTCGCGTAGGTCCGGGGCCGTCGACAGGGCGTGGGCCAGCAGTTCGTACCCCTCCGCCGCGATGGCCGTCAGCAGCCCGGCCCGATCCTTGAAGTGGTGCGCCGGGGCCGCGTGGGAGACGCCCGCGCGGCGGGCGAGGTCGCGCAGGCTGAGGCCGGACGGGCCGTCGGTGGCGATCGCTTCGAGGGCGGCGGTCAGGACGGCGCGGCGCAGATCGCCGTGGTGGTACGTGCGCTCACTGCTCATGGAGCCAGGGTACGCAGAATCTAGTCATTGACAAGTTCCGGATCGGCGCGCAATCTGGTCAGTGACTAGATATCGGGAGGCGGACCATGACCGACGACCTCGGACGCGTACGGCAGATGTGGCACCTGCTCGAACCCCTGCACGCCGTCCTCTACTACGCACCCCAGGCCTTCGACGAGGCCGCAGCCCTCGGCCACCGCACGGACGAGCGCTGGCCCAGCTACTTCGCGTGGCGTGCGGCGCCGCTGGGTGACGTGGGGGCGGCGCAGGTCTCCTCGGCGTTCTACAGCTTCAGCCCCCGCATGGTGGAGCGCTACGTGCCGGACGCCTGGCGCATCGCCCCGCCCTCGGCGGTGCTCGCCGCCCGGCTGCGCGCCGTCGACAGCACGTACCGCGGGATTCTCGGGGACGCCGTCGGGTCGCCCGAGCTGGCCGAGGCCGCAGCCCTCGCCCGGCGGGCCGCCGAGGCCGCCGATCCCGCGGGCCGTCCGCTCGCCGCCGCCAACGCCGCCCTTCCCTGGCCGGACGAGCCGCACCTCGCGCTCTGGCAGGCCGCCACGATCCTGCGCGAGCACCGGGGCGACGGCCATCTCGCGGCCCTGCTGACGGCCGGTCTCGACCCGGTCGAATCGCTCGTGTCCTTCGCCGGGATCGGCGCGGCCCCGGCCGAGGTCTTCGCGAGTCGCGGCTGGAGCGGCGCCGAATGGGACGCCGCCGCTGAACGGCTGCTGAAGCGTGGTCTGCTGGACGCGGACGGCACCGCCACCGAGGCCGGACGTGAACTGCGCACGGAGATCGAGCGGCGTACGGACACATCCGCGGCCGCGCCCTGGACCGCCCTCGGCGCGCAGGACACGGCCCGACTGTCCGGCCTGCTCGGGGACTTCTGGGTCGCCGTGCTCGGAACCGGTCTGCTGCCCGCCGAAAACACCCTGGGTATCGGCAGGACGTGACCCGCCCAGTACGTTACGGGCGTGAACAGACACGGGGTGGCCAGGGGAGGGGCGGCGGCACTGCTCGCCGTAACGGTTCTCGTGGGCTGCGAGGGCACCGGGCTCGGCGGCGACGCCGAGCCCGCACCCGGCTCACCCGGCGGTACGAGCCCCTTCGACAACCCCGACGGCACCGGGCCGGGTCTTGCCGCGCTCACCACCGACGCCGAGCGGGCCGACGCCCGCCGCCTGATCGGCGACCTCACGACGAAGGGGCGCGGGCCCCGAACGGGGTACGACAGGGACGAGTTCGGCTACGCGTGGATGGATACGGCCGACGGGGTGCCCCTGGCGAGGAACGGGTGCGACACGCGGAACGACGTGCTGGCCCGTGACGGGAAGGCGTTGGCGTACCGCGCCGGCTCCGACTGCGTCGTCGTGGAGCTGACGCTCGACGACCCGTACACCGGCCGGACCATCGAGTGGCGCAAGCAGCGGGCCGCCGAGGTGCAGATAGACCATGTCGTGCCGCTGTCCTACAGCTGGCAGATGGGCGCGGCGCGCTGGCCCGCGAGCAAGCGCAGGCAACTGGCGAACGACCCGCTGAATCTGCTGCCGGTCGAGGGCCGCGCCAACAGCGCCAAGTCCGACTCGGGTCCGGCCTCCTGGCTCCCGCCGAACAAGTCCGTCCGTTGCTCCTACGCGGTGCGGTTCGCGCAGGTCGCGGCGGAGTACGAACTCGCGGTGACGGCCGCCGACAAGCAGGTCATGCTCGCCCAGTGCGGCGGTTGAGCGCGGCACGCCCGGTGACACGCGTCGCGACGAGGCGCGCACTCCATGGCCGTCATTCGGTGTCCGTCATGGTCGTGTACGCCTCGTGCCGCACGTCGGGGTGAGCGTGCCTGCGCAGCAGGCGCAGCAGAGCCTGCCACTCCGGCGGCCAGTCGAGGCGTCTGCCCGTGCCGGTCACCAGCCCGGTCGCCAGCATTCCCGCGGCCATCCCGCCGTCGCGGGCGAGGTGCTCCGCGGCGGCGTGCATCGTCTCCGGCTTCTCCGGCAGCGGCTGGTGCACGAGCGAGACCCACAGCCGTCCCGCCACTCGTGAGGCGACTGTCGCCGCGCCGCCTTCGAGGGCGTCCGCCAGCTCCCGCAGCCGGCCCAGCAGTTCGGGCAGGTCCGCGGTGGGGACGACCAGCTGGTGGAGCAGGTCGGCGCGCTCGGATGCCAGCAGCGGTTCCTGTGCCAGCTGGTCCGCGACCGTCACCAGCAGCTCCCGCTGCTCGGCAGTCCTTCCCGACAGGGCGACCAGCGACCGCAGCCGCTGCAGGGCCGGCAGGTCCCGGTCCGGCAGCGCCTCGTTGTCCTCCTCGCCCGCGCGGACCACGGTCAGCAGCTCGGCCACCGCACCGTGGAACACGCTGCCCGGAGCCGCACCGCCCACAGGGTGGGCCGCTCCCGATTGCGCGAGGTCGCGCAACGCCCCGACGGCGTGGCGGGAATGGGCGCGGCTGCCGAGGTCGCAGGCCGTACGGGAGAGCCGGTTCGCCAGCCCGGGGGAGAAGCGGGCCCACGCGCCGACGGCGTGGTACGTCCCGTACGCCTCCAGCTCGTCGAGCCGCGCCAGGTTCGCGTCGTACGTGTCACCGACCAGCTCGGCGTACCGAGCACGGTGCGTCCCTGCCAGCTCCCAGGGCGTGAACCGCAAGATGGCCTCGCGGACCTGGGGCGTGCCGTCCCGTGCGGCGTCCTCGAGGATGCGCCATGCCTGAGGGGCGGCACCGAGCAGCGGGGGCAGCGCGGAGACGACGGCGGCCCGGACGTCCGGATGCCGGTCCGGCGCGTAGTAGGCCCGCTCCAGAAGCGCCGCAGTCTGCCGCGGCGGCAGAAAGCGTGCCGCGATCCGTACGGCCTCCTTGCGGGCTGTCACCTTCGCGTGCGTCTCACCGGTCAGCAACGGGTCCAGGTGCGCGGCGAGTTCGGACGGGGCGGTGAAGCGCGCGGCACGCGATGCCGCGTACACCGCGACACGTGCCCGGTCGTCGCCTGCCCGGGCCAGCAGCAGCGGCAGAGTCTCCTGCGGCCGGTCGGTCCACGGCATGGCGCCCAGCGCCGCCTCGGCGACGACCACGTCGGTGTCGTCCATGTGCTTCGTGGCCAGCGCGCGGCCGAGTACCGGCACCGGTGCGGCGGACCGGATCATGGCGGCCCGGTCGTCAAGCGGCAGGGAGCCGTCCTCGGCCGCCTGTCCGGCGAGCCGGGCCGCGGCCCGCTGCTGGCGGGGCAGCCAGCGGCCGCTGCAGGAGAGATCGGGGAGCGGCCTGCGGCTGCCGCGCACCAGGAAGCGGCCGTACGGCGGCTCCTCGCCGAGCACGGCGTCGAGCAGGTCGGTACGCCGCCGGGCAAGCACCCGCAGTACGGGCGGCAGGACGACGGCCGACGGCTCCAGGGCGATGATCCGGGCCACCCGCTCGTCGCGGGTGCCCGGTCGGTCCAGCCACAACTCGGCGGCCGTCCCGAACGCCTCGTCGTCCGCGTGCTCCAGTGCCCGTTCCAGCATGCTCTGGAGCGCGGGCATCCGGCGCGCACGCGGGCCGAAGGCGCGCGCGAGCCCGAACAGGAGCCGGTGGTCGGCCCGTTCGCAGGCCGCATCGAGCCACGGGCGCAGCGCCTCGAAGACGTGATGCTCCTGCCCCCGCCGCAGCACGCGGTGCAGCGGGCCGAACTCCGGGACGCCGACGCGGCCGACGATGCGCTCCAAAGTGCGCAACGCCCAGTCGCGCAGGGCGGTTTCACTGTCCGTGGCGTGCTCGACCAGCAGGCGTTCGGCGATCCGGCGGACGGCCGTACGGCTGTCCGCCGAACCGTCCCGTGCCTCCAGGGCGTCCTGGACGATCCGCTCCAGCGGGCCGGTGTCGTCGGCCGTGAAGCACCGCGGGGGCACTTCGGCGAGTGCGCCGAGTGCGGCTGCGCGCACCGGGTCCTGCTCATTGCGCAGGCGCCGCATCAGGGTCAGCAGGTCGGTGACGGCCTCCCGGCCCCCGTCCCGCCCGGCGCACGCCACCAGCAGGGGCCAGGCATAGGCGCGGTCGTCGGCGTCGGAGCGCTCCAGGGCGGAAAGCAGTTCGGGCCGCGCCTCGACGAAGGGGCCGTGCGCGAGGGTGTCCAGGTCGTCGATCCAACTCCAGCTCTGCCCGGTGGAATCGGCCACCGAACGCCGCACCTCGGCCCAGCGCCGCTCGCGGGGCAGCACGGAGAGGACACCCAGAGCCGGCTCGCCCCGCGTCCCACAGCGGGTGACCTCGTCCAGGAAGCCCGTCCGGCGGGCGGGCGGCATGGCCTTCAGCAGCGCCGCGAAGTGGCCCTCCCGGTGCAGCCAGTGGCGGCCGAGCACGAGCAGGGACGGCGGGTCGGCCCGTACGAGCCTGCGCAGCACGCCCGGTGGAAGCACGCGCTCATGGCGTGGCGGCTGACGGTCGGGGGAGACGATCCAGCGGACCGTGCGCTCCGCGTCCGCGGTGACGAGCGCGCCCAGTCCGTCGGCGAGGGCAGGCGGCAGCGCGTCGGGACCGTACCGCTCCAGCAACGTCAGCACCCGCTCGGGCCTCAGCGACGCGACGGCCGTGAGCATCGCCCCGTTGGTGCGCCACCAGGCTTCGCGCCGGAGCTGTCCGGAGAACTCGGCCAGCGTCCGTTCGGCCTGGTCGAGTACGGGGTCGGGATGCCGGCGGGCCAGGAGGCCCCATCCGTCGACGGCGTGGGCGAGTTCGGGCAGCAGCCGGTTCACGGTGGTGGCGGAACAGGCGGGCAGCACACGCGCGGCATCACCGTCACCCCACTCCTCGCGCAGCCGCACGACCAGGCGCTCCGCGAGAGCGGTACGCCCGCCGGCGGTCACCGTACGTGCGAGTCTGCGCCGCAGAACGGCGGACGCGTCCGCGTAGGCCGCCTCGATCGCCGCGTCGGGCACGGCGCGGGCCCCTGCCAGGACGCGGGCGGCCCGCAGCGCGTACCCGGCGACGACGTCGTCCGGGTCGGCGAGCCGCTCGGCGAGGAAGCCCGTCTCCCGCCCGGCGAACGCGGCCAGTGCCCCGAGCCGCCGCTCGTACGGCCCGAGCCGGTCCAACGCCTCCAGCAGCGAGAGCAGTTCGCCGCTGCCGACCGCCCGTGAGGCGGTACGGGCCGTGTGTGCGAGGCGCTCGGGGAAGGACAGCGGTTCGAGTGCGGAGAGCAGTTGCTCCGCGGTGATCGGCATCCGCCGATTGTGCCGCCCGTCATGTCCACCGGTCGAACGTTTATCCGGGAGGTCGGGAGGTCGGGAGGTCGGGAGGTCGGGGGGTCGGTCGGGCGGTCGGGCGGTTTTCGGACGACGGGGACCTGTGCGTCGGTCACGCCGAAAGGCCGCCCGTGGTCGGCGGCCTTCCTGTGCGATGCGCCGGTCAGAGGGTGAGGTCCCACTGGGAGGCGTTGTAGTCGAAGCCGGGGGTGACCTCGACCGTCAGCGTCTTCGCGTCGGCCGGAGCGTCGAAGGCGTACTGCACCGTGGCCTTCTTGCCGGGCAGGACGGTGCCACTGAAGCCCGCGCCGGACTTGTCGTCGAGGATCTGCTCGGCGGGCACGCCGTTCTCGCCGGCGGTCGCGTCCACGCTGAGCAGCGTCGCGTCGAACTTCTCCTTGCCGCCGTTGTCGACGGTGACCGTGACGACGTAGGACTTGTTGCCCTTGGTGTGGCCGGTGGCGAACTCGCCCGGCGTGTACGGGGCGGGCTCGGAGACCGTGATCTGGAGGTCGTCGTCGTAGAGGGCGCCGTCACCGGCCGCCAGCGCCTCGTCCGCCTTCGCCTCGGCGTCGTCCGCGGCCTTGCCGTCACCTGCCTTGTCGTCCCCGGCTCTGTCACCCGCGGGTTCCTTGCTCGCCGAGTTGCCGGAAACGGCCTTGTCTATCTCGTCGACCGCGTCGCCGACCGCCTTGAACGTGATCACTGCGCCGACCACCGAGAGGATCAGCGCCGCGAGGCCGAGCACCGCTCCGGTCGTGGTCACACCCTTGTTGTTCGCCTCGCCGCGCTTGACGCGGCCCCGGCCGGACAGGCCCAGGATGAGCGCGATCAGGCCGAGGATGCCGGCCAGCCAGAACAGCAGGGGGATCAGGCCGGAAACGGTGCCGATGATGCCCAGCACCAGGGCCGTCACGCCGAGGCCGTTGCGCATCGGGTGCGAGGGCTCGGCGGGCAGGCCGGGGGTGGCCGGTTCGTACGGCTGCTGGACGGAGTGCGACATGGGTGTCCTCCCGGACGTGGAAAAGGCAGGTCATGGAGTGTGGCTGGGGATGTTTCCCAGGCCCCTGCGTGCCGAGGTCAATAAGAGCAGAGCTTGTGAACCGAGTCAACACTGCTCACGCGTGAGAGGTCGGGTCGCGCTGTGAAGGGGTGTCTGCTGAACGCGCCGCTATGCTCAGGCCACAGCAGCGGGCCGGGAGTCTCGGTCCATACGAGGGGAGCCGGTCAGGGTGGCGGAGCAGACGAACGAGGTGACAGCTGCCGACATCGCACGGCTCGCGGGCGTGGGGCGCGCGGCGGTCAGCAATTGGCGCCGTCGCCACGCGGACTTCCCCAGGCCCGTCGGCGGGACGGAGACCAGCCCCTCCTTCCCCCTCGAAGACGTCGAACGGTGGCTGCGTGAGCAGGGCAAACTCGCCGAAGTGCCGCTCCGTGAAAAGGTCTGGCAGCAGATCGCGGGCCACCCGGCGGGCCCTGTCGCCGCCCTCGTCCAGGCCGGCTGTCTGCTGTTGCTCGTACGCGACCGGCCGACCGACTGGCCGCAGATGTCCGCCGTCTCCGACAGCCGCCTCGCCCAGGTACTGCCCGACGCGCTCGAAGCCGCGCTCGCCCATCGCTTCGGCCCGCGGCGGGACCGCGCGGTGAACACCCCCGACACGGCGGCACTGCGCCCTTCGATCGTCCTGCTGCGCGGCGCCGCCGAACTGGCCGCGGAACTGGGCGCGCCGCAGGCCTTCGAGTTCCTCGTCGGGCGGCACCTCGACGCCAACCCCCGTCAGTACACGCTCACTCCGCCCGGCCTCGCCGCGCTGATGGCCGCCGTCGCGGGCCCCGCCGACACCGTCCTCGACCCGGCGTCCGGTACCGGTGCCCTGCTGCGCGCCACGCAGCGGCCCACCGCCCTGTACGCACAGGAGGTGGACCCCGACCTGGCCGCGCTCACGGCGCTGCGGCTCGCCCTGAGCACGAACGCCGAGATCCGCTGCGCCGCCGGCGACGCCCTGCGGGCCGACGGCTTCCCCGAGCTCGCCGTGGACGCGGTGCTGTGCCACCCGCCCTTCAACGAGCGCAACTGGGGCCATGACGAACTCGCCTACGACCCCCGCTGGGAGTACGGCTTCCCCGCCCGTACCGAGTCGGAACTGGCGTGGGTCCAGCACGCGTTGGCCCGGCTGAGGCCGGGCGGCGCGGCCGTCCTCCTGATGCCCCCGGCCGCCGCCTCCCGACGCTCGGGCCGCCGTATCCGTGCCGGACTGCTGCGCCGCGGCGCGCTGCGGGCCGTCGTCGCGCTGCCGGCCGGAGCCGCGCCCCCGTACGGGATCCCGCTGCACCTGTGGGTCCTGCGCAAGCCCGTCGCCGGCCAGATGCCGGCGCCCGGACTGCTGCTGGTCGACACCACCGAGCTGGCAGGTGCGGGCGGCGGCCGGGACCGGCTGGACTGGCAGGCCGTGGAGAACGCCGTTCTGGAGGCATGGGGACCGTTCGACCGGAACGGCGCGGCGCAGGAACGCCCCGGTGTCAGCCGCGCAGTGCCCGTCATCGACCTGCTCGACGACGACGTGGACCTGGCCCCCGCCCGCCATCTGCCACCGCCCGCCGCAGGCGGCGGCACCGAGGAGCTGGCCCGCGTGCGGGAACGTCTGACCGACACCCTTCGGCAGACAGGTGAGCTGACCCCGCCGCCGGCCCGTCCCGCTCCGGCGGTGTCCTGGCCGCTCACCACCGTCGGCGAACTGGTGCGCGCCGGGGCGCTGGTGCTGCGCGCCGGCGGCGCGCATACGGGCGCCGGGCCGGACTCGGGGACCGCACCCGTCCTCACCGAACAGGACGTCCTCGCCGGAACCGCTCCGTCCGGCGGACTGCCGGAAGGGCTCGACGAGGAGCCCGTACGCGTGGAGGAGGGCGATGTCGTCGTGCCCGTGCTCGGCGGCGGGACCGTGGTCCGCGTCGTCGACCGCGAGACCGCCGGCGCGGCACTGGGCCGCAACCTCCAGGTACTGCACCCCGATCCGGCCGCCCTCGACCCCTGGTTCCTCGCCGGGTTCCTGCGCGGCACGGCCAACAACCGGCAGGCCAGCAGCTATGCCTCCACCGCGACCCGGCTGGACGTACGGCGGCTGCAGCTGCCCCGGATGCCGCTGGCCGACCAGCAGCGGTACGGGGAACGGTTCCGCACCCTGGCCGCCTTCGAGGACGCGTTGCGGCTGGCGGGGCGACTGGGGGAGCGGCTCGTGCAAGGGCTGTACGACGGGCTGACGGACGGCACGGTCGGGACGTGACTTCGGGCCCCGGCAGCCGGGCGGACCACTGCCGCGGAAGCGGAAGCCGACGGGTGTGATCGGTTCGACAACGGTTCCGTACAACCCCTGAGACGTTGTCGGTGTCGGTGTATACGCTCATCCCGAAACTTCGCGTTTCTCAGGGAAAACACCGCGTTCTCAGGTCTTCAGGAGCCCCTATGCATGGCCCCGGCTACGCGCCGCCGCAGCCCCCGCGCGAAACGTCCGCGTCGGTGATCGTGCTCCGGGTGCTCTTCGCGATCCTGCCGCTGTTCAGCTGCGGAATGCTCGCCTGGGGCACGATGCTGCGCCTCGCGCTGGTGACCAAGCGGCCGCGGGACTGGTGGCTGTTCGGGGCCAGCGCGTTCGCGTTCGTCGGCTGCTTCGGCCTGATCCTCACCGACCCCACCGAGGACCTTCGGCTGATGCGGTCGTCGGTGGCCATCGTCGTCATGCTCATCGTCGCGGTGCTGGTGATGGGTTACTACCTGTACGCGGAGACCAAGCACTTCGCGAGCCGTCCCGCCGCGGGCCACGGCCCCGCGGCCGCCGGGCAGTTCGGCTACGTCCCCCCGCATCTCGGACCCACTGCCGTCCCGGCCGGTCCGCGGACCTTCCCGTCCCCGCACGACCCCCAGCACTCGCAGCCCTCCCAGCCGTACCAGCAGACGATGCCCGCGCAGACCGCGCCGACGCCTCCCCCGCAGCAGCCCCCGACTCCGCCCCAGCCCTCGACTCCGCCCCCGTCGCAGTCCCGCCCCCAGCCCGCCCGCATCGACCAGGTCCGCGCCGAACTGGACGAACTCAGCGACCTCCTCCGCAAGCAGGAAGGCCGGTGAACGGACGTGTGATCGCCGGGCGGTACGAGCTGTCCGCGGTGATCGGCCAGGGCGGCATGGGCCAGGTGTGGACGGCCTACGACCAGCGCCTGGACCGCCGGGTCGCCGTCAAACTGCTGCGCCCCGACCACATGGCCCCCGCCACCGCGGCCGACGAGATGCGTCGCCGGTTCGTGCGCGAGTGCCGGGTGACCGCCCAGGTCTCCCACCCGGGCCTGGTCACCGTCCATGACGCGGGCGGCGACGTCGACGACCTGTACCTCGTCATGCAGTACGTCGAGGGCGCCGACCTCGCCGACCACCTCGCCGAACACGACCCCTACCCGTGGGAGTGGGCCGTCTCCGTCGCCGCCCAGCTGTGCGCGGTGCTCGCGGCCGTGCACGCCGTGCCGATCGTGCACCGCGACCTCAAGCCGCGGAACGTCATGGTGAAGCCCGACGGGACGGTCACCGTCCTCGACCTCGGTGTCGCCTCCGTCATCGACACCGACACCACCCGGCTCACGCACACCGGATCGCCCATAGGCAGCCCCGCCTACATGGCGCCCGAGCAGGCGATGGGCGGCGCGGTCGGCCCGTACACCGACCTCTACGCCCTCGGCGTCCTGCTGCACGAACTCCTCAGCGGGAACGTCCCCTTCGCGGGCTCCACCGCCCTCGGCGTCCTCCATCGCCACCTGTACGAGCCGCCGCTGCCCGTCCGCCAGCTGCGTCCCGAGGTCCCGGAAGCACTGGAAGCGCTGGTCCTGCGGCTGCTCGCCAAGGACCCGCAGCACCGGCCGTCCTGCGCACAAGAGGTCTACGAGGCGCTGGTGCCGCTGCTGCCCACGCGCGGCACGCCCGGCAGCCCGCTGGACCCCACGCGACCCTTCCTGCGCCCGCACGCCCCGTGGCCCGACAGGGCGGGAGTCCCGCCGGGGCCCGTCGCCCCGCCCGTGCAGCAGCCCGCCCGGCCCGACGTCGCCGCCGCCGTCGACGAGGTCAAGCGGCTGCTCGCCGAGGGCAGCATCACCCAGGCCGTCGACATCCTGGGCAACCTCCTCCCGGCCGCAGCCGCCGAGCACGGCGAGCACTCCCCGGTGGTGCGGATCCTGCGCAAGCAGTACGCGACGACTCTGATGGACGACGGCCAGTACCGCCGCGCCCTGCCGGAGCTCCGCCGCCTGGCCGACGACCGCACCGCCGAGGCGGGCCCGGCCGACCCCGGGACCCTGCAGTTCCGCTACGACATCGCCCAGTGCCTGGAGCAACTGGGCCGACCGGCCGCCGCGCTCGTGGAGTTGCGGGCGATCCTGCCGTACTACGAGACCTCCCGGGCCGCCGGTGAGGATGCGGGCCGTGCCTTCGACGTCCGCCACCGGATCGGCCACCTGCTGCTCGCGGTCGGCGACCACACGGCGGCCCAGCACCAGTTCCGGTCCCTGCTGTACGACGCGGAGCGCGTGTACGGGCCGTACCACCCGCTGCCGGCGGAGCTGCGGCGCGCACTGGAGCGACAGCAGCAGTTCCGTGCGCGCTGAGGTGACAGTCCTCCCCCGGGGCTTAATCTGCCGGGATGGAGTTGACCGTGACCACCCTCGAGGAACGGCCCGAACTGCTGGGCCCGATGTGGCAGATGGAGGACACCTGGGCGGAGTTCGTCACCAACGACCCTGTCGCCTGGGAGCACATAGGGCGGATCGTCACCGAGCTGCCGCAGTACGCACTCGTGGCGACCGATTCCGAAGGCCGGGTCGTGGCACGGGCGTTCAGTGTTCCCCTCGCGCTCCACGCCGACGCCCGCGGGGGTGAGCTGCCGGACGGCGGCTGGGACCAGGTGATGCTGTGGGCGTTCGCGGACATCCGGCACGGGCGCACGCCCGACGTCGTCAGCGCGATCGAGATCACGATCGCCAAGGACTGCCAGGGCAAGGGGCTGTCGGGCCGCATGCTGGCCGCGATGCGGGACAACGCCGGCCGGCTCGGCTTCACCGAGGTGATCGCCCCGGTGCGGCCCAGCGCCAAGAGCGCCGAACCGCTGGCGTCGATCCACGAATACGCGTACCGGACCCGGGACCACGACGGGCTGCCCCACGACCCGTGGCTGCGCGTCCATGTCCGTGCGGGTGGCACCGTCGAGAAGGTGGCGCCCGCTTCCATGACGGTCTCGGGGTCGCTTGCGCAGTGGCGGGCCTGGACGGGGCTGCCGTTCGACAGAACGGGCCCGGTCGAGGTCCCCGGCGCCCTGGTCCCGGTCCACTGCGAGGCCGAACGCGGTTACGCGGTCTACGTGGAGCCGAACGTGTGGGTGCGGCACCGGGTGTGAGTCGCGCCCCGGTGCCGCTGTGCAGGCAGAGTCACTCGGCCCGCAGATAGGCCGACGTCGACACCCGGCCGAGCAGCCGGAGCCGGGACGCGCCGTCGGCCAGGTGCTTGTCCAGGGCGTCCTGCACGCCCGGCCACTTCTTGTCGCCGTAGTCGTCGAGCACCACGATGCCGCCGGGGGCGACGATCTTCTCGACCCATTCCAGGTCGGCGCGCACGCCCTCCTCGGAGTGGTCGCCGTCCACGATGACCACCCCGTACTCGCGGTCGGAGACGGCGTCCTGCACGTCGGGGTCGTTGGAGAAGCCCTGCTCGATGCGTGCCTCGAGGCCCGAACGGCTTCCGCAGAGCGCCAGGTTGGCCCGCACGACGTCCTCGCGCACCGGTGCGCCGGTCGGGTCGGCGCCGTTCGGGGTTCCGGGCTGGAGCTGGGAGCCGACCAGCGGGTCGACGATCGTCAGGTCGGGCTCGATCCCGGCCCGGTGAACCATCCGCAGCAGGGCGGCGGCGAACAGCCCGTACAGCGTGCCGATCTCGAGGATGTTGCCGTTCGGCGGCGACAGCAGCGGGATGGTGGCGAGCTTTCCGCACACGTTGGACGTGGATCCGGCGAGCCGGCCGACGCCGAGCGCCTCCATCGCGACCACCGTGCGGTAGGCGACCACGACGCTGCGGCGGGCGTGCTTGTCGCCGTCGCTGACGCCCTGGATCTCCCGGACGAGGGTGTCGATCGCGCCCGGGGTCGGCGTGCGGTTGGTGCCCCTGCCCGTGCTGTCGACCAGCAGGCCGAGCGCGTACTGCCGGTTCCGCATCTCCTCGACCTCTCTTCTGAGGGAGTCGACGTCGGCCCGGAGGGGCTTGTTCATCCGTTCAACACCCCGCAGCACACGCTGTTCGACCAACGAGAAGGCGGGGCGCAGGGCGCGCTTCGTCAAGCGGTTGGGCAGAGAGGACATGCCCGGGAACGTACGCGTGAACAAAGCCGCCGCCCACCACGGGGCGATGCTGCTCAGGTGAAGTCTTGGTGTCAGCGCAGTGAAGGAGGTTCCGGTTCGAGGTCGCGCGCAGGTGGCACGGGTGCGGGCCCGGTCGCCGCCGTGTCCGCGGCCCGGCCGCCGTCCTCGCTCCGGCATCGCCGCGTCCCGGCTGCCACGGTCACTGCCAGCGCGAGCAGCCCACCCGCGCCGGTCGCCACCCCCGCCCTCAGGCCCGGCGGACGGAACGAGCAGGTGATGGTCGTGCGTGAGCCGTCCAGCGGCACGGCGACCAGCCCCAGATACGTGTCCGCCGGCCGCCCCTCGCAGGTCCAGCCCGCGATCCGCGGCACCGCGAGCACGGCCGTGCCCTTCGTGCCCGGCGGCAGCTCGGCCGTGACGCCGCTGTCCGAGACCTCGACTTTCACGGCCCCGGTCCGCTTCAGCCGGTCGACCGCATCCCGCAGCCGCGCCCGGTCCAGGCAGCCGATGTCCGCCTCCCGCGGGGGCGCGCCCTCGTACACGACGGGAATGCCCGGCCGGCCGGCCGTACCGAGCGGGGCGAGCGCGGCCCGCCGCTTGGGCAGGCCACCACGCAGCTCGACCGCCGGTCCGTCGCCGAGCCGGACGGCGCCGGTGTGGTCGGGTGCCCACAGGAAGACGTCGGTGCCCGCCGGACAGGTGTCCCCGACCGGGGGGACGTAGACCCGTGCCCCCAGCAGCAGCTCCTGGTTGCGGAACGGCGAGCCTCCGTAGCGGGGTTCGGGACCGGGCGGCCGTACCGTCACCAGCGGGGGCACCTCCTGGCGCAGCACCCGCGGCTGCGTGCCGGGTCCGGTCCGCAGCCGCGCGCCCACCGAGAACACGGCGTCCGTGACCGGGTTGTCGAGCGACTGCACGTTGCGTCCGTTGGACGTCCAGCCCGCGCCGAGCGCCGCCGACGTGCGGGTGAGTACGTCGGGTGTGTGACTGCTGTAGTACGCAGCGCCCTGACCGCCCACCAGGATCGGGTCGTTGCCGGTGAGCTGTTCGCGGCCGGGGTCGGTGCGGTATGCGGGCCAGCCGTCGGCGCCGGCGACGGCCGCCGCCCGCTCGCGGTGGGCGGTGCCCCAGGGCGGATAGTCGTCGAGACGGCCGGGTCTCTCCCGGTCGGCGTACGCGGTGGTCGCCGCGGCCTGGCCGGCGAGCGCGCCGACCAGCAGCACGGCCGCCACCATCGGTCGCCGGCCGCGGGCGGTGAGCATCAGGGCGCCCAGCACCGCGGCCAGCCCCAGGGCGAACAGCGGATACGTCCAGCCGGTGACCAGCGCGCTGGGAGCCGCGCCGAGTGCGATCGCGACGACGACCGAGCCGCCGCCGAGCACGGCCCGCCGTTCCGGCCAGCCGTGGGCCAGACAGGTCCACGCGGTGATCACCACGATCCCGGCGAGGACGAAGGTCTGGCGGTACGGGCTCCCGTTGGGAGTGGCGAAGACATGCCACACCAGATGCGTGGGCCCCCACTGGAGCGAGAGGGCGACCGCGACCGTCAGCCCGGTCCACGCCCAGCGCTCCCGAACCGGCACCGCCCGGTTGAAGGCGAGGGCCCCGGCCAGCAGCAGTGCACCGCCGCCGATGAAGACGGCGGGCGTGAAGAAGCTGTACGTCGCCGGCAGCGCCCTGGCGAGCACATCGCTCCAGCCGGCCGGCGCGAACTCCCTCGTCCATCCCGGATAGGCGTGCCGGGAGCCGAGGAACACGGGGACGAGGACGGGGGTGGCGAGCGAGATGCCCAGCAGCACGGTCCACGAAGCCCGTGCCACGACCCGTATCCGGGCCCGTGCCCGCGGCTCCTCGGTCAGCAGCCGCAGGACGAGCACCAGCGCCGCGCCGATGGTCGCCATATAGGCGGTGTAGAAGTTGGCGGTCCACGCGAGCGCCACGATCAGCGGTCCCAGCAGCGGCCGCCGCCCCGTGCGCACCCACTCGCCGACCAGGCACAGCAGCGGGAAGGCGATCAGTCCGTCCAGCCACATCGGGTTGTACGAGGCCTCCATGACCGACCAGCCGCACAGGGCGTACGAAGCCCCGAGGACCCCGGCCATCCAGCGCCGGCCGCTGCCCCGGTGCAGTGCGGTGAGCAGCCACGTCATGGCGGCCGCGGCCGCGGCGGTCTTCAGCAGCGTCACGACGTACACGGCGAGGTCGATGCCGTCCCGCGGGAAGAGGCCGACGAGCAGGGTGAGCGGGCTCGTCAGATAGGTCCCGAGGTCGGGCAGGAAGCTCGTGCCGTATCCGGACTGCCAGTTGAGGAACAGCCCGCCGTCGGCGCGCCCGTGCAGCAGGTCCCACAGGTGGGCGTGGAACGGGACGAACTGGTTGCCGAGGTCGTTCACGCTGCGGGTGCGCGGCCCGAAGGGGAACGTGCGGGCGACGGCGTCACCCGTGCACAGGGCCGTGACGGTGATCAGCGCGGCGAAAGCGGCGGCACGGCCACGCGCGGAGGGCGGTTTCCACATGATGAACCGAATATGCCAGCGTAGATCGTGAAAACGTGCGGCATACGGGCCAGTTCACCCGATGGTCGCCTGGAGGTCACGTGGAAAACGGAGGGGCGCCATTCGGGCGGGTTGTTGTTCTCCCGTGCTGATCTCGATAGTTGTTCCGTGCTTCAACGAAGAGGAGATCATCGGCCGCTTCCACGACCATGTGACCGCAGAACTCGCCCTGCTGGAGCAGGAATTCGAGCTGGTCTACGTGGACGACGGAAGCCAGGACCGGACGCTCCCTCTTCTCCAGGAGATCGCCGAGGCCGACTCCCGTACGCGTTACGTCTCCTTCAGTCGCAATTTCGGCAAGGAGGCGGCGATGCTCGCCGGCCTCCAGCATGCCGGGGGCGACGCGGTCGTCATCATGGACGCCGATCTGCAGCACCCGCCGGAGCTGGTGCGCCGCATGCTCGCGCTCTACGACGAGGGCTTCGACCAGGTCATCGCCAAGCGCACCCGCAAGGGCGACCGGGTGACCCGTACCCTCACCGCCCGCGCCTACTACTGGCTGATAAACCGGCTCGTCGACGTCGAGCTCGTCGACGGTGTGGGCGACTTCCGGCTGCTGTCGCGGCGCACGGTCGACGCGATCCTGGAGCTGACCGAGTACAACCGGTTCTCCAAGGGGATCTTCGCCTGGGTCGGATTCCGCACGACGACCTTCGAGTACGAGAACGCGGTGCGTGAGCAGGGACGCTCCAAATGGAGCTTCGGGAAGCTGCTCAATTACGGCCTGGACGGACTGCTGTCCTTCAACAACAAGCCGCTGCGGGCCGCGATCTATCTGGGAATGCTGCTGCTCGCCGTGGCCATGGTCTACGCAGGCTGGATCGTCGGCGTCGCCCTGGTGAACGGCGTGGACACCCCCGGGTATGTCACCCTACTCGTGGCGGTCATCGCGCTCTCCGGCGTACAGATGCTGATGCTGGGAGTGGTCGGCGAGTACGTCGGCCGCATCTACTACGAGGTGAAGCGGCGACCGCACTTCCTGGTGAAGGCGACCAACGCCGGCCTTCCCGGACAGGACGACCGGCGGAACAGGCGCGCGGGGGAACTGGTAGGACGATGACGGTACGGGGCCAGATGGTCAGGTTCGCCCTGGTGGGAGTGGTGAACACCGGGACCTACTACGGCCTGTACCTGGCCCTGCTGACCTGGCTGCCCTATGTGGCGGCCCATGTGGTCGCCTTCCTGCTGAGCATGGTCGGGTCGTTCTTCCTGACCTCGTACTTCACCTACCGCACGCGTCCCACCTGGCGGAAGTTCCTGCTGTTCCCGCTGACCAACGCGGCGAACTTCGTGGTCACGACGAGCGGGGTGTACCTGCTGGTGGACGTGCTGCACCTGAGCAGCACGTACGCGCCGCTGATCGCCGCCGCGGCGGCGATCCCGATCACGTTCGTCGTCTCCCGCACGATCATGCTCCGCCCCGACCGCACCCCCGGCGCCCCCATCCCGGCGCCCGAGCCGGAACGCACTCCGGCGGCCTGACCGGCCGTGGTTCCGCGGGCGGCCTGCGCCGGCCGTCGGGAATGCCGAGCCCCGCACCCGAACCGCCTGCCGAATCGTTTGGCGAATCAGTGGCCCACACCACTCCGACTGCCTAACATCGATCACCGCAGGGTCTTGTGCACCGAAGCACAATCACCGGGAGGCTCCTTTGCACCGCCGCCGTCGCACCGCGCTCGCCGTCTCCGCCGCGCTCATCGCCGCCGCGCCCCTCCTCGCCGCCTGCGGCAACGAGGCACGCCCCGGCGCCGCCGCCGTCGTCGGCGGGCAGCGGATCGAGGTGTCCACCGTCCAGGCGCAGGTCGCGGACGTGCGCGACGCGCAGGAGGCCTCCCCGCAGTCGGCGCAGCTCATCAAGGACTCCGGCCAGCTCGGCCGCGCCAAGCTGTACGACCTCATCGTCGACAAGGTCGTCGAGCGCGCCGCCGCCGACGCCGGGGTGAAGGCCAGCCGCAAGGAGATCCAGGACGCCAGGGCCGTGCTCGTCGAGCAGTCCGGCGGCCGGCAGCAGATGGCCGCCATGTATCTGCAGCAGCGCGGTGTCGCCCCCGACCAGCTCGACGGCGTCGTGCGCCGTGACGTGCTCGTCGGCAAGATCGCCGCCGCCCTCGGAGCGACGAACAGTCCCGAGGGCCAGCAGAAGCTGAACCGGGCGTTCACCACCGCCGCGAAGGCGCTGCGCATCGACGTGAACCCGCGCTACGGCGCCTGGGACGACGCCAAGCTGGAGCTCGGCGCCTACAAGGCCCCCTGGATCACCCAGGTGACGAAGGAGTCGGAGCCCGTCGAGACCGGTGCGTGAGCCGGGGTAGGTTCGACGGGTGAACGAACCTGTCGAAGCCGGACGCATCGTCCTGCTCACCGCCAGCCACCGCGTGGCGCCCGGACTCCTGTCCTGGCCGGCGTGGCAGACCCTGCACGCCGCGGACCGGGTGCTGTGCGCCGACGCGGCGCACCCCCAGCTGCCGTATCTGCGCGAGGCGGGGATCGACGTGGAGCACTCCGCGCCGACCGCCGAGGAGGTCGTCGACGCCTGCGCGGGAGGCCGGACCGTGGTCGTCCTCACCTCCGGCAGCGGCGAGCAGCCCCTGACCGACGGCCTGGCCCGCCTCGGCGGCTCGGGTCGCCTGCGGATGCCGGACCTGGAGCTGCTCCCCGGCTCGTACGACCTGCCCGGGGCGCGGCTGCTCGACCTCGTCGAGGTCATGGACCGCATCCGCCGCGAATGCCCCTGGTCCTCGCAGCAGACGCACAAGGGGCTTGCCAAGTACGGCATCGAGGAGGCGTACGAACTCGTCGAGGCCATCGAGGACGGCGACCGTGACGAGCTGCGCGAGGAGCTCGGCGACGTGCTCCTCCAGGTCGTGTTCCATGCGCGTATCGCGGAGGAGGACGCCGACGGGCCGTTCTCCGTCGACGACGTGGCGGCCACGATCGTCGAGAAGCTGATCCACCGCCATCCGCACGTCTTCGGCGACGAGACCGCCGAGACACCGGAGGACGTCAAGGCGCACTGGCTGCGCACCAAGGCGATCGAGAAGCAGCGCGACTCGGTGACCGACGGCGTCCCGCTCGGCCAGCCCGGTCTCGCGCTCGCGGCCAAGCTGGCGTCCCGTGTGCGCACGGCAGGCCTGCGGGTGGACCTGCCCGCCGGGGAGGACATCGGTTACGAGCTCCTGGCCCTCGCCGTACGGGCGGAGGCGGGCGGCGTCGACCCGGAGGCCGCGCTGCGGGCGGCGGCCCGTGCGTACCGTGACGCGATCCGCGCGACGGAGGGACCGGGCGCCCCGGATACCGTCGAGGGGTGAACGACCCGAACACCGCGCCCGAACTCTTCACCTGGGAGTTCGCCACCGACCCCTATCCCGCCTACGCCTGGCTGCGCGAGCACTCGCCCGTGCACCGGACCACGCTCCCGAGCGGGGTCGATGCATGGCTGGTGACCCGGTACGCGGACGCGCGGGAGGCGCTCGCCGACCAGCGGCTGTCCAAGAATCCCGCGCATCACGACGAGCCCGCGCACGCCAAGGGCAAGACGGGCATCCCCGGTGAGCGCAAGGCCGAGCTGATGACGCATCTGCTCAACATCGACCCGCCGGACCACACCCGGCTGCGGCGGCTCGTGTCCAAGGCGTTCACCCCGCGCCGCGTCGCCGAGTTCGCTCCGCGGGTGCAGGAGCTGACGGACCGGCTCATCGACGGCTTCGTGGAGAAGGGGGAGGCGGACCTCATCCACGAGTTCGCGTTCCCGCTCCCCATCTACGCGATCTGCGACATGCTCGGCGTCCCGCGCGAGGACCAGGACGACTTCCGCGACTGGGCGGGGATGATGATCCGTCACGGCGGCGGGCCGCGCGGCGGGGTCGCCCGGTCCGTGAAGAAGATGCGGGGATATCTCGCCGAACTGATCCATCGCAAGCGCGAGGAGCCGGGGGACGACCTCATCTCCGGGCTCATCAAGGCGTCCGACCACGGCGAGCACCTCACCGAGAACGAGGCCGCCGCGATGGCGTTCATCCTTCTCTTCGCCGGCTTCGAGACGACCGTGAACCTCATCGGCAACGGCGTCTACGCGCTGCTGCGCAACCCCGCACAGCGCGAGCGGCTGCAGGCTTCGCTCGCCGCCGGCGAGAGCGCGCTGCTGGAGACCGGGGTCGAGGAACTGCTGCGCTACGACGGGCCCGTCGAGCTCGCGACCTGGCGGTTCGCGACCGAGGAGCTGACGGTCGGCGGGCAGCGGATCGCCGCGGGAGATCCCGTACTCGTCGTGCTCGCCGCCGCGGACCGCGACCCGGAGCGCTTCGGCGAACCGGACACTCTCGACCTCGCCCGGCGCGACAACCAGCATCTGGGCTACGGCCACGGCATCCACTACTGCCTCGGCGCGCCGCTCGCCCGGCTCGAAGGACAGACCGCGCTCGCGACCCTGCTCAGGAGAATGCCCGACTTGCGGCTTGCGGGCGATCCAGCCGATTTGCGGTGGCGTGGGGGTCTCATCATGCGCGGATTGCGCACTCTGCCCGTTGAGTTCACACCCGCCAAAATCTGACGGTGGATCAAGTTCGTGACTTTCACGTGATCTCCGCTGCATCGACTTGTGACTCACGTTCGAATGCGGCTACGTTCACCGTCGACTCGGCAGGCGTCAGCAGGCCGCTCAGTCCTCAGTAGTCACGCGAAAGGCATTCTCATGCGCTCCGGGAACGGACGGCACCGCCGACCCCGTCAGGCTCCGGCCATCGTCGTCGCGGCAGGGGTGACCGGCTCGGCCATCGCGATCCCGCTCCTCGGCGCGGGTTCCGCTTCCGCCGCGGACTCCGCCGCCTGGGACCGTGTCGCCGAGTGCGAGACCGGTGGCGCATGGAGCGCCGACTTCGGTAACGGCTACTACGGCGGACTGCAGTTCGCGCAGGAGACCTGGGAGGAATTCGGCGGCACCTCGTACGCGGTGAGCGCCGATCTCGCGAGCCGTTCGCAGCAGATCGCCGTCGCGGAGAAGGTGCTCGAGGCGCAGGGGCCGGAGGCGTGGCCCGGCTGCGCGACGATCGCGGGCCTGACGGACGACGGCGCCGACACCGGCGTGGACCCCGGCATGGAGCCGGGCGACCTGCTGCTGCCCGAGTCCGGCGCGAGCGCCGCACCGTCCGCCGGGGAGGGCGCGGAGGACTCCGCGTCCGGGTCCGACACGTCGCGGCCCTCCGGGTCGGCCGACTCCTCCGGGGACGACGGCTCGCAGCCGAGGGACGCCGACGCGTCGGCATCCCCGGACACATCTGATGAACCGGCTGAATCGGGCACTCCGGACAACAGCGAGGAAACCGCTCCCGCGGACGGCAGCGGCAAGCATCGTGGCGAGGCCGCCAAGGACGAGAGCGAAGCGGGCAATTCGGACGAGGGTCGCGAAAGCGGTCGTCATGCCTCACGGGGTGACGCATCGGTACGCGACGGGGCGGCGGAGGCCGGGGACGGCAGCTACACCGTCCAGCCCGGCGACAACCTGTGGGGCATCGCGGACGAGCGCGAGCTGCCGGGAGGCTGGACCGCCCTCTACGAGGCGAACCAGGAGACCGTCGGGGACGACCCCGACCTCATCGTCCCCGGTCAGAGTCTCGATCTCGGCCTGAATCAGCCGTAGTTCACGCGGTGGTTCGCGGTCGTTTGTCCGTTCTGTTCCAGTGAGACAAGGGTCTCTTTGCGGCAACTAACAGGTTTCAGCCAGCAAATTCGGCCAAGACGGTCACGACCTGCGTAAACGCCCCTGATTGCCGGGGCGGATTGGGCGATTTCTCCCCGATGTTCAGCTTTGAACATCGGGGAGCCGTGTGTTTACGGTCGGAACCGCTCGCCACCGCGGGCACCGTCGACCGTCACGCCGAATCCTGCCGTCGGTCGGGGGGAACACTCGTCGCTCAGTGCGCCGAAGGCAGGAGCGGGGGACCCAAGGTAAGCGCCGGTCCCGGTCGTTGAAGGTGAGCGACCGAGGAACGGCTCGGGGTGAAGCCATGCGCCAGACGCGTGGCCGGGCAACTCACATGGCCCGAACCCGACAGCTCACCTCGTAGGCGTCGGTGAGGAGAAGCTCCATGCTGCGTTCCAGCAAGGCCAAGCACCGCCGCGCGTCAAGGGCCGTCCGTATCGCCACGCTCGCCGGCGTCACCGGTGCCGCCATCGCCGCCCCCATGCTCGCCGCCACCTCCGCCTCCGCCGCCACCACCTCCGAGTGGGACTCGGTCGCGCAGTGCGAGTCCGGCGGCAACTGGTCCATCAACACCGGCAACGGCTACTACGGCGGCCTGCAGTTCTCCGCCTCCACCTGGGCCGCGTACGGCGGCACCGCGTACGCCGCGTCCGCCGACCAGGCCTCCAAGTCCCAGCAGATAGCCGTCGCCGAGAAGGTCCTCGCCGGCCAGGGCAAGGGTGCCTGGCCGAGCTGCGGCGTCGGCCTGTCCAACGCCGCCAACGACGCCGCTCCGGCCCAGCCTGCGCAGCCGAAGCGCGCCGAGGCCCCGACCACGCGCTCCGAGCGCGCCGAGGCCCCGGCCAAGAAGGCCGCCAAGCCCGCCGCCAAGGCCAAGTCCTTCAAGAAGGGCGACGGCGAGTACAAGGTCAAGGCCGGCGACACCCTGAGCAGCATCGCCACGGCCGAGAAGGTCAAGGGCGGCTGGGAGAAGCTGTTCGAGCTGAACAAGAACATCGTCGAGGACGCCGATGTGATCCACCCGGGCCAGCAGCTCCACCTGCGCTGACCCGCCTCCTGTCCGCGCTCCGCAGCGCGGACAGGACCCCCGAGCACCCCGGTCCGGCCCGCGTTCCCCCGTGCGCGCCGGGCCGGGGTTTCGGCGTTCAAGGCGTTACCTACGAGTAGCTTCCGGGTGTTTTGTCCCCCGCGCTCAGTGTTCACGCCCTTTTTCGTCCCACGGGGCGGGCATCGGCCGGCCTTTGCCCCCGAGGCGGTTAGGCTCTTGGCGCAAGGCCAAGCAGACCTCTGCACTTTTCTCGCGTCACATCCCAGAAGGAGATGCTCGTGCCGTCCATCGACGTCGTCGTAGCCCGGGAAATCCTGGACTCCCGAGGCAACCCCACGGTCGAGGTCGAGGTTGGCCTCGACGACGGCAGCACGGGTCGTGCTGCAGTTCCGTCCGGCGCCTCCACCGGTGCGTTCGAGGCCCTCGAGCTCCGCGACGGTGACCAGAACCGCTACCTCGGCAAGGGCGTGGAGAAGGCCGTCCTCGCCGTCATCGAGCAGATCGGCCCGGAGCTCGTCGGCTACGACGCCACCGAGCAGCGCCTGATCGACCAGGCGATGTTCGACCTGGACGCCACGCCCGACAAGTCCTCGCTCGGCGCCAACGCCATCCTCGGCGTCTCCCTCGCCGTCGCGCACGCCGCCTCCGAGGCCTCCGACCTGCCGCTCTTCCGCTACCTCGGCGGCCCGAACGCGCACCTGCTGCCCGTTCCGATGATGAACATCCTGAACGGCGGCTCGCACGCCGACTCCAACGTGGACATCCAGGAGTTCATGATCGCGCCGATCGGCGCGGAGTCCTTCTCCGAGGCCCTGCGCTGGGGCGCCGAGGTCTACCACACCCTCAAGAAGGTGCTGAAGCAGAAGGGCCTGTCCACCGGTCTCGGCGACGAGGGCGGCTTCGCGCCGAACCTCGACTCCAACCGCGCCGCCCTGGACCTCATCCTCGAGGCCATCAAGGAGGCCGGCTACGCCCCCGGCAAGGACATCGCGCTGGCGCTCGACGTCGCCGCGTCCGAGTTCTACAAGGACGGCTCGTACGAGTTCGAGGGCAAGTCCCGCTCGGCCGCCGAGATGACCGAGTACTACGCGGAGCTCGTCGACGCCTACCCGCTGGTCTCCATCGAGGACCCGCTGTTCGAGGACGACTGGGCCGGCTGGCAGACCATCACCGAGAAGCTCGGCACCAAGGTGCAGCTCGTCGGCGACGACCTGTTCGTCACCAACCCCGAGCGTCTGGCCCGCGGCATCGAGGACGGCGCCGCCAACGCCCTGCTCGTCAAGGTCAACCAGATCGGTTCGCTGACCGAGACCCTGGACGCCGTCGAGCTGGCCCAGCGCAACGGCTTCAAGTGCATGATGTCCCACCGCTCCGGTGAGACCGAGGACGTCACCATCGCCGACCTGGCCGTCGCCACCAACTGCGGCCAGATCAAGACCGGTGCCCCGGCCCGCTCCGAGCGCGTCGCCAAGTACAACCAGCTGCTGCGCATCGAGGAGATCCTCGACGACGCGGCGGTGTACGCGGGCCGCTCCGCCTTCCCGCGCTTCAAGGGCTGATCACGGGCTGACGCCCTGTCGTCCCTACGTCCCCGGCCTCGGTCCCGTACCGTGTCCGGGGACGTAGGCGTGTGAAGGGGAGGCGAGACCATGGCGCGCAGGCCGGACGCGGACCGGTTCTCCACCGCGACCCGGCTGCGGCTGCTCGGTGAGCAGACCGCTGCCCGGGTCTACCGCTCCCAGAACCGCCGCCAGGCCCGCCGCTCCCGGCTCACCGGCCGGGCGGCCTTCCTGGCACTGGTCGTCTGCTCCCTGGTCGTCGCCCTCGCCTACCCGATGCGGCAGTACGTCTCCCAGCGCGCGGACATCGCCGAGCAGGAACGCCTCACGCGCGAGGCCCGGGCGCAGGTCGAGCAGCTCCGGGACGAGAAGGCGCGGCTCCAGGACGACATGTACATCCGCCGGCTGGCCCGTGAGCATCTGCACTACGTGGTCCCGGGCGAGACCGGTTACACGGTGATCGACCCCGAGGCCGTGCAGGAACGCCGCGAGGACGACGGCGCCGCCGACCGGCCCTGGTACTCGAACGTGTGGAACGGCGTGGACAACGCCGACCGCAAGTAGACCCATCGCACAGCACTGAACTAGGCAGGCATGGAAACCCCTCCTCCCACCACCGAGCACACCGAGCCGACCGACGCGGACATCGCCGCGTTCAAGGAGCAGCTCGGCCGGCCCCCGCGCGGGCTGCGCGCGATCGCGCACCGCTGCCCGTGCGGACAGCCCGATGTCGTCGAGACGGCACCGCGGTTGCCGGACGGTACGCCGTTCCCGACGCTGTACTACCTGAGCTGCCCGCGTGCCGCGTCCGCGATCGGCACGCTGGAGGCGAACGGCGTCATGAAGGAGATGACCGAGCGCCTGGCCACCGACCCGGAGCTCGCCGCCGCCTACCGCGCCGCGCACGAGGACTACATCGCCCGCCGTGACGCGATCGAGGTTCTCCAGGGCTTCCCCAGCGCGGGCGGCATGCCCGACCGGGTCAAGTGCCTGCACGTCCTGGTCGGCCACTCGCTCGCGGCCGGCCCCGGGGTGAACCCGCTCGGCGACGAGGCGATCGCCATGCTGCCCGAGTGGTGGCGCAAGGGCCCGTGCGTGACCGGCTGCCTCACCGAGGGGGAAGAGGCGTGACCCGCGTCGCCGCCATCGACTGCGGCACCAACTCCATCCGGCTGCTCGTCGCCGATGTCGACCCGGAGTCGGGCCGGCTGACCGACCTCGACCGACGCATGATCATCGTGCGGCTCGGCCAGGGTGTCGACCGCACCGGTCGCCTCGCCCCCGAGGCGCTGGAGCGCACGTTCGCGGCCTGCCGCGAGTACGCCGCCGTGATCAAGGAGCTGGGCGCGGAGACCGTCCGCTTCGTCGCCACCTCGGCATCCCGCGACGCCGAGAACCGCGACGAGTTCGTCCGGGGCGTCCTCGACATCCTCGGTGTGGAACCGGAGGTCATCACCGGCGACCAGGAGGCCGAGTTCTCCTTCACCGGTGCCACGAAGTCGCTGGCCGGGCGCACCGACCTGGCCACGCCGTATCTCGTCGTCGACATCGGCGGCGGCTCGACCGAGTTCGTCGTGGGCGAGGAGCACTCCCGCGCCGCCTGCTCCGTCGACGTCGGCTGCGTCCGGTTGACCGAGCGTCATGCGCCGAGCAGCCCGGCGACGCCGGAGCAGATCGCGGCGATCCGCGCCGACATCGAGTCGGCGCTCGACGTCGTCGCCGAGACCGTGCCGATCGGCGAGGCCCGCACCCTTGTCGGCCTCGCCGGCTCGGTGACCACGGTCGCGGGCATCGCGCTCGGCCTGGACACCTACGACTCCGAGGCCATCCACCACTCGCGGATCTCCTACGAGCAGGTGGAGGAGGTCACCACGATGCTGCTGAACTCGACGCACGACGAGCGCGCGGCGATCGGTGTGATGCACCCCGGCCGGGTCGACGTCATCGCGGCCGGGGCGCTCGTCCTGCTCACGATCATGCAGCGCATCGACGCCCGCGAGGTCGTCGTCAGCGAGCACGACATCCTCGACGGCATCGCTTACAAGGCGGCCGAGGGCTGGTTCTGAGCGGTCCCGCTCAGGCGGCGGGCGGGGCCGGGGTGAGGACGACGAACTCCGCTCCCGCCGGGTCGTTGCACACCGCGAGGCGGCCGACGCCCTCCGCGTCCTCCGGCCCCATGGAGACCGAGCCGCCCTTCTCCCGTACGAGAGCGACCGTGGCGTCGCAGTCCGCCGAGCCGAAGACCGGGTGCCAGTACGGCTTGGTGTCACCGGACGCGAACATGTCCGGGACGGCCATGACACCGCCGAACATCCGCTCCGGCGGGAGGCCCTTGGGCGTCACCATCGTGTACGTACCGCCGCCGCCCGGCAGCTCCATGTCCTGGCCGGTCCAGCCGAAGACGGTGCCGTAGAAGCTCTGCGCGGCGGCCGAGTCGGTGGTGTAGAGCTCGACCCAGCCGAGGCTGCCGATGACGTCCGCGGCCTGGATGCCCGGGTAGGCGCCGGCCTGCCACACGGCGAACTGTGCGCCCTGGGGGTCGGTGAGCTGCGCGAACCGGCCCTCCTCCGACACCTCCGACGGCGCGGTGCGGACGGAGCCGCCCGCCTGCTCGACGCTCTTGACGGTGCTCTCGATGTCCGGGGTGTTGAAGTAGATCATCCAGGCCGAGCGGGCGCCCTCCTCGGTGAGCTTGCCGACCGCGCCCACCACCTTGCCGTCCAGCTGGAACATCTTGTAGTCGCCCGAGTCGTCGCCGCCCATCGACTGGGCCTGCCAGCCGAACACGGAGCCGTAGAAGGCGGCGGCCGCCTCTACGTCGGGGGCGCCCAGGTCGATCCAGCAGGGGGAGCCGAGGACGAAGTCAGTGGTGATCACGCGATTCCCTTTCTCCGGTGCCACCCCGGTGCGGCCCGGGGCTCTGTGGAGTGCATGCGGTGCGGACTTCCGCGTGCTCAGCCTGGCACCAGGCGCGGGTCCTCGCGCGGCGACCCGCGGGCCGCCGAACCGGTCACCGCGCAGGCACCGAGGTCACCGCGCCGGCACCGCGTTCTCCGGAGCAACGCCGAGAACGTGCTCCCGGCCCCACGCGCCGAGCGGCACCAGTGCGGCGTTGAGCGCCGCGCCGCGCGGGGTGAGCGAGTACTCGACGCGGGGCGGGACCTCGTCGTACTCCTCGCGGTGCACGATGCCGTCCGCCTGAAGCTCCTTCAGATGCGCGGCGAGCACCTTCTCCGTCACGCCGGGCAGCAGCCTGCGCAGCTCGCCGAAGCGGCGCGCGCCAGAGTCGAGGGCCCAGAGGATGAGCACCTTCCATTTGCCGCCGATCACGTCGATCGCCGCGTCGATCCCGCAGTGGTACGCCCCCGGCCTTCGCACGCCAGCCATGCCCCGGCCCTCCTGCCTGCTCGCTCACCCCGGGGTAACCACCCACTTGCAAGTGCGTACTTGATGGCTGCCGGGCCTGCGACGAGCCTAGTTCGCATGACTGACAAAGCCGCCCGATCGCGCCCCCTGTCCCTGCTCGGTCTCGGTGCCATGGGCACCGCCCTGGCCCGCACCTGGCTCGCCGCCGGGCACCCGGTCACCGTCTGGAACCGCACCCCCGCCCGGGCCGAGCCGCTCGCCGCGGAGGGCGCGGCGGTGGCCGCCTCCGCCGCGGAGGCCGTGGCCGCGAACGACCTCGTGGTGCTCTGCCTGCTCGACGACACGTCCGTCGGCGAGGTCCTCGCCGACGCCGACCTGACCGGCAAGGACCTGGTGAACCTCACCACCGGGAGCCCCGGTGACGCCCGCGCCCGCGCCGCGTGGGCACGGGAACGCGGGGCGCGTCTGCTGGACGGCGGGATGATGGCCGTCCCACCGATGATCGGCGTACCGGACTCCGGGGGCTACGTCTTCTACAGCGGCCCGCGCGACCTCTTCGACACCCACCGCGACACCCTGGCCGTACCGGCGGCTACCACCTACGTCGGTGAGGACGTGGGCTTCGCCGCCCTTCACGATGTGGCGCTGCTGAGCGCGATGACGGGGATGTTCGCCGGGGTCCACCATGCGTTTGCGCTGATCCGTGGAGAGGACATTGCGCCGAAGGAGTTCGCCGCGCTGCTCGCGGACTGGCTCGTCGCCATGGCGCCCATGGTGGGCACCGTGGCCGACCGGCTGGAGAGCGGGGACTACACCACGGGCGTCGTCTCCAACCTCGCGATGATGGTCGCGGGGAATGCGACGCTCCTGCGCACGGCCGACGAGCAGGGCGTCAGCCCGGAGCTGCTGACCCCGTCCATGGACCTGATGCGGCGCCATCTCGACGAGGGTCACGGCGACGAGGACGGCACCGGCGCGATCGATCTGCTGGTCCGCCCGAGCCACTGAGAGGGGCCTGGGGCGGGTCCGCCGAGAAAGTTCGTGAAGTTCTTCACAAGGAAAAGGGCACTGGGAGGCGCATCCAGCCCCGGAAACCCCCTCCTTGCCCTTCTGTCGGGCTTCCGAACGAGGAATCCAAGGCGTTCCGGGGCCGTCGGCCATAGAGGGCAAGGGGTGTGTGGTTCAGCTGCCGCGAGGCCTTAGGTGCCAGCTCACGAGGGGTGAACAACGTGCTCCGATACACCGTGGTTCCCCCACGACGCCATGACCTCGGTCACGTGGGCGGCGGAGTGTAGCAGAGTGCACCCAAGTGCTTGTGAAGGGGCTCACGAGCGCCCCCTCCGAGGGGGGTGGATACTCGATGGCATGAGCACCACGGAGCGTCCCAGGATCCTCGTTGTAGGCGGTGGGTACGTAGGCCTGTACGCAGCACGTCGCATCCTGAAGAAGATGCGCTACGGCGAGGCGACCGTCACGGTCGTCGACCCGCGCTCGTACATGACGTACCAGCCCTTCCTCCCTGAAGCTGCTGCCGGCAGCATCTCGCCTCGGCATGTCGTCGTCCCGCTGCGACGCGTGCTGCCCAAGGCGGAGGTGCTCACCGGTCGAGTCACGACCATCGACCAGGACCGCAAGGTCGCTTCGATCGCCCCGCTGGTCGGCGAGGCGTACGAGCTGCCCTTCGACTACCTGGTGATCGCGCTCGGCGCGATCTCGCGCACCTTCCCGATCCCCGGCCTCGCCGAGCAGGGCATCGGTATGAAGGGCATCGAAGAGGCCATCGGCCTGCGCAACCACGTGCTCGAGCAGCTGGACAAGGCCGACTCGACGACCGACGAGGACGTCCGCCGCAAGGCGCTGACCTTCGTCTTCGTGGGCGGCGGCTTCGCCGGTGCCGAGACGATCGGTGAGGTCGAGGACCTGGCCCGCGACGCGGCCAAGTACTACAACAGCGTCAAGCGCGAGGACATGCGCTTCATCCTCGTCGACGCCGCCGACAAGATCCTCCCCGAGGTCGGCCCGAAGCTGGGCAAGTACGGCAAGGAGCACCTGGAGGGCCGTGGGGTCGAGGTCTACCTCTCGACCTCCATGGACTCCTGCATCGACGGTCACGTGGTGCTGAAGAACGGCCTCGAGGTCGACTCCAACACCATCGTGTGGACCGCCGGTGTGAAGCCCAACCCGGCGCTCGCCCGCTACGGCATCCCGCTCGGCCCCCGCGGCCATGTGGACTGCAACGAGAAGCTCCAGGTCAACGGCACGGACTACATCTGGGCCGCGGGCGACAACGCCCAGGTCCCGGACATGGCCGCCCGCAACGCCGGTGTCGAGAACGCCTGGTGCCCGCCGAACGCCCAGCACGCGCTGCGTCAGTCCCGGGTCCTCGGCGACAACGTGATCTCCGGGATGCGCGGCTTCCCGCAGAAGACGTACGAGCACGCGAACAAGGGTGCGGTCGCCGGTCTCGGCCTGCACAAGGGCGTCGCGATGATCGTCATGGGCAAGGTCAAGATCAAGCTCAAGGGCCGGCTGGCCTGGTACATGCACCGTGGCTACCACGGCATGGCCATGCCGACCTGGAACCGCAAGATCCGTGTCTTCGCGGACTGGACGCTGGCGATGTTCCTCAAGCGCGAGGTCGTCTCCCTCGGTGCGATGGAGACGCCGCGCGAGGAGTTCTACGAGGCCGCCAAGCCGGCCCCGGCCGTCGCCAAGCCCGAGGCCGAGAAGGCCAAGGCGTCGTAACGGCACCTGCACAACGGTCCGAAGGGGCTGCCCGCCATCCGTGGTGCGGGCGGCCCCTTCGGCATTTTGCCTGCGCGTTGCGTAGTGCCGGGAAGTACACAGGGTGGTCATCCTGTTGACGGATGTGGAGCGTTACGCGGAACCACCGTCACGGAGGTGTGCGCCATGGCCGACGCCGCACTGCGGCTGACCACTCTTGCCGAGCAACTGCTGGGAGCTCCGCTCCCGGTCCGTATTCGCGCGTGGGACGGCAGCGAGTCCGGGCCGCCGGGCGCCCCCGCCGTCGTCGTCCGTCACCGTCGCGCCCTGCGGCGGCTTTTGTGGCGGCCGGGTGAGCTGGGGCTCGCCCGCGCATGGGTCGCCGGCGAGATCGACGTCGACGGCGATCTGTACACGGCGCTCGACCTGCTGGCCGGGATCGCCTGGGAGCGCGACCCGGACGCCCCCGTCGCCGCCCATCCGCTGCTCGACCCGCGGCTGCGTGCCGCCGCTCGGGGGCTGCTGCAGCTCGGCGGGGCAATGCCCCCGCCCGCCCCGCCGGCCGAGGAGGTGCGGCGCCGCACCGGCCCGCTGCACACCAGACGGCGCGACAAGGAGGCCATCAGCCACCACTACGACGTCGGCAACGACTTCTACGAGCTGGTGCTCGGCCCGTCGATGGTCTACTCGTGCGCCTACTGGGACGACGACAGCGGCACGCTCGAGGACGCCCAGCGCGACAAACTCGACCTCGTCTGCCGCAAGCTTGGGCTGAAGGAGGGCGACCGGCTGCTCGACGTCGGCTGCGGCTGGGGCTCGATGGCCATCCACGCGGCCAGGGAGTACGGCGCGCGGGTCACCGGCATCACGCTCTCGCGCGCGCAGGCGGCGTACGCCCGCAAGCGGATCGCGGAGGAGGGCCTGACGGACCGGATCGAGATCCGCGTCCAGGACTACCGGGACGTCAGGGACGGCCCGTTCGACGCGATCTCCTCCATCGGTATGGCGGAGCATGTCGGCCGCGTCCGCTACCGCGAGTACGCCGACCTGCTCCTCTCCCTGCTCGCACCGGGCGGCCGACTGCTCAACCACCAGATCGCGCGCCGCCCGGAGAAGGACGAATCGTCGTACGCGGTCGACGAGTTCATCGACCGCTATGTCTTCCCCGACGGGGAACTCGCCCCGGTCGGCCGCACGGTCGCGACGCTGGAGGAAGCGGGCTTCGAGGTCCGCGACGTGGAGGCGATCCGTGAGCACTACGCCCGCACGCTGCGGGCGTGGGTGACCAACCTCGAGAGGTCCTGGCCCCGCGCGACCCGACTGACGTCGGCGGGCCGTGCGCGGGTGTGGCGCCTGTACATGGCGGCGTCGGCGCTCTCGTTCGAACGCAACCGGATCGGGGTGAACCAGATCCTGGCGGTCCGCACGCCGACGTCGGGAACGTCGGGCATGCGAGCGCGGGCGCGGGAGTGGACCCGCGAGTAGGACGGGCTCCGCCGGCCCGAACTCCATCGCCGGGGGGCTGCTTTGCAGCCCGTCGGGCGATGGAGGACACCGCCCGAAGGGCGGTACGGCGTTCGGGCGCCCACCCCACCGCGACGGGCCCGTGCCCCCGACCACGGTCGGGGGCACGGGCCCGTCAGGGTAGGGGGCCGAGCCCCGCTACTCCGTCTTGATCGCCGTCAGCATGTTCAGCCGCGCCGCGCTCCGCGCCGGCCACAGCGCGGCCAGCACACCCACCACACCGGCCAGCAGCAGGAAGATCCCGATCCGGTCCCACGGCAGCACCAGCGCGTAACCGGGGATCTCGGAGCGGATCGTCTCGCCGATCGCCCAGGCCAGGAACCCGCCCAGGCCCACGCCGATCACCGCGCCGAAGACCGAGATCACCACGGCCTCCAGACGGATCATCCGCTTCACCTTGCCGCGGTCCAGGCCGATCGCCCGCAGCATGCCGATCTCCTGCTGGCGTTCGAACACCGACATCGCCAGGGTGTTGATGACACCGAGCACCGCGATGAGCAGGGCCATCGCGAGCAGGCCGTACATGATGTTCAGCGCGGTGTTGATGAAGCCGCCGAACATGTTCCGGATGTCCTGCTGGTCCATGACGCTCATCGCCGGGTTGTCGCCCAGCGCGTCCACCAGTGCCTGCTCGTTGGCCTTGGAGGCGCCGCCGTACATCGTCACCCAGATCTCGGGGATGTACGGCTTGGTCTCGTACGGGGCCACCAGCTCGGTCGGGAGCAGCACGGGCGACAGGAACTCGTTGCCCTTGTAGATCGCGCCGATCGTGACGTTCTTCTTCTTCGGCTCCTCCGTGTCGCCGAAGTTCGCCGGCAGTGTGTCACCGACCTTGTATCCATTGGACTTCGCGGTGTCCTCGGCGACCGCGATCTGGCCCTTGCCCAAGGTGGCGAGCGAGCCGGACACGGTCTTGAGGTCGAAGACCTTCTCCACGTCGCCGGGGGTGACCGCGGACGCCGAGTGCCACTCGTCCTTGATCTCCAGCGACGTCGCCTGCTGCGGCGACACCGCGCTGACGCCCTTCGCCTTCTCGATCGCCTCCAGCGCCGACTTGTCCAGCGCACCGCCGCTGGCCATGGAGACCATGTAGTCGGCCCGGATGTTGTCCGTCGTCATCTTGTCCACGGCCCGGCCCATCGTCGCGCCGAGCACCGAGAGGCCGGTGACCAGCGTCAGACCGATGGCCAGCGCGGACGCGGTGGCGCCGGTACGGCGGGGGTTGCGCACCGCGTTCTGGCCGGCGAGCTTGCCGGAGACCCCGAACACCTTGTGCAGCAGCGGGCGGACCAGCGCGATCACCGGCCGCGACAGCAGCGGGATCAGGATGATGATGCCGACGAGGGCGAAGAACGCACCCGCGCCGATGAGCATCCGGCCGTCCTTGCCCGCGGCCGCGCCGCCGACGATGCCGGCCGCGCCGAGCAGAGTGATGGCGCCGCCGACGCTGTTCCGCAGGACCAGCGACTTGGTGGTGGCGACCGCGTGCGCGCTGCCCATCGCGGCGACCGGCGCGATCTTCGCGGCCCGGCGGGCGGGCAGCCAGGCGGCCAGCATCGTGATCAGCACACCGACACCGAACGCCGCGCCGACGGCGACCGGCGAGACGATCAGCGGACCGGCGGGCACCTTCGCCCCGAACGTGCTCATCGCGGACCGCAGTCCGGTGGCGAGCCCGATACCCAGCACGAAGCCGACCACCGAGGCGACCGCTCCGACGACCATCGCCTCCAGGATCACCGAGCGCTTGACCTGACGGCGCGAGGCGCCGACGGCGCGCAGCAGCGCCAGCTCCTTGGTGCGCTGGGCGACCAGCATGGTGAAGGTGTTGGCGATCAGGAAGACACCGACGAACAGCGCGATGGCGGCGAAGGCGAGCAGCATCGTGTTGAGGTTCGACAGGCCCTCTTCGATCTGGACGGCCTGGTCGTCCGCAAGTTCCTTGCCGGTCTGCGCCGTGGCGTCCTCGGGCAGGAGGGGTTCGACGGCGTCGAGGATCTTCGCGTCGGAGGCCCCGGCCGCGGAGGTGACGGTGACGTCCTTGTAGTAGCCGGGCTGCAGATACAGCTTCTGGGCGACCGCGGTGTCGAACAGCACGAGGCTGCCGCCGGCGTTGACCGCGCCGTCCTCGGTGGTGAACACACCGGCGAGGGTGTACTCCTTCACCGGCCCGTTCGTGGCGACCCGTACGGTGTCGCCGACCCGGTACGAACCCTTGTCCGCGGAGTCCTTGTCGAGGGCGATCTCGCCGGCCGACTTCGGGCCCGTGCCGTCGGTGAAGTCGTAGGCCGTGTCCTTGCCGTCCTTGCCGGGGGCGAAGTTGGCCCCGGTGTTGGACCAGCCGTTGCCGATCAGCTTGCCGTCCTGGTCGGCGACTCCGGCGAAGCCGGAGACCCGCCCGGTGGCACCGGCCACACCGTCGATGGCCCGGATCTTGTCGAGGGTCCGGTCGTCGATGCCGGGGTTCTTGGTGGTGTCGTCCGGGTCGGCGTACGTCGTGACGGCGACGGCGACGTTGTCGTAGCTCTTCGCGGACTGCTTGCGATAGGCGTTGCCGAGGGTGTCGGTGAAGACCAGGGTGCCGGAGACGAAGGCCACGCCGAGCATGACGGCGAGGACGGTCATGAGCAGCCTGGCCTTGTGCGCGAGCACATTGCGCAGGGCGGTACGGAACATGGTGTGTCCTGGGAGAGGGCGCCCGGCCCCTGCGGGGGCGGGCGGAGCCAACGGGAGGGAGGTCTGGGTCTGCAGAGCCGGCTGCGGCCGACCGCGGTCCGGTCACCGGTGACGTGACCGGTCGGGGCGCCCGGAGTCCGCGGTGACGGTCCGGAGCGTGGCAGGCGACACCCGGCCGACGCCGCCGAGGGCGGCGCCGCGGCAGCGTCAGCTCGTACGGCCCTTGGCGTCGAACTCCTTCATGCGGTCGAGGACGCCGTCAGCGCTCGGGCTCACCATCTCGTCGACGATCCGGCCGTCCGCCAG
Source organism: Streptomyces sp. NPDC043812 (assembly GCF_056436245.1). Taxonomy (NCBI): domain Bacteria; kingdom Bacillati; phylum Actinomycetota; class Actinomycetes; order Kitasatosporales; family Streptomycetaceae; genus Streptomyces; species Streptomyces sp. NPDC043812. Next base: position 441,289 of record NZ_JBWKCY010000002.1, read on the forward strand.
GAAGATCACTCGGTCGGCGTAGGAAGCCGCCACCGGGTCGTGCGTCACCATGACGACTGTCTGCCCGAGTTCGCGCACGGAGTTCCGCAGGAAGCCCAGCACCTCGGCGCCCGAGCGCGAGTCCAGGTTTCCGGTGGGCTCGTCACCGAAGATGATCTCGGGGCGCGAGGCCAGGGCGCGGGCGACGGCGACGCGCTGCTGCTGTCCGCCGGAGAGCTGCGTCGGACGGTGGCTGAGCCGGTCCCGCAGGCCGACCATGTCGATCACGCGCTGCAGCCACTCCTTGTCGGGCTTGCGTCCCGCGATGTCCATGGGGAGCGTGATGTTCTCCAACGCGGTCAACGTCGGCAGCAGGTTGAACGCCTGGAAGATGAAACCGATCTTGTCGCGGCGCAGCTGGGTCAGCTGCTTGTCCTTGAGCGTGCCGAGCTCGGTGTCGCCGATGCGCACGGAGCCGGAGCTGAAGGAGTCGAGGCCGGCGACGCAGTGCATGAGCGTCGACTTGCCGGAGCCGGACGGCCCCATGATCGCGGTGAACTCCGCCTGGCGGAAGTCGACAGTGACCCCGTCGAGCGCGACCACCTGGGTCTCGCCCTGTCCGTACACCTTGGACAGATCCGTGGCGCGGGCGGCCACGGCGGTGGCGCGGTGAGCGATGGGCATGGTGGTCACGAGAAGGGCTCCTGTCGGCCTGTGTTGCGGGGACCACCCCATCCTGTCGGCCGCCGGTCCGTGAATCGTCAGTCCCGGTGCCCGTTCCCGGGGCCCTCTCCAGTCGGACCGCGCGGCCCGATCGTCATCCTTGGGTATGACGGCGTCCCCGAGACCGGATGGGGGACCGAGCCCGGCGCGGGCGGTGCGCCGGAGGCGGCGCTTTTCCGTCAATCGCGGGGATGCGGGAGATCGGCCGCGAGCCGTGCGGGGCGGGTACGAATGCCCCCGTACCTGCCCTGACGGTGCCTCAAGCGCCAATAAAATAAGACAACATCGGGCCATCGGTCCCGTGGCGGTTCGATCTCCACCGATAGGCTCGTGTGCCGACGCGGAGCCGCCTGTCACGCCCGGATGGTGGAATGCAGACACGGCGAGCTTAAACCTCGCTGCCCCTCGGGGCGTGCCGGTTCAAGTCCGGCTCCGGGCACCGTGGCGCTCGCCCCGATCGAGCTGCGCGAGCGTCTTCTGTTCCGCGAGCAACGCTCCGTACGCACGGTGGCATCCAAGGCCGCAGCCCCGGCGAGCAGCGCGGGATCCCGATTGCCGGACCACCGCACCGCCGCCGGGGCCGCGTTGTTCACCGCGTGGGGAGGGCTGCAGAATCCAGCAGCCCGCCGAGGAGTTCCTCAACGATCCCCGACAGCTCGTTCAGGTGGCCGGTGACGTCGTCGAGATCGGTGTCCTCACCGATGTCGGTGAGGTCGACGGTGCCGGTGATCTCGTCGAGGTCGGCCAGGTCGGCGGCGTCGGTGTCCTCGGTGGCCTCGTCGATGTCGGTGAGGTCGACGAACTCGTCGAGGTCGACGTCGTCGTCGGTGAGACCGGTGAGCTCGTCGAAGTCGAGGTCGAACTCGTCGTCGAACTCGTCGTCGGCGAGTCCGGTGAGCTGGTCGAAGTCGAGGTCGAACTCGTCGTCGGCGAGTCCGGTGATCTCGTCGAAGTCGAAGCCGGTGATCTCGTCGAGGAAGGGGTCGAGGTCGGTGATCTCGTCGAGGAAGAGGTCGAGGTCGGTGATCTCGTCGGCGTCGGTGTCCTCGGTGGCGTCACGGACGTCGGTGGGCAGCGCCGCCTGCATGGGCGCGGGCGTCGCCAGGGGGTGCTCAGCGGCCGCCGCCGTGGGCGCCGTCAGGCCGGTCGCGGTCGCGGCCAGAATCGTCGTGCTCACCAGCGCCGCCAGACGGGCCTTGCTGCGTACTGCCTTGCTCATGACCACTCCTCCGGTCCCATCGGTGAGACCTGCTCGGAGTAATCACTTTGGTGCAGAGTGTCACGCCGGGCGCCCGGGAGAGGGCCGAACGGGCTTGCCACCCCTGGTCACGATCCCGGAAAGATCCTCCCCGCGCACTAGAGAGTTCTCTTTGCTCGCGCATTACTCTTGACTTCTAGGCCGCGCACGGTGGCCAAGGAGGAGTGAGATGAGGAGCAGCAACCCGGTCTTCTCGCGACGGGGGTTCAGCCGCGACAACGGCTACGCGGGCTTCAACGCGCAGCAGCCGCAGGCCGGGGGGCCCGCCGCAGGAGCGAACCCCTACGCACAGGGCGCGGGCAACCCGTACGCGACCAACCCCTACGCCCCGGCGGACACCCAGCAGGGCGCCCCGCCGCAGGCACCCGCCCGCACCGGCGTGATGACGATCGACGACGTCGTCGCCCGCACCGCCATGACGCTGGGCACCGTGGTGCTCACCGCCGTCCTCTCCTGGGTGCTACTGCCCGTCGACGAGGCCAACATCGGCAAGTCGTACGGCATCGCCATCGGCGCCGCTCTGGTGGCGATGGTGCTGGCACTCGTCCAGTCCTTCAAGCGCAAGGCCTCGCCCGCGCTGATCCTGGCCTACGCCGCGTTCGAGGGTGTCTTCCTCGGCGTGATCTCCAGCGCGGTCTCCACGTACATCTCGGACGGCGTGGTCGCCCAGGCCGTGCTCGGCACGATGGCGGTCTTCGCCGGTGTGCTGATCGCGTACAAGATGCGCTGGATCCGTGTCACGCGCCGTTTCTACGGCTTCGTGATGGCGGCCGCGATGGGCTTCGTCCTGCTGATGATGGTGAACCTGCTGTTCGCCGTCTTCGGTGGCGGTGACGGCCTCGGCTTCCGCAGCGGCGGCCTCGGCATCCTGTTCGGTGTCATCGGCGTCATCCTCGGTGCGTGCTTCCTCGCCCTGGACTTCAAGCAGGTCGAGGACGGCATCGCCTACGGCGCCCCGCGCGAGGAGTCCTGGCTGGCGGCCTTCGGCCTCACCCTGACCCTGGTGTGGATCTACCTGGAGATGCTGCGTCTGCTGTCGATCCTGCAGGGCGACGACTGACCAGGCCGTCACCTGCGCGTGAGCTAAGCGCACGAAGGGCCCGCCCGGCAGCTGCCGGGCGGGCCCTTTCCGTTGTTCTCGTTCGGGGTACGACCTGCCTGCGACCGGCGCTAGAGCAGCTTGCGCGCGGCACGCCTCAGGTCGTACTCATGGATGATCGCTTTTGCGTGGCCGTACGCGAGGTTGTGTTCGCCGCGGAGCCAGCTGACCTTCTCCTCGAAGCGGAAGAGTGACGGACCTTCGTCGACGGTGCGGAGCCAGTCGGAGATCTCACGACCGGTGCATTCGGGGATTCGGGAGAGCAGATTTCGATGGGTCTCTTCGGAGAAGACTTGGGACATCGGCGCCTCCGGACGCATTGCGCGTGTGCTCTTCACGCCACCGTGCCTGAGCGTTCGCGTATTGGCAACAGTCCCGAGCGGGCGCGTAGGGTCGCGGCGTGCTTGATACGACGGATTTGACCACTGCGGTGGAGCGTCTCGCGGACCGGCTGCGGGCCGCTCCGCAGAGCCGCCTGCAGCGCGGCGCGGCGGCCGAAGGGCTTGCTCTGGCCAGGGAGTTGTCGGTGCGGGCGCAACGGCTGGAGGAGCCGGCGGGGGAGCCGATGATCATGCCTGACGCGGGGGTGTTCGCGGTCGCGGACCAACTGATGGTGGCCGGTCGAGATTTGGCCGAGGCGCTGCGGATCACCCCGTCGGGTCCGGACGAGGTTGACGCGGCGGTGTCCCTCGTCCGGGATGCGGCGGTGCGGGCCGGGTTCTAGGGCATCGACGGCCGGTGCCCCCTGGTCAGGAGACTCAAGGGCCTGCGGTCAGTGCGAGGCGATCACGCGGTCCGCGAGGATGTAGACGCTTTCCTCGCCGCAGGCGAACGTCAGTGCGTACGCTCCCGACACGGCCGATCCGCCCAGCAGCACCGGGGCGTCGCCTGCGCGCAGCGCGTCCGCGAGGCGTTCCGCGGTCTCGCGGTGGCCCGGCGTCATGCAGAGCGTCGTGCCGTCCGCGAAGACGTAGACGTCGAGCGTGCCCAGCGGGCCCGGCCGGACGTCGGCCAGCTCGGTGCCGGTCTCGGCCAGCTCCTCGAGGCGCGCCACCGTGCGCTCGTGGTCGGTGACCACCGGTGTCTGGACCGGGACGAAGTCGGGGTGCGAGGGGTGGCGGCGGCGGGCGGCGGCCAGCTCGGGGGAGTCCTCGGCGAACTCCGTCACCTCGGGCAGGTCGGCCATGTCGTCCAGCGCCTCCACGGCATCCAGGTCCATGGCCTCCAGGCCCGCGAAGTCGGCCTGGCGCGGCACGTAGAACGGCGGGATCTCGTCGCCGACAGTGCCGAATCCGCCGAGCAGTGAGCCGGAGCTCTCGCCGGGGAAGCGCGCGGAGGCGTCGGCGGCGTCACGCGCCTCCTGTGCGGCCCAGAAGGCGCGCGCCTCGGCCAGCTCGCGCTCACGCTCCTCGGCGAGCGCCTCGGCGACGGCCGCGCGTATCTCGGCGGTGTCGCTGGTGCGGGCGTGAGGTACGGAGGCGATGCGGCCGGGCCCGTGCGACGCGGCGAGCTCGTGGCGCAGGGCGACGACCTGCTTGCGGAGCCCGTGGGCGGCGTGCAGGGCAGCGGCGCCCACGGCCGTGGCGGCGGCCGTGGTCAGCAGCAGGGCAAGAGACATGGCGCTCACTGACTTACTCCCGGTTTCAATCGATACCCCCGACTTCCTACATCAGCTTGCGATGGGCCCGCGCGTTCTGTCAGTGCATTACGTCACGAATTGGACAGGACTTTATGCCCTGTGTTTAACCCCGGAACAGCTGTGACCTGCTAAAAGACCTCTCCCCCAGGAGATAGGTCACATCCTGGGGGAGATTGAGTCACGAACTGAGGTCCACTGCGCGTAGAACGCCGCGGTTCAGGGGCCGGCCGCGGGTGCCGGCCCGCTCGGCTCAGCGGCTCGGTCCGTCGGTCGCGCTTCGCTTCGCCACCGTTGCGGGCGGGTGCCGCCTTCGTGCCTCAGGCGACCCCCACCTCCACCACGGCTCAGCTCAGCCGCTCGATGACCATTGCCATGCCCTGGCCGCCGCCCACGCACATCGTCTCCAGGCCGAACTGCTTGTCGTGGAACTGGAGGCTGTTGATCAGCGTGCCGGTGATACGCGCGCCGGTCATGCCGAAGGGGTGGCCGACCGCGATGGCGCCGCCGTTGACGTTCACCTTGTCGATGTCGAAGCCGAGGTCGCGGTACGAGGGGATCACCTGCGCGGCGAACGCCTCGTTGATCTCGACCAGGTCGATGTCGGAGGTGGTCAGACCGGCTCGCTTGAGGGCCTGCTTCGACGCCTCGACCGGGCCGAGGCCCATGATCTCGGGGGACAGACCCGAGACGCCGGTGGACACGATGCGGGCGAGCGGGGTCAGGCCGAGCTCGCGCGCCTTGGTGTCGCTCATGATGACGAGCGCGGCGGCGCCGTCGTTGAGCGGGCAGCAGTTGGCGGCGGTGACGAGACCGTCGGGGCGGAACACGGGCTTGAGGCCCTGCACGCCGTCCAGGGTGACGCCGGCGCGGGGGCCGTCGTCCTTGGCGACGACGGTGCCGTCAGGGGTCGTGACGGGCGTGATCTCGCGCTCCCAGAAGCCGTTCTTGATGGCTTCCTCGGCGAGGTTCTGCGAGCGCACGCCGAACGCGTCCATGTCCTCGCGGGTGATGCCCTTGAGGCGGGCGAGGTTCTCGGCGGTCTGGCCCATGGCGATGTACGCGTCCGGGACGATGCCGTCCTCGCGCGGGTCGTGCCAGGTGGTGCCCTCCTGCGCCGCGACGGCGGCGGTGCGGGCCTCGGCCTCGGCGAAGAACGGGTTGTGCGTGTCCGGAAGGCTGTCGGAGTTGCCCTTCGCGAAGCGGGACACCATCTCGACGCCCGCCGAGATGAAGACGTCGCCCTCGCCGGCCTTGATGGCGTGCATCGCCATGCGGGACGTCTGCAGCGACGAGGAACAGTAACGGGTGACCGTGCAGCCGGGGAGGTGGTCCATCCCCATCTGCACGGCGACGATACGGCCCAGGTTGTTGCCCTGCTCGCCGCCGGGCAGACCGCAGCCGAGCATCAGGTCGTCGATGTCACGCGGGTCGAGCTCGGGAACCTTGGCGAGCGCGGCCTGGATGATGGTCGCGGTGAGGTCGTCCGGCCGCAGATCCTTCAGGGACCCCTTGAAGGCCCGGCCGATGGGGGAACGGGCAGCAGAGACGATCACGGCTTCGGGCATCACGGCTCCATGAGGAAGAAGGGCGGGAAGGGCTGTCTGGGAAGTTACCCGCACGTATCGCCCGGGTCACTGCGCGGGCTGTGTGATGCGGGCCTCTTTTCTAAGCGGGCGCTTGCTTATGAGTGTGCCCGAGAGTGTTCTCCCCCAGCCAGTCCCGTCCCGAAACCGGGGGCGAGGCCCCCGTACCCGGAGCCGCGGGGCCGTCGCGCCGAGGGCGCGACGGCCCCGCGGCCAGGCCCGGTCAGTCCGATTCCACGCGGGCCTCCGCATGCGCCGGAGCCGGGGCCGCCGGGGCCGGATCCGTCGTGGGGAGGCGGCGACGGCGGCGGTGCTTCAGCAGAGCCCACGGGGCGCGGGCACCGGTGACCTCCGTGCCCGCCTCCGCGGCCGCAGTGGCCGCCGCACGGGCCACCGGGAGCATGTCCTCGTCGCGGTCGGCGTCCAGGGTGTCGGTCTCCGGCCAGAGGCCGAGTACCGCACACAGGGTGGGCAGCATCGCCATCGCCGCCGTGGCGTACCCCTCCGCGGAGGGGTGGTAGTTGTCCGCGCCGAACATCTCCCGGGGGTTCGCCGCGAACTCCGGGCCCAGCAGGTCGCCCAGCGAGACCGTGCGCCCGCCCTGCTCCACCACCACGATCGTCTGCGCGGCCGCCAGCTGCCGGCTCACCCGGCGCGCCATCCAGCGCAGCGGCTGGTACACCGGTTCGATCGTGCCCAGATCCGGGCACGTGCCGACCACCACCTCCGCCCCGGCCGTCCGCAGCCTGCGCACCGCCGACGCCAGATAGCGCACGGACTGCGTCGGCGGCATCCGGTGCGTGACATCGTTTGCGCCGATCATGATCACGCAGACGTCGAGGGTACGGGTGCGGTCCGCCAGCAGCTGCGTCACCTGGCGCTCGAGATCGTCCGACTGCGCGCCCGGCAGCGCGATGTTGCGGACCTCGACCGGCCGCTCCGCCACCGCAGCGAGCCCCGAGGCCAGCAGCGCCCCCGGTGTCTGGCCCGCTCTGCGCACCCCCTGGCCCGCCGCGGTCGAGTCGCCCAGGATGCACAGCTGCAGCGGGTTGTCCCGGCCGAACGCCAGCCCGTACAGGCCGTTGCCGCGGGGCGGGATCGGCGCGGTGCCGCCGCCGACGGACCGCTTCGCCAGCTGGACCTCCGCCAGCACCAGCCCCACGGCCGCCGCACCGATCAGGCCGATTCCGCCTCCGCCGTATGCAGCGCCCGCCGCGATGCGCCTGGCCACCCTCGCCCTCGACACAGTTCGAGCCACCTCCTCGGGGCCATTGCAGGCCACCTCGCCGTACATGACCTAACTGCCCCGTAGCGACCGTCGCCCAATCACCCGCTCATCCGCATACGCTGGCCGCACCATTACGGAGACCCCGGAGAACATTGTGCGTATTCACAATTCGATGATCAGTCTCGTCGGCGACACCCCGCTGGTGAAACTGAACAACGTGACCGCAGGTATTTCGGCGACCGTCCTCGCCAAGGTCGAGTACTTCAACCCGGGCGGGTCCGTGAAGGACCGGATCGCCCTGCGGATGATCGAGGCTGCCGAGGAGAGCGGCGCCCTGAAGCCCGGCGGCACCATCGTCGAGCCGACCAGCGGCAACACCGGCGTCGGACTCGCGATCGTGGCCCAGCAGAAGGGCTACAAGTGCATCTTCGTCTGCCCCGACAAGGTGTCCACGGACAAGATCAACGTGCTGCGCGCCTACGGCGCCGAGGTCGTGGTCTGCCCCACGGCCGTCGATCCCGAGCACCCGGACTCGTACTACAACGTCTCCGACCGCCTCGTCCGCGAGACCCCCGGTGCCTGGAAGCCCGACCAGTACTCCAACCCGAACAACCCGCGTTCGCACTACGAGACCACCGGTCCCGAGCTGTGGGAGCAGACGGACGGCAGGATCACCCACTTCGTCGCGGGCGTCGGCACCGGCGGCACCATCTCCGGGACCGGCCGCTATCTCAAGGAGATCAGCGACGGCAAGGTCAGGATCGTCGGCGCCGACCCCGAGGGATCCGTCTACTCCGGCGGCTCCGGCCGCCCGTACCTCGTCGAGGGCGTCGGTGAGGACTTCTGGCCGTCCGCCTACGACCGGACCGTCACCGACGAGATCGTCGCCGTGTCCGACAAGGACTCGTTCCAGATGACCCGCCGCCTCGCCAAGGAGGAGGGCCTGCTCGTCGGCGGCTCCTGCGGCATGGCGGTCGTCGCGGCCCTGCGCGTCGCCGAGCGTCTCGGCCCGGACGACATCGTGGTCGTGCTGCTCCCGGACAGCGGCCGCGGCTACCTCAGCAAGATCTTCAACGACGAGTGGATGGCCGACTACGGCTTCCTGGAGGAGGCCGGCGGCGCCACCGTTGCCGAGGTGCTGCGCCACAAGGAGGGCGGCACGCTTCCCCACCTGGTGCACATGCACCCCGAGGAGACCGTCGGTGACGCCATCGAGGTGCTGCGCGAGTACGGCGTCTCCCAGATGCCGATCGTCAAGCCCGGCGCAGGCCACCCGGACGTGATGGCGGCCGAGGTCATCGGATCCGTCGTCGAGCGCGAACTGCTGGACGCCCTGTTCACCCAGCGCGCCTCGCTGCACGACCCGCTGGAGAAGCACATGTCGGCGCCGCTGCCGCAGGTGGGCTCCGGCGAGCCGGTGGCCGATCTGATGTCGGTGCTCGGCGAGTCGGCGGACGCGGCGATCGTGCTGGTCGAGGGCAAGCCGACGGGTGTGGTGAGCCGTCAGGACCTGCTGGCCTTCCTCGCGGGAGACGCGAAGTAGCCGACGGCCTACGGGCTTTCGCGAAAACGGTACGAGGGCGACACGTACACGCAGCACACGCTTAACACGCGTCCGGCACATTGGTGGATGTCGGCAGGGGGACCGGGCAGGTAACCCGGCCGACACGGACGGCGTCCAGGACTACGGAGCGGCTCCCGGACCTCCAGGACGCCCCGGACGCGACGACCGGCCCTGACCCGGTCCGTGTCCTCGCGGGGACCGCCGTCGTCCCGCCCCCCGGTTCGCCGGGGGTGCGGCGGTCCCCGCCACAATCCCTCCGCGGCGCAAGGCGGTGCGGTCCGCCGCACACAGGGCCCGGAACGTCTCGCTCTCCACCGGCTGTTCGCCCGCGAGCGCGGACACCCGCCGGTCGCAGGCGGTCAGTCCTCCCAGTCGGGCTTCTGCCGGTGCCCCCGCTGCCAGGGCCACAGCCGGGCGGAGTGGGCCACGTTCACGCCGACGATGCCGAGCCAGGTGACGACCAGGCCGGCGAGGTCCGCGTTGGCGACACCGATCGCCGACAGGGGGATGGCCAGGACCATCGTGACGATCGCGAAGCCGAAGCGTTCGCCGAAGTTCTGCTCGGCGGAACGGCCGGGACGCGCACCGCCACGGGCGACGACCATCTGCTGTTCGGCGAGCTGGCGGCGCACCCGGAGTTCCACGGCGCCGTCGAGCCGCTGCTCGACCTTCTCCAGGAACGATTCGACGAGAGCGGAGTCGTAGTCCTCGCCCAGCTCGCGGCGGGCGTGCAGGGTGGCGTCGAGCTCCTTCTTGAGCTCAGGGTCGCGGGCTTCCATGGCGCACACGCTACGGGCGGCGCCGGCCGCGCGCAGTGGGGCTGGCCCCCCTGTCAGGCGGGGGCCCGCCGGTCGGAACGGGTCGTCTTTCGCAGCGCTCCAGGACTGCGGTACACATACGGCGGCGGCGATCCGGCCGAAACGTCGTCGGCAGGCACCCTGACGAGGCCGTGGTCCGGGGACAGCGAGCACGCCGGATCCGTACGGGCGGCGTCCCCGGTGAGCGCGAACGCCTGACAGCGGCAGCCGCCGAAGTCCTCGTCGCGCCGGACACAGCTGCGGCACGGCTCGGCCATCCACTCGGTACCGCGGTAGCGGGTGAACGCCTTGGAGCGGTTCCAGATCCAGTCCAGCGGCCGGTCGCGGATGTTGGGCGGATCCAGGTCCGGCAGCTGGGCCGCGGCCGGGCAGGGGAGTACGGTGCCGTCGGGTGCCACGGTGAGCGAGACGGCACCCCACCCGCCCATGCACGGCTTCGCGACGCCGTCGAAATAGTCGGGCACGACCCAGACCAGCTCGGGCCGGCCCGAGCCCCCGCCGGCGGGGGAGAGCCGCTTGCGCCATCCCTCGACGGCTTCCCGCGCGCGGGAGATCTGCTCGCGCGTGGGCATCAGCGCGGCGCGGTTGAGCAGACCCCAGCCGTAGAACTGGGTGTTGGCCAGCTCGATGCGGTCCACGCCCCAGGACAGCCCCAGTTCGACGATGGCGTCGATGGCGTCGAGGTTCTCGCGGTGCAGGACGACGTTGAGGCCGAGGGGCAGGCCCGTTTCCCGTACGAGCGCGGCGGCATGCTCCTTCGCGGCGAAGGAGGGACGCCCCGCGATCCGGTCGGATGCGCGCGGGTCGGCGTGCTGAACGGACAGCTGGACACTGCGCAGACCGGCGCCGGTCAGAGCGCTCAGCCGGGCCTCGTCGAGACCGGTGCCGCTGGTGACCAGCTGGGTGTAGATGCCGGCAGTGTCGGCCGCGGAGACGATCTGTTCGAGATCCGGACGCAACAGCGGTTCGCCGCCCGAGAGATGGGTCTGGACGACCCCGAACTCGCCTGCCTGGCGCATCAGATCCGTCCACTGGTCGGTGGCCAGCTCACGCGACCGCCGCGTGAGCTCCAGCGGGTTGGAGCAGTACGGGCACTGGAGCGGGCAGGCGTGGGTGAGTTCGGCCAGCAAGGCCCAGGGGCGGCCGGGTGCGTCGGCCGCAGTCGCGGATGTCATCGAAGCCACCCCTCCTTCCGCAGACGGTCGAGGAACGAGGGAACGTCCGTGGCGACCGGGGCTCCGGGAAACTGTTCGGCCAGCTCGTCGACGATCGCGTGCACGCTGCGGGTCCCGTCGCACAGGCCGACGACCAGAGCGGCCTTGCCGGTGAGGACGACGACCCGTTCGGGAAGGACCAGCAGGTCCGCTCCCCGCACCTGATCGCGCCGCCGCACGATGGAGGGGGAGAGCGCGGGTTGCCAGTCGGTTTCGGTCGCTGTCCTCATGTCTCCTCCTCGTGGCCCGCCCTGTCCACCGCGTCGAGGAGCGACCACAGGACGTCGCACTTGAAGCGGAGCGCCGCCACGGCACGTTCCTGGTCGTCGCGGGTGCGCGCCCAGGCGAGGACCAGGCCGAGCGCCTCGGTGCTGTCCCGCCGGCCCTGGGAGACGCGGGAGCGGAAGTAGGCGAGGCCGTCGGGTTCGATCCACGGATAGTGGCGTTCGAAGGCGTCGATACGGGTGCGCATCAGGTCCGGGGCGGACAGTTCGGTCAGCGAAGCGGCGACGGCTTCGAGGGGCGGGCGCAGGCGGCAGAAGTTGACGTAGCCGTCGACGGCCAGCCGTACGCCCGGCAGCACGCTGTCGCCGCGCAGCAGCGGTTCGCGGTCGAGACCGGCCGCCTCGCCGAGCCGCAGCCACCGCTCGATGCCGCCTTCGCCCTCGGCCTGGCCGTCGTGGTCCTGGATCCGGCGCAGCCACATGCGGCGCAGCCCGGGGGTGTCCAGCTTGGCGGTGATCAGCGCGTCCTTGACGGGGATGTGGCGCTGGTAGTGGAAGCGGTTGGTGATCCAGCAGCGCAGCTCCGTCCGGCTCAGACCGCCGCTGTGCATCCGTCGGTTGAAGGCGTGGCGGTCGTGGTACCGCTCCTGGGGCACCGCGCGGAGCCGTGCCTCGAACTCCTCCGTGCTCCAGGGGTCGTCGACCGGGGCGAGCAGCGTGGTCACCACTCGATCACCATCCCGTCGTAGGCCACCTCGATGCCCAGTGCGGCGAGCCGCTTGTGCTGCGGTGCCGCCGGGTCGACGAGGGGGTTCGTGTTGTTGAGGTGCGTGTAGAGACATCGGGCAGTGAGCGGGGCGAGGAGCTCGGCGGTGCCTCCGCGTCCGTCGATGGGCAGATGCCCCATGCCGGTCGCGGTGCGGTCCGAGATGCCGGTGCGGCGGGGTTCCTCGTCGTCCCAGAAGGTGCCGTCGACGATGACGACGTCGGCCTCGGCGACGGCTTGTCGGAGACTGTCGGGCCAGGCGGCCAGGGCGGGCGCGTACACGGCCGACGCGCCGGTCGTGGCGTCGTACAGGCGCAGCGCGACGACCCAGGCGTCGTCGTCCGGGGCGTCGGCGGCGTATCGCGGGCGCTTGCCGGACACAGGGATGGCGCTGACCTGCACTGCCGACGCCCCGCCGTCCAGCGGCCCGGTCCCGTGCCGTGGCAGTTCCCGCCAGGTCACGGCGGCGTACGGGTCCAGCACCGCGCCCAGTCGCAGGCGCTCGAGGAGCGCGTCGCGCACGGGCGCCGTCGCCACCACCTCGAGGCTTTCCGCCTCGCGCAGCCGCGCGATGCCCAGGGTGTGGTCGAGTTCGGCGTCAGTGAGGATCAGCCCGGAGACCGGGGTCTGCCGGAGCCCGGGCCCGGGGTGAAGCCCTGCCCCGGCCTCGATCTGGTCGCCGATGTCGGGAGTGGCGTTGACGATGTACCAACTGCCTTCACCCGCCTGGACGGCGAGCGAGGCGTGGCGGCGGCGCCGCTGCGGGTGGGCGCGTGCCCCGGAGCATCCGGGGCACGCGCAGTTCCACTGCGGTGTTCCGCCGCCTGCGGCCGTGCCGAGCACCTGCAGCAGCATGGCGTCGGCTAGACGGAGTCGTCGCGGTAGTACCCGGTGACTTCCAGCGCGGTCTCGACGACCGTGTGATCCGGGGCCTCCCACGTGGTCTCGTCAGCCTCCTCCGCGACCCTCTGATCGAACGTCTGCGTGAGGTCCTTGGCTTCGTTCATCGTCCTGCCTGCCTTTCCGTTGGGGTGGGTTGGGACCTGTGCGACGGGACCTACTTGATGGTCACCTTGAAGATCCGGTCACCGCCGGCCCCGTTCCCGTTGCTGCCGAGCCACAGCTCGTCGGCACCGGGGACCTTCGTGATGGCACGCAGCCGGCCGTACGTGCCCGCATAGAACGCCTGCTTCGCGCCGACGGCCTCGGTGTTCCCGACGATCGGGACCCGCCACAGCCGCTGGCCGCGCAGAGTCGAGAGGTAGATGACGTTCCGTACGACGGCGAGCTGGGCGGGCACGCCTTCCTCGGGCTTCCAGACCTCCTTCGGGTTGGTCATGCCCGCGACGGCGCACCTGCCCTCGCAGGTGGGCCAGCCGTAGTTGGCGCCCGGCTTGATCAGGTTGAGCTCGTCGAACGTGGACTCGCCGATTTCCGCGGACCACAGTCGCCCGTTGCGGTCCCATGCCAGCCCCTGCGGATTGCGGTGGCCGTAGCTGTAGACGCGGGTGCCGAACGGGTTGCCGGGGGCCGCGGCGCCGGACTTGGTGATCCGCAGGATCTTGCCGTTCAGCGAGTTCTTGTTCTGCGCGAGGGCCGGCACGCGGGCGTCGCCGGTCGAGACGTAGAGGTAGCCGTCGGGGCCGAAGGCGATCTTGCCGCCGTTGTGGTCGCCGCCCCGCTGGATGCCGCCGACGATGGTGATGTAGTTGCTGAGCGACGTGCCGTCGTAGTCCATCCTCACCACGCGGGTGTCGCTCGCCGTGGTGTGCACGAAGAAGACGCGCTTGTCCGTCGTGCCGTTCCAGGTCGGGGAAGGCGCGACACCCAACAGCCCGCCGTTGCCCGCGGGTGCGACGGGACCCGCGACGGTGTTCGGCACCGTGCCGAGCTGTGTCTTGGTGCCGTCGCGGTGGAGCCGGAAGACGCGGTACGTGTGGCGTTCGGTCGCCAGCGCCGAGTTCCCGTCCGGCAGGAAGGAGAGCGTCCACGGCCCGGTCCACTTTTCGGACAGCGTGCTGACACCGGCCGGAGTGCCGCCGTCGGGAGCCGCGTTCGTGCCCCCCGCCTCGTCGGCAGTCGCTGCCGGCGCGGCAGCCAGCAGCGCCGCAAGGGCGGCGAGCGAAGCTATGCCCGTACGGGACGCGCTGCGGGAGCGGCTGCGGGAGGGGGGCGGCACGGGGCGCCGTGCATGGGTCATTTCGACACCTTTCTCGTTTTCTGGAGGCCGTCGGCACGCGAGGAGCGTCGAGGACCGGCAGGCGGGCCGAACGGGATGAGCCGTCCCGGGGCGGTTCGTCCGCGCCGGGACCGGAGCGGCGAACGACGCGCCGCGACCTTCTGTTACGGAGTCTTGACGCAACGCATCCGACGTACCACTCGGATTGACCCGTCAGGGCGGCCCTTGCCCGCCCGTCGGCTGCTGCATATGGTCATGCAGAGGCCTTGGTGGCTGAATAGATGGGGCCGAACGAGGGGGATGGCATGAACGACAGCCCTGCGGCGCGGCTGCAGCTGCTCTTCGAGGGACACCGGCTCACTCCCACCCAGCGGCGCATCGCGCACAGCATGGTCCGCCGGGCCGGGGACGTGCCGTTCCTGTCCAGCGTCGAGCTCGCCGAACTCGCCGGCGTCAGCCAGCCGTCCGTCACCCGGTTCGCCGTCGCACTCGGCTTCGACGGATACCCCGCGCTGCGCAAGCATCTGCGCGAGGTCGCCCCGCCGGAGGCCGCCGCCCACGAGGACACGTACAACGAGTACCAGCAGGCCGTGCAGGCCGAGATCGAGAATCTGCGGCAGCTGGCCGAGATGCTCGCCGATCCGGCTCTCGTGGAGCGCGCGGGCCGGGTGCTCGCCGCCTCCCGCCCGCTGCCCGTGCTCGGCCTGCGGGCCGCCTCCTCGCAGGCCCGGGGCTTCGCCTACTTCGCCGCCAAGGTCCACCCGGACGTACGGCTCCTCGACGAGGGGGGCTCGATGCTCGCCGACCGGATCGACGCGGCGCGCCGGGCCGGCGCGAGCGCCCTGGTCTGTTTCGCGCTTCCGCGGCACCCCAAGGAGGTCGTGGAGGCGCTGGAGTACGCCCGGTCGGCCGGGCTGAGCGTGGTGACGGTCGCGGACTCGGCGTTCGCGCCGGTCGCGGCGCACAGCGATCTGCTGATCCCGGCCGCCGTCGGCACCGGCCTCGCCTTCGACACGGCGTGTGCGCCGATGCTGCTCGGCCGGGTGCTCCTGGAGGCCATGTGCGACGACCTCCCCGACGCGCAGGCGCGGTTGGAGGACTTCGACGCGCAGGCCGCGGAACGCGGCCTGTTCGTGGAGTAGACGCCGAAGCGGGCCTTTCTCAGGTGCCGTTCAGAAACGGCCGCTAGCCTCCCCGCCGGACGGAACTCGGCGGAGGGGGCAAGAAGGTGCGCGGAACGCAGTCGCTGGCTCGGGTGGCGGTGGTCGTACGGGCGGGGGCGGCGCCCCTGTGGTGGCTGGGTGTGCTCGCCGCGACGGTCGGCAGCCTGGTGCCCGGACTCACCGGCCGCCGGATCGGCATCCTTGCCGCCGCCGCCGTCTTTCTCGTCACCGCTGTCGTCGTCGCTCTCGCGCGCCGCCGTCGCTATACGCATCTCGCGGGCTGTGCCACACGCGCCGGCCGCCACGACGTGCTCCAGGACCGGCGGGTGACACTGCGGGTGTGCCGCCGCGCCCGCCGCTGGTGGCTGCTGCTCGCCTTCGTCGCGGCCCTCGTCTCCTCTTTCGCCGTACCGGCCGTGGGCGGTGCACTGCTGGCCGGAGCGGGCGCGGGGCTCTGGGCCAAGGCCGTGTGGATCGGCAGGCGCGAACGTGCCGACGAGGCGCTGCTGTGGATCCGTACGGACTGGACGGGCACGGACCGGCTCGCCGGCGGCCCGGTCGGCAAGCAGGCCAAGGGTTTCCGCAGCACCGGGATCGCAGCGGGCGACGCCGCGCCCGGTGGGGCGCGACGTCGACGCTGAGGTGTCCCGAGCCGTCCTGAGCTGTCCCGAGCTGTCCTGACGAGGGCTCAGACGTCCAGTTCGGATTCGATCTTCTTCAGCTGGTGCCGGGCCATGGCGAGGTTCGCACGCTCCTTGTCCAGCGCGAGATAGAGGAACAGCCCGTTGGAGGAGCGGCTCTTGAGCAGCCGGATCAGGTGGTACTGCGAACCGAGGGTGATCAGGATGTCCTCGATGTCTTCCTTCAGCCCGAGGTGCTCCATCGTGCGCACCTTGGCGCGCACCACATCGGTGTTGCCCGCGGCGGCGACGGTGAGATCGAGATCCTTGCCGCCGCCGATGGTGCCCAGCGCCATACCGCTGGTGTAGTCGACGAGCGCGGCGCCCAGAGCGCCCTCGATGGTGCTGGCTTCCTTGAGTGCGGTTTCGGTGTTGGCCATGGCAGGCGTACGTTCCTTCCGTCCGGTGCGTTTTCTGGCGGGTGTTCGTGCGGGTGGTCGTGCGGGGGTGGCGGCCATCGGTCAGGCGTCCTGGGGTCGTTCGAGGGCGGAGTCGACCAGCTCCCCGATTCGGGCGCCGGCCCGGCGGGCCTCGAGATGGAGCCGGCCGACGTTGATGCGCGGTTCGGCCAGCAGGGTCAGTACGGCCGACGGGCCGGCCGTGTACGTGGCGACATAGCCGTTCTCGCCACGGACGAGCAGCTCCTTGAAACCGCCCTGACCGGTCGCCTCGGTCAGGCGCAGGGCGACACCGAGCGCGGCGGCGGTGAGTGCGGCGACCCCCTCGGCCTCGGCCGTGTCCGACGCCAGCACGAGGCCGTCCGCGCTGGCCGCAAGGGCGCCGGTCAGCTGCGGCACCCGGGCGCGCAGTCGTCTGAGCTCACCGAGCACGTCGGCCTCGGCCGTCATCAGCAGTCTCCTCTCGGCACGCAGCCGCAACGCGCGCCTCATGACGGATCGCGCCGGGCCCGACGGGTCGGACGGTGGGTCACAGGCTTGCCTCCAGTGCGTCGCGGAGCCGGCGTAACAGGGCGATGTCGGGGTCCGTGGAAAAGTCCGGGAGTCCGGCGGGAAGCCGGCTCCTGGTGCCGACCCCGGGCTCGGACGGCGTCTCGACGAGCCCCGCGGCGGCCATCCGCCGCACCTCCACCAGGGTGTTGAAGGCGGGCCGGCCCAGGGTCCGGGCGATGGCCGACGGGGTGCGCACCCCGTCGGCGAGGGCCAGCAGGGCCCGCTGCCTGGGGGAGGCGGTTCCCGCCGCTGCGCGGCGCAGCGGCGCCGTGTCGACCTCGGGATACGGCCACACGGCATCCAGCAGTCCGCGTCGCCTGCGCGCCTCGCGGGCGACATCCGCGGCGGGCACAGGGCGCACCCGTCCGATCCAGTGCGCGACGCCGTAGCGGAAGCGGGTGGGCCCGCTGCCCGGCGCGAGCGCGAAGAACGCGGCGTCGTGGAGGGCGCCGAGATGGCAGATCTCCAGCTCACCGCCCGCCAGTTGGCCGCTGTCGACGAGGAAGCGCGCCACCTCGCGGCGGGCGCCGGCGCGGGCGACGGCCTCCTCCCAGCCGGTACGGGCGAGCCGTCCGCTCGCCATGAGGAGGACGTCGATGCCCGGCGCGGCGGGGCTCTCGGCGTGCGCGACCTGGCCGTCCACGAGATACAGCGCGCCGTGGTCGCGTACGAGGACGCCGGTGGCCCGCTCGTCGGCGAGCCGGGCGAGCATGGGGGAGAGCGCGGGTGGCGCCGCGGTCATCCGAGCACCAGCCGTTCGGCGAGATCCGCCATGCGCAGCCGGGCCAGGGCCAGATTGCCGGTGTCCCGGTCCAGCCACAGGTGCAGGAACACGCTGCTGTCGAAGCTCGTCTCCACGAAGCGCAGTACGTGGTAGGCGGTGCGGGTGGTGACGATGAGGTCCTCGACGGGCAGCCCCTTGGCGCCGTCCGTGCCCGGCGCCGTGCCGCTCCCGGTCCCCTCGGGTGCGAACGACGGGTGCTCCGCGGCCATTCGGGCCAGTTCGGCCGTCTCCGCCGCGGTGGTCTCGACGTCACCGCCGGGCGTCTCCCCGACGGCGCCGAGAGCGAGCCCGCTGGTCCAGTCCACGATGGTGGCTCCCCGTGCCCCGGGCACCACCATGGCCTGCAGCAGACACTCGTCGATTCCGGGCACGCGGACTCCCCTCCCCGCCTCGGCGTGGCACGCCACGAGTGCGCGCCAGTGACGGAGAGATTACGCAACGTGGTGTCCGGTGGGGGGAGTTCTGGCATTTTCCATCGGGAAATGCCAGAACTCGATGGGGCCCTGGCCGGACTCAGTCCTCCGGGTGCAGTTTCAGCACGAGTTTGTTCACGCCCCAGAGCACGATCCCGATGCCGACGAGCACCCCGGCCCGGATGTAGACGTCCGCATCACGGTCGGCGAGCGGGCTGGCGAGCACCAGAGCCGTGATCGCGCCGATCACCGGCAGCACCGTCGGCGTGCGGAAGTGCGCGTGGTCCACGCGGTCCTTTCGCAGCACCAGCACGGCCACGTTGACCACGACGAACACGCACAGGAGCAGGAACGCGGTCGTGTCGCCCAGCCCTTCGATCTCGCCCGTGGACACCAGGCCGATCGCGAGCAGTGTCACGAAGGCGATGCCGGCGACAGGGGTGCGGCGCGTGGGGAGCACCTTGCCCATGCCGCGGGGCAGGACCCTTTCGTTGGCCAGTCCGTAGCAGAGCCGGGAAGCCATCATGATGTTGATCAGTGCGGAGTTGGTGACGGCGAACAGGGCGATCAGGGAGAAGAGTTTCGGCGGGAAGTCGACCCCGCCCGCCTTGACGACCTCGAGCAGCGGACCGCTGGACCCCTCCAGGGTGCGGTAGTCGACGAGGAGCGAGGAGACCAGCGCGACCAGCACATAGATCGTGCCGGTCACCGCGACTCCGGTGAAGATGGCGCGGGGGAACGTGCGCGCCGGATCGTGGGTCTCCTCGGCCATGTTGACCGAGTCCTCGAAGCCGACGAACGCGAAGAAGGCCAGCGCGGTGGCTCCCAGGACGCCGGTGATCGAGGCGTACCCGGTGCCCGACGCCTCGAACCCGCCCAGCCGCGAAGGCTCCCCGTCGCCGCTGAGCACGGCCCAGGCGCCGATCGCCAGGATCACCGCGAGACCGCTGAGTTCGACGAGGGTGAGCACGACATTGGTCTTCACGGACTCCGACACACCGCGCAACGCCAGGGCCGCGAGGGCGAGGATGAAGAGGATCGCGACCAGGGTGGGCGGGATCGCGTCGGTGAACTCCTGGAAGTAGTCACCGCTGAAGGCGCGGGCCGCCGCGCTCGCGGACGACAGCCCCGAGCACATGACCATGAAGGCGACGATGAAGGTCAGGAACTGCACCTTGAACGCCTTCTGGGTGTACAGCGCGGCGCCGGCCGCCTTCGGATACTTGCCGACCAGTTCGACATACGACGCGGCGGTCAGGATCGCGACCACGAAGCCGATGGCGAAAGGCAGCCACAGTGCTCCGCCGACCTTTCCCGCCACATTGCCCGTGGTGGCGTAGATGCCCGTACCGAGGATGTCGCCGATCACGAAGAGGATCAGCAGCTTGGGCCCGATGGCCCGCTTGAGCGACGGTTGCTGATCCGGTGCTGCGGTCGACCCTGATGTGGATGTGCTGCTCATGAGACACCTCTCCCGTTTCCGTGGGAGAGATTGCCCGACGGGCTTCGGGTGATGCCCCCGGGCGCCCGAACGAGTGCACGGCGCCGCTGACGCGGGGGTGCCGCGTCAGTGCCCGTGCCGCTCCACTGCCGTTGCCACGTCCTCCAGGTCCTTGGCGATCGCCTTGCGGACCGCGCGGGCGCCGAGGCCGCCCAGGAGCTTGGCGAGCAGGCCGGCGACGCCGGCGGGGGGTTCTGCCGAGAACGTCATCCGGACCGTCGTCGCGTCCTCGCCCGCGGCCAGCAGCCTGAACTCCGACACATAGTGCGCGCCCGCCGAGTCGGCCTCCACGACAAAGCGCTCGGGCGGCTCGCTCGCCGTCACGTACATCTCTTCGGTGGCCTCCTTGCCCAGCATCCGCCGGGTCTCCCGCCACCGTGTGCCCACGCCGAAGGCGCCCTCGGTGAGCACCTCGACCTTCGTCACCCCGCTGAGCACCCGCTCCATGTCCCCGAGGTCCGTCAGGGCCTGCCAGACCTGCCCGCCGGGGGCACGGATCACGCGTTCGACGACGACGCTCTTCACGGTCATGGGTCCATGGAACCACCGGGGACCGACAGCCGCCGCCGCGTCGCTCAGGGGAGCAGCGCGGCCGCGTGCTCCCCGCCGGACTCCGCGACGATCTCCGCGGTGCTCTGCGCGGACCGTACGGTCGTGAAGCGGATTCCGCCGTGCGGGGCGGCCGTCCACCCGTGCACGGCCGGTCTGGGCAGGCTGTTGTAGCCGTAGTGGCTGGAGAAGTAGTAGGCCCCGGTGTCCAGTGCGGCGATGACGTCGCCCTGTTCCAGCAGTGGCAGCGCCCTCTTCTCGGCCAGCAGGTCGCCCGCGAAGCACGCCGGTCCCGCGATGTCCTGCTCGACGGCGGGGCCGGACTTGGGCAGACCCTTGGCGTCGTACGCGGCGATGCGCAGCGGCCACGACATCGGGTCGTAGACGGTACGGGTGGCGAGCTGGACGCCGGCGTGGGTGACGGCGATGGGGCGGGAGCCCGCGGTCTTGGCGTACTCGACGCGGGCGAGGACGACGCCGTGCTTGGCGGTCAGCGAGCGGCCGAACTCGGTGACCAGTCCGTACCGCCCGTCGAAGAGGCCCGGGACGCTCTGCGACAACTGTCGCGCGTACTCCGCGAAGGAGGGGGTGTGCTCGTCGGAGGCGAAGTTGACGGGGAGGCCGCCGCCGATGTCGATGGTGTCGATCTGCTGTCGTCCGGCCGCCGCGTTGACCTCCTCGGCCAGCTCGTACACGACGCGGATGCCCTGGGTCATGCGCGCGAGCGGTATCCCCTGGGAGCCGGAGTGGGTGTGCAGGCGGGTCAGCCAGGGGCGGTCCAGGCAGGCGCGGACGACGGCCTCCCGTGCGCCCGGGTCGCCCAGGGCGAACCCGAACTTGGAGGTCGCGGTCGCCGTCGACAGGGCGCCGATCGAGCCGCCGCCGACCTGTGGATTGACCCGCAGGCCCACCGGCGATCCGCCGCTCCCGCCGGTGCGCAGTCCGTCGATGCGGGCCAGCTCCTGGGGGTTGTCGGCGTTGACGGCGATGCCCAGGCCGAGCGCTTCGCGCAGCTCGGCGTCCGTCTTGGCCGGCGAGTCGAGCACCGTGCGGCCGGGCGCCACGCCCGCCGCGCGTGCGAGCGCCAGCTCGCCCGGGCTGGCCACCTCCGCGCCGATGCCCTCGGCGTGCAGCAGCGCGAGGACCGGCACGAGCGGAGTCGCCTTCACGGCGAACGCGTGCAGCACCGGGGCGTCGGTGACGGCGGCGAACGCCTCCCGCAGGGCCGTGGCCGACGCGCGGATACCCGCCACGTCGAGCAGGGCAACGACCGGCTGCGTCTCGGAGAGAAGTCCCTGTTCGGCGGCCGCGCGTACGGCCCTGTCCCGGCTGTCGGCAGTCATGTGCATCAGCCAATCATCCGGCGGCTCGCGACGCAGCTGTTGACTAGAAGTATTCAGAGATACAAGATGTGAATAACAAATCCCATGGTCGAGTCGTTGTCGCGAGGAGGCATCGCATGTCAGGACCCCGCCCCGTACGGGCACCGCGCGGTACGGAACTGAGCGCGCTGGGCTGGCAGCAGGAAGCCGCACTGCGGATGCTGCAGAACAACCTCGACCCCGAGGTCGCCGAGCACCCCGACAAGCTCGTCGTCTACGGCGGCACCGGCAAGGCCGCCCGCGACTGGCGCTCCTTCGACGCGATGGTCCGCACGCTGAGGACGCTGAAGCAGGACGAGACGATGCTCGTCCAGTCCGGCCGTCCCGTCGGCGTGATGCAGACCCACGAATGGGCGCCGCGCGTCCTGATCGCCAACTCCAACCTGGTCGGCGACTGGGCGAACTGGGAGGAGTTCCGGCGCCTCGAGCAGCTAGGCCTGACCATGTACGGCCAGATGACGGCAGGCTCCTGGATCTACATCGGCACGCAGGGCATCCTCCAGGGCACCTACGAGACCTTCGCCGCCGTGGCCGCGAAGAAGTTCAACGGCACCCTGGCCGGGACGATCACCCTGACCGCCGGTCTCGGCGGCATGGGCGGCGCCCAGCCGCTCGCCGTCACCATGAACGACGGCGTCGCGATCTGCATCGACTGCGACCCGCGCGCGATCGACCGCCGCATCGAGCACCGCTACCTGGACGTGAAGGCCGACTCCCTGGAGCATGCGCTGCAGCTGGCCGTCGAGGCCCGCGACGCCCACCGTCCGCTCTCCATCGGCCTGCTCGGCAACGCCGCCGACCTGCTGCCGCGCATGCTCGCCGAGTCCGCGCCCATCGACATCGTCACGGACCAGACCTCCGCCCACGACCCGCTGGCGTACCTGCCCGTCGGCGTCGACTTCGACGACATGGCGTCGTACGCCGCGAAGGACCCGGCGGGCTTCACCACCCGCGCCCGCGAGTCCATGGCTCGGCACGTCGAGGCGATGGTCGGCTTCATGGACGCCGGCGCCGAGGTCTTCGACTACGGCAACTCGATCCGCGGCGAGGCCCAGCTCGCCGGGTACGACCGGGCATTCGCCTTCCCCGGCTTCGTCCCCGCGTACATCCGGCCGCTGTTCTGCGAGGGCAAGGGCCCGTTCCGCTGGGCGGCTCTGTCGGGCGAGGCATCCGACATCCACAAGACCGACAAGGCGATTCTGGAGCTGTTCCCGGAGAACGAGTCGCTGCACCGCTGGATCAAGATGGCGGGCGAGCGCGTCCACTTCCAGGGTCTCCCCGCGCGCATCTGCTGGCTGGGCCAGGGCGAGCGCGACAAGGCGGGCGCCATGTTCAACGACATGGTCGGCAACGGCACCCTCGCCGCCCCGCTCGCGATCGGCCGCGACCACCTGGACTGCGGCTCGGTGGCATCCCCGTACCGCGAGACCGAGGCGATGCTCGACGGGTCCGACGCGATCGCGGACTGGCCGCTGCTGAACGCCATGGTGAACGTCGCGTCGGGCGCGTCCTGGGTCTCCATCCACCACGGCGGCGGCGTCGGCATGGGCCGCTCCATCCACGCGGGCCAGGTCTCCGTGGCGGACGGCACCGAGCTCGCGGGCGAGAAGATCCGCCGCGTGCTGACGAACGACCCCGGCATGGGCGTCATCCGGCACGTCGACGCGGGCTACGACATCGCGGAGCGCGTCGCGGACGAGAAGGGCGTACGCGTCCCGATGCGCGAGGGCGAGGGCGCGTGAGCAGCCTCCGGGGCGGCGGCTCCCCCTCGTTCACCGAGATGTGGCGGGAGCTCGCGCCCATCGGCCGCCACGCGGAGAGCGGCGGGTACCGGCGCTACGCATGGACCGGAGCCGACGCCGACTGCCGGACCTGGTTCCAGGCGCAGGCCGAGGCACGGGGCCTCACCTACGAGACCGACCGCAACGGCAACCAGTGGGCCTGGCTCGGCGACCCCACCGCCGCCGATGCCGTCGTCACCGGCTCGCACCTCGACTCCGTTCCCGACGGGGGCGCCTTCGACGGTCCTCTCGGAGTCGTGTCCTCCTTCGCCGCGCTCGACGAACTCCGTCACAGGGGTGCGGAGTTCACCCGGCCGCTGGCGATCACCAACTTCGGTGACGAGGAGGGCGCCCGGTTCGGGCTCGCGTGCGTCGGCTCCCGGCTCGCCGCCGGGCAGCTGACCCGCGAGCGGGCGTACGCCCTCCGGGACGCGGACGGAGTGAGCCTCCCGCAGGCGATGGAGGCCGCCGGGTACGACCCCGGCACCATCGGGCCCGACCCCGAACGCCTCGCCCGCATCGGTGCGTTCGTCGAGCTGCACGTCGAGCAGGGCCGCGCGCTGGACCTGTCCGGCGACGCGGTGGGTATCGCGTCCGCGATCTGGCCGCACGGCCGCTGGCGGTTCGACTTCCGCGGCGAGGCCAACCACGCCGGCACCACCCGGCTCGTCGACCGGCGCGACCCGATGCTGACATACGCGGAGACGGTGCTCGCCGCGCGCCGCGAGGCGGAACTCGCCGGTGCCGTCGCCACGTTCGGCAAGATCTCCGTCGAGCCCAACGGCGTCAACGCCATCCCGTCGCTCGTCCGGGGCTGGCTGGACTCGCGTGCCCCCGGCCAGGCCGCCCTCGACACCGTCGTCACGGCGATCGAACGCGCCGCGCAGGAGCGGGCGGACCGCGACGGAGTGGAGCTCGCCGTCGTACGGGAGTCGTTCACACCGGTGATCGAGTTCGAGCACGCGCTGCGCGACGAGCTCAACAAGATCCTCGGCGGAGCCGTCCCCGTCCTCGGCACGGGGGCGGGACACGACGCCGGAATCCTCTCCGGATCGATCCCGACCGCCATGCTGTTCGTGCGCAACCCCACCGGCGTCTCGCACTCCCCGGCCGAATCCGCGACCGAGGACGACTGCGTCGCCGGGGTGATCGCGCTCGCCGACGTACTGGAGGGTCTGGCGTGCAGATGACGACGTACTGGCTGGAGCACGCCTGGCTCGACACCCATGTCGAGCCGGGCGTCGCCCTGGACGTGTCGGACGGCCGTGTCGCCGCGGTGCGGGAGGGCGTCGACGCCCCGCCGGCAGGCGCGGAGATCCTGCGGGGTCTGACCGTCCCCGGCCTGGCGAACGCCCACTCGCACGCCTTCCACCGTGCACTGCGCGGCACGGTGCAGGTCGGCTCCGGCACGTTCTGGACCTGGCGCGAGGTGATGTACCAGGTCGCCTCCGAGCTCACCCCGGACAGCTACTTCGCACTCGCCCGCGCGGTGTACGCGGAGATGGCGCTCGCCGGGATCACGGCGGTGGGCGAATTCCACTACCTGCACCACGCGCCCGGCGGTACCCCGTACGCCGACCCCAACGCCATGGGCGAGGCGCTGATCGCCGCGGCGACCGACGCCGGCATCCGCATCACGCTGCTGGACACGGCCTATCTGTCCTCGGGCTTCGGGGAGCCCCCCAACCGTCACCAGCTGCGGTTCAGCGACGGCACTGCGGACGCGTGGGCGGAGCGGGTCTCGCCGCTCAAGGACAGCGAGCAGGTACGGATCGGCGCGGCGGTCCACTCCGTACGGGCGGTCCCCGCCGAGCAGCTGTCGACGGTCGCCTCCTGGGCGGCCTCGCGCAACGCGCCCCTCCATGTCCACCTCTCCGAGCAGACCGCCGAGAACGACGCCTGCCTCGCGGCACACGGCGTCACGCCCACCCGGCTGCTCGCCGACCACGGGGTCCTCGGACCGCGCACCACCGGCGTCCACAACACGCACCTGACCGACGAGGACATCGCGCTGCTCGGCGGCTCCGGCACCGGCACCTGCATGTGCCCGACGACGGAACGCGACCTCGCGGACGGCATCGGACCGGCCCCCGCTCTGCAGGCGGCGGGTTCCCCGCTGTCGCTCGGCAGCGACAGCCACGCCGTGATCGATCTGTTCGAGGAGGCGCGGGCGATGGAGCTGAACGAACGGCTCCGCTCCCGCACGCGCGGCCACTGGACGGCGGCGGCGCTGCTGCGGGCGGCCTCGGCGGACGGCCACGCGGCACTCGGCTGGTCCGACGCGGGCCGCCTGGAGCGCGGTGCGCTCGCGGACTTCACGACGATCGCCCTGGACACGGTGCGGACTGCCGGCCCGGTGCCGAGGCTGGGTGCGGAGACCGCCGTTTTCGCGGCGGGCGCGGCGGACGTGCGGGACGTGGTGGTGGGCGGCCGCCGGGTGGTGCGGGCGGGAGCCCATGCGCTGGTCCCGGACGCGGCCGCGGACTTGGCGAGAGCGATTGCGTCGCTGCGCGCGTGACGGTTCCCCCCACCGAAAGGACCCCCATGCCCACCACCCTCCTCACCAACCTCACCAGCCTTGTCACCAACGACCCCGCCCTCGGTGACAACAGCCCCCTCGGGCTCATCGAGGACGCCGCGCTCGTCATCGACGAGACCGGTCACATCGCCTGGGTCGGCCGCGCCGAGAACGCCCCCGCCGCGGACCGCACACACGACGCCGGGGCCCGCGCTGCCATCCCCGGGTTCGTCGACTCGCATTCGCATCTTGTCTTCGCGGGCGACCGCACCCAGGAGTTCAACGCCCGCATGTCCGGCCGGGCCTACTCCGCCGGCGGCATCCGCACCACCGTCGCCGCCACCCGCGCCGCGAGCGACGAGGAGCTGGAGGCCAACCTCACCCGCCACCTGCGCGAGGCGCTCCGCCAGGGCACCACCGTCTTCGAGACCAAGTCCGGATACGGGCTGACCACCCACGACGAGTCACGCGCGTTGCGGATCGCCGCCCGGCACACGGACGAGGTGACCTACCTCGGGGCGCACATCGTTTCCCCTGACCACGCCGACGACCCGGCGGCCTACGTCGCCCTCGTCACCGGTGAGATGCTCGACGCCTGTGCGCCGTACGCCCGTTGGGTCGACGTCTTCTGCGAGAGGGGCGCGTTCGACGGTGACCAGGCCCGCGCGATCCTCACCGCGGGCAGGGCGAAGGGCCTCGTTCCCCGCGTGCACGCCAACCAGCTCGGCCACGGCCCCGGCGTGCAGCTCGCCGTCGAGCTGGACGCCGCGTCCGCCGACCACTGCACCCATCTCACCGACCAGGACGTGGACGCGCTCGCGAACGGCAACACGGTCGCCACGCTCCTGCCCGGAGCGGAGTTCTCCACCCGCGCCGAATGGCCCGACGCCCGCAGACTCCTCGACGCGGGTGCCACGGTCGCGCTGTCCACCGACTGCAATCCGGGCTCGTCGTACACGTCGTCGATGCCGTTCTGTATCGCGCTCGCCGTGCGCGACATGAGGATGACACCCGACGAGGCGCTCTGGTCCGCGACCGCCGGCGGCGCGGCGGCCCTGCGCCGCACGGACGTCGGCCGCCTGAGCCCCGGAGCCCGCGCCGACATCGTGCTGCTCGACGCCCCGAGCCATGTGCATCTGGCGTACCGGCCGGGTGTGCCGCTGGTGAGCGAGGTCTGGCGGGCCGGGGAGCGCCTCTACTGACCCAGCAGATGCGCGTAGCTGCGCGGGTGCTCGGCAAGCCACGCGCGCAGCGACTGCGCCGGGCGGCCCGTCAGCCGCGGCACCGCGTCCGAGACCGCCGCCATCTCGCCCGTGGCCATCGCCTCGTACGAGGTCACCCAGCCCGTCACTTCCCACTCCTCGGCGCCGTACCCGGCGCGTGAGGCGTACGCCTCGTCGTGGGACTCGGGTACGTAGCGGATCGTGCGGCCGGTGGCGCGGGTCAGCTCGGCCGCGGCCTCGGCGAGCGAGAAGGCGGCCGGTCCGGTCAGGTTGTAGACCGCGCGATCGTGCCGCGGTGTCCCGTCGAGGAGTACCGCCGTCGCGGCATCGGCGATGTCGTCGTGGGCGACGGCGGCGACCCTGCCCTGCCCGGCCGGGCCGCGCAGCACCCCGTCGGTGCCGGTCATCGACGGGAACGCGGCCAGATAGAAGTTGTCGCGCAGGAACGCGCGGCGCACACCGGCCGCTCGGATGTACTCCTCGGTGTGGAAGTGGTCGCGCGCGAACGTGAACGTCGCGTCGGGTGCCGCGCCCACGAACGACACGTACACGATCCGCCCGATGCCCGCCGCGAGCGCCGCGTCCACCGCCGTGTGATGCTCCTGCACCCGGCCCGGCGCCTCGTGCGCCGAGACCAGGAACAGCGTGTCCGCGCCGCCGAGAGCCCGCCGCATCGCCTCGCCGTCGCCGTACGCGGCCGGCGGCGCGACCACCGCGCCCGGCAGCTCGGGCAGCCGGGCCGGATCACGGCCGACCAGCCGGGTCGCGACGCCCGCGTCGGCGAGCCTGCGCGCCACCCGGCCGCCGACGCGGCCGCTCGCTCCGGTGACGGCGATGACTGGGGGCATGGCGGGTGTCCTCTCGACGGTGAACACGGGTCCGGTCAAGTGTCATGGGCAGCCCCGGCCGCGCGGGGCACGACATGCGACAGTGGCCCGATGCGAACCATCGGACTGATCGGCGGCATGAGCTGGGAATCCAGCGCGGAGTACTACCGCCTGCTCAACGAGCTCGTGAGGGAACGACTGGGCGGCCTCCACTCCGCCAGGTGCGTCCTGCACTCCGTGGACTTCGCCGAGATCGAGGCACTTCAGGTCACGGGCGAGTGGCAACGGGCCGGCGACATCCTTGCCGGGTCGGCGAAGGGCTTGGCTGCGGCGGGCGCGGATCTGCTGCTGATCTGCACCAACACCATGCACAAGGTCGCGGACCAGGTGCAGGCCGCCGTCGATGTGCCGCTGCTGCACCTCGGGGACGCGACCGCCGACGCCGTACGGGCGGCCGGCCTCACCACGGTCGGCCTGCTCGGCACCGCGTTCACGATGGAGCAGGACTTCTACCGCGACCGGCTCGCCTCGCACGGCCTCACCGTGCTCACTCCGGACGCGCAGGGGCGGGCCCTGGTGCATCAGGTGATCTACGACGAGCTGTGTCTCGGCGTCGTACGGGACGAGTCCCGCGCCGCCTACCGGAAGGTGATCGGAGAGCTCGTGGCGGCCGGGGCGCAGGGCGTGATCCTCGGCTGCACGGAGATCGAGCTGCTGATCCGCGCGGACGACAGCCCGGTGCCTGTGTT
Source organism: Streptomyces sp. NPDC043812 (assembly GCF_056436245.1). NCBI lineage: Bacteria > Bacillati > Actinomycetota > Actinomycetes > Kitasatosporales > Streptomycetaceae > Streptomyces > Streptomyces sp. NPDC043812. The sequence goes on from NZ_JBWKCY010000002.1 coordinate 470,083, forward strand.
CCCGACGACCCGGCTGCACGCCGAGGCGGCGGTGACCGCCGCGCTCGCGCAGGGATAAGGGGCGCGTGTCGCAACAAGCGTGATGCTCCCTATCCTGTCGGGTTTTCTCCCGGTACCTTCCTCCCGGGGCAGCAGTTGAATGCTCAAGGGGGAGACCCGGGGGTCGAGTTGAGCGACGTACGCATCCATGTGCTGAAGCCCGCGGACATGACCGCGGCGGAGACGGACGCCTGGCGGGAGCTGCGGGCGAAGGCGGAGGTGCCGCAGAACCCGTTCATGGAGCCGGAATTCACCCTGGCCGTGGGCCGGGTGCGGCCTGCGGCCAGGGTTGCGGTGCTCCGGGAGGGCGGCCGGCCGGCGGGCTTCTTCCCGTTCGAGCGCGGACCGCTGGGCCGCGGGCGGGCCATCGGCCTCGGGGTTTCGGACTGCCAGGGCGCCGTGCTACGGCCAGGGCTGCGCATGGGGCAGCGTGAGCTGCTCCGCGCATGTTCGCTGGCCACCTGGGAGTTCGACAACCTGGAGGCCGGGCAGCAGACGTTCCGGCCGGGCGTGGCCGAGGGGTTCGGCTCGCCGGTCGTGGACATCGGCGCAGGGTATTTGGCCTACGAGGACGTCCTGCGTGCGCAGTCGCCCAAGTTCCTGCGGACGACTCTGGCGAAGGAGCGCAGACTGGGGCGGCAGGCGGGCGCGGTGCGGTTCGTCCTCGACGAGCGCGACCCGGCCGCCCTGCGCACCCTGATGACCTGGAAGTCGGCGCAGTACCGCAGGACGGGCAGGCGCGACCGGTTCGCGCAGGTCTGGATCGCCGCCCTGGTGCGCCTGCTGCACGACACGCACGCGCCGGGCTGCCGGGGCGTGCTGTCCGTGCTGTACGCGGGTGACCGGCCGGCCGCCGCGCACTTCGGGCTCCGTTCGGGCACGGTGCTGTCCTGCTGGTTCCCGGCGTACGAGCCGGCACTGGCCAAGTTCTCGCCGGGGCTGGTGCTGCATCTGCGGATGGCCGAGGCGGCGGCCGCCGAGGGCATCGGTCTGCTCGACCTCGGGCGCGGCGCGGCCGAGTACAAGGACGCGCTCAAGACCGGCGAACTGCGTGTCCACGAAGGGGTGTCGGTGGTGCCGGGGACGCGGGCCGCCCTGTACCGGCTGCAGCGGGAGCCCGTGCGCCGCGCCCATGCGTTCGTGCGCTCCCATCCGGGGGTCGCCGCCCGGGCGCGGCAGGTCCTGAACCGGGTGGGTGCGCTGCGCGTCGCGGCCGGAGGCCGCGCATGACGGGGCCGGGCGGGCTGCGGTTGCCGGCCGCGATGCGGGTCGTCGAGGTGGACCTGGCCGGTCCCGACGGCGAGGTGCTCTTCTACGGGCCGCCGGTGAGTGGTGTCCCCGCGCCCGTTCCGCCAGTCCTGTCGGCCGCGCCCGCGCCGGTCACCGGGCAGCCGTCCGCGGAACGCCCCGCGGCGCACGGCGTGACGGGGCCGGCCGGCGGGGCGCTTTGGCCGTACGCTCCCGGCGGGGACGTGTTCGCGCTCGTGCGGCTGCGCGGCCGTCCCGTCGCCACCGTCGTCTGCCGCGTCCCGCCCGGCCGCGTGCCCGCCGACGCCGTCGCCGTCGCCGCGCGCGAGCGGCTGGCCGGCCGCGAACCGCTACGGCTGCCCCCGTACGGCGACCCGCCGCGTACCAGCGTCGTCGTCGCCACCCGCGAACGCGCCGGTCAACTGGCGTGCGCACTCGACTCGTTGCTCGCGCAGGACCATCCGGACCACGAGATCGTCGTCGTCGACAACGCGCCCGTCACCGAGGCCACCCGCGATCTCGTCACGCGCACGTACGCCGGCCGGGTCCGCTACGTCCGCGAACCCGTGCCCGGTCTCGCCGTCGCGCACAACCGCGGGCTGACCGTCGCCGACGGCACGGTCGTCGCCTTCACGGACGACGACGTGGTCGCCGACCCGCACTGGCTCACCGCCCTCACCGCCCCGTTCACCGCCGACGACCGGCTGGGCTGCACGACCGGGCTGATCCTGCCCGCCCTGCTGCGCACGCCGGCGCAGATCCTCCTGGAGAGTCACGGCGGCTTCGCCAAAGGATTCGAGCCACGTACGTACGATCCCGCCCGGCCGCCCGCCGACCAACCGCTGTTCCCGTTCACCGCGGGCAGTTTCGGCTCCGGCGCGAACATGGCGTTCCGGGCCTCGGCGCTGCGCGGCATCGGCGGCTTCGACCCCGCCACCGGCACCGGCACCCCGGCCCGCGGTGGCGACGACCTGTACGCGTTCGCGGGCGTCCTCACCGCCGGGCACCGACTGCGGTACACCCCCGAGGCCCTCGTCTGGCACCACCACCGCGAGACCTGGGAGGACCTCGCCGGGCAGGCGTACGGCTACGGCGCCGGTCTGACGGCGTATCTCACCGCCCTGCTCGTGCACCGGCCCGCGCTGCTCCCCGCGCTGCTGCGCCGACTGCCGCGCGGGCTCGCGCACGCCCGGGCGCTGACCGCTCGGCGGGACGGGCAGGACGCGGCCGTGCCGGGCCGGTACGGCGTGCAGGACCACCCCTGGCCGCGCCATCTCTCACATCTTCAGCGCCGCGGGATGCTGGCAGGCCCGCTCGGCTATCTCCGGGCGCGGCTGCGGCTGCGGGGTGCCGAGCTGCCGGACGCCTGGTCCCGTGACGGGCAGGGGGCGTGAGATGACGGAGCCGATCCCCGTACTGCTGTACCACGCCGTGATGGACAACCCGCCCGACTGGATCGCCGAATTCACCGTCGCACCACGGCAGTTCGCGGCGCAGCTCGACGCGGTCGTCGCCGCCGGCCGTACCCCGGTCACCGTCGGCGCGCTCGTCGGCGGGCTGACCGGCGAGGTCCCGCTGCCGCCGCGGCCGGTGGTGCTCACCTTCGACGACGGATTCGCCGACCTGACCGGGCCGACGGCCGAGGCGCTCGCCGCACGGGGCCTGCCCGCGACCGCGTACCTCACCACCGGGGCCGTCACGCCGGGCCGCAGCAGCCTGCTCCCTCCGGCGCCGATGATGACCCTGTCGGGGGCGCCGCTGCTGGAGCAGTACGGCATCGAGGTCGGCGCCCACACCGTCACCCATCCGCAGCTGGACACCCTGACGCCCGGTGCGCTGCGACGCGAACTGCGCGACTCCAAGCACCAGTTGGAGGATGTGCTCGGCCACCGTGTCGCGCATCTCGCCTATCCGCACGGCTACAACAGCCGTGCCGTGCGCGCAGCGGCGGCGGCCGCGGGCTACGCATCGGCCGCCGCCGTGCGGCACGCCCTGAGCTCACCGTCCGACGAGCCGTACCGCATCGCGCGGCTGATCCTGCGCCGCGGCCACACGACCCGGGACATCGAGGCGTGGATGGCCGGGCGGGGTGCCCCGGCCGCGCCGTTCCGCGATTCGGCGGCGACGGTCGGCTGGCGGTGGTACCGGCGGGCCCGTGCGGCGGTGAACGGACCGCGGTTCGCGGGCTGAGCGCCGGTGGGGCGGGCGGCGAGCCCCCGGGCGGCCGTCAGGGGAGGCGCTGGTCGAAGTACGGGTCGGCGGCCGCCTCCGCGAGGCTTTGCCACGACGATTCCCCGGCCAGGGACAGGTCACAGCCGGGCCCGGGATCACGCCAGTTCCACTGGAGCACGGCCCGCACTCCGTCCAGTTCCTCGACGACGTCCGGAACCCGGCTGTACCACTCGGCCTGTGCCTCCGGACGCTCCGGGTCGTCGGCCGTGCCGAACTCGGAGAGCATCAGCGGCTTCTCGTCCGAGATGTGCTCCCGTATCCACGCGTGCGAGGCGGTCTGGGTCTGCTCGAAGGACTTCCACGGTGCCCGGTGGCAGCGGAAGTAGTTGTACTGGTTGTAGCCGATCCAGTCGACGTACGCGTCCCCCGGATACAGCCGCGGGAACAGCTCTCCGTGCCCGGTCCAGCCGGTGATGATCCACGTCCACACCACGTTGGTCACGCCCAGCTCGCGGAACCGGTCGTGGATGTGGCGGTGGGCGGCGACGTAGTCGGCGGGGCTGCCGTTCGCGGGCGTCCGGGTGTCCATCTCCAGATCGAACGAGAGGAACACCGGCTTCCCGTACGCCTTGAGCCGCGCCGCCTGCACATCGATCACGCTCCGGTCCAGCGCGCCGGAGGCGATCCGCCGCCAGGTGGGCTGCTGCCGCGGGGTGCCGTTCCACCACTTGCTCTCCCAGGACAGCAGGAGCAGCCGGTCGCCTCCGACCCGCTGCTCCTGCTCGGTGAGCAGCTGTCCTTCGAGACCGTCGGTGGACATGTCGTGGTACGCGTGGACGATGTCGAGCCTCCGGCCGAGCCGCCGTTCGTAGGCGAGGACCCGCTTCTCCAGATCGGTCTTGTCGTGCCGTACGTACGCTCCGAACCAGGCGCCGCACGGCGGCACCAGCAGTTCGGTCGCCCGGCACTGCGGACTGCCCCCGGCCGGTGTCCGGTCCTTGTCCGGGGAGGCGAACGTCAGCGCCAGCACGCCGCAGAGCAGCAGCGCCGACACGGCGGCCGTCCACGGCCTGCGGGCCTCGCGCTGCCGCCGGTGGGGATCCGTGAGACGGGCATGCGTCACGCCGCGCGCCCCTTGTGCGGGCACCGTCGCGCCGGGGGCCGGCCGGTGAGCGCCGGGCAGCAGGCGGCGAGGGTGGTGAACGCGGCCAGCAGCGTCAGCAGCCGGGGCCCGCTGAACGCCTGCGCCGCGAGCAGCGCGGTCGCGCACACGATCGCCGCGCTCACGCTCAGCAGCACCGCCAGGACGAGGTGCTCCAGCCGCTCGGAGTCCCGCACGAAACCGGCGTCCCAGCTCTCCACCGGCCCCGCCGCCCGCCACCCGCGCAGCGCAGGGGCGAGGACACGCACCGCCGCCGCGCCCGGCCCAGCGAACACGAACGCCACGACGGGAGCGGTGCGCAACGGTGAGGCGGCGGGCAGCAGCGTGGCCGCGAGCGCGCACCAGCCCAGCAGCGGCGGCAGCAGCCGGGCGGCGAGCGAGGCAGGGCTGTTCATGGAGTCCTCCCCGTGGTCGTGGCGATGGTGCGCTTCAGCTCGTAGACGGTGCCCGCGCTGTTGCCGCCCACCCGCTCGAACAGAGGTGACGCGGCCACGGACCGTTCGATCGCGCGCAGTTGTCCGGCGTCGAGCAGGCCGTTCATCTCGGAGTTGGCGATCTGGCCGCGGGTGAGCAGGAAGTAGGCGCGGCCCGGCGGCGCGACGCCCGCCATGTCGCGGGCGAGCGTGGCCGCCGGATCGGCGAGGATCTCGCGGACGTGGACGCGGGCGTCGTCGAGGAACCAGTAGTGCCGCAGGTCCCCGTACGAGGCGTACGCCAGCGGGTAGTTGCGGTGCGCGGCGACGATCAGCGACCCCTTGGGGGCACGGTCCACGACCCCCCGCACGAGCTCGACCTCCTGCGGCGGGAAGTAGCTGAGCCGGTCCTTGCCCGCGTAGGCGGGCACGAACGCGGCGGTCAGCGCGAGCAGCACCACTCCCGGGAGCACCACGAACCGGGCCCCCCTCGCGGCCTGTGGCGCACCGTTCCCGTCCGGCCGGGCCGCCAGTGGCCGTACGTCGGGCAGCAGCGCGGCCGCAGCGAAGAAGCACGCGCCCGGGAGCATGAACAGCAGCACCCGGAAGATCATTTCGCTGCCGTAGTCGTTGGCGACCAGCATCAGCAGCGGGACGGCCGTGAGCAGCAGCAGCGGCCGGGCCCGGTGACGCAGCACGGGCCGCCGCCAGACGCCCAGCACGGCGAGCAGCAGCACGGCCGCCGACAGGCCCCTCGCGACCCAGGAGACCAGCACCGGCCCGGTGCCCGTCGGTGTGGAGCCGTAGCCGGTGGCCAGATTGCCCCGCACATCGCCGAACGAGGCGACCATGTCGGGGACCGCCTCGCGCAGGAAAGGCAGCGACACGGTCAGGTTCCAGGCCAGGAACACCACCAGCACCACGCCGAGGACGACCGGCTCGCGGTACCGCCGCAACAGGCACAGTCCGGCGAGCGAGGCCAGCAGCATCACCGGGGTGAGCTGGTGCGACATGACCAGCGCGGCGACGGGCAGGACCGTCAGGGCGAGCACGGGCAGCCGTCCGCGCGCTCCGCGACCGGGTCCGCCGCCTCCGCGGCGCAGCACCAGCGCGATCACCCCGAGGTACAGCACCAGGGCGAGGGACTGCGGCGAGAAGTAGTCCTGGCCGACCCAGTTGGCGACGCAGAACAGCCAGACCGCCGTCCACACCAGCCTGCGGTCCTGGGTGAAGGTCCGGAACAGCAGGAGCAGCGGCGCGAGCAGCAGCACACCGGACAGCAGCGGCCACCACGCCATGTACGCGGTCGTGTCCGCGACTCCGGTGAGCCGCACGAGCGCGGCCTGCACGGCGAAGAACCCCGGCCACTGGTCGTGGACCGCCATCTCGCCGAGCCTGCCGCCGGTCGTCTCCAGCCTGCCGTCGGCGAGCAGGTGGGCCACGACGGCGTCGTGCTTCCAGGCCCATGAGTACAGCGGCGTCGGATAGACGAGGGCCTGCGTGCCGCGCTGCAGCAGCAACAGCGCCACGGTGTAGGCGAGCGGCCAGAGGTGGCCCCGGACAGGGTCGCGCACGCAGAACCAGAACCCGGCGACGAGCAGCGCCGTCGCCACCCAGTACGCCACGGGCAGCGCGCCCGCGAGACCGAAGTCGCCGAGCGCGGAGACGTCGGTGCGGGCCACCGCGTACGCCCACAGCCCGAGCGCGGCGATCAGCGGCGTGCCGAGCCGCAGGGCCGTGGCCCCGCGCGCCGGGCCGGGAACGGGCAGGTCGGCGAGGTCGGTGTCGGCTGGTGACGGCCCGGCCACGGACTGCTGCACGTGCTTTCTCCTTCGTCCGGTGAACGGGCCACCGCCCGCCAGGGCGCCGCGCAGCCCCGGTACGCACACCAGCGCCATCGCCGTCATCGACAGCAGCACCGCCCAGCCGGCGCCGGCGATCCCCGCGGGCCCGAGCAGCAGCGCCGCGCTGCCCAGCACCAGCAGGCACATGGCGCCCTGGAGTGCGGCGAGTGCCCCGGTGCGGCCCTGCACGCGCAGCACCCCGATGTACAGCTCGACCAGCACCCGCGGCAGCGCGGCCGCGGCGAGCAGCCGCAGCACGGCCGCGCCGTGGGCGGCGTAGTCGGCACCGAACGGGGCGAGGATCTGCGGGGCGAGAACGACGAGGACCAGGACGACGGGCACGAGGATCAGCGCCATCCGGCGCAGGGCGCCACGCACACCGGCGGCGAGGGTCCCGGGGCTGTGGGAGGCGTGCGCGGTCAGCGAGGAGGCCATGTTGATGGCCAGGAACTCCATCGTGCCGCCGACGGTGTACGCGATGTAGAAGAAGCCGTTGTGCGCGGAGTCGAAACGGACCGCGACCATCACCGGCAGCAGATTGATCATCGCGAGGGAGAACAGCGCGCCCACGGAGTCGCCCGCGAGGAAGCGTCCGACGTCGCGGAGGCTGAGCGGCTCGCGGTCGTGGTCGGTGGCGGCCTGCCGGGGGATGAGCCGCCGGAAGACCAGCCAGCCGAGCGGCAGCACGGACAGGGCGATGGCGGCGGCCCAGGAGACGAAGATGCCGAGGACGGGGAGCGCGGTGGCGAGGGCGACGAGCAGGGCGAGCTTGCCGACGGAGAACACGGCGTTGCCGACGGGCACCCACACGGCCCTGCGCAGGCCGGTGAGCACTCCGTCCTGGAGGGTGAGCAGCGCCCAGCCGATGCAGGCGGCGGTGAACAGCGCTCCGGCGGCGAACCCGCCGAGCGGCGCGTACGAGGGCCCCCACAGGTCCAGGCCGGCCAGGAACGCGAGGCAGGCCAGGCACACGACGAGCGAACTGAACGCGTACGCCCGCAGCACGAGGGCACCGGTCCCGCGTCCGGCGCGGGGCACGTACCGCACCACGGCGCCGATCATGGTGGTGGCGGTGAGGGATGACAGCAGTCGCATGGCGGCGATGGCGGCGGATCCCTGGCCGACGGCGTCCTGCGTGTAGTAGCGGGCGGCGACGAGCCAGAAGCCGAGCCCGAGCGCGGCGGAGACGCCGGTCGACAGCATCAGGGCGTAGGCGTTCCGGAACAGCCCGTCCGCACCCGCCGGGTGCGCCTGCGCCGCCGCCCACCGCGGGACCCGGGCTTCCGTGCCACGGGACCGGTCCGGGGCGGGGGCCGTGGCCCGGGGCCCGGCACCTGCGGGGTCCGCGGACGGGGCCGTGGCGGTGTGCTCGCCGGCGACGGCCCCGGCCCGGGCAGGACGCCGTGCGGCCGCGCCGGGGCCCCCGGTGCCCGCCGCGCCCGCCGCACGTCGGCGGGGCATCTCAGGCACCCGGCTCGGCCGCGCTCGGGACCGGGACGCGCGCCGGGCGGGTGCCCGCGGCCGTGAGGACGGCCGTCACCTGAGCGGCGCGGCGGGGGTCGACCGGCAGCGCGTGCCGGGCGAACCACGCCGCCGCACCCGGCGCCGGTGAGGCATCCGTGAAGCGGGCGCCCGCGTAGGCGTCCAGCGGCGGGTCGTACAGATACCCCACCGGTATCCGCCGCCGCGCCAGCGCTGCGACCGCCGCGTCGCGGTCCGCGACCAGCAGCGGCACCCGGAAGAGCGGCTGCGTTCCGCTCGCGCCGGGCACGGCCCACGGCGTGCCCAACAGCTGTTGTGTGCCGGCCAGATGCTGCCCGAGGCGTTCGTCGAGGCCCGCCAGGAGGCGCCGCACCCGGCGCAGCCGCTGCTCGCCGGGCGTGAGCCGGTAGTCGTGCAGGTCCACCCGCACCCAGGGGTGGAACGGCCCGAGGGCGGGCGCGGACCGGGCGGCCCGGGCCAGCGCATCGGGGCGCAGCGGCATCCGGATCGCCGTGCGCTCCTGGAGCCCGAGCAGCCGCTGCGCCGCACGCGCGGGCCCGGTCAGCCGTAACGCGTGGACCGCCGACTCGGCGTACGGGCGCAGCCCGTGGGCCAGTTCGGGGGTGGGCCGGGCCGGTTCCAGCAGGGCGTCGCGTGCCCGCGTCAGTTGCGTACGCAGTCCGGGGTCGGCGAAGGCGAGAAAGCCCCCCGTGCCCGCGCCCGCATGCTTGGAGAGGCTGAAGACGGCCGCGTCGCCGTATGTGCCGACGGGCCGCCCGCCGACCGTGCTGCCGATCGCGTGTGCCGCGTCCTCCAGCAGGGGGATGCCCAACCGGTCGCAGCGTTCGCGCAGTTCGGGCGCGGGGTCGGGGTTTCCGTACAGGTTCGTGGTGAGCACGGCGGACAGTCCGCGCCAGACGGACCCGGGCACCGCCCCGGCGTCGAGGGTGCCGTCCTCGGCCCGCAGCGGTGCCTGCACCGGCCGCAGCCCCGCCGCCAGCACGACGAAGAAGATCACGTCGTCGTTGACCGGGGACATCAGGACGCGCCCGCCGGGCCGGCACCAGTGGCGCAGTGCCACGTACAGCCCCAGACGGCAGGACGGCACGTAAAGGCATTCCCTGCCCAGGCGGCGGCGCATCAGCTCTTCGAGCGGTGCGTACGCCGACGGGCAGGCCTCCCCAAAGGCCATGTGTTTCCCCCCACTTGCCCCCAAGGGGGCGTCCCCTTGGTCAATGTGGACCAATCAGGACTGCCCCGTCAATAACGGGGAAGGGCCCATTCCTTGACGGAACGGGCCCTTCTCAAGTCTGTTTCGGGAGGCGGCGGGGGCGCCGCTCACTCCTCCAGAGTGAGCCCCTTGCGCAGCTTGACCAGCGTTCTGGTCAGCAGCCGCGACACGTGCATCTGCGAGATGCCGAGCTCTTCGCCGATCTCCGACTGCGTCATGTTCGCCACGAAGCGCAGGGAGAGGATCGTACGGTCGCGCGGCGGGAGACCGGCGATCATCGGCTTCAGCGACTCGACGTACTCGATGCCCTCGAGCCCGTGGTCCTCGTAGCCGATGCGGTCCGCGAGCGCGCCCTCGGAGTCGTCCTCGTCGGGCTGGGCGTCCAGCGAGCTCGCGGTGTACGCGTTGCTCGCCGCCATGCCTTCGACGACCTCGTCCTTGCTGAGGTCGAGGCGCTCGGCCAGCTCTGAGACGGTGGGCGTGCGGTCCAGCTGCTGGGAGAGCTCGTCGCCGGCCTTCGCGAGGTCGAGCCGCAGCTCCTGCAGCCGGCGCGGGACCCGCACCGACCACGAGGTGTCGCGGAAGAAGCGCTTGATCTCGCCCATGATGGTGGGCATCGCGAAGGTGGGGAACTCGACTCCGCGGCTCAGTTCGAAGCGGTCGATCGCCTTGATGAGGCCGATCGTGCCGACCTGGACGATGTCCTCCATCGGCTCGCTGCGGGTGCGGAACCGGGATGCGGCGAACTTGACCAGAGCCAGGTTGAGTTCGATCAGGGTGTTACGGACGTAGGCGTACTCGTGCGTGCCCTCTTCGAGGGTCGTGAGCCGCGCGAAGAGAGTCTTCGACAGCGCCCGAGCGTCCAGTGAGCCCACTTCGTCGAAGGGCGGAATCTCCGGCAGGTCTGCCAGGCCTTCGGGCTGATGCGCGGTGGCGGGGGCCTCCGGCTGCTGCGCGAGGGGAGCAGGGGCGGGCGGTGCCGACGGCGCGGTGGGGGTACGCGGGGCGTCGAGCCGGGGTGACATGGTCTCCTCCATCGTTCTCGGCATATGGCTGCCGATGCCATACATGCTGCTGCGGTGAGCGGCGCCTCCAAAGCCGGCCGTGTTGGGTGTGTCCCTACTAGCCCTACCCGCTCTGCACGGCAGACCGCAAGTGGCGTATGGACGATTTGTCCGATTTGAAGGGGAGTTCGGGTACCGGTCGGGGCGGGGAGGGCGTAGGGTTCGACGGACGTCCGCGCGGCCCGACGGCCTCGTGTGACGTGTTGCACTGAAACGGTGGACGATGCAGCGAACGACGGCGAAGAGGGACGGGCATGGACCGCGAGACGGTCGGCAGCGTGAACCGGGGCCGACTCCAGGTCGAGGTTCGGACCGAGGGCCGCAGCGAGATTGTGAAACCGGCGGGTGAGTTGGATCACCACACCGCCGAACTGCTGCGCGCGCCCTTGGACGAGGCGATCGGCCGAGGCCGTGTACGGCTGGTCATCGACTGCTCACAGCTCGAGTTCTGCGACTCCACCGGACTCAATGTTCTGCTCGGCGCCCGGCTGAAGGCCGAGGCCGGTGGGGGAGGGGTCCATTTGGCGGGGATGCAGCCCGTAGTGGCGCGAGTCTTCGAGATCACCGGAGCCGAGGCGGTCTTCACCGTGCACGACTCCCTCGAAGCGGCCCTGTCCGACTGAGCCCTTGGGCCGGGTCGGCCCGTGTAGTCCGCGTCACGTGTGCCGCGAGAGTCTCGTGGGTGTCGCAACGATCCGGCCGGGCAGGAGAATCCCGCGGAGCGTTGAACGCCCAGCACTCTGCGTACTGAATCCGTGGCGAATTGGTGAACCGGTGAATCGGTGAGGTGAAGCGCTGATGAGCACCACCCGGCAGCAGCAGCCGGGCGACGTCGGCCCCGAGCCGGGTGGCGCCGGCCAGGCGCCGGCCGTACCCGCCTCCGCCGACCCGTCCGGCGGCGTGCGCCGCCTGGCGCTCGGCGATGCCAGCGGCATCGTTCCGCTCGCCCGTGATTTCACCCGGCAGGCGCTGTACGACTGGGGCTGGCTGCCCGCCAAGTCCGCCGACCGCAGAGCGGCGGCCGAGGACGTCCTGCTGGTCGTCTCCGAGCTGGTCACCAACGCCTGTCTGCACGCCGAGGGCCCCGAGGAGCTGCGCGTCGGCTCCGACGGGAAGGTCCTGCGTCTGGAGGTCGTCGACCGGGGCACCGGACAGCCCGCGCCGCGCACCCCGCACCGGGCGGGGCGGCCCGGCGGTCACGGCATGTTCATCGTCCAACGCCTCTGCCTCGACTGGGGAGTTGTCCGGACCCCCGGTGCGGCGGGGAAGACGGTGTGGGCGGAGCTCGCCGCGCCCGCCTGAAACGCCCCGATTCTTGAAGCTCTTGTGGAGCACGCCGATACGGCGTGCTCTTTGTCTTCCCTCCCCAACGCCTCAGGCGTACCTTGAGCGCCCGATCTGATGTGCCGTCAGTAATGCCGTCAGTACATGTGCGCACGAGGGGAATCCGAGGTGTCGTACCGGAACCGCAAGCGGACAGCTCTCGCGGCGGGGGCCGCCGTGGCGTGCTCGGTGGTGCTGATGACCGCCCCCGCCGCACACGCCACCGTTGTCGACGTCGACTACCAGTGCCAAACCCCGATCGGCCCCAAGGGTGCCGTCTCGCCGATCGACATCAAGGCCGTCAAGAGCGGCAGCGCGTACAAACTCACGATGTCGTTCCAGAAGGGTGTCTCGTCCAGCCCCGTGGAGCTGGGCAAGGGGGCCATGAACCCGAGCGCGGTGATCGAACTGGGCGGCGCGGACTCCGGGAAGGTACCGGTGTCGGGCCCTCCCAACGCGGCGGCCATCCCCGCCAACACCCCGATCAAGATCAATGACCTGTCGGGCACGTACACACCGAAGAAGAGCGGCAAGGTCACCTTCACGGCCGGCGTCCTGACGATCAAGGCGCTGGGCACGACGACGACCTGCACGCCCAAGAACAGCCCCGGGCCGTCCCTCGAACTGGACGTCACCGCGGCGGGCGGCTCCGCACCCGCGACCTCGTCCGGAGAACTCCCGCGGACCGGCCCGCTGGACTCGGCGACGGCCCTCGGCACACTCGGCGGAACGGTGCTGCTGACCGGAGCGGCGGGTGTCCTGTGGCTGACCCGGCGCGGCGGCCGGACCGCGGGCTGAGACGTGCGGGCCGCGCTCGCGTTCGCCGTCGCGCCGCTGATCGCTCCGGCGATCGCGCTGAGCGCGGCGCCCCCGGGCGGCGCCGCGCTCAGCGCGCCGCCCGGCTGGGAGCTCGGCCGTGACTCCGTGTATCTGGAGGGTGCTCCTGGCGCCGTCCTGGAGGACCGGCTCACAGTGACCAACGCGGGAGGCGCCGCGCTCACCCTCCGCCTGCGGTCCGAAGCCGCCGGGCCGTGGATCGCGCTGGCGGCCCGTACCGTCAGGGTCCCGGCCCGCACCCGTGCCGAGGTTCCCTTCACCGTCACCGTCCCGGCGGACACCCCGCCGGGCGGGCACACCGCGACGATCACGGCGTCGGCCGCGGGCCGTGAGGTCCCCGTACGGCTCCATCTGCGTGTGGGCGGGCCGCAGTTGGCGGCCCTGACGGTCGAGGACGTGTCCTACGAGGACGGCGCGATCCGCTACGCGCTGGTGAACCGCGGCAACACGGCGCTGGCGCCGCGTCTCGCGGTCCGGGCGGACGGGCTGTTCGGCGAGGTCCTGGACCGCCCGGCCCGCGCCCTGCCGGAGCTGCCGCCCGGCCGCCGCGTCACCTTCACCGAACGCTGGGCGGACCCGCCGCACCTGGACGCGGTGGACATCCGACTGACGGTGACGGCGCCGGGGGACGTCCGCGCGCAGGGGGCTGCGTCCAGGACGTTCGCACCCTGGGCGGAGGTGACGGCGACGCTCGCGGCCGCGGCGGCGGCGGTGCTCGCGCTGTTCCGCGCCCGGAGAGCCCGCCGCGACGCCGGAGGTCGAGCACCGGAAATCGAGCCCCACCCGACGAATGCGGAGGCCTGACGATGCGCCACTCGCCACGTCCCGCCCGGCGCCCGGCGGGGAGGGGAAGAATCCTCGCCGCCCTCGTCACGGCCGCGTTCCTCCTGCCCGCCGTCCCCGCGGCAACCGCCGCCGATCCGGCCCCCGCCGTCGAGCTCTCCGCCCCCCAGGCGGGCAAGGGCGGGGACATCACCGTCAGCGGGTCCGGATGGCGGAAGAGCACCCTTCTCATGCTGCTCATCTGCGGGCAGTCCGCCCCGGGCAAGGGTGTGATCGGCGGTACCAACTCCTGTGCCAACGCCGAAGGGCGGGCCGTCACCACCGACGCCAAGGGCTCCTTCAGCAAGAAGATGCCGGTCGCCGAGCCGCCCGAGTCCTGCCCCTGTGTCGTCCACGTCGCCACTGTCACCGGCGAACAGCAGACCGTGGACACCGAGTTCGTCGTCGCGGGACACCCCACCGCGCCACTTCCCGAGCAGACCGGCGGCGGACGGCTCGCCGTGCTCACCACGACCCGTCTCGAAGGCGATTCCGGCCTGCTCGTCTTCTTCGGCGCCCCACCCTCGCGGACGCTGGAGTTCACGGTCGGCAACCTCGGCACCACCCCGGTGAAGGATCCCGTCTTCCGTATCGGCACCGCCCACGGCGTCTTCGCCCCGCAGTGGGAGGAACAGCAGTGGCGCGGCACGATCGGTCCCGGGGACAAGGCGAGGATCGAGCTGCCGGTGCAGCTGGCGGCCGGCGCCCACGGCGACTACGCGATCTCCGTGCAGTACGGCGGAAAGGTCCTGGCCGAGCAGCCGTGGGGAGTCCCCCGGCCCTGGGGCGTGACGATCTTCTGGATCCTGCTGGCCCTGGTCGTACCCGCCGCCCTGTTCCGTATCGGCATGGCGATCGTCGACCGCGTCCGTCCGCCGGGCTCCCGCCATGCGCGCCGCCGCCCGGCCGGTACGGCACGGACCGGGAAGCCCGCCCGGAAGGCGAACGGCACACCCACACCAGCCTCCACGGCCGCACTGCCGTGGTTCACACCTGACTCCGCACCGTCAGAGAACCGGCCCAACCGGCCCACGACGAAAGGACATTCGTGAGTACGCAACGGAGGATGAGCGCGGCCGGCGTCGCGCTGATGCTCGGCGGCGCGGGGATACTGCTGGCCGCGAGTCCCGCGCAGGCTGCCGAGGTGTCGTACGCGACGGAGTGCATCCCGCCGCCGATCTCGGGCCTGCCGCCCGTGCAGGGCACCACCAAGGTGCAGATCACCGCGCCCGCCGAGGCGAAGGTCGGCGACACGGTGGAGGTGATCTGGAAGACGGTGGAGGCCGCGTCGAAGAACCCGGATGTCCTCGACCTCCAGAAGGACACGGTCAAACCGACCGGCACGATCACGCTCGGCGGCGCGGCCACGGGTCCGCTGGCGATGGAGGGACCGCGGCAGAACCCGCCGATCCCGAAGAACAGCCCGATGGTGCTGCCGGACATGAAGGGCACGCTGAAACTGGAGAAGGCGGGTGAGATCACGCTGACCCCGGGGGCGTACGACATCAACGTCTCTAAGCCGATCTCGACGGACACGAAGTGCGCGCCCAAGGAGACGGTCGGCGTCGGCGCGACCATCAAGGTGACGGAGGGCGGGGGAACAACCACCGGCGGCACGACGGACGGTGGGACGACGACCGGCGGGACGACGGACGGGGGTACAACGACCGGCGGGACGACCGACGGCGGCACCACCTCCGGTGGAACGACCTCCGGCGGCGGCACGGACGGCGGCACCACGGGTGGAACCACCGGCGGTGGCGGCGGCCAGACCGACTTCGAGGGCAAGGAGGTCGAGGTCGCGTACGCCTGCAAGACCCCCATCGGCGACAAGAACGCGGTCTCCCCGGTCCGGATCGACGCCACGAAGAACGGCGGCAGTTACGGCCTGACCGTGAAGTTCTCCAAGTCCGTGATGGACAGCCCGGCGGACATCCCCGCGGACTCGGTCAAACCGTCGATGGAGGTGAAACTCGGCGGTGCCGACAAGGGCTTCGTGCATGTCGAGGGCCCGACCAACAAGGAGCCCATCAAGTCCGGCGACCCGATCGAGATCCCGGACCTGACGGGCACGTACAAGCCGGGAGCCACGGGAAAGGCGACGCTCAGTCCGGGTGTCCTCACGGTCAAGGCGCTCGGCACGACCACGACGTGCACCCCGCCTGCCGACGTCAAGGTCTCGCTGGAGCTCGACACCGCGGCCCAGCCGGGCGGCGCATCGGGCGGCACGGCAGGCGGCGGAACCACCTCGGGCGGCACGTCAGGCGGCAGCTCCGGCGGCCTCGCCCAGACCGGCGCCGAGGACACCGCCTCCCTGCACGCCCTCGCCCTGGTGGCGGGCACGGTGATCCTCCTGGGCGGCGCGGTGTTCACGTTCACTCCCTGGCAGCGGCTGCGACGCTGACCGGGGCAAAAGGCGAGGGGCCGCCGCACCGGATCGGTGCGGCGGCCCCTCGTACGCGTGGGGGCGTGTCAGTGCACGTCGCCCATCAGCGTCTGGACCTTCTTGCGGTACATCCAGATGGCGAAACCGGCGCCTACCGCCAAGGCGGCCTGCATGGCGATGATCCCGGTCCCGTTGAGGTCGACACCCGCGATGGACAGCAGGCCCGTCGCGCAGTCTCCGGCGGTGACGGCGAGGAACCAGACACCCATCATCTGCGAGGCGTACTTCTGCGGTGCCATCTTCGTGGTGACCGAGAGGCCGACCGGGGAGAGGCACAGCTCACCGATCGTCTGGATCATGTAGATCGAGACGAGCCACATCGGGGAGACCTTGGTGCCGTCACCGGCCATGGCCATCGGCACGATGAAGACGAAGAACGAGGCACCCACCAGCACCAGGCCCATCGCGAACTTCACGATGGTGTTGGGCTCCTGGTTCTTACGGGCGAGCCACAGCCACAGCCAGGCGAAGACCGGGGCCAGCGCCATGACGTACAGCGGGTTCAGCGACTGGTACCAGGTGGCCGAGAAGTCGATGCCGAGGACACTGCCCGCGGTCTTGTCGTCCGCGAAGAGGGACAGCGTCGAGCCGCCCTGGTCGTAGATCATCCAGAAGATGGCGGCGGCCACGAAGAACCAGATGTAGCCGTTCATCTTCGACTGCTCGCCCGCGCTCAGGTCCTTGTCACGCTTGATGCGGACGAGGACGGCGACCGGGATGATCAGGCCGGCGAGGGTGAGCGGGACCAGGGCCCAGTTCAGCGTGTAGAGGCCGAGCGCGACAACGGCGCCGTAGAAGACCGCGGCGGCGACGAGCACACCGACGACCTTGAGGACGACGGCCTTGCGCTCCTCCGGGGAGAGCGGGTTCGGGACGACGCTGCTCTTCGGGCTCAGGTTGCGGGTACCGATGAGGAACTGGAGCAGGCCCAGGCCCATGCCGATCGCGGCGAGGGCGAAGCCGAAGTGCCAGTTGTACTCCTTGCCCACCGTGCCGATGACGAGCGGGGCGACGAAGGCACCGATGTTGATGCCGATGTAGAAGAGCGTGAAGCCACCGTCACGGCGCGGGTCGTCGGGACCGTCGTAGAGGTGGCCCACCATCGTGGAGATGTTGGCCTTCAGCAGACCGGAGCCGGCCGCGACCAGGGCGAGACCGACGAAGAACATCGCCTGACCCGGCATGGCGAGCGACAGGTGGCCGACCATGATCACGGAGCCGGCGATGGTGACCGTCTTGCGGGCGCCCCAGACGCGGTCACCGAACCAGCCGCCCGGCATGGCCATGAGGTAGACCATGGAGACGTAGACCGAGTAGATGGCCGTGGCGGTCGCGGCCGTCATGGCAAGGCCGCCGCCCTGGCTGCCGGTCGCGGCGTCGGCGCCGCCCGAGACCAGGTAGTACACGAGAAGGGCGCGCATGCCGTAGTAGCTGAAGCGCTCCCACATCTCCGTCATGAAGAGTGTGGCCAGGCCGCGGGGGTGGCCGAAGAAGGTCTTCTCGCTGCCAGAGGTGCTGGCGGAGTCCTTCGTCAGGCTGGACGCCATGGTCGATCCTTGCTTGCTCGGGACGCGGCGCTTCGTGAGCGGGGACGCGCCCGGTGGGGGAAGCCGGCACCGGCGTGTGGACGTCCGGGCCGCACCTTCGCTCGTCGTGGGGACGAAGGCGGGAACGGGACGGGCCGCACCGGGATCCACGCCCCGTGCGCGTCTCGCGCGCGCAGGGCCCGGCCAACAGGTCATTCACTTTTCGCTGCCGTCAAGGACAGCAGGTCAACCCTTTGCAGAATTGAGACCTTTGGCGCGCACCGCGGCCAAAGGTCCCCAATCACTACTTCAGGCGTCTCGCCACCATACGACACGACAGTGCGGCATATGGAAGGACTTGAGACATGGATCACAGGCGATCATGGAACCGTCTGCCCTGAATCGAAGGTCGCAACCAGGATCTCATCCCTGAGTCGGAGCCCTTGTCGATCACGCCCCGACGGCCGTGTCCCGCGGACTACCATCACCTTCATGACCCGTGTACTGCTCGCCGAGGACGACGCATCCATCTCCGAGCCGCTGGCCCGCGCGCTGCGCCGGGAGGGGTACGAGGTGGAGGTGCGCGAGGACGGTCCGACCGCGCTCGACGCCGGACTCGCAGGCGGAGTCGACCTGGTCGTGCTCGACCTGGGGCTGCCCGGCATGGACGGCCTGGAGGTCGCCCGGCGACTGCGGGCCGAGGGACACACCATCCCGATCCTGGTGCTCACCGCACGCGCCGACGAGGTGGACACGGTGGTGGGCCTCGACGCCGGCGCCGACGACTACGTCACCAAGCCGTTCCGGCTCGCCGAACTGCTCGCCCGGGTCCGGGCCCTGCTGCGGCGCGGCGCCACCGAGCCCGCCCCCGCCCCCGCCACCCACGGCGTCCGCATCGACGTCGAGTCGCACCGGGCGTGGATGGGCGACGAGGAGCTGCAGCTCACCGCCAAGGAGTTCGACCTGCTGCGGGTCCTCGTCCGCGACGCGGGCCGGGTCGTCACACGTGACCAGCTCATGCGCGAGGTCTGGGACACCACCTGGTGGTCGTCGACCAAGACCCTGGACATGCACATCTCCTGGCTGCGCAAGAAGCTCGGTGACGACGCGGCGAACCCCCGCTACATCGCGACCGTGCGCGGCGTCGGCTTCCGCTTCGAGAAGTCCTGATACCCACATGTCATGCGCCGCCGTCTGATCAACTCCACGCTCGCCGTGGTGCTCGTCGTCATCGCCGTCTTCGGGGTCTCTCTTGTCCTCGTCGAGACCCGCACCATCAGCAGCAGTGCACAGGAGAGCGTCGACTCCGAGGCTCTGCGGCTCGCGAGCATCGTCGACAGCAGGCTCGTGGGCGGTGAGCCGGTCAATCCCGACATCATCGCCCAGCAGGGCGACATCACCCGCTACGCCCTGATCCGTATCGCCGGCCGGGCACCCATCGAGATCGGGGAGCGGCCCGTCGGCAGCGTCATCCGCGGCACCGTCGAGGGGGAGCGGAACACGACGGTCACCGTGGAGGAGTCCCGTTCGGCGGTGACCCGCGAGGTCGGCAGATCGCTGATGATCATCGGGGCCGTCGCCCTGCTCGCCGTGATCGCCGCCGTCCTGCTCGCGGTGCGCCAGGCGAACCGCCTCGCCTCCCCGCTCACCGACCTCGCCGAGACCGCCGAACGCCTCGGCTCCGGCGACCCCCGGCCCCGTCACCGCCGCTACGGCGTTCCCGAACTCGACCGTGTCGCCGACGTCCTGGACGCCAGTGCCGAACGCATCGCGCGCATGCTCACCGCCGAGCGCCGGCTCGCCGCCGACGCCTCCCATCAGCTGCGCACACCGCTGACCGCGCTGTCGATGCGGCTGGAGGAGATCACGCTCACGGACGACCCGGAGACCGTGAAGGAAGAGGCCAGCATCGCACTGACGCAGGTGGAGCGGCTCACCGACGTCGTGCAGCGGCTGCTGACGAACTCGCGCGACCCCCGCATCGGCTCCGCCGTCGCCTTCGACCTCGACGAGGTCGTCAAGCAGCAGCTGGAGGAGTGGCGCCCGGCGTACCGCAGCGCGGGCCGCGCCATCGTCCACTCCGGCCGGGGCGGTATGCGGGCGGTCGGCACCCCCGGCGCCGTCGCGCAGGTGCTCGCCGCGCTGATCGAGAACTCGTTGATGCACGGCGGTGGCACCGTCGCCGTACGGACCAGGGTCACCGGCAACCAGGCGGTCATCGAGGTCACCGACGACGGGCCCGGCGTACCTGCCGATCTCGGAGCGCGGATCTTCGAGCGGACGATCAGCGGCCGCAACTCGACGGGCATCGGGCTGGCCGTGGCACGCGACCTCGCGGAGGCGGACGGCGGCCGCCTCGAACTGCTCCAGCAGCACCCGCCGGTCTTCGCGCTGTTCCTCAGCCGGATCGCGAAGCGCCGCAAGGGCGAGGAGGAGCCGACGGTCCGGTGAAGCGCAGCACCGCGACGACGGCCGCGACGGCCTGGTGCACCCGCGTCAGCGGGCCACGCGGTCCCGCACCGGCTCGGCGTCCGGCCGCCGCTGCTCCAGGAAGGATTCGGCCTGCTGCACGGCCTCCCGGGCGGGCAGGGCCCGGAACACCCAGGTGCGGTAGGACCAGAACCGGAACAACGTGGCGATCCCGATGCCCAGGAACTTGAACACGTTGCTCTGCAGCGGGGTGTCCCAGCCGAAGCCGTACGTCGCCGCGTACAGGATCCCGTTCTCGACGACCAGACCGGCCGCGCTGAACAGGAGGAAGAGTGTGAGCTCCCGGGTCCGGCCGCTCTTGTCGCGGTCGCGGTAGGTGAAGTAGCGGAACCCGACGTAGTTGAACGCGATCGCGATGACGGTCGCCAGGATCGACGCCCGCACCACCGGGATGTCGGTCAGGTGCCGCACGAGATTGAACACCCCGAGGTTCACCAGCAGACCGGCGCCGCCCACCGCGCCGAACTTGGCGACCTCGCGCATGAGCTGCCGTAGCCGCCCGCGCAGTCCTCCGCCTCGTTCACTCATGGTGGCAGTCAGCCTCATCGGGTCGGCGGCGTCGAGCGGCAGTGTCGACACCGTCATGCTAACCAGCGGGCCCCCAGGGTGCCTGTGGGTCCTGGGAGTGATGTGACGCCTGCTACAGCCTTTGGCGGAACATACGGCGGACAGGGGTGGTCGCCTCGGCGGATACCCTGAAGGGGTGACGTTCCCGGTAGTCGGCATGGTCGGCGGCGGTCAGCTCGCCCGCATGACCCATGAGGCGGGTATCCCCCTCGGCCTGAAGTTCAAGCTCCTCAGTGACACCCCTCAGGACTCTGCGGCCCAGGTGGTCAGCGATGTCGTCATCGGCGACTACCGCGACCTGGACACGCTGCGTGAGTTCGCGCGGGGCTGTGACGTGATCACCTTCGACCACGAGCATGTTCCGTACGAGCATCTGCGTGCCCTCGAGGCGGACGGCATCACCGTCCGTCCCGGGCCGGACGCACTGGTGCACGCACAGAACAAGGGCGTGATGCGCGCCAAGCTCATGGAGATCGGTGTTCCCTGCCCGCGCCACCGCATCGTGGCCGACCCGGCCGACGCGGCGGCGTTCGCCGAGGAGGTGGGCGGCTTCCCCGTCATCCTCAAGACGGTGCAGGGCGGCTACGACGGCAAGGGTGTGTGGTTCGTCCGCACGCAGGCCGACGCCGAGGCCCCGTTCAAGGCCGGTGTCCCCGTCCTCGCCGAGGAGAAGGTCGACTTCGTCCGCGAGCTCGCGGCGAACGTCGTGCGCTCCCCGCACGGCCAGGCCGTCGCCTACCCGGTGGTCGAGTCGCAGCAGGTCGACGGTGTCTGCGACACCGTGATCGCGCCCGCGCCGAACCTCTCCGAGCGGCTGGCCGGGCAGGCGCAGGAGCTCGCGCTGCGGATCGCGGGCGAGCTGGGCGTCGTCGGCCATCTGGCCGTCGAACTCTTCGAGACGGCCGACGGCCGGATCCTCGTCAACGAACTGGCGATGCGCCCGCACAACTCCGGGCACTGGACCCAGGACGGCGCCGTCACCTCGCAGTTCGCCAACCACGTCCGCGCCGTGCTCGATCTCCCGCTCGGCGACCCGCGCCCACGTGCCACCTGGACCGTGATGTGCAATGTTCTGGGCGGTGACTACCCCGACATGTATGCGGCCTATCTGCACTGCATGGCCCGGGACCCGCAGCTCAAGATCCATATGTATGGCAAGGACGTGAAACCCGGCCGCAAGGTGGGGCATGTCAACACCTACGGCGACGACCTGGACGACGTTCTCGAGCGCGCCCGCCACGCCGCCGGCTATCTGAGAGGGACGATCGTCGAGTGAGCAGCATGAGCCGTCCGGTCATCGGCATTGTCATGGGGTCCGACTCCGACTGGCCCGTCATGGAGGCGGCCGCCCAGGCCCTCGACGAGTTCGAGATCGCCTACGAGGTCGATGTCGTCTCCGCCCACCGCATGCCGCGCGAGATGATCGCGTACGGCGAGGAGGCCGCCGGCCGCGGGCTCAAGGCGATCATCGCGGGCGCCGGGGGAGCGGCCCATCTGCCGGGCATGCTCGCCTCCGTCACCCCGCTGCCGGTCATCGGCGTCCCCGTGCCGCTGAAGTACCTCGACGGCATGGACTCCCTGCTGTCCATCGTGCAGATGCCGGCCGGTGTGCCGGTCGCCACCGTCTCCGTCGGCGGCGCGCGCAACGCCGGACTGCTCGCGGCCCGCATCCTCGCCACCCAGGACGAGGACCTGATGGCCCGGATGCGCGAGTTCCAGCAGGAGCTGAACGACCAGGCCACCGAGAAGGGCAAGCGACTTCGGACCAAGGTCGCAGGTGCGGACTCCTTCGGCTTCGGGAAGTAACACCCAATGGATTCCCCCACGGAGCACCTTGCCCGGGCGCGCGAACTGCTCGCCGCCCACCCCGTCGTCGACGGCCACAACGACCTGCCCTGGGCACTGCGCCAGCACGTCCGCTACGACCTGGACCGCCTGGACATCGCGGACGACCAGCAGGGCCGGCTGCACACCGACATCCCGCGGCTGCGCACCGGTGGTGTCGGCGCGCAGTTCTGGTCCGTGTACGTCCGCAGCGACATGGCGGGCGACGACGCGGTCAGCGCGACCCTGGAGCAGATCGACGTCGTCGACCAGCTCCTCACCCGCTACCCGGCGGATCTGGCCCGCGCGCTGAGCGCCGACGACATGGAGATCGCCCGCTCCGAAGGCCGTATCGCCTCCCTGATGGGCGCCGAGGGCGGCCACTCCATCAACAACTCCCTCGCCACCCTGCGCGCCCTGTACGCGATGGGCGTGCGCTACATGACGCTCACGCACAACGACAACATCGCGTGGGCGGACTCGGCGACCGACGAACCGGGCGTCGGCGGGCTCTCCCCGTTCGGCCACGAGGTCGTGCGCGAGATGAACCGCATCGGCATGCTCGTCGACCTCTCGCACGTCGCCGCGACGACGATGCGCGACGCGCTCGCCACCTCCGTCGCCCCGGTCGTCTTCTCGCACTCCTCGTCACGCGCGGTCTGCGACCACCCGCGCAACATCCCCGACGACGTGCTTGCCCTGCTGCCCGCCAACGGGGGCGTCGCGATGGCCACGTTCGTTCCGAAGTTCATCCTGCCCGCGGCAGTCGACTGGACGCGGGCGGCGGACGAGAACATGCGCGCGCACGGGCGGCACCACCTGGACACCACGGCGCAGGCGATGAAGATCCACGAGGCGTTCGAAGCGGCGAACCCGCGGCCCGTCGCCACCGCGGCGACGGTCGCCGACCACCTCGACCACATGCGCGAGGTCGCCGGCATCGACCACGTCGGCATCGGCGGCGACTTCGACGGGACGGCGTTCACCCCGGTCGGCCTGGAGGATGTCGCCGGCTATCCGAACCTGATCGCGGAGCTCATGCACCGCGGCTGGTCGGATGCCGACCTGGCCAAGCTGACCTGGCAGAACGCGGTCCGCGCGCTGCGCGGCGCGGAGGACGTCGCCCGCGGCCTGCAGTCGGAGCGCGGCCCGTCCAACGCGACGATCGACCAGATCGACCAGCTCGACACGGTCTGACGGACGGGGTGCGCCGCCGCCCGGCGGCGCACCCCGACGCTTGACGCACTTGTCCCCGGCGCACGCTCGGTGAGGGGCGCCCTGCTGCCGCTGCGGCCCCGCTCAGCAGGCGCAGAGGCAGAACGGGTGCCCCGCCGGATCGGCGTAGACCCGGAACGACCGTTCCCGGTCGTCCGCGTCCAGCACCGTCGCGCCGATCGCCAGCACCTGCTTCTCGGCGACGTCCAGATCGTCGACGGTCACGTCGAGATGGAACTGCTGGGACTCCGCCGCGGAGGGCCACTTCGGCGGTACGTGCCCGGGCGCGACCTGAAAGGCGAGCGGTGCCCCGTCGACGCCCTTGAGATCGACCCACCCGTCGCCGTCGTCCTCGATTTCTCCGCCGAGCAGCGCGGCGTAGAAGCGTCCGAGGGCGACGGGATCGGGACAGTCCAGGACGACGGCCCCGAGCTTGGCGATGCTCATGACTTCCTCCTCGTGTTACCTGTTATCGGCCTCAACCGGTAACGGTTACTGCATGGTCCCGCATTGGAGGTAACGTCGCAACCATGAATGACAGGTCATCCGCACCCGGCGGCCTCGCGCTCATCGAGGCGCTGGTCAACACGCTGGACGTGGAGACCGCCGCTGACACCCTGGACACGCCGGAGGCCCGCGAGCGCTTCGGCCTCGCGCCGCACGACGTCCCGGCGGCGCGTGAACTCCGCGAGGCCCTGCGCGCGGCGTGCCTGGCCCACGCCGGCCACGGCACCTCGACGAACCTGGACGCGCTGCTGGCCGAGGCGCCCCTTCGTGTCACGATCGCGGCGGACGGCTCGGCCGGTCTGCGCCCCGCCGGCCCGCCGACCCTGCTCGCGCGTGTCGCCGGGACGATCGCCACGGCGTCGGCGGACGGCACCTGGGCCCGCCTCAAGGCGTGCGAGGCCCCGGACTGCCGGTGGGCGTACTACGACCGCAGCCCGGCGGCCCGCCGCCGCTGGTGCTCGATGTCGGTCTGCGGCGCCCGCGCGAAGATGCGCACCTACCGCGCCAAACGCTGACGCGAACGTCTGCAGGCCGCCGGCCGGGGGACGCCGCCCGCCTCGCTTCGTGCCCACCCGCGGGCGGGGTCCTTGCGGCGGCGCGGCGCGGCAGAGCCGCCGCCCGCTCTTGGTAGGCGGCCCGTATGGGGGTGCCCTCACCGCGGGGCCGCCATCCCACCTCGGGCGGCGCCCACGCCCCGCGGGCGGGTCCTTGAGGCGCCCCGCGCGCGGCGTGAAGCTGCCGCCGCCCTTGCGCCGGGCGGCGCGCCCCTCCCGCTCCCGGCAGGGTTTCGGGAAGGGGCGGGGCAGGGGAGCTCAGGCCCGCGGACGCCCCATGGCTCGGTACGTCCAGCCCGCCCCGCGCCACGCGTCCGCGTCCAGCGCGTTGCGGCCGTCCAGCATGATCTTCGACGACACGACCTCTCCGAGCTCCGCCGCGTCCAGCTCCCTGAACTCGCGCCACTCCGTCAGGTGCAGCACCACGTCCGCACCGCGCACCGCCTCCAGGGCCGAGTCCGCGTACGCCAGCGTCGGGAACAGACGGCGCGCGTTCTCCATGCCCTTGGGGTCGTAGACGGTCACCTGGCCGCCCTGCAGCTGGATCTGGCCCGCCACGTTCAGCGCCGGCGAGTCGCGCACATCGTCCGAGTCCGGCTTGAACGCCGCACCCAGCACCGCAACCCGCTTGCCCAGGAACGAGTCCCCGCCCACTGCCTCGCGCGCCAGCTCCACCATGTGTCCGCGGCGGCGCATGTTGATCGAGTCGACCTCGCGCAGGAAGGTCAGTGCCTGGTCCGCGCCGAGCTCACCGGCGCGTGCCATGAAGGCGCGGATGTCCTTCGGCAGACACCCGCCGCCGAACCCGACACCCGCCCGCAGGAACTTCTTCCCGATCCGCTCGTCGTGCCCGATGGCCTCCGCCAGCTTCACCACGTCCCCGCCGGCGGCCTCGCAGACCTCGGCCATCGCGTTGATGAAGGAGATCTTCGTCGCGAGGAACGAGTTCGCGGACGTCTTCACCAGCTCCGCCGTCGGGAAGTCCGTCACCACGAACGGCGACCCCTCCCCGATGGGCGTCGCGTACACCTCGCGCAACAGCTTCTCCGCGTGCCCGCTGCGCACACCCACCACGATCCGGTCAGGGTGCAGCGTGTCGCCGACGGCGAAGCCCTCGCGCAGGAACTCCGGGTTCCAGGCCAGCTCCACGTCCGCAGGCGCCCGCTCGTCGAGCAGCGCAGCGAGCCGCTCAGCGGAGCCCACCGGCACGGTCGACTTGCCGACGACGAGCGCACCACCGCGCAGGTGCGGCGCGAGGGAGGCGAAGGCGGCGTCGACGTACGACATGTCGCAGGCGTACTCGCCGTGCTTCTGCGGAGTGTTCACGCACACGAAGTGGACGTCACCGAAGGCGCCGACCTCCTCGTACGACGTGGTGAAGCGCAGCCGCCCGCTGGAACCCTCGATCCCGGCCACGTGCTTGCTCAGCAGCACCTCGAGACCGGGCTCGTACATCGGGACGCGTCCCGACGCCAGCAGCTCGATCTTCTCGGGGACCACGTCGAGCCCCAGCACCTCGAAGCCCAGCTCCGCCATGGCCGCGGCGTGGGTGGCGCCCAGGTATCCGGTGCCGATCACGGTGATCTTGAGGGCCATGCGTGCTCCAGTACTGATGCGGGCGGGTGCGCGCCCGAGCATAACCGTGGTGCCCGCGAGGTCCCATTTCCCTGCTGTCGGCAAACTCACGTATGCCTGCGGCGACCTCGGCGTCTAAAATTGGGTTACTTAACGGTAGTTAGCGTTTGGGAGTGAGAGACCTTGGCAGGCTCGGCCGATTTCGATCTGTACCGCCCGTCCGAAGAGCACGACATGCTCCGCGAATCGGTCCGCTCCCTCGCCGAGGCGAAGATCGCGCCGTTCGCGGCCGCCGTGGACGAGGAGGCCCGCTTCCCGCAGGAGGCGCTGGACGCGCTCGTCGCCGCCGAGCTGGCGGCCGTGCACGTCCCGGAGAGCTACGGCGGCGCGGGCGCCGACGCGCTCGCCACGGTCATCGTGATCGAGGAGGTCGCCCGCGTCTGTGCGTCCTCGTCCCTCATCCCCGCGGTGAACAAGCTCGGTTCGCTCCCGGTGATCCTCTCCGGCTCCGAGGAGCTGAAGAAGAAGTACCTGGGCCCGCTCGCCAAGGGCGACGCGATGTTCTCGTACTGCCTCTCCGAGCCCGACGCGGGCTCCGACGCGGCGGGCATGAAGACCAGGGCCGTGCGCGACGGCGACTTCTACGTCCTCAACGGCGTCAAGCGCTGGATCACCAACGCCGGTGTCTCCGAGTACTACACGGTGATGGCCGTCACCGACCCGGAGAAGCGCTCCAAGGGCATCTCGGCGTTCGTCGTCGAGAAGTCGGACGAGGGCGTGTCCTTCGGTGCCCCGGAGAAGAAGCTCGGCATCAAGGGCTCCCCGACCCGCGAGGTGTACCTCGACAACGTCCGCAT
This sequence comes from Streptomyces sp. NPDC043812, assembly GCF_056436245.1. Classification (NCBI taxonomy): domain Bacteria; kingdom Bacillati; phylum Actinomycetota; class Actinomycetes; order Kitasatosporales; family Streptomycetaceae; genus Streptomyces; species Streptomyces sp. NPDC043812. The sequence continues at coordinate 497,281 of NZ_JBWKCY010000002.1, forward strand.
CCCCGCGGACCGCATGATCGGCGCGGAGGGCACGGGCTTCGCCACGGCGATGAAGACCCTGGACCACACCCGCATCACGATCGCGGCCCAGGCCCTCGGCATCGCCCAGGGCGCGCTGGACTACGCCAAGGGCTACGTCCAGGAGCGCAAGCAGTTCGGCAAGCCGATCGCGGACTTCCAGGGCATCCAGTTCATGCTCGCGGACATGGCGATGAAGATCGAGGCGGCCCGTCAGCTGACGTACGCGGCGGCGGCCAAGTCGGAGCGCGGCGACGCGGACCTCACCTTCCAGGGCGCGGCGGCGAAGTGCTTCGCCTCCGACGTGGCGATGGAGGTCACGACGGACGCGGTCCAGCTGCTGGGCGGCTACGGCTACACCCGTGACTACCCGGTGGAGCGGATGATGCGCGACGCCAAGATCACGCAGATCTACGAGGGCACGAACCAGGTGCAGCGCATCGTCATGGCGCGCAACCTCCCGAAGTAACCCGCACGCACCCGGCCGCGAGGCCGGATCGGCACACGCAACGGCCCCCGGCCTCACATGAGGCCGGGGGCCGTTGCGTGTGCACCCGTTACTCGGCCTGGGGCAGGTGGGCCTTGGCGTCCTCGTACGTTCCCTCGCCGACCGACGCGGCGGGGGCGTAGACGAGGTTCAGCACCCCTGTCTCGAAGGTCTCGGAGGAGATCAGCTTCAACGGGATCGGAGCCTCGCCCTCCTCGAACAACCGCATGCCCTTGCGGACGGCGATGGGATGCACCAGCAGGCGCAGCTCGTCCAGCACTCCCGCGGCAAGCAGTTGCCGGACGACGGAGACCGAGCCGCTGATGCCGATGGGGGCGGTGCCCGGTTCGTTCTTCAAAGCGGCTGCCGTCTCGGCGAGATCACCCTTGAGGAGCTCGGAGTTCCGCCAGGTGAAGTCGAGTTGCTGGTTCGAGACGACGATCTTCCGCGCGTCACCGAGGGCCTTGGCGAACGGAGCGTCCTCCCCGCCGGCCGCCTCCCGCTCGGGCCAGGCACCAGCGAAGCTGTCGTAGGTCTTGCGGCCCAGGATCAACGTGTCGGCCCCGCCGAGGGCGGCGTCGACGGCCACGCCCATCTCGTCGTTGAAGTAGGGGAAGTGCCACTGGTCGGGCGCCTCCACGACGCCGTCGAGCGAGATGAACAGCTGCGAAACGATCTTCCTCATGCCGGTTCCTCCATCGTCGTCATTGCCTTATTACTCAGTAGACGACGCGGGTGGGCCGAACTCATCGGCGACGCGAGGCACGTTGTCGCCGGCTCCGGGACGAGGACGCGTACCGGGATTCCGGCACCACCGGACGGGGTGTACGCGTTCGCCACGCGGAAGGGCCCGCCGGCGCTCCTGGCGCGGCGGGCCCTTCACGTGGACGTGAGGACGTCACTTGTCCGAGACGGTGACCTTCTCGTCGTTCTGGATCTGCTTCACCAACTGCTGCACCTTCGTCTTGTCCCAGACCAGGTTCCCGCCGTTGCTGCCCGACGTCGGCATGTTCAGCGAAGTGCCCTCGCCGTCCGTGACGCCCTTCATCGCGAAGAACATCTCGCCCAGGTCCCACAGGGACATGTCCTTGTCGACGATCAGGGTGTCCAGGCCGGCGCCCATCGTCGGGTACAGCTTGAACGGGTTGAGGATCGTGCCCGGCGTCGCCGCCTGGCTCGCCAGCGCCGACAGGAACTTCTGCTGGTTCTTCGTGCGCGCCAGGTCCGACTCCGCGAACGCGTACCGCGTGCGGACGAAGGCCAGTGCCTGCTCGCCGTCGAGGGTCTGCTTGCCGGCCTCGAAGTCGGCGCCCGACTTCTTGTCCTTGAAGCCCTTCTCGATGTTCATCTCGACACCGCCGAGCGCGTCCACGATGTTCGCGAAGCCGGCGAAGCCGATCTCCGCGTAGTGGTCGATGCGCAGGCCGGTGTTGTGCTCGACCGTGCGGACCAGCAGCTCGGGTCCGTCCTCGGCGTACGCGGCGTTGAGCTTCACCCGGCGGCCCGTGCCCTGGAACGTCTTGCCCGACTCGGAGCCCACGAAGGTGGGTATCTCGACGTCCGAGTCGCGGGGGAGCGACACCATCGTGTTCCCGCTGCCGCACGCGGCGAGGATCATCATCGAGTCGGTGCGCTTGCCCTCGGCGGAACCGGTGTGCAGCTTCTTCTTCTCCTCGGCGGACATGCCCTCACGGCTGTCCGAGCCGACGATCAGATACGTCGTGCAGTCGCCCTCCTGGGGGCGCTCGACGACCTTGGAGAGGTCCACCTCGCGCCGGACCTTGGAGTCGGCCCAGAAGTACGTGCCGATCGTCGTCGCGAGCACCGCGACGAGCACGATGATCGAGCCGATCTTGAACCGGCGCCGCCAGTCGGGCGCGGGTGCCGGGTACCGGTAGGGGTCGCCGCCCTGCGGCGGGATGCCGCCGTGCCCGCCCTGTCCGCCGCCGTAGACCTGGCCCGTGTTGTAGCCGCTGTCGTACCCGGGCTCGGCGTAGCCCTGGTCGTAGCCGCGCTGCTGAGGGGGCACCCCGCCGTGCTGAGGAGCAGCCGGGCGCTGGACGTGACGCATCACGCGCGCACCCTCGGGCTGCCCACCGGCGCTGCCGCGCCCGTAGCCTCGTCCGTTGCCGCCGTCGTCGGTCCATCCATCGGGCCAGTCGTTCATGCGGAACAGTGTGCAGGTGTGGACCCTCGCGCCGACAGAGCGGGTGGCGAATCACACCAGCCCTGTAGCGAACCTGATGCAATGCGACCGCCTCGGGGCCCCGGCATATGGTGGACGGCATGACAGATCAGGCCCAGCGCCCGGAGGCTGAAATTCCGGGCAAGCCCACTTCGGCATCACGTACCACCCTCAGCCACATCATGACCGGCAGTGACACGAATCTTCTGGGCACCGTGCACGGTGGCGTGATCATGAAACTGGTGGACGATGCCGCGGGCGCCGTCGCGGGCCGGCACTCCGGCGGCCCGGCGGTCACCGCCTCCATGGACGAGATGGTGTTCCTGGAGCCGGTCAGGGTCGGCGATCTCGTGCATGTGAAGGCTCAGGTCAACTGGACGGGCCGGTCCTCTATGGAGGTCGGCGTGCGCGTCATGGCGGAACGCTGGAACGAGTCGACGCCCGCGCAGCAGGTCGGCTCCGCGTATCTCGTCTTCGCCGCGGTCGACGCGGACGGCAAGCCGCGTCAGGTGCCGCAAGTGATGCCGGAGACCGAGCGGGACCAGCGGCGCTACCAGGAGGCCCAGATCCGGCGCACGCACCGGCTGGCGAGGCGGCGCGCGATCAAGGAACTGCGCGAGAAGCGTGCCGCGGAGGGCATGGGGGACTGAGCACTGCCCTTCCTACGGGCAGACGACCTGGTCGCCCGTGACCGCGCCGAACTCGCCGCGGTGCGGATCCTCCGCCCGCACCGGCGTCACGCCCTTGTAGTCGGACCCGACCATCACTTTCAGCGTCGGCCCCTGCTTGTTCACGGGCCGCATCTCGCAGCCCGGCAGGGCCGCCTGCAGCGACTTCGCCGAGCGGTCCCAACGTGGGTCGTACGTCACATAGGTGCGCCGCACCGTGCCGTTGCCGCCGTTCAGCGGGGTCTGCGTGGTGCGGAATCCGGTGGCGCTCAGGGCCTTGTCCACCCGGTCGCCGAGCCCGTCGGTGCGGGTGCCGTTGTAGACCTGCACACGGACCTGCTGCGGCGCCACGTCGACGAGCGTGGCCCGCGGCCGCTTCGGGTGGTGCGGCGCCAGCGGCTTGTCGTCCCGCAGCAGCTGGAAGAGCTTGTCGGACTTCGCCGTGTCCCACTTCACGGTGGAGCCGATGCCCTTCACCGGATGGCCGACGTCGCCGATGGGCACCGAGGTGAACTCCGAGGAGGCGGTGGTGAAGCGCCGCATCGCCTTGCCGAGCGCGAGCATCTGCTGGGTGCCGAACCCCTTGTCGGCCCGCACCGAATCCAGCATGGTCGTCGACACCTCGCGGAACTTCACCGGATTCAGCAGCACCCCGCTGCTGGTCGCGCGGTCGACGAGGGCAGCCAGGAACCGCTGCTGACGCTGCATCCGCCCGAGGTCGGCCGCCCCGTCGATATGGCGCGAGCGGACGTACTGCAGGGCCTGGCCGCCGTTGAGCTTGTGCGTGCCCACCGGCAGGTCCAGTCCGGTGTACGAGTCCTTCATGGGCCGGACCGTGCAGATCTCCACCCCGCCGACCACGTCCACGGTCCGCATGAAGCTGGTGAAGTCGATCTCCAGATAGTGATCGATCTTCACCTTGGTCATGTGTTCCACGGTCCGTACGGTCAGCCCCGGGCCGCCCTCCGAGAACGCGGCGTTCAGCTTCACCGGGTGCGTCTTGCGGAGCTTCCCCTTGGCGTCCGTGTACTCGGGGATCTCGGCGTAGCTGTCCCGCGGCAGGCTCACCACGCTGGCTCGCTCCCGGTCCTCCGAGATGTGCACCAGCATGATCGTGTCGGTGCAGCGGCAGCCGGTGCCGCCGAGCCTGTACCTCTTCTTCTCCGCAGAGGTGATCTTGTCCCGGCCGTCGGTGCCGACGACGAGGATGTTCATGCCGTGGGTGTCCCCGGGGCGGTTCTTCATGTCGCGGAACGGGTCGACCCGGTCGATGCCGGTGTCCAGGCCGGTGACCACGCCGTGCCCGATCCCGCCGACGCCGAGCACCAGCAACGAGAGAGATGTCACGATCCGCATGCCCCAGCGCGGCCGTTGCGGCACCCGTGGGGCGGGCCGCGTTCCCGGCCGCCGTCTGACCGGCCGCGGCTGGGGCGGGGCCGGGCGGCGGGGGCGGGGCGGTGGGGGCAAGGGAACACCTCCGCGGACGACAGGGGATGCCGAGCACCGTAGGCCCGTCCGATCTGCGACAACGGCCGCCGCGCCTGGGTGTCCCCCGTTCGCGGTAACGTGGCGGGCGATGAACGCCACGCCCGCTGTCTCCGTGATCATGCCGGTCCTCAACGAGGAGCGGCATCTGCGCAACTCGGTCCGTCACATCCTCGAGCAGGAGTACGACGGCGAGATGGAGGTGGTGATCGCGCTCGGGCCGTCCTCGGACCGCACCGACGAGATCGCCGCCGAGCTCGTACGGGAGGACCCGAGGGTCCACACCGTGCCGAACCCGACCGGCCGCACCCCGGCCGCGCTGAACGCTGCCATCAAGGCCTCGCGTCACCCGATCGTGGTGCGCGTCGACGGCCACGGCATGCTCTCGCCGAACTACATCGCGACCGCGGTCCGCCTGCTGGAGGAGACCGGCGCGCAGAACGTCGGCGGCATCATGCATGCCGAGGGCGAGAACGCCTGGGAGGACGCGGTCGCCGCCGCCATGACCTCGAAGGTCGGCGTGGGCAACGCGGCCTTCCACACCGGCGGCGAGGCGGGCCCGGCCGAGACGGTCTACCTCGGTGTCTTCCGCCGCGAGGCCCTGGAGCAGCAGGGCGGGTACAACGTGGAGTTCATCCGTGCCCAGGACTGGGAGCTGAACTTCCGTATCCGCGAGGCCGGCGGGCTGATCTGGTTCTCGCCGGAGCTGAAGGTGCAGTACCGCCCGCGGCCGTCCGTGCGCGCGCTCGCCAAGCAGTACAAGGACTACGGCCGCTGGCGCCATGTCGTCGCGCGTTACCACGCCGGCTCGATCAACCTGCGCTACCTGGCCCCGCCGACCGCCGTGTGCGCCATCGCCGCGGGCATCGTGGCGGGTGTCGCCCTGACCCCTTGGGCACTCGTCGTGCCCGGCGGCTACCTCGCGGCGATCACGGCCGGTTCCGTGCCCGCGGGCAAGGGGCTGCCGCTGAAGGCGCGTCTGCAGATCCCCGTCGCGCTCGCCACGATGCACATGTCGTGGGGATACGGCTTCCTGACGAGCCCGCGTTCGCTGGCGAGGAAGGTCATCGCGAGCCGCCGGCCCGCCGCGAAGACCGCGACCGTCTGACCCTCCGTCCCGTAACGGGACGGCCGGCCCGCCCCCTTCCCGGGGCGGGCCGGCCGTCGTTTCCGCGGATGCTCAGGTGAAACGGTACGGCGCGTAGATCTCCATGCAGGCGTCCTTGTTGTCGCCCATGACCGTCTCGGTGTTCTTCGGCGGTCCCGCGGCAGGCGCGGCCTTGGGGAACGTGTCCCCGGACCGCCAGTCCGCCCCGACGACCAGCGTGACGCCGGAGACGTCCGTCGACTTCTTCACCGCGCTGGTGGGCACCCCCATCGCCTTGGCGACGGAGTGCGCGTCGCCTTCGAGGTCCGCGCTCGGGAAGAGGATCCGGGTGCGCTCCTGCGGATCGAGCGTCCTGTCCGCGTCGGCCAGCGTGAAGCCCTCCTCCGCCAGCAGACCCGCGACCGCATTGGCCCGGCCCTGTGTGGCGGCCTGGCCGACACCGGTGCCGTTGCGGACCATGACGCCGATCTCGGCGCGGTCGGCGGCCGGGTCCTTGGGTGCGGGTGCCGACGTGGGCTTGGAGGTCGCCGCCTTGCCGTCGACGGGTACGTCGTCGCGCAGCAGCTGCCAGAGCTTCTCCGCCTCACCCGGCTCGGGCAGGACGTGGTTGTCCGGATTGTCCGGGTCAGGGATGCGCGGCATGGTGAGCATCGCGATCCGGCTGGTCGGCACGTCCTTGAGAGTCATGCCCAGGTCGAACAGCTTCTTGACCGTGCCGATCTCCTCGGAGACCTGCAGCGACTTGGTCGCGGTCTCGGCCAGGTCCATCAGCCGGCCGGTGTCCGTGAACGCGTTCTGGTCCTTCAGCTTGCGGACGACCGAGTTCATGTACATGTGCTGGGCCTCCGAGCGACCGAAGTCGCTGCCGAAGGCATGGCGGGTGCGCAGCCACTGCAGGGCCTGCTCGCCCTGGATCTCCTTGCTGCCCGCGGTCATCCGCAGCCCGGAGCCGCCGGGCACCCCCGGCTTCGGACCGTCGTACACGTTCTGCAGGACGCAGACCTCGGCGCCGCCGATCGCGTCCGCCATGTCCACCACGCCCGCGAAGTCGACCATCATCCAGTGGTCGATGTAGACGCCGGTGAGTTCCTGCCAGGTGGCGAGGGTGCAGCCGGGACCGCCGCGTGCGAGGGTCGCGTTGATCAGAACCCTGGTCGCGGCGAACTCGTCCCCGGTCTTGGGGTCGGTGCACTTGGGCACGTCGACCTTGGTGTCGCGGGGGATGGAGACCACCGAGGCGTTCTTTCGGTCGGCCGATACGTGCAGCAGCATCTGCACGTCCGCGAGCGGCGGCGAGCCGACATTCTTCTTCGAGCCGCCGAGCTTCAGGTTCTCGGCGGTGTTCCTGCTGTCGGAGCCGATGAGCAGGACGTTGAGCGGTGTCTGGCCCGCGGCGTTCGGCGCGGCCTTCGTCGGTCCTCCGTCGGCCGAACTGCGTTCGCCCTTGCGGATGTTGCTGTTGAGGTGCTGGTAGTACAGGTATCCCGCCCCGGCCGTGCCGAGTATCACCACGGAGACCGTGAGTGCCAACCAGCGCAGTATCCGGCGTCTGCCGCGTTTCGCGCGGCGGCGCGGCGCTCCGTGACGGGAGCCTGAGCCCTCCGCCGCCGTGTCCTTTCCACCCGATCCGGTCGGCTCGTCGTCCGGGGCGGTACGGCTGCCGGGCACACGCCCGGCCTCCTCGCCGTACAGCCCGTCGTCCCAGCCCAGATCGCGGGCGTGCGGTACGCGTTGTCGCCGCGTCCCCTCCCCACGCACGCTGCTGTGTCCCACCCCTAGAACCCCCTGTGTTCAGGCTCTCCCCAAGAGCCGATCTCCGGCGTCACTTGGCGCACACTTGTTTGTCCGCCTCGACCTTCTGCACACCTTCCGGCGCCTTCGCCGGACCGCTGATGGGCACTCCCGCGCCCTTGAAATCGGCGCCGAGGGTCAGCGTCATCGCTTCCAGTCCCTGGGCGTCCTCCGCGCCGGGCTTCAGCGCCGAGGCAGGCAGGCCCATCAGATCCGCGAGCTTGCGGGCCTGGTCGGCCTGGTTCGGCGCGTACTCCAGCTGTGTCTTGGTGACGTCGGCCGGAGCGTTGCCCTTGTTCGTGGACTTCAGAACTCCCTCCGTGTTCTGCAGCCAGTCCAGCGTCTTCTGGGCGGAGCCCGTGGGGCCACCGCCGTTGAACACGTCGACACGCACCTCGGAGGCGTCGGCCCGGGTGCCCTTGAGCAGCTCGGCCTGCTTGTCCTTGGCCGCCTTCTTCTTCTGCTCGACCTCGGTCAGCGAGATGTCGTCGCGGACCATGGCGAACAGGGCGTCGGACTTGGGTGTGTCGAGAACGACGGTCGCCTTGACCTTCTCCGTCGGGTTGTCCAGGACGGGGACCGTGGCGAACGTCAGGTTCTTCGTGTCGAACTTGCCGAGCTCGAGGCCGAGATCGCGGAGCTTTCCTATGTCGTTGATCTTGGAGTCGACGGTCAGGGCCTTGGTGCCCGCCTCCGCCAGCTTGAACAGCTTGGTGGGGCTGGTGAGCGTGTCGTTCGACTTCAGCTTGCGCATCAGCGAACTGAGGAACTGCTGCTGGATCTTGATGCGGTCGAGGTCACCGCCGAAACCCACGGCGTGGCGGGTACGGACGAACGCAAGGGCTTCCTCGCCCTGGATGTTGTGCTCACCGGCCGGCAGGTCGAGCTTGGAGTCCGGGTCGTCGATGTCCTTGGCCAGGCAGATGGGCACACCGTCGACCGCCGAGGTGAGCGTCTTGACGGCGTTGAAGTCGGCCACCATGAAGTGGTCCATCTTCACGCCGGTGATTTCGGTGACCGTCCGCATGGTGCAGCTCGGCGTACGGTCCGACTGTCCGAGGCTCTCGTTGAACCGGGTGTTTCGCGTGCCCGGGATGACCTTGGTGGTGCCGTCCTCCTGCGTGGTCGGACAGTCCGGAATGTCCGTGATGAGGTCTCGCGGAATGCTCATCGCGGTCGCGTTCGTACGGTCCTTGGACACATGCAGGAGCACGGTGGTGTCGGCGTGACCGGGGCTGTTCTTGTCGCCGTACTTCTCGTTGCCCGCGCCGGTGCGCTTGTCGGTGCCGATCAGCAGGACGTTGATCGCCCGGTCCTTGCTGAAGCCGCCGGTGCCCGCGTTGTCGTCGTTTATCGACGTGATGTTCGCGTTCAGGTGCTCGTAGTAGAGGTAGCCCGCACCCGCGGTCGCGATCAGCAGCACCGCGAGCGTGCCGCCGGTCCACCCCAGGACCTTCTTCTTCTTCGACTCGGGCCTGCGCTTGCGGCGGCCGGCCTGGGGCGGGACGCGGCCGCCCGAGGCATCGCCGGCCCGGCGACTGCGCTGGCCGGGCACATCGGAGCCCGGTGCTGCCGTCCTGCTGCGCCGGGCGCCCCCGGTACCCGTCGTGGCGTTCGCGGCTTCAGGGTCACGGCGGGCCCTTCTTGCGCCCGCGGCTCTGGAGGAGGAGGCTGACTGCGGTGCGGATTGATTCAGTCGCAGTTCGTAGTCGCCGGTCTGCGGGTTCAGTACCCACTGGTCGGCGGGGTCGATCTCGTCCGCCCGCCCACGGCTATGTGCATCCACGGTTGCTTGAGTCCTCCGTCGGTGCCACGCGAGGCGCCTCCCCCCGACAGGCGCTCGGTCTTTCGATCCAGCAGTGCGCGACACGGGGTCGGATGCACCGGATCGCGTCACACTATCCGCCCAGTTCAGCGTCGAGCGACGTCCGTGACAAATTCCACGCCCCTTACAAGCGGGCATTCCACCCATTCCAGGTGACCAACCCGTCTCTGTTTGGCCATTGCTTTACTCGCTGCTCAACTCGTAGCCCTACTCACACATGCCGTCGGCCGCGTTGGTGCCGGGGAAGGTCGGGGTCGGCATCGGGCTTCCGGTGACGCCCGCCTCCGGCTTGCCCGTCACGTCCTTGTCCTTCTTCTCGCCCTCGGGAACGACCGTGACCGCGGTGTCCTCGCGCAGCCTGTCGAAGAGTTCACCGGCTTCCGGTTCGACCAGCTCGTCCCGATTCGGGTTGAGATGATAGGGCTGCCGCGGAACCGTCAGGAATTGCACCTTTTCTGTCGGTACATTGCGCAGTGACCGGGTCAGTTCGTACAGGTCCTTCAGTGAGTCGAGCCCCTCGTCCGTGGTGATCGACTTGGTCGCGGCGTCCAGAACCGGGTACAGCCGGGTGGGATTGAGCAGAACGCCGTTGCTCTGCACCTTCTTGACCAGCGCGCCCAGGAACTGCTGCTGACGCTCTATGCGTTCGGTGTCGCTGCCGTTACCCAGCGTCTTCCTCGCCCGTACGAAGCCCAGCGCGTCCTCGCCGCGCAGCGTCTGCCGACCCGTCGGCAGCTTGAGGCGGGCGGCCCGGTCGTCGATCGGCTCGGTCAGACACACCTCGACGCCGTCCACCGCGTCGACCATGTCCTTGAAGCCGCGGAAGTCGACGACCATGTGGTGGTCGATACGGATCCCGGTGAACTTCTCGACGGTACGGATGGTGCAGGCCGCACCACCGAACTGGAACGCCCAGTTGAACTGTGCGATCTGTTCCCTCGTCCTGGTGCCGTCGGATTTGCCGCAGCTCGGAATGGTGACCATCAGATCGCGCGGGATGGACATCGCCGTGACGCTCTGATGGTCCGCCGCGATGTGCAGCAGGATCGTCGTGTCGGAGCGCTGGCTACCGCCCTCGTCCTTGCCGTAGGTGTCGTTGCCCTCGCCCTCACGGGTGTCGGAGCCGAGCAGCAGGATGTTCTGCGCGTCGACGGCGAGCGGTGTGGGGCGCTCCTTCTCGTATGCCTTCAGCTCCGCGGCTGCGGAGGTGTCCGTGGTGATGTTGGCATCGAGCTTGCGGTAGATCCACCAGCCGGCGCCAGCGGCGGCGAGCACGGCGAACGAGGTGCCGAGCGCGGCCCAACGCAGCCAGTGCCGCCTGTGGTTGGCGCCGGCTTCGTCGTTCGGGGCGTCCGCGGCGTCGGCTGGGGCGCCGGCTTCGTCGTTGCCGCTGTCCGTCGTGTCGGAGTGCGCGTTGTCCGGGTCGTCGGGGTGGTCCGTGTCGTTCTCGGCGTCGGGGTTCGGGTCGGGTGTGGTGTCGGCTTCGTCGTTCCCGCTGTCCGCCGTGTCGGAGTGCGCATCGTCCGCATCGTCCGCATCGTCCGTGCCGTCCGTGCCGTCCGTGCCGTCCGTGCCGTCCGTGCCGTCCGTGCCGTCCGTGCCGTCCGTGCCGTCCGTGCCGTCCGTGCCGTCCGCGCCGTCGGTGGCCGTCTCCCGGGCGGCGCCGGTGTCGGTCGCGTCCGTGCCGGCCGTCCGGCCGCCGTCGCCGGAGCCCACGCGAGCCGCCTCAGCCGCTGACGGCTCGGCCCCGTCCTCGCTCGGGCCGTCCGGTTCGGCAGGCGTGCCAGCCTTGTCCGTCACGTGTGCGTCCGTCCTTCATGGCGTCGGCGGCGCGCTGGGTCGCCGATCGCAGGGCTAGACGGCTGAACCTGGCGCTTGGTTGTGTGGGGAAACGCGCTTGTCGCCGATCATCCACCGCAGTTGACGCCCCGACGGGGAGGGCTCGGCCCGCGTGTGCGCCACATGAGTGGACGCCGACGGCTTGTCATACCGCTGCCCCGGCCTGCGCCGCCGTCCCCTCATACCGCTGCCCCGGCCTGCGCCGCCGTCCCCTCACACCGCTGCCCCGGCCTGCGCCGCCGTCCCCTCACACCGCCGTGCCGGTGACCCGCTCGCTCTCGATCCGCTTGGCGAGGCCGTCCTCGGACAACTCGCCCAGGTTTCGGCACAATACGACGGAGCCACCGGCCGCCAGCGGTGCGTACAGCCCGGCGGACAGTCCCTCCCAGGTGTCGTAGCCCAGCCCCGACAGCAGCCGCGACCCCGGCGCGAGCCCGAGCCGCCCGGCGTCCGCGCGCGCCCGCTCGACCAGTTCGGCCCCGGTCAGGGCCGTCCCGCCGACAGCGAGCGCCTCCGCGTCCGGGTCCACGGGCGCGTAGGCGGCGAAACGGTCGCCCTGGCTGGGCACCTCGACCGCGTAGTCGGCGTAGCCGGCGGGAGGGGAGGGAAACCGGCGGCCCAGCGGCGCGAGAGAGAGTGCGATGCGTTCGCCCTTGCAGGCGAGCCCGGCCTCGAACTGCCCGGGCCCGGCCACCACGTGGTCGGCGGCGGCTGGATCGCCACCGACGTCGGCCACGACGCCCACCGACGAACAGGCCAGCAGCCACACCGCGCTCTGCCAGTGCGCAGGAAGCAGCAGAGCGACCCGCTCGCCCGGCTCCGCGGACAGATCACCCTGAAGGAGATTGGCGGTCTTGGCCACCCAATTGGCGAAGGTGGCGACGGACAATTCGACGCGCTCACCGGTGGCATCGTCGTAGAAGGTGACCAAGGGGCGCGCCGGGTCCGCGGCGAGCGCGGATCGCAGCAGGTCGGCAGGGGTACGGTCGCTGGCGTTCACCCGCGCAAGCGTACGCCGCGCATACGCGCGGACGCCGCCGTACCGGTGAACGGTGTCCTCCGGTCGGACCGGTGGACCGTCATTTTTCGAGCAGGCGCACCCGGCGTGCGCGGCACAGGATCTTGTCCATGCGTGGATACCTGGCTTCTTCGATCGGAGTGGCGTGCGCTGCCGCGCTCGCCCTCCCGCTCTCGCTCCCGTCGGGCGCGGCCGCCGTGCCCCCTCGCGCGCCGGACGTTCCCGGCAGTACCCAGTCGCTCCCGCTCGAGCCACTCGGCAAGACCTTCTCGGAACGGTCACTCGGCCGGGCCGCGCAAGGGCTCCCCCGCCAGGAGGTGGATGACTTCTCCCTTGTCGGCCTCGTCTGGGAGGACGAGAAAGCGGAGCTGGACGGCACCGTCGAGGTCCGCACCCGCGACATCGACTCCGGCGAGTGGTCCCAGTGGCTGCAGGTCGAGACCCACAACAGCGATCACGCGGCCGACCGCGGCACCGCCGAGAGCGAGGCGGCCGGCGTGCACGGCTCCACCGCACCTCTGTGGGTCGGTGCGTCCGACGCCGTCGAGGCGCGCGTACAGCAGGCCGTCGACCGGATCAGCCGTCTGCCGGAGGGTATGCGTCTCGAACTCGTCGACCCCGGCGACGACCGGGGCACCAGAGTTACGGGCCCCAAGCCCGTCGCGGAGGGCCGCCCCCCGGCAGCCGGGATGGTGACCCCCGCGCTCAACCGGCAGCAGACGGAAGCCGAAGCGGCGAAGCCGGGCCGTCCGGTCGCAGACCCGGTGAAGGCCAAGCCGTACATCGGCCCCCGACCGGGCATCGTCACCCGCAAGGGGTGGGGCGCCGACGAGACACTCCGGGAGAGGTCCTTCCGCTACACGAAGACGGTGAAGGCCGCGTTCGTGCACCACAGCGCCACCGGCAACAACTACACGTGCGAGCAGGCGCCCTCCGTTCTCCGCAGTATCTACCGCTACCACGTGAAGAGCATGGGCTGGCGGGACATCGGCTACAACTTCGCCGTCGACAAGTGCGGAAACATCTACGAAGGCCGGGCAGGAGGCGTGGCCAACCCGGTGCTCGGCGCCCACACGCTGGGTTTCAACACGAACAGCACGGGCATCGCCGTGCTCGGCACGTACAGTTCCTCCAACCCACCGAAGGCCGCGGTGGATGCCGTGGCCAAGTTGACCGCGTGGAAGCTCGGGCTGCACGGGATCAACCCGAAGGGCAAAGTGACTCTCACCTCCGCAGGGAGCGGCAAGTACGCGAAGGGCAGGAAGGTCGAACTCAACGCCATCTCCGGTCACCGCGACGGATTCGTCACGGACTGCCCCGGTGGCCGTCTCTACGGCAAACTCGGCAGCGCCCGTTCGGCATCGGCCACCTACCAAGGCCGCTGACCCGGGCCCCTGGAACTGTACGCAGGCTGCCGCCCTGCGGCGCATGACGCGCGCCGCAGGGGAGGGGCACAACCCGCACTGCATAAACTGGCCGGTCCAACCAGCGAACGTGCCCGGCCCCACCAGGAAGCAGAGACCGCATTGAACCAGGCCCCAGAAGCGATTCTCCTGGTCGGAGGCAAGGGCACCCGGCTGCGTCCGCTCACCGTCCGCACCCCGAAGCCGATGGTGCCGGCGGCGGGTGTCCCCTTCCTCACCCATCAGCTCGCGCGCGCACGCGCGGCGGGTGTCGAGCACATCGTGCTCGCGACCTCTTATCTGGCCGAGGTCTTCGAGCCGTACTTCGGCGACGGCTCGGCGCTCGGACTGCACCTGGAGTACGTGACCGAGGAGGAACCCCTCGGCACCGGCGGCGCGATCCGCAACGTCGCCTCCCGGCTGCGGTCCGGCCCCGAGGACCCCGTCCTCATCTTCAACGGGGACATCCTCACCGGCCTCGACATCGGCGGCCTGGTCGACACCCACCGCTCGACCGGCGCGGACGTCTCCCTCCACCTCACGCGCGTCGACGACCCGCGTGCCTACGGGCTCGTGCCAACCGATGCCACCGGCCGCGTCACGGCCTTCCTGGAGAAGCCGCAGACGCCCGAGGAGATCGTTACCGACCAGATCAACGCGGGCGCGTACGTGTTCCGCCGCTCGGTCATCGACGCGATCCCGACGGGCCGCCCGGTCTCCGTCGAACGTGAGACCTTCCCCGAACTGCTCGGCTCCGGAGCCCATCTCCAGGGCATGGTCGACTCCACTTACTGGCTGGACCTGGGCACCCCGCACGCCTTCGTGCGCGGCTCGGCCGATCTGGTGCTCGGCCGGGCCCCGTCCCCGGCGGTCCCGGGCCGGCGCGGCGACCGGCTGGTGCTCCCGTCGGCGCAGGTGGCGGCCGGGGCGAAGCTCACCGGCGGCACGGTCGTCGGCGAGGGCGCCGTGATCGGTGAGGACGCCCATGTCGACGGCAGCGCGGTCCTCGCGGGCGCGGTCGTGGAGCGGGGAGCGATGATCTCCGGCTCGCTCGTCGGCGAAGGCGCGCGGATCGGTGCCCGTACGGTGCTGTCCGGCGTGGTCGTGGGCGACGGTGCGGTCGTGGGGGAGGACAACGAACTCCGGGAGGGCGCTCGGGTCTGGTGCGACGCGGTGCTCCCGGCAGGCGCGGTCCGCTTCTCGTCCGATCAGTAGCGACTGGCCTGATTCTCGTCCGACGAGTAGCGACTAGCCTGAGCGCATGGCTGGGCGTTTCGAACCGGGTGTGCGCCGCGCGACCGTGCGCGGCGGCGACACACGCGTACCCGTCGGGATACCGCGTCAGGCTGCCGCCGCCCGCACCCGGCGCTGGACCCCGCCATGGCCCCTCGACCTCGGTCTGGTGCTCGGGCCGCTGCGACGGGGGCCGGCGGATCCGACGTTCCGCACCACCCCGGACGGTTCGGTGTGGCGCGCGGCACGCACGCCCGAGGGCCCCGGCACCCTGCGGGTCGCCCTGCGGGGCGGGGTCGCGGAGGCCGAGGCGTGGGGAGCGGGCGGTGAGTGGCTGCTCGATCGACTGCCCGACCTGCTCGGGGCCTCGGACGAACCGGAGTCGTTCACCCCGCGGCACCGGCTGGTCGCCGCCTCGCGGCACCGCCGCCCCGGCCTGCGGCTGCTGCGCACCGGGCTGGTCATGGAGTCCCTGATCCCGTCGATCCTCGAGCAGAAGATCACGACCGACGAGGCGTACCGGGCCTGGCGCCTGCTGGTGCGTGCGTACGGTGAACCCGCGCCCGGTCCGGACGACCGCCTGTACGTCATGCCGGAGCCGCGTACCTGGGCGATGATCCCGTCCTGGGAATGGCACCGCGCGGGTGTCGACAACAAGCGTGCCTCGACGATCCTGCGCGCGGTGAAGGTGGCGCGACGCCTGGAGGAGGCAGCGGCGATGGCGCCCGAACAGGCCATGGCCCGGCTGGAGTTGATCCCCGGCATCGGCCCGTGGACCTCCGCGGAGACCATCCAGCGCAGCAACGGCGCACCCGACGCGGTGACGGTCGGAGACCTGCACCTGCCCCGGATCGTCGGCCTCGCGCTCGCGGGCGACCGCGACGCGGACGACGCGGCGATGCTGGAGCTCCTGGCCCCCTACGAGGGTCAACGACACCGGGCGGCCCGTCTGATCCTCCTCGCGGGCCGCACCCCGCCGCGCCGTGAACCGAAGATGCGCCGGGTGAACATCGCAAACTGGTAGTCCGCGGTGGTGCCTGGGCATTCGCGGCGGGGCGCCGGCACATCACCCGCCACCCCCTACCGCACCTCGATGAACGCCGACGCCTCCCGCACCCCCCGCGCCGCAGGCGCGGCCGCCGCGTGGCCGATCGCCACCGCGCCCATCGGGTCCCAGTCCGCAGGCAGGGACAGCACCTCGCGCACCACGTCGCGGCAGAACATCGTCGACGACACCCATGCCGAGCCCAGCCGCTCGCCCGCCAGCGCCACGAGGAAGTTCTGCACACCCGCTCCCGCCGCGACCACGAACATCTCGCGCTCCGCCGCGTCCCGGCGCTCGTCGCCGTAGGTGTGCGAGCCGTCCGCCACCAGGCAGGGCACCGCCAGATAGGGGGCCTTTCGCAGCACGTCGCCGCGGCGCACCCGCTTCGCGATCGACTCCTCGGACTTGCCGTCACGTCGCAGGTCGGCGATCCACGCGTCCCGCATCGCGTCCAGCAGGCGCAGCCGCGACGCGGGCGATTCGAGCAGGACGAAGCGCCACGGTGTCGTGTGGTGCGGTGCGGGTGCCGTCACCGCAGCCGCGACCGCGCGCCGCACCGCGCCCCCGTCCACCGGCTCGTCCGTGAACTCCCGGACCGTGCGCCGCAGGGTCACTGCTTCCCGTACGGCCTCCGAGGTGCCGAGGCGGAACATGTCGTCGGTGGCGCCGCGCACCAGTGCCTGTGCGCCCCCGGCTTCGTCGGACACGACGTGGGCCAGTCCGCGCACGACCGCGACCGGCAGGCCGTTCGCCTTGCCCTTCACCAGGTCACCCGCGGCGGCGAGTTCGTCGGCGGTCGCGACCACGGTCGCGTTCAGCGGGTTGCCGTGCGCATCCGTGCCGCCGCGCAGATCGTCCAGGACGCGTACACCTGCCGCGCCGATCGCGACGTCCGTCAGCCCGGTCCGCCAGGGCCTGCCGAAGGTGTCGGTGATGACGACCCCGATGTCGACGCCCAGTTCGTCCCGCAGCCCGGCACGGATCGCCCGCGCCGAGGCGTCGGGGTCCTCGGGCAGCAACAGCACCGTGCCGGCAGGGGTGTTGGAGGCGTCGACCCCGGCCGCGGCCATGACGAGGCCCTGCCGGTTCTCCACGATCCGCAGCGCGCCGCGCCGCGCCACCACGCGTACGGTCTCCGCGTCGATCGCCGCCTCGCGGTCCGACGCCTCGACGATCCGCCCCTCCGCCTTGCTGACGATCTTCGATGTGACCAGCAGGACATCCCCGTCGACGAGCCCGGGGGTCGTCGCGGCGATCAGCTTGGCGAGGTCGTCGCCGGGCCGGATCTCGCCGAGGCCGGGCAGCGCCCAGACACGGTACGACGCCGCGGTCACGCGCGGACCTCCCCGGCAAGCGCCAGCGCCGCACGGGCCATCTCCGCCGTCGCGGCCACGTCCGTCATCATCAGCGGCACAGCGCGGCAGCGGATGCCCGCCGCTTCGACATCGGCGACGGCGGCCTCGTCGACGCTGTCGACGAGCCAGCCGTCGAGGAGCCCGGAGCCGTAGTGCGCCGCCACGGCGGCGGCGGTCGCCTCCACGCCGACGGCCGCGAGGACCTTGTCGGCCATGCCGCGCACGGGCGCGTTCCCGACGATGGGGGAGAGACCGACGACCGGCACGCCGGCCTCGGCGACGGCCTCGCGGATTCCCGGGACGGCCAGGATCGTGCCGATGCTGACGACGGGGTTGGACGGCGGGAAGAGGATCACATCGGCGGAGGCGATGGCCTCCAGGACGCCGGGCGCGGGCTTGGCCTGGTCCGCGCCGACCGGCACGACGGCCTCGGCGGCCACGGACGCCCGCAGCTTCACCCAGTACTCCTGGAAGTGGACGACCTTGCGCTCGCCGTCGAGCGTGACGGCGACATGTGTCTCGACCCGGTCGTCGGACATCGGCAGCAGCCGTACGCCGGGGTTCCACCGGTCGCACAGCGCCTCGGTCACCGCGCTGAGCGGATAGCCGGCGCCGAGCATCTGGGTGCGGACGATATGGGTGGCGAAGTCGCGGTCGCCGAGCCCGAACCATTCGGGTCCGACGCCGTACGCCGCCAGTTCGCTCTTGACCTGGAACGTCTCGTCCGCACGCCCCCAGCCCTGCTCTTCGTCGATGCCACCGCCGAGGGTGTACATCACGGTGTCGAGGTCGGGGCACACCTTCAGCCCGAACAGATGGATGTCGTCACCGGTGTTGCCGATCACCGTGACGTCCGCCTCGGGGGCAGCCTGCTTGAGGCCGCGGAGGAAACGGGCGCCGCCGATACCGCCGGCCAGAACCACAATGCGCATGCACCCATCCTTGCAGGCGCCTGTGACGGGGTTGACCTCGTGTCAGCGCAGTGGCCGGACGGTCAGGCCGGTACGGCGCCGGTCTCCTGTGTGCAGTGCACGGCGCTGTGCATCGGCATCTCGGTCAGACCCGGGTAGTAGACGTGCAGGCTGACGGCCGGTTCGAGGGAGTCGTTGGTCACCTCGTGCGCGTAGCCGGGTGCGAAGACGCGCTGGGAGCCGGCGTCCAGCGCCCGCTGACCGCGTTCGGTGCGCTCGGTCAGTGCGCCCTCGAGGACGGTGAGGACACCGGAGGACGCTCCGTGCCCGTGCAGTCCGCTGCCCTGGCCGGGGACCCAGCTGAGCAGCCAGACCTCGTAGCCGGGGCCGGTCTGCAGCCGGTGGTACCAGCGCGAGGTGGCGTCGTACTGGACGAGGTGCTGCCAGCGCGCGCGGTCGGCGGCGATGGAGCGGGCGAGGCCGGCGAACTCGGCCACGGTGGCCGGGTGCTCACGGGCGGGCTGGAGCAGGTGCTGTACGGCGAGAATGTCGCCGGCGATCGAGAGGTCGCTGTCGCTGTTCATGGTGCGGGGGTTCCTCGGCGCTGAGTGCTGGGGTGTCGCAGAGCAGGCAGTGCGGGCGATGCAGGCATGCGGGGAATGCGAGAAGAAGCTGGAGCTCGGTGGCATCAACAGCTGGAACAGCAACAGCAACAGCGCGCCTGGACAGCACTGCGGAACCCGCGGTGGCGGGTCGCGAGGGGTGCTGAGGTCGCTGGCATGGGATCAAAGGTGACGGTTCCCCTTCCCGACTGTCAACCCAATGACCGATTTGGCGGCAATGTTTCACTACTTCCGGTTACCCCGAACGGAGAAAGGTTTGTGCAGCCGCGACCTGGGAGAGATGCGCCAGCAACCGTGCTCACAAACGCTGTTGATCCGCCGTGACCGTACTGTGATCCGGATCGCTTCGATGGCTTGATCGCAACAGGATCGATGTTTGTGACGTCTCCCTCTGTGAGGCCCGCGTGGGGTTCGTGGGGGAGGGGTGTGCGGAGCAGGCCGCTGGCATGTGTCAGGTTTTTGGTGATTTGAACACTTTCCGCATAGCCTTGGTTCCGCAGAGTGAATACCGGGCCCAATAGCAGATCTTGGCTTGACGGGTCTGGAGCACACACTTGTAATTTCACTCGTGTCGTTCGGCCGAAAACGATCGCGGCAACATCACGGGGACGCAAAGACAGACGAGGGGCGCACATGACCGAGCTGTTCCAACAACTGCTGGTCGAGGACGCGGACGAGGAACTCGGCTGGCAGGAGCGCGCGTTGTGCGCCCAGACCGATCCCGAGTCCTTCTTCCCCGAGAAGGGCGGTTCCACCCGGGAGGCCAAGAAGGTCTGCCTCGCGTGCGAGGTCCGCTCCGAATGTCTCGAGTACGCCCTCAACAACGATGAGCGCTTCGGTATCTGGGGCGGCCTCTCCGAACGGGAGCGGCGCCGGCTCAAGAAGGCCGCGGTCTGACGGCCCCGCCCGCATCCCGTGCGGAACACCAACCGGAACGCTTCCCGGGCCCCTGTCCGGCGAAAAAGTACAACTGCAGACATAACCAACGGTCCGCCGCCTGAGTCTTGTACACAGGCGGCGGACCGCTCGTATGTCAGCCGTTAGTGTGGGGCCCCGTCCGTGACGCACCAACGCCCCTTCGGGGCGACCCCCCGGCCGGAGGGCCCGTACCTCGATGTCCCCCACCACAGCCGCGTTCGTTCCGGCGCATGCGCCCGAGTTCCCCCGGCACGTCGTCACCGCCGTGCTCGTCTCCCACGACGGCGCGCGCTGGCTGCCCGACGCCCTCGCCGGCCTGACCGGCCAGGAACGCCCCGTTCAGAACGCCGTGGCCGCCGACACCGGCAGCGCCGACGAGTCGGCCCAGCTGCTCACCGACGCCCTCGGGGCCGAACGAGTTCTGCATCTCGCGCGCCGCACCGGCTTCGGCACGGCCGTCGACGAGGCCGCCCGCACCGCGAGCGAGCTGACCCCCGACGACCTGCCCTATCTGAAGCGGCCCAGCGGCTGGGACCCGGTCACCAGGACCTGGCGCGACGAGACCTACGACATGCCGGAACTGCCGCACGGCGAACCCGTCCAGTGGCTGTGGCTCCTCCACGACGACTGCGCGCCCGAGCCCACCGCGCTCGCCGAACTCCTGCGCGTCGCCGACTCCGACTCCTACGCCGCGATCGTCGGCCCCAAGCTGCGCGGCTGGTACGACCGCAAGCAGCTCCTCGAGACGGGCGTCTCCATCGCCAACAGCGGCCGCCGCTGGACCGGACTGGACCGTCGCGAGCAGGACCAGGGCCAGCACGACCAGGTCCGCTCCGTGCTGTCCGTCTCCTCCGCCGGAATGCTCATCCGCCGCGACGTCTACGAGGAGCTCGGCGGCTTCGACCGCAGGCTGCCGCTCATGCGTGACGACGTCGACCTGTGCTGGCGCGCCCACTCCGCCGGTCACCGGGTCCTCGTCGCCCCCGACGCCGTCCTGCGGCACGCTGAGGCCGCCGCACGCGAGCGGCGTACGGTCGACTGCGCCGGCCGCTCCGTCGCCAGCCCGCACCGGGTCGACAAGGCGGGTGCCGTCTACACCCTGCTGACCAACGCGCGGGGCGTCGCGCTGCCCTGGGTCCTGCTGCGTGTCGTCCTCGGCACCCTGCTGCGCACCCTCGCCTATCTCGTCGGCAAGGTGCCCGGACAGGCCGTCGACGAGGTCATGGGGCTCTTCGGCGTACTGCTGCGGCCCGAGCGCATTCTGGCGGGCCGCCGCAGACGATCCCGGCGCGCGGTCGACGCGAGAGAGCTGCGGCCGCTGTTCCCGCCGCCCGGCGCGACCGTCCGTGCCACCGTCGAGCAGGTCGTGTCCAACGTCGGCGGCTCGGACGCCGACTCCGGCGGCTCACGGCACGGCGCCGTCGAGTCCGGGCCGGGCGGCGACGACGCCGAGTTCCTGGAGATCGAGCAGTTCGCCCGGCTGAAGAAGATCGCCCGCAAGCCGGGGCCGGTCCTCTTCGCCGTCCTGCTCCTCGTCTCCCTGGTCGCCTGCCGCGGACTGTTCGGCGGCGGTGCGCTCGCGGGCGGCGCCCTGCTGCCCGCGCCCGACGACATCTCCGAGCTGTGGAGCCGTTACGCCGACAGCTGGCACGCAGTCGGCACGGGCGGCACCCAGACGGCGCCCCCGTACCTCGCCGTGCTCGCGGTCCTGTCCGCACTGTTCCTCGGCTCCACCGGCCTCGCGCTGACCGTGCTGCTGGTCTGCTCGGTCCCGCTCGCCGGCCTCACCGCGTACTTCGCCTCCCGGCCCGTCGTCGGGTCCCGGCTGCTGCGCGCCTGGGCGAGCATCGCGTACGCCTTCCTGCCCGCCGCCACCGGCGCGCTCGCCACCGGCCGTCTCGGTACCGCGGTCCTCGCGATCGTGCTGCCGCTCCTCGCCCGTGCCGCCGTCGCCGCGCACGGGCTGCGGGCCAAGGGCTCCGCACGCGGCAGCTGGCGGGCCACCTGGGCGTACGCCCTGCTGCTCACGTTCGCCATGGCGTTCACCCCCGTCGTCTGGCTGCTGGCCGTGGTCACCGGCATCGCGGTCCTCGTCCTGCGCCGCGACGACATCACCGCCTACGCGCTGCGATTCCTCGCGGCCGTCGGCACCCCGGTCCTCGTCCTCGCGCCCTGGTCGCTGTCGCTGCTCACCGGACCCTCGGGGTTCTTCCGTGAGGCCGGCCTCGCCTACGGCAGCGGTTCGGCCGACGCGCTCGACCTGCTCGGCTCCAGCCCCGGCGGCTCCGGTGCCGTCAGCGGGATCCTGATGCTCGGCGTCGTGCTCGCCGCGCTCGCCGCCCTGCTGCGGGGAGAGCGGCAGTTCGCGATCCGCGCATCCTGGGCCGTCGCCCTCGTGGCGCTCTTCTTCGCGGCCCTGACCAACGGCTCCGGCTGGGCCGGGCCCGCCACGCTCGTCTACGGCATCGCGCTGCTGTCCGCGGCCGTGCTGGGCGCCGAGGGCGGCCGCACGCGCGTCGCCGCCCAGAACTTCGGCTGGCGCCAGCCCGTGGCCGTCCTCGTCGCGTTCGCCGCCGCGCTGGCACCCGTCGTCGCCGCGGCGAACTGGATGATCGACGGCGCGGCCGGCCCGCTCACGCGCCGCGACCCCGTCCAGGTGCCCGCATTCGTCGCGGAGGAGAGCGTCACCCGCGACCAGCCCCGCACCCTCGTCCTCGGCGGCACCTCGGCCGCCAAGGTCTCCTACACCCTGGTCCGCGGCTCCGGCGGGCGGCTCGGTGACGCCGAGCTCGCCGAGTCCGGCGGCAGCGACGCCCGTCTCGACAAGGTCGTCGCCAATCTGGTCGCGGGCTCCGGCGCCGACCAGACCAACCAGCTCAGCGGCTACGCGATCCGCTACGTCCTGGTGCGCGACGGAGTGCCCCGCCAGACCAGCCGCGTCCTCGACGCCACCCCCGGACTGAGCCGCCTCAGCCAGCTCGACGGCAGTGCCCTGTGGCGGGTCGACCGCCAGGTCGCCCGCGCCACGATCGTCAGCGGCACGGGCGACCCGTTGCCCGTCGCCTCCGACGCCGTCGAGGCGCACGCCGAGATCCCGGCGGGCGCTGCCGGCCGCACCCTGCGCATCGCGGACAACGCCGCCGACGGCTGGCAGGCCACTCTGGACGGCCGGACGCTGCCGAAGACGACCGTCGACGGCTGGGCGCAGGGCTTCGAACTGCCCGCAGACGGCGGTCGGCTGGACCTGACCTACGAGGACCCGGCCACCCACACCGGGTGGATCTGGGCGCAGGCGTTCCTCGCGCTCGTCCTGGTGGTGCTCGCGCTGCCCGGCCGGCGGCGCGAGATCGACGACGACCTGCCGGAGGCGGAGGCCGTCGTGCCGGTGCAGCCGGAGGCGGGCGAGGGACGCCGGGCCCGCAGACTGCGTGCACAGGCCGACGCGGAGGCGGCGACGCAGGAGAGCGCGCCCGACCCCGATCCGTACGCCCAACAGCCCGGATCCCAGGACGCCTTCGCCGCATCCGAGGACGAACAGGCCGCGCAGTACGCCTCCGTGCCCCAACAGCAGTACGGCGATTGGGACGGCCGCGCCGACTACTCGGACGGCGGCTACGGGTACGGCGGCGAGCAGTACCAGGGCGGTCGGTACGCCGCGGAGCAGCCTTACGCCACGGATCAGCCGTACCCCGCGGAGCAGCCCTACGGCGCCGAACAGCCCTACGGCGCCGAACAGCCCTACGACAGCGCGCAGTACCCGCAACAGGGCTACCAGGGCGATCCGTACCAGGCTGCGCCCTACGACAACACGCAGTACCCGCAGGACGGTAGTGGCTACGACTCCTACGGATACGGCGATCAGTACCCCGACGGCGGCCCGTACCCGGAGCCGCCGGCCCAGGCCCCCGGCACGACGCGAGGCGAGTCAGAGTGAACCGCACGACCATCTCCCTGATCGCGGCCGCCACCGCCCTCGCCGCTGTCACCGGGTTCGCCTCGCTGATCGCCCCGGGCGGTGGTGACGCGACGCAGGACAAGGCGGCGGTGCGGCTGCCCGTCGAGCGCTCCAGCCTGCTGTGCCCGGCGCCGGGAAGCTCCGAGCTCGCGGAGACGCAGTACACGTCCTTCACCCCTGCGGGGGAGAAGGGCGAGAGCCGGAAGGGCGACGACGCGGAGCCGGATGCGGCCGAACTGCGGGCCACCGCATCCGTGTTGGCGGACCCGGACGCCGCCACGGCCAAGGACGGCGACAAGGCGAAGAAGGGCAAGGCCGGCAGCGACAAGAAGAAGCCCGTCCCCGACAAGGCCGTTGTCGCCCTGAAGGAGCCCGGCAAACCCGTCTCGGCCGAGGCGAACGGCGGGGACGCCCCTGCCCTTGTCGGCACGGCCACCGGTTTGCTGGCGCCCGGCTGGACCGCCCAGCAGACGACGGCGATCGCGGCCGGCAGCGGCCGCGGGCTGCTCGGTGTCAGCTGCACCGCACCCGACACCGACCTCTGGTTCCCGGGCGCCTCGCTCGCGGAGGGCCGTCAGGACTACGTGCACCTCACCAACCCGGACGACAGCAGCGCCCTCGTCGACATCGAGATCCACGGCAAGGACGGCGTGCTCAAGAGCACGCTGACGGACGGCATTCCGGTGCCGGCCGGCTCCAGCGTTCCCGTACTGCTCTCAACCCTCACCGCCGACAAGGCGGAGGACGTCACGGTCCATGTCACCACCCGTACGGGCCGCGTGGGCGCGGTCGTTCGCGCCGCCGACGAGACCGAGGGAAGCGACTGGCTCGCCGCGTCCGCGGACGCGGCGCCGACGGCGGTGCTGCCGGGTGTCCCGTCGGACGCCACGTCGGTGCAGCTGGTGGCCTTCGCGCCGGGCGAGGACGACGCCGACCTGAAGATCCAACTCGCGGGCGCGACCGGCACGATCACCCCCGCCGGGCACGAGACCCTGCATGTGAAGTCCGGGATGACGGCGAGTGTCGATCTCGCGGACATCACCAAGGGCGAAGCCGGTTCGCTGATCCTCAGCCCTGCCCAGAGCGGCCGGGGCACCCCTGTCGTGGCTGGGCTGCGCGTGGTGCGCGGAAAGGGCGCGAAGAAGGAGACCGCGTTCATCCCCGCCGCCGCGCCGGTGGGTGAGCGGTCG
Organism: Streptomyces sp. NPDC043812; assembly: GCF_056436245.1. NCBI lineage: Bacteria > Bacillati > Actinomycetota > Actinomycetes > Kitasatosporales > Streptomycetaceae > Streptomyces > Streptomyces sp. NPDC043812. The sequence continues at coordinate 522,338 of NZ_JBWKCY010000002.1, forward strand.
TCCGTTGCCGACAACCGGGCCAAGGGGGCGGTGCTTTCGCTCGCCGCGCCGGGAGGGGCGGCCGAGGTGAGAGTGACCGCATCGGCAGGCACGGGGGCGGGCGAGCGGGTTGCCAAGACCTACAAGGTGAAGGCCGGTACGACGCTGGCGATCACTCCGCCGGTGCCGGCCGGGCTGAAGGGCTCGTACGCGCTGACCGTCGAAACCGTGTCCGGTGGTCCGGTGCACGCGTCGCGGATGCTGGAGATCGCGGATGACGGCATTCCGATGTTCACCGTGCAGAACCTGCCGGACGACCGCGGGACGGTGGCGGTGCCGCAGGCAGAGCAGGATCTCTCGGTACTCGACGACTGACCGTCACGGACCGGGGCCGCGCGCCCGCCGGCAGTGACGCGGCGGTCAGTCCTGCCCGTAGCGCGGGTCGACCGTCTCCGGTGAGAGTCCCAACAGCTCGGCCACCTGCTCGACGACCACTTCGTGCACCAGCAGCGCCCGTTCGTCGCGGTTCTTCGTCCTGATCTCGATGGGCCGACGGTAGATCAAGATCCGTGCGGGCCGGTCCTTCGCCGCGGGAACGACGCCACCCAGTGGTACCGATTCGTCCGGTGCGCCCGGCACTTCCAGTGTCAGGAAGTCGACGTCGGCCAGCTGCGGCCAGCGCCGCTCCAGCCGTTCCACCGAGTCCTGCACCAGATCGCGGAAGGTCTCGGAGCGGCTGACGGAGAGCGGTACCTGGGGTGGTGCCACGGGCCCGCGCATGCCCCGGCCGTGGCGGTCGCGGCGGCGCGGTCTCGGCTCGGTCGGGCGGGGCGGTACAGGACTGTCCATCACTGACGCAGGGTAACTCTCCGGCGCGAGCCGCGATCGCCGGCGAGCCCCCGGCTGACCTCATGTCGCCAAATGAGCATTCCGGCCAACGTTGGGCTCGATTGCTCGCCTCCGGCGATCGGTGATCACATGGCGATTGACATTATTCACCCCAAGTCATGACCGGCTCACGTGTGGCAGTCGCCTGTGTGGTTCTCTTTCCGTGCAGGTCAGGCCAGTTGCCGGAACTGCCGTTTTGTCGGATGTCACACCACGACACGGGGGAGTGACCTGGTGGAGAGTCGTCGCAGCCCGCTCAAGAGTGCGGTACCGTCCAACGTCGTGAGCCCTGTACGTCGCTGTTCGCGCACCGCGTGCGGCCGCCCCGCCGTCGCGACACTGACGTACGTCTATGCCGATTCGACCGCGGTCCTCGGCCCGCTCGCCACCTATGCCGAGCCCCACTGCTACGACCTGTGCGCGGAGCACAGTGAGCGGCTGACCGCGCCGCGCGGCTGGGAGGTCGTTCGGCTCACCGACGGTTCCGCCCCCGCCCGCCCCAGCGGCGACGATCTCGAGGCGCTGGCGAATGCGGTGCGAGAGGCCGCGCGCCCCCAGGGGCGTACCGCGGAGGCGGGCGGCCAGGGCGGCCGCCGGTCGGCGGACCCGATGGAGGTCGCGCGCCGCGGTCATCTGCGGGTGCTGCGCTCGCCGGACAACTGAGCCCCCGTCCCCGCGGGCCCCGGGCCTTTCATTGAATCCTGTACGGAATCACGTACGGACCATTGACCTCCGCTTGTCGCGGACACGACGATTCTTTCATTCGTGAGAGATCGCTTTCCGCATCGCGGAAACCGGAGGTTCTGTCGTGTCCGTCCAGGCTGATTCCGTTCAGGCGGCGTTCGTTCAGGAGCTGGAACCCGTCGCCGGTTCGCTCGCCCTCTCCGCCCTTTGTGCCGCCCTCCCCCTCGTCACCGTGCTCGTACTGCTCGGCGCCGTCCGTGTGCGGGCCCACCGCGCCGGACTCGTCGGCCTCGCCGTCGCCGCCGTTGTCGCCTGGCTCGCCTACGGCATGCCCGTCGGCCAGACCCTCTCGGCCGGTGCCCAGGGCGTCCTCTTCGGCCTCTTCCCCATCATGTGGATCGTCGTCAACGCCCTGTGGGTGTACCGGATGACGGTGCGCACCGAACACTTCGACATCCTGCGGCGCTCCTTCGGCAGACTCTCCGACGACCCGCGCATCCAGGCCCTCGTGATCGCCTTCTGCTTCGGCGCACTGCTCGAGGCACTCGCCGGATTCGGCGCACCCGTCGCCATCTCCGCGGTCATGCTCGTCGCCCTCGGCTTCGACCCCGTCAAGGCCGCCGTCGTCGCGCTCGTCGCCAACACCGCACCCGTCGCCTTCGGCGCCATGGGTACCCCCGTGGTCACGCTTGCCCAGGTCACCGGCCTGCCGCTGGACTCCGTCGCCTCCGTCGTCGGCCGGCAGACCCCGCTGCTCGCGGTTGTCGTACCGCTCGTCCTGGTCGGCCTCGTCGACGGGCGGCGCGGTCTCAAGGAAACCTGGGTGCCCGCGCTCGCGTGCGGACTCGCCTTCGGTGCCGCCCAGTTCGCGGCGTCGAACTACGTCTCCGCCCAACTCGCCGACATCGCCGCCGCCTTGGTGGGTGCCGCCGCGCTCGTCGCCGTTCCCGGTGCGCGCAAGCCCGCCGAGGAGCCCGTACGCGCCGCGGTGCTCACCGGAGTCCGGAGCGAGGACCTGGACCGCGAGGACCCGCGGCGCGAAGTGCTGCGTGCCTACGCGCCGTACGCCCTGATCGTGGCGATCTTCTCCCTCGCCCAGCTGCCACCCGTGAAACGCGTACTGGCCGAGGCCACCCGCACCTTCGACTGGCCCTTCCTCGACGTGGTGAACCCGGACGGGGAGCCGGTCGGTGCGAACGCCTTCTCGCTGCCCCTGGTGGCCACCGGCGGCACGCTGGCCCTGCTGGCGGGTGTCGTCACCGCGGCAGTCCTCGGCGTACGGGCGAAGGACGCGCTGCGCGAATGGGCGGCGACCGTGCACGAACTGCGGTACGCCATCCTCACCGTGACCTCCGTGCTCGCCCTCGCCTACGTGATGAACCTGTCCGGACAGGCCGCCACCATCGGCCACTTCGTCGCCGCCGCGGGCGCCGGACTCGCGTTTCTGTCGCCCGTGCTCGGCTGGTTCGGTGTAGCCGCGTCCGGCTCGGACACCTCGGCCAATGCCCTGTTCGGCGCCCTCCAGGTCACCGCGGCACGCGAGTCGGGTCTCTCGCCGGAGCTGCTCGCTGCCGCGAACAGCTCCGGCGGCGTCCTCGGCAAGATGATCTCCCCGCAGAACCTGACGATCGCCTGCGCCGCCGTCGGACTCGCGGGAAAGGAGGGAGACCTGCTGCGCAAGGTGCTGCCGTGGAGTCTGGGGCTGCTGCTGGTGATGTGCCTGGTGGTGACGGCGCAGAGCACGGCGGTGCTGGGCTGGATGCTGCCGTAGGGCGTTTCTCCTGCGCCGGGCCACGAACCGGGTGAGACGACCCCCTCCGGGGCGGGTAGTTTGATGCGACCGCCAAGACTTCAGGAGGATTGGGCCCGTGGCTGCTGATCTGTCGCAGATCGTGAAGGCGTACGACGTCCGCGGAGTGGTGCCGGATCAGTGGGACGAGGAACTCGCCGAACTGTTCGGCGCAGCCTTCGTACAGGTGACGGACGCGGACGCGATCGTCGTCGGCCATGACATGCGACCCTCGTCGCCCGGTCTGTCCGGCGCGTTCGCCCGCGGTGCCGCGGCCCGCGGCGCGGACGTCACCCTGATCGGCCTGTGCTCCACCGACCAGCTCTACTTCGCCTCCGGACATCTCGGCCTGCCGGGCGCGATGTTCACCGCCTCGCACAACCCGGCGCAGTACAACGGCATCAAGCTGTGCCGCGCGGGCGCCGCGCCCGTCGGCCAGGACTCCGGCCTTGCGGACATCCGCGCACTCGTCGAGACCTGGTCGGCGCAGGGTGCGCCCGAGCCCGCCACCACGCCCGGAACGGTCACCGAGCGTGACACCCTCGAGGGCTATGCGGCGCATCTGCTGTCGCTGGTCGACCTGTCGGCGATGCGCCCGCTGAAGGTCGTCGTCGACGCCGGCAACGGCATGGGCGGCCACACCGTCCCCACCGTCTTCGGCGCGCTCCCGGTCACCCTCGTACCGATGTACTTCGAACTGGACGGCACCTTCCCCAACCACGAGGCCAATCCCCTCGACCCCGCCAACATCGTCGACCTCCAGGCGCGGGTGCGTGCCGAGGACGCCGACCTCGGGCTCGCCTTCGACGGCGACGCCGACCGCTGCTTCGTCGTCGACGAGCGGGGCGAGGGTGTGTCCCCTTCGGCGATCACCGCCCTGGTGGCCTCCCGCGAGCTGGCGAAGCACCCCGGCGGGACCGTGATCCACAACCTGATCACCTCCTGGTCGGTGCCGGAGGTCGTACGCGAACAGGGCGGCAGCCCGGTACGCACGCGCGTGGGCCACTCGTTCATCAAGGAGGAGATGGCCCGCACCGGTGCCGTCTTCGGCGGCGAGCACTCCGCGCACTACTACTTCCGCGACTTCTGGAACGCGGACACCGGCATGCTGGCCGCCCTGCACGTGCTCGCGGCCCTGGGCGGTCAGGAAGGCCCGCTGTCGGCGCTGGTCGCCTCCTACGACCGGTACGCGTCCTCGGGCGAGATCAACTCCCAGGTCGAGGACCAGGCGTCCCGTACCGCGACGGTGAGGGCGGCGTTCGCGTCCCGCGAGGGCGTGAGCACCGACGAACTGGACGGGCTGACCATCGCCGGCGCCGACTGGTGGTTCAACCTGCGCGCCTCCAACACCGAACCGCTGCTGCGTCTCAACGTCGAGGCACGCGACGAGGCCACCATGGCCAAGATCCGCGACGAGGTCCTGGCCCTGGTCCGCGCCGTCTGAGCCCAGGGGGTGCGCCCCTGGGGGCGCGCCCCCAGAACGAGCCGCACCCCGCTCCGCGGCGGTAGGCTGACGACGCCTGATCCGCCAGACCGTGACCGCATGTCGACGCGAGCGCTCGCATATCCGACCTGTGGCATGCCCCGAAGGGACACCGCTGTTATGCCGCTCGAAGCCGGCCTTCTGGAGATCCTCGCCTGCCCGGCGTGCCACGCCCCGTTCGACGACCGCACGACGGCGGAGACCCCCGAGCTGATCTGCACGGCCACCGACTGCGGCCTGGCCTATCCCGTACGGGACGGCATCCCGGTGCTCCTGGTCGACGAGGCACGCCGCCCCGCGTAACGCAGGACGGCCACAACCGCACACACCCCCCGCACGCGTACGGCGATCGGAGGCCCCACCCCATGCTCGACGAGTCGCTCCTCGACGCCGCGGACGCTCTCGCCCGCATCGACCACCGAGGCCTGCTGCGCGGCGCCGCAGAAGCAGGGGCCCGCGTACGCACGGCCGCCCGGCACGCCGCCGAGGCCGGTATCGCGGAGATCACCCCCGAGGGACGCCCGCGTGCTGTCCTCGTCGCGGGGCCCGGCACCGCCGCATCGGGTTCGGCCGACCTCATCGGCGCCCTCGCCGGGGCGTCCGCTCCCGTCATCGCGCTGCGGCCCACCGGCGTCGCACATGCCGCGGGCGCCCTGCGCTGGGCCCTGCCCGGCTGGGCGGGCTCCCTGGACCTCCTGCTCGTCGCGACCACCGACGGCAGCGAACCCGGCCTCGCCCTGCTCGCGGAGCAGGCCTACCGCCGCGGCTGCACCGTCGTCGCCGTGGCACCCGAGAGCTCCCCGCTGTCCGAGGCGGTCGACGGCGCACACGGACTGGTCGTCCCGATGGCCACCGCCCCCTACGAGTTGTACGAGGAGGGCCAGGCGGCGAGCCCGAGCGCGTTGTGGGCCCTGTTCACGCCGCTGATCGCGCTCCTCGACCGCGTGGGCCTGTTCGACGCGCCACCGGAGACGCTCGCCAAGGTCGCCGACCGCCTCGACCGCACCGCCGAGCGGTGCGGCCCCGCGATCGCGACGTACAGCAACCCGGCAAAGACACTGGCCGCCGAGCTGGCCGACAGCCTGCCCCTCATCTGGACGGAGGGCGCGGGCGCGGGCGCGGCCGGCCGGCGCTTCGCCGCCGTGCTCGCCGAGATCGCGGGACGTCCCGCCCTCGCCGCCGAACTGCCCGAGGCCCTGCCGGCCCACGGAGTGCTCCTGGTCGGCGACTTCGCGGCCGGCGCCGATCCCGAGGACTTCTTCCGCGACCGCGTCGAGGAGCGGCAGGCAATGCGCGCCCGCATCGTTCTGTTGCGCGACCGGCCGGCGGGCGGGCTCACCGCCGCACCGGCCGCGCGGGAACTGGCCCTCAGCCACGACACGCCGATCAGCGAGATCGAACCCGAGGAGGGGACGGAGCTCGAGTCGATCGCGGAGCTGCTCGCCGTCACCGACTTCGCCGCCGTGTATCTGTCCCTGGCGGACAAGGGCGACCAGCCCTAGACCGTGTCGCCGCCCTTCGCCCGCCTTCACCCGGTCCGCGCCGTGTCCGCCCGGCACGGACACCCGCCCGACACCGGGCGTCCGCCGTACCGACGCCCGGCCGACGAACGACCGGCCTATCAAGGCCGATGAGCGACGACTGCGCGCCGGCCACCGCGTACCGGCGACGATGCACCGGCAGACGTGGTCCGGGTGACCGCGCAGCGACGCTCCAGGGCCGGCCTGCCGGCCCGATGACCGCGCCAGCCGAAGCGACAAAGGACAAGAAGAGACCATGGACCGCCTCTCCAACACCGTGCGCCCCTACGCCTGGGGGTCCACGACCGCCATCCCGGAGCTGCTCGGTCTCGCCCCCACCGGCGAGCCGCAGGCCGAGATGTGGATGGGCGCCCACCCGGGCGCGCCCTCCCGCGTCAACCGCGGCGCACAGGGCGAGCAGTCCCTCTCCGAGTTGATCGACGCCGACCCCGAGCGGGAGCTCGGCGCCGCGGCCGTCGCCCGGTTCGGCCCCCGGCTGCCCTTCCTGCTCAAGCTCCTCGCCGCCGGCGCACCGCTCTCCCTCCAGGTCCACCCCGATCTTGCGCAGGCGAAGGAGGGTTACGCGACGGAGGAGGCCGCGGGCGTGCCCCTCGACGCGCCGCACCGCAACTACAAGGACGCCAACCACAAGCCCGAACTGATCTGCGCACTGACGCCCTTTGACGGACTGTGCGGCTTCCGGCCCCCGGCCGACGCCGCCGCACTGATCGCCGGGCTCGACGTCGACTCCCTCAAGCCGTACGTCGACCTGCTGCACGCCCACCCCGAGGAGGCGGCGCTGCGCGAGGTCCTCACCGCCGTACTCAGTGCGGACCGGGACGAGATGGCCGCCACCGTCTCCGAGGCCGCAGCCGCCGCCGAACGGATCGGCGGCCCCTACACCCCGTACGCCACCCTCGCGCACCACTACCCCGGCGACCCCGGCGTCATCGCGGCGATGCTGCTCCACCACGTCCAACTGCAGCCCGGCGAGGCCCTGTTCCTCGGTGCGGGCGTACCGCACGCGTACATCGACGGCCTCGGCGTCGAGATCATGGCCAACTCCGACAACGTGCTGCGCTGCGGACTGACCCCCAAGCACGTCGACGTACCCGAACTGCTGCGCATCGTCCGCTTCGAGTCGACCGACCCGGGCGTACTGCGCCCCGAGGTGTCGCCCGCCGGTGAGGAGGTCTACGACACCCCGATCGACGAGTTCCGTCTCTCCCGCTTCGTGCTGGCCCCCGGCTCCACGCCCTGCGACCTCACGGTCGCCACCCCGCAGATCCTGCTCTGCACGGCGGGCGGTGTGACGGTCGCCGGTACGGGTCGCGCCGACGAACTGCGTCTCGAGCCGGGTGAATCCGCGTTTGTCGCCGCCGGGGAGAACGTGCACGTCGCGGGCACGGACGGCGGTGCGGGCACGGTCTTCCGCGCCACCGTTGTGGCCTGAGACGGTGGCCTGAGACAGCGCCACCTTCGGGTGCTGCAACAATGGCGCACCGCAAAGGCCGGGCAAAGAACCGCCCGGTCCGTATCGCGGTCGGCGATCGACGAACGCAGCAGCAGCACATACGAAGGGACACTCGGCCACATGAGCGCGTCAGGCGGAACCAAGGCGATCGTGGCGGCACTTGCCGCCAACCTCGCAATCGCGGTAGCGAAGTTCGTGGCGTTCCTCTTCAGCGGCTCGTCGTCGATGCTCGCGGAGAGCGTCCACTCGCTCGCCGACTCGGGCAACCAGGGCCTGCTGCTGCTCGGCGGCAAGAAGGCCAAGCGCGAGGCGACCCCCCAGCACCCCTTCGGCTACGGGCGCGAGCGTTACATCTACGCCTTCCTGGTCTCCATCGTGCTGTTCTCCGTCGGTGGCATGTTCGCCATCTACGAGGGCTACGAGAAGATCAAGCATCCGCACGCGATCGAGGCCTGGTACTGGCCGGTCGGCGTCCTCGTCTTCGCGATCATCGCCGAGACCTTCTCGTTCCGTACCGCCATCAAGGAGTCCAACACCCTCCGGGGCAGTCTGACCTGGACGCAGTTCGTGCGCCGCGCCAAGGCCCCGGAGCTGCCGGTCGTGCTCCTCGAGGACCTGGGCGCGCTCGTCGGCCTGTTCCTGGCCCTCGGCGGTGTGGGCCTGGCGCTGGCCACCGGCGACGGAGTCTGGGACGGCATCGGCACCCTGTGCATCGGTGTCCTGCTGATCGTCATCGCCATCGTGCTCGCCGCCGAGACCAAGTCCCTGCTGCTGGGCGAGGCGGCCGGCGTGGAGGACATCGAGAAGATCAAGGCCGCCACGGTCGACGGCGAGACGGTCACCCACATCATCCACATGCGCACGCTGCACCTCGGCCCCGAGGAACTGCTGGTCGCCGCGAAGATCGCCGTGGAGCAGCACGAGTCGGCCGAGGAGGTCGCGGCCGCGATCAACGCCGCCGAGGACCGCATCCGCGCGGCCGTGCCGATCGCGCGCGTCATCTACCTGGAGCCGGACATCTACAGCGAGTCGGCGGCCGCGGCGGGCGTGAACCCGGGCAAGGCCCCGGGCGGAGCGGGCGACTCGGCGCACTGAGTCAGGGGCACTGGGACAGACGCACTACAGCAGGAGCACGCCGGAAGGCCCCGGCCCCGAACAGGGGGCCGGGGCCTTCCGGCTGCCCGGGTGTACGCCCAGGCTGCCCGGGTGTACGCCCAGGTCGGGACCGGTCAACGGACCTCGCGCAGCACGTCGAGGACGGCCTCCTCGTCCGCAGCCGCCGTCAGCCGCTCACGGAAGCCGGTGTCCATGAGCTTGCGCGACAGCATGGCGAGGATGCGCAGATGCTCGTCGCCCGCGGCCGCCTCGGGCACCGTGATCATGAAGATCAACTTGGCCTTGGTGCCGTCCAGCGAACCCCACTCCACGCCCTCCTCGGACCGTGCGAACCCGACGATCGGGGCCGTGACCGCATCGGTCTTGGCGTGCGGGATGGCGATCTCCTCGCCGAGCCCTGTCGAGCCCTGCTCCTCGCGTGCGAACGCTGCCTGCACCAGGGCCTCGCCGTCCGCCACCTTGCCGGTCGTTGCCAGCATCTCCGCCAGCTCGCGGATGGCGTCCTGCTTGTTCGCGGCACCGAGGCGTACCGTCACCGTCCGCGCGGTCAGGTACCCGGAAAGCACCTCGTCGTGCGAATGCCCGTCGTGGGAATCCTCGTCGGCGGCGTCGGCCGGAGCGGCCGTGTCGGCGGCGGCCGCATCGGCGGAGGCAGGTGCCTCGGCGGAAGCCGTCACACCGACGGCCGTGCCCTCCGTGACCGAGGCGGCCGGAGCGGCCTGGACCGCTCCGGAACCCGCGACGCCCTTGGCCGGCGCGCCGACACCGGCGAGCACCGGCTCGGCCGCCGGCACCCCGCCACCCACGGTTGCGAGAACCGGGCCGCCGGGGCTTGTCCGCTCCTTGATGCCGATCAGAGCATTCGTGGTGACCGCGGTGACGACCGTGCCGACGGCGACGGCCAGGAAGAACATCGGTACCCCGCCGACTGCGCCGAGGACCGCCACGATCGGACCACCGTGCGGAACGGCGTCCTCGACCCCGGCCATGCCGGCGATCGCACCGGCGACCGCGCCACCGAGCATGTTCGCCGGGATGACCTGCGCGGGGCGGGCCGCGGCGAACGGGATCGCACCCTCGGAGATGCCGAACATGCCCATGAACAGCGCGGCCATCCCGGTCTCGCGTTCCTGCTCCGAGTACAGCTTGCGACGGATCAGCGTGGCGAGCCCCTGCCCGAGCGGCATGACGGGGATGGCGGCCGCGCACATGCCCATGACGGTCTGGTTGCCGGTCGCGATGAGCCCGGCGCCGAACAGGAACGCGGTCTTGTTGACCGGCCCGCCCATGTCGAACGCGATCATCAGGCCCAGCAGTGCACCGAGCAGAATCGCGCTGGTCCCGGTCATGCCGGAGAGCCAGTCGGTGAGGTGGGTGAACACCCAGGAGATGGGCTTGCCGATGACGTGGATGAAGAACAGCCCCAGTGCCGTCGACGCCACGATCGGGATCACGATGATCGGCATGATCGGCTGGGCGAACCTGGGGACCTTGACCTTCTTGATCCACAGCACCAGATACCCGGCGAGGAAGCCGGTGACGATGGCCCCGATGAAGCCGGCGCCGGCCTCGGAGTCGTAGAAGTCGCCGTGTCCGGCGATCCACCCGCCGACCATGCCCGGCACCAGGGCCGGCCGGTCGGCAATCGCATACGCGATGTAGCCGGACAGGATCGGGATCATCAACTCGAAGCCGATGACACCGATCTTCTGGACGTCCTCCCAGAACGAGCCCTCGGGAATCACGTAGCCCTCGGGTGTGGCGTTACCGCCCAGCGCCAGGGATATGGCGATGAGCAACCCGCCCACCACCACGAACGGGATCATGTACGAGACACCGTTCATCAGCGCCTTGTACGCGACGCTCCGCTCCTTGCCGCCCGCGGAAGCGCTCGTCCCCGCGGTCCCGTCGCCGCCGGCCGTGTGGACCGGTGCGTTCTGCACCTGCTCGATCAGCTGCTCGGGGCGGTGGATGCCGTCGGCGACACCGACGGCCAGCACCTTCTTCCCCACGAAGCGACTGCGGTCGACGTCCTTGTCGGCGGCGATGATGATGCCGTCCGCGTCTCTGACATCGTTGTCAGAGAGCACGTTCTCGGCACCGATGGAACCTTGGGTCTCCACCTTCATCTCGACACCGAGAGCCTCCGCCGCCTGCGTGAGCTTCTCCGCTGCCATGTACGTGTGAGCGATGCCTGTCGGACAGGCCGTCACCGCGAGCAGCTTCAGCTTCCACTGCTCGCTCGTAGGACTGGTCACGTGGTTCTCCTCTTGCCGTCGCCGGATCGTGCGGTCGTTCCCGACGTCGGAGCATCGTGCACCAGATTCCGGCCACAGCAAAAGCCCGGAAACCGCGATCCTTCCGCCCCGCCCGCCGCGAAAACTGGCCGGAACCGGGGCCGGGGCGGGCTGGGGTCGGCTGGGCCGATCGGTGTAGATTCGTAACCAGTCAGACGTCGCTGCTGATGGCGGTCGGGCGGTCCTGTGCGGACCGGCCGAGGGAGAGAGGGCCTCCGACGGACTGTCCTGCGGACTCCCGGGCATTCGTATGCCGTAACGCATATGCCGTGTGTCCAGGCCGCCGCAGAGCCAGCCGTGTACCCACCCCTCGACCGAACCACGAGGAGCAGCTCGCATGTCGACTGTCACCAATGGCCAGGACTTCAAGGTCGCCGACCTTTCTCTCGCCGCCTTCGGCCGCAAGGAGATCACCCTCGCCGAGCACGAGATGCCCGGCCTGATGTCGATCCGCAAGGAGTACGCCGCCGCCCAGCCGCTGGCCGGCGCCCGCATCACCGGCTCCCTGCACATGACCGTGCAGACCGCCGTCCTGATCGAGACCCTGGTCGCCCTCGGCGCCGAGGTCCGCTGGGCCTCCTGCAACATCTTCTCCACCCAGGACCACGCCGCTGCAGCCATCGCGGTCGGCCCCGACGGCACCCCTGAGAACCCGCAGGGCGTCCCCGTCTTCGCCTGGAAGGGCGAGACGCTGGAGGAGTACTGGTGGTGTACCGAGCAGGCCCTGACCTGGCCGAACGCCGCCACCGGCGGTCCGAACATGATCCTCGACGACGGTGGTGACGCCACCCTCCTGGTGCACAAGGGCGTCGAGTTCGAGAAGGCCGGCGCGGCTCCGGACCCCGCCACCGCGGACAGCGAGGAGTACGGCTACATCCTGCGCCTGCTCAACCGCACGCTGACGGAGAACCCGCAGAAGTGGACCCAGCTGTCGTCCGAGATCCGTGGTGTCACGGAGGAGACGACGACCGGTGTGCACCGTCTGTACGAGATGCACCGTGACGGCACGCTGCTGTTCCCGGCGATCAACGTGAACGACGCCGTGACGAAGTCGAAGTTCGACAACAAGTACGGCTGCCGGCACTCGCTGATCGACGGCATCAACCGCGCCACCGACGTCCTGATCGGCGGCAAGACGGCCGTGGTCTGCGGCTACGGCGACGTGGGCAAGGGCTGCGCCGAGTCCCTGCGCGGGCAGGGCGCCCGCGTCATCATCACCGAGATCGACCCGATCTGCGCCCTGCAGGCGGCGATGGACGGCTACCAGGTCACCACGCTGGACGACGTCGTCGAGACGGCCGACATCTTCGTCACCACGACCGGCAACAAGGACATCATCATGGCCTCCGACATGGCCAAGATGAAGCACCAGGCGATCGTGGGCAACATCGGCCACTTCGACAACGAGATCGACATGGCCGGTCTCGCGCAGCTCCCGGGCGTCGTCAAGGACGAGGTCAAGCCGCAGGTGCACACCTGGACCTTCCCCGACGGCAAGGTCCTGATCGTGCTGTCCGAAGGCCGGCTGCTGAACCTGGGCAACGCGACCGGGCACCCGTCGTTCGTGATGTCCAACAGCTTCGCGGACCAGACGCTGGCGCAGATCGAGCTGTTCACCAAGCCGCAGGACTACCCGACCGACGTGTACGTGCTGCCCAAGCACCTCGACGAGAAGGTCGCACGTCTCCACCTCGACTCGCTCGGCGTCAAGCTCACCACCCTGCGTCCGGAGCAGGCGGCGTACATCGGCGTCGAGGTCGAGGGCCCGTACAAGGCGGACCACTACCGCTACTGATCACCGTCACCGATCCACCGGTCGTTCGATCACCTCCGATCGTCCATGACCGCCGGACCGTCGCCGACCCACCTCGGCGACGGCTGTGACTCGGTACAGGCAGGCCCCCGCACCCCCGTGTCGGGGGCCTGCCCCGTACCGTCCTCGAACGGCTCCGGTCAGGACGTGTCCCCACGCCCCCGAGCCTCACCGCACAAGGACACCCACGCCCCATGCCCCGCGGCCGCTATTCGCTCCACGATCCGCACGATCACACCCCCCTTGGTGAAGAGCACTTCCAATGCGCCCCCGGCCCGTCCGGCTGGCGCTACGTCTCCCGCGTCACCGCTCCCTCCGGCGAGCCGTCCGGCACGGTCGACCTCGCCCTCGACGACCTCGGCCGCCCCATCCGACTGGAACTCCACGCAGCGAACTGGCAGGTCCGCGGTGCCGCGCTGGACGGCGTCACCTGGGTCCGCACCGACCCCACCGGCACTCATGCCACCGAAGGCAATGTGCGCGCGCACACCTTCACCGGCACTTCCCCCGCCTTCCTCGTCGCCACTGCCCGTCTGCTGCGCCTCACCCCCGGCACCTCCGCGACCCGCGTACGCCTGGTCGCCTTCACTGACCCCGTCCTGGCCCCCCGCACCGTCGACCAGTCCTGGGCCCTGATGAAGAGTGAAGCGCACGCCACTGACAACGGCCCCCTGACCGTGGACGAATACCAGGTCAGCGCCCTGGACACGGGCGAACAGCATGTCGTTCACATCGCCGGCGACGTGGTCCTTGCCGCGCCCGGCATCGAACTCGAAGACCTGGAAACGCCGCCGTCGTTCTTCCCATGACCCAGGGAGGACCCAGCGGTGCCCCACGGGCGGCCGCTGTGGCAGGGCGTGCCGCGCCGCGGACGGACAACTTCGCCGAACCGACCACGTGCCGGGGCCAGGACGCCGCCGACGGTCCGAAGGGCGAGGCTCACGCGACCCGCGCCGGCGACCCATCAGGACTCTTCGCGACCCATCAGGACTCATCCGGCCCCACTCGTGGCGCGGGCATCGCGCACGAGGCATCCGGCGGCTGAGATCTGTAACTCAGCGGGACAGCAGGCTTGTTGCGCAGCCCTAGGCAGGAGGCGCGAAGCCACTGGCCGGCGGCGGTGTCACAACGGTGGGATCCGCCTGGCCCGTCCCCACCGAGGGGCCACCCGACCCGGCGACCTGGGTCCCGACCCGATCCTTACTCCCGGTCTCGGTCCCGGGTTCGGCCTGCACGGCGGCCCGCGGCCCCCGCGCAGGGGATCCGGCGGCCGCAAGATCGGCCTCACCTGTCTGCTCGACCGCCGACTCGACCGCCGACGGAACAGACACGGACCGAGCACCCGTACCGGCGTACCCGGCGCCGTCGACGGCCCCGACCGCCCCCGCCTTCGCCGCCGCGGCGAACGCCCGCCGCGTATCGCGGGCCTGCCGCTCGTTCACCACAGCCGCGAGATAAGCGGCAGGCGGCACACCCTCCGGCGCAGGCGTCCCGGTGCGAGCCGCCAGGTCTCCGGCCAGCCGCTGCGCCATGGACCAGCTCACCGCTGCGTCCAGCTGCCGCATCCGGGTCAGGTACTGACGTATCGCGAGCCACAGATCATCCGGGACCGCCGAAAGGTCGAGCGCGGCGAACCGACCGACCAGCCACGGTGGCGGAGGCGGAACGACCACGGCCCCACGCGCGGCGGGCACCCGCTCCCGCACCACCAGCGTGCCCGCGAACACATCACCGATCCGCCGACCCCGCGCCGAGACCAGCGACGCGATACACGCGATGACGCCGAACGACATCAGGATCTCCACCACACCCATCGCCCCGCGCACGAGCGCATGCCGGAACCGTATGGGCCCACCGTCGTCCCGGACCACACGCAGACCGCACGCCATCTTCCCCAGCGAACGCCCACGGCTGAGCGTCTCCGCAGCTATCGGCGCACCCACGAGCACCAGCAGGAACGTCGCGATCGACACCGCCATGACCGCGGCCTCGTCCAGCGACGCAGTCGCCATCGCCAGCCCGATGGAAACGAGCAGATAGGCCGACCACACCACCACGAGATCGATGGCGATCGCGAGAGCCCGGCTCGGCAGTTTCGCCGGCTGCAGCCCCAGTACGACCGCATCACCCGTCACAAGCCCGCTCACCGGCAGCCACCCCTCGCGTTTTCGGCCTTCCCTGCCCCTTGAATCAACAGTCTGCCAAGCTGACCCGCAGCGCGCCGCAGTAGTACGGACCGTACGCACCCAGTGCCTGGAGCAGCAGCCGACCATGGACCTCGACGTCTTCGTCACCGCCCACCGTGCCGAGTGGGACCGCCTCGATCATCTTCTGCACCGAGGACGGCGTCTCACCGGATCCGAGGCGGACGAACTCGTCGCGCTCTACCAGTGCACTGCCACACACCTGTCCCTGATCCAGTCCAGCGCACCCGACCCGATCCTCACGGGCAGGCTCACCCAGCTTGTCGCCCGCGCGCGGGCCACGGTCACCGGTACGCGGCGGGCAGGGTGGCGGGACGCCGTCGTCTTCCTCACCGCGGGATTCCCCGCCGCCGTGTATCGGTCCCGGCACTGGTGGATACCGACCGCCGTACTGTCCACACTGCTCGCGGCCGTCATCGGCTGGTGGATCGGAGCCCACCCCGAGGTCCAGTCGGCCATTGCGGCCCCGGAGGAACTGCGCCGGCTGACGGAGCCCGGCGGCGAGTACGAGACGTACTACTCGAGCCACCCCGCGGCCTCGTTCGCTGCCCAGGTCTGGACGAACAACGCACAGGCAGCGGCCATGTGCCTCACGCTCGGCGCATTCCTCTGCGTCCCGGTCATCTGGATCCTGTTCATCAACGTCCTCAACCTCGGCGTCGGTATCGGCCTGATGTCCTCGGCCGGCCGCCTGGACACGTTCCTCGGGCTGATCCTCCCGCACGGCCTGCTGGAACTGACGGCGGTGTTCGTCGCTGCCGGGACCGGGCTGCGACTCGGCTGGACAGTCATCGACCCAGGTCCGCAGAGCCGTCGCACAGCTCTGGCCCAACAGGGACGAGCCGCCATCGGGATGGCGATCGGCCTCGCGGTCGTCCTCTTCGTCTCCGGCGTGATCGAGGGCTTCGTGACCCCGTCGGGGCTCCCGACCTGGGCTCGCATCGCGATTGGTGTCGTCGCTGAGCTGGCTTTTCTCGCTTACGTCTACGTGCTCGGCGGCAGGGCGGCACGGACCGGCGACGCCGGCGACGTGGAGGAGGCCGACCGCAGCGCGGAGCTCCCCACCGCGGCGTGAGGGCGGATGTGCGTGGGGCCCCTGTGAGCTGCTAGTCTCCTCTTCGCCCACGAAACCCGTTGACACGGGGCGCGTGGGGAGGTAGATTTTAACGGTTGCCTCGGACTGGACAGTCCGGGCGGGAACATTTAGAGTCTGTCTCGCTCCTGCTGGGAATTCGATTTCCGCGGAGTTCTTTCGAGTCTTCATCCGGATCACGAAGCCGATTAGGTCGGCCGAAATGCTTCTGATAAAGTCGGAGTCGCTGAAAAGGAAAGCGCGAAAGCGAATACCTGGAAAGCAGCCCGCCGGCCGGGAATCGGACACGAAAGAGTCTGATAGAGTCGGAAACGCAAGACCGAAGGGA